>CAWCOI010000012.1:0-36676 GCA_963797125.1 uncultured Thermoleophilia bacterium | reverse complement strand
CTCCCAGCTCGAAATCTCGACCATCCCGCGCGAGCAGTCGCCAACCGTCCCGGCGCAGCGCCTGCCTCCGCCCGCCCGGCGCAGCCGGGCGCGAAGAACCCACTCTGGCGGTAGAGGCCGCGATGGACGACGACGTAGCGGATGCCGAGCTCCGCCGGCACTCGTTCCGCGTCCGCAGGAGAGCGAGCGCAGAGCTGCGCGCGAGCCGGTCGGCGGCGGGCGGCGCCGTCGTCGAGTATCCTTGCGGCCGCTCACGCGGGGACTGTCGGGCGTACGCGAGATAGACCGAGCCGAAGTGGATGTCGGGACGGAACACCGGCAGCTCGAGCAACCGCCCGTCTCCACGGAGCACCGCGTAAGCCGCGTTGTCCCGGTCGGGCGTGACCGCTCCGAACACGGCCACATGGACATCGAGAGCGAGGAGCACGATCACCACCCCGAGCACCGCGCCGCTCACCACCGCCCGGTCGCGAAAAACCTTGTGTTGATTCAACACAAAGTCGACGGCGAACGCGACCAGGGCGGCCATGGCCAGGCAGGCGATCGGAAGCAGGCGCTCGGGGACGCGCGCGAAGCGGAGCGGCGGGAACGCATGCCAGAGCGGGTCGTACAGCGGCAGGTTCGAGCCGAGCGCGAGAAGAATGGGAACCACCGCGGCGAGCGCGAGGAAGACCGCCAGGCCGCGTTGCCGTCGTACGGCCCAGAGGCCTGCGAGCGCGAGGAGAGGAGTGAGCCAGCCGAGAAAGACGTACTCCTCGATCCCCGCTCCGACACCGCGGCTGAGGAGATCGGCGAGCTCGGCCGAGTAGTGCCGCACCTGGGCGAACGAGCGCCCGCCGTCCGCGATCGAGCCGGCGACGACGAGCCGCTGCACGGCGACCGCAGCCACCGCGCTCGCCCCGGCTGCGGCGCCGGCCTTCCACCAGTCCGGCGCGCGGCGCGCGGGCCCAGGCGTAGCCAAGCGCGAGCACCACCGCGCCCATCGCGAGGTGGATCTGCCCCGAGAGTGGAATCGCGGCGAGCGCAATCGCGGCCCACACGAACCGCCGCCGCTCGAGCGCGAGCAACCCGGCGGGCAGCAGGAACGCGATCAACCCGAGGAGGTGCCCGGTCGATTGCCCGAGCCGGTAGGGCGCGAGCGCGAAGACGAGACCGCCGACGAGCGCCGCGCCGCGGACGAGCCCGAGCGCCCGCAGCCACCAGCACGTCAACGCGCCCGCGGCGACGATCGAGAGCAGGACGACGAGGTTGTACGCCCAGATGTTCCCGAGGAGGAGCCGCAGCGGCCAGAACAGGGTCCCGAGCAGCCACCCCTGCAGATTCGGCGATGCGCTCGCCTCGGGCCGGAAGGTGTACGGATCGGCCCATGGCGCCGCGCCGTTCTCGAGCTGGTGGCCCGGCAGCCAGAAAGCCCATCCGAGCTGCAGGTGATCACCGGCTGCAGCCTCGCCGTATCCAGGCGCGGGACGCGCCAGATAGCGGCTGCCGGCGTGCTGTACCGCCGGCCACGTGGCCAGGATTGCGCAGGCGGCGTAGAGGACTAGGGCGAGAGCGACGAAGCCGCCGCGATCACGGCGTCCACGTCCGGCATCTCTCTCCCGAGCATCCACGAGGCCCTGACCGTATCGCCCTCGATCAGAAACGCGCTGCGGGCGGAGACTTCCCGCATGCCCTGAATCTCGAATGCGACGTCGAATCCGCGCGTTGCCTCGCCGTTCCAGTCGGAGAGCAGCGGCACGTCCTCGACGCCCAGGGTCATCGCCCAGGACGCGTGTGACCACGGAGAATCGCGTGAGATCCCGAACGTGCGGATGCCTGCTGCCCGGAGGTCGTCGCCCCTGTCACGCAGGAGCAGCATCTCGTTCGTTCAGCCGGTCGACCAGTCGAAGACGTAGAAGCACAGGAGCACTAACCCGTCTCCGGCGATGGCGTCGACGAGCGACGTCCCGTCCTCGCGTGGAGCGCCCCAGACCTGCGCCTCGGGAATGCGGTCGCCTGGTTGCAGCACGTCAGCCGACCTCCACGGGCAGCAGCTCGGTGGCGATCGCAATCTCCTCGACGACCTCGGTGATGTCGTGGTTCGCGTTGAAGATCCGGAGCTGGCGGTCGGCGCTGTTGCCGCGCGCGAGGAGCTCGGCGATCCCCTCGAGCTCGCGCTCCGAGCCGAGCTCGCGGGCGTGGGGCTCGATCTCCCGGACCGTTCGTCGCACGAGCTTGGCGACCGGGATCCGGTTGCGTCGCCCGGTGGCGAGATCCATCACCGGCGCCTCGAGCCCGTAGCGGGCCGCGAGCCACTTGTTCTCGGTCGTGAGGATGCGGTGATAGGTGGGGATCTCCTCACCGGCGTCGTGGCGCTCGGAGAGCTGCTTGACGAGCGCCTGGCAGTAGGCGGTGATCGCGACCGCGTCCTCGACCCGCGTCACTGCGTCGCAGATCCTGATCTCGAGCGTGCCGAGGCGCGGGTGGGGGCGGATGTCCCACCAGATATGGGTGTAGTCCGCGATGCAGCCCGTGCGCTCGAGCTGACCGACGACCTCGGCGTAGTCCTCGTAGTCGCGGAAGCGCGGCGGCGGCCCCGAGCGCGGGAACGACGAGAACACCATCTGGCGGCTCGACATCAGCCCGGTCGCCTCGCCACGCCAGAACGGCGAGCTGGCCGAGAGGGCGAGCAGCGGCGCGAGCTGAGGGAGAAGGCCGTTCATCACCTTGATTGCCTTCTGGGGATCGTCGATCGCGACGTGGATGTGCATGCCGAAGATGAGCTCGCGGCGCGCGATGTACTGGAGCTGGTCGACGAGCTGGCGATAGCGGTCCTTCGCGGTGATCCGCTGGCGCTCGAAGAGGCTGAATGGATGCGTGCCCGCCGAGCCGACGCGCAGCCCCTTCGTGCGCGCGACCTCGCAGACGTAGCCTCGGAGCTTCACGAGCTCCCGCATCACGTCCGCCGGTGTGTGGCACACGGGCGTTGCGATCTCGAGCACCGACTGCATCAGCTCCGGGTTGATCTGCGGCTCGAGCTCGTGACCTTCGATCGCCGCCAGCACCGTGTCGATGTGCTGGACGAGGTCGAACGAGGTGCCGTCGAGCAGCTGGTACTCCTCCTCGACGCCGAGCGTGTACGGGTCGCTCTTCCCGAACGCGTGGTCGAGCACGCTGGCGCGCGAGCCGGGACGTCCCGCGCCCTTGCCCGTGATGTCGGGCGGGATCAGCTGCTTGTCGGTGGGCTCGCTCATCGCAGCACCGCCTCGGCCTCGATCTCGACCTTCCAGGCAGGGTCGAGCAACGACGTGACGACGCACGTCGCCGCCGGCCTGACGTCTGCGAAGACCTCGCCGTGGGCGAGCGCGACCTCGCTCCAGTGCGCGGCGTCGGTGACGAACATGCGGGTGCGGACGACGTCCTCGACCGACGCCCCCGCCCGTTCGAGCGCCTCGGCGATGATCGCGAGGCAGAGCCTTGCCTGCTCGTAGGCGCTCTCTGGCGTGGGCGAGCCGTCCGGCGGGATCGGCGCCGTTCCCGCCACGTAGACGGTCGAGCCGACGACGACCGCCCGCGAGAAGCCTGCGACCGGCTCGAAAGGCGAGTGTCCCGAGATCAGGCGGCGTTCCATTGCAAGGGTAGTATCGCCCATCTGAAATGGACGCTCTGCGCGAGATCGAGATGTGGGACGTTCCCTTCGCCGCGGCCGGGGTGACCGATGCAACCGCCACGATCGCGACGCACGGCGATGCCCGTCGCGCCCTCCTTCTCGCCTCGGTCTCGAAGCCCGTCAGCGCGCTCGCGACGCTCGTCGCCGCCGAGGAAGGCGTCGTCGACCTCGATGAGCCGGCCGGGCCACCCGGCTCGACGGTACGTCACCTGCTCGCGCACGCCTCCGGTCTCCCGTTCGAGGGCTCGAGCCCGATCGCGCGCCCCGGTCGGCGCCGCATCTACTCCAACGAGGGCTACGCCGTCCTCGGCGACCATGTCGGCGCCCGCGCCGAGATGCCGTTCGCGGACTACGTGCGTGCGGCGGTGTGTGAGCCCCTCGGTCTCCAGCTCGACCCCGCCGGTCACCCGGGGGCGGGAATGCACGCCTGTCTCGACGACATGCTCATCGTTCGGGCGCGAGCTGCTCGCCCCACGTCTCGTTGCGCCCGAGACACACGACGAGATGGTCTCCGTCCAGTTCCCGGGGCTCGACGGCGTGCTGCCCGAGTTCGGCCGCTTCAGCCCGCTCGACTGGGGTCTCGGCGTCGAGCTGAAAGGAGCGAAGCAGGGTCACTGGTCGGGCTCGCTCACCTCACCCCGCACCTACGGTCACTTCGGCGGCAGCGGCACGTTCATCTGGGTCGATCCCGACCTCGGCGTCGCCTGCGTCGCCCTGACGACGAGGAGGTTCGGCGACTGGGCGAAGCTCGCCTGGCCGAAGCTCTCCGAAGCGGTCGTACGTGAGCTTCAGTCAGACACGTAGAGCGGCCGGAGCAACTCGTCGAACGTGGCCCGGTCACAGCTCGCGACGACGCACGCAGTCATCGCGCTGACCGTCGCGGTCCGCTCCATCTGCATCAGCGGCGCCACCTCGCCGAAGGTCTCGCCGGGCCGCACCACGGACCGCGTGCCTCGCCCTTCCTGGGTGACGGAGGCGAGGCCCGAGAGAAGCACGTAGAAGCGGTCCGTGAGCTCGCCCTCGGTGATGATTGGCGTGCCGGAAGGGAACTGCTCCCGCACCATCCGCCCGGCGAGCTTGGCGATCGTCTCGCCTGACAGGGAACCGAAGAGGCCGACTCGCTGGAGCTCCGCGGCCGAGGCCGGAACGTGACGCGGGCTCATGCGGATACCGTAGCGCGTCATGGCGATCCTCCATGGCTGGCGCCACTGCCCGAGGTGCGCTGCTGACCTCGATCTCACGTATGCGCCGGCGCGTGTCGAATGCCACCATTGCGGCTTCGTCGCCTACGCGAACTCCAAGCCGTGTGCGTGCGCGCTCGTCGAGGATGAAGAGGGGCGCGCGCTGCTCGGCCGCCGTGCCGTGCCACCTGAGCAAGGGCTCTGGGACATTCTCGGTGGCTACCTCGAAGAGCACGAGCACCCACTCGACGGCCTCCACCGCGAGCTCCTGGAGGAGACCGGGCTGACGATCGACCCCGAGCGCTTCCTCGGGATCTTCATGGGCACCTACGGCGACGGCCCGGACGCCAACGCGACGCTCAACCTCGTCTGGACGGCGCGGATCGTCGCGGGCGTGCCAGTCGCCGCGGACGACGTCGCCGAGCTGCGCTGGTTCGCGCCGAGCGAGCTCCCGGGCGAGGACGAGCTGGCGTTCGGGCTTCTCCCGGCGATCTTCGAGGCCTGGCAGGCGTCGTGAACGTCGTCTTCCTCTTCGACGTCGACAACACGCTGATCGACAACGACCGCGTCTCGGCCGATCTCCGCGTTCACCTCGACGAGGAGGTGGGGGCGGACTGTGGCCGCCAGTACTGGCGCATCTTCGAGGAGCTGCGCGCGGAGCTCGGCTATGCCGACTACCTCGGCGCGCTTGCAGCGATACCGCGACGCCCGGCCGCGAGACCTTCGGATCCTCGCCGTCTCGCACTTCCTCGTCTCCTACCCGTTTGCGAACCGGCTCTTCGCCGGCTCGCTCGACGCCCTCGACCACTGCGCGACGATCGGCTCGACGGCGATCCTGAGCGACGGCGACGTCGTCTTCCAGCCGCGCAAGATCCGCGCGCTCGGGGCTCTACGACGCAGTCGGCGGCCGCGTCCTCCTGTACATCCACAAGGAGCACGAGCTCGACGACGTGGCCGCCAGGCTGCCGGCCGACCACTACGTGCTCGTCGACGACAAGGTGCGCATTCTCGCGGCGGTGAAAGCGGTCTGGGGAAGCCGGGTCACGACCGTGTGGCCGCGTCAGGGCCACTACGCGCTCGACGTCGTCGACGTCGCCCGCTATCCGATGCCCGGATCTCACGATCGAGCGGGTCGGCGACCTCGTCGAGCACCATCTCGACGGGCTCCTCGCAGCGGCCTCGGAAACGTAGAACGCCAACGAGCCGGCTCAATGGCCGGCTCGTCGGAGAGGGGCAGCCGGGAGCTGCGGTAAAGGGTTCTAGACGGCTGTGAGCCCGAGAGTGCGCTCGATCGCGCCCTTCGGCTGCGCACCGATGACCGACACGGACGGCTCGCCGTCGCGGAACAGGATCATCGTGGGGATGGAGGCGATGCCGAAGCGCTCTGCCAGCTCGCGCTCCTCGTCGATGTTGACCTTGACGAGCTTCAGCGCGCCGGCCTGCTCCTCGACGATCCGGTCGAGGACCGGGGCGACGGCGTGGCACGGGCCACACCACTCGGCCCAGAAGTCCACGAGGACCGGGGTCTCGCTCTGGATTACTTCCTGCTCGAACGTGTCGTTCTTGACTGCGGTTGCCATTGAGTCCTTTCGATGGGTCGTTCTCGTTGTTCTCTACCTAGATAGAACGACGGGACGCGTTCGGCTCTTCCCGAGCGATCCACATCTCGCCTCTAGAATCGGGTGATGTTCGCATCGTTTCCGGACAAACCCGACCACGACGCGCTCGAGCGCGAGATCCTCGCGCTCTGGGAGCGTGAGGCGACGTTCGCGAAGCTGCGTGCGAAGAACGCCGACGGCCCACGGTTCAGCTTCTTCGACGGCCCCGTCACCGCAAACAAGTCGCTCGCCGTCCACACGGCCTGGGGACGCACGCTGAAGGATGTCTTCCAGCGCTACAAGGCGTCGCGCGGATACCACCAGCGCTACCAGAACGGGTTCGACTGCCAGGGCCTGTGGATCGAGGTCGGCGTCGAGCGGGAGCTCGGGCTCAACTCGAAGCGCGAGATCGAGGAGTACGGGCTCGCCGAGTTCGCCGGCAAGTGCCGTGACGTCGTCGCCCGCTACTCGGAGGAGCTGACGAACGGCTCGATCAGGCTCGGCCAGTGGATGGACTGGGGCAACGACTACTTCACGTTCTCGGACACGAACATCGAGTACATCTGGCGCTTCCTGCAGCTCGTCAACGATCGCGGCTGGCTCGTGAAGGGGCATCGCTCGACCGAGTGGTGCCCGCGCTGCGGCACGTCGATCTCGGCTCACGAGCTCCACGGCAGCTACGAAGAGCGCCGCGATCCGTCGCTCTACGTCCGCTTCCCGCTGCTCGACCGCGACCGCGAATGGATCGTCGTCTGGACGACGACCCCGTGGACCCTGCCCGCGAACGTCGCGGCCGCGGTCAACCCCGAGGCCGACTACGGCCTGCTCGAGAACGGCGAGTGGGTCGCGTGCGCGCTGTTCCCGGACGAGACGTTCACGCAGGTCGTCAAGGGTGCCGAGCTCGTGGGGCTGCGCTACACGGGGCCATTCGACGCGCTCGAGCCCGGGTCCGGCGTCGAGCATCGCGTGATCCCGTGGGACGATGTCGCGCTCGACACCGGCACCGGCATCGTCCACATCGCGCCCGGCTGCGGAGGCGAGGACTTCGAGCTTTCCAAGGTGCATGGCCTGGACGTGCTGACGCCGGTCGACGAGGGCGGCCGTTTCTATCCCGAGTACGGCTGGCTGCACGGCCTATCGACCGGAGAGGCGGCCGAGCAGATCGTCGGCGACCTCGGTGACCGCGGGCTGCTCGTCCGCGCCGAGACCGCCGAGCACAGCTATCCGTTCTGCTGGCGCTGCCACACGCCTTTGATCTTCCGTCTTTCCGACGACTGGTTCATCGCGGTCGACGAGCTCCGCCCGCAGCTGCTCGACGCGAACGCGACCGTCGAGTGGACGCCCACGTACATGGGCAAGCGCATGGACGATTGGCTGCGGAACATGGGCGACTGGAACATCTCGCGGCGTCGCTACTACGGGCTGCCGTTGCCGTTCTATCCCTGCGCGTGCGGTCACCTGAACGTGATCGGGTCGCGCGCGGAGCTCGAGGAGCGAGCGCTCGGAGGGCTCGACCAGCTCGAGGAGCTCCGGCGCCCCTGGATCGATGCGGTGCAGATCGCGTGCGAGAAGTGCGGTGAGCCGGTGCAGCGCGTCGAGGAGGTCGGCGATGTCTGGCTCGACGCCGGCATCGTCCCGTTCTCGACGCTCGGCTGGGAGAGCCCGGAGTACATCCCTGAGGGGTACGCGACCGGCGCCGCCCGGGGGCTGACGACGGCCGACCTGCCCGACAACGCCACGTGGGAGCAGTGGTTCCCGGCCGATTGGGTTTCCGAGATGCGCGAGCAGATCCGGCTCTGGTTCTACTCACAGCTCCTGATGTCCGTGGCGCTGACCGGGCGGGCGCCGTTCAAGAAGGTGCTCGGCTACGAGAAGATGCTCGACGAGCACGGCAAAGAGATGCACGGCTCGTGGGGCAACATGATCGACGCCGAGGACGCGTTCGCGCGCATGGGGGCCGACGTGATGCGCTGGCAATTCTGCGCGCAACCGCCGGATCGCAACCTCCTCTTCGGCTTCGGGCCGGCGCAGGAGATCAAGCGGCGGCTGCTGACGCTCTGGAACTCGGCCAAGTTCCTTGCCGACTACGGTGCGATCGAGTCGTTCCAGCCGACCTACGCCGACCTCGAGCGCGGCGGGCCGGATGGCGAGCTGCAGCCGCTCGACCGCTGGCTCGTCGAGCGGACGGCGCAGCTCGTCGAAGAGGCGCAGGCGGGCTACGAGCGCTGGCTGACGGTCGATGTCACGCGCGCCTTCGACGCGTACGTCGACGATCTCTCGAACTGGTACATCCGGCGCTCGCGCCGGCGCTTCTGGGAGGGCGACGAGGCCGCCCTGCGCACGCTCTGGTTCGGGATCGTGCAGGGGCTGCGCGTGATCGCGCCGGTGATGCCGTTCCTCGCCGAGCACCTCTGGCAGGCGCTCGTCACCGATGTTGCGGACGGCGCGCCGGACTCGGTCTTCCTCGCCGGCTGGCCGGAATCGCGCACGCCCGACGCGAGCCTGCTCGCCGAGGTCGTGGAGCTGCGAACGGTCGTCGCGCTCGGTCATCAGGCACGCTCGGCAGCGGGACTGAAGCTCCGGCAGCCGCTGCGCCGCATCGTCGTCGAAGGCGCGCCGCTCGCCGCGGCGCACGCCGACGAGATCTCGGAGGAGCTTCGCGTGAAGGAGGTCGAGCTCGGGCATGTCGATGCGGAGCTGCGCGTCAAGCCGCACCTTCCAGCGCTCGGCCCGAGGCTCGGCAAGGAGCTCGGCGTGGTGCGGGCCGCGCTGCAGTCGGGAGACTTCGAGGACCTCGGCGGTGGCCGCTTCAGGGCGGCAGGGCACGAGCTCGGCCCCGAGGAAGTCCTCGTAGAGCGTGCCGGCAAGGAGGGCTGGGCCGTTGCGGGGGCCGACGGGGTCACGGTGGCGCTCGAGACCGCCGTCGACGACGAGCTGGCGCTCGAGGGCCGGGTGTACGAGCTCATCCACCGGGTCAACTCGATGCGCAAGGACGCCGGGCTCGAGCTGACCGACCGGATCTGCTTGACGCTCCCCGCGATCGACGAGGACCTGCTTCGCCACGCCGATTGGATCGCGCGTGAGACGCTCGCCGTCGCCGTCGAGGCTCGTAGCGTCGAGACGCCTCTGATCGACAAGGTATGACGCACCCGGTTCGGGTCGGGCTCGTCGGGTGCGGGCGGCTGGCCGAACGTGGGTATATGCCGGCGCTCGAGCGAACCGCATCGGTCCGGCTCGTCGCCGTCGCCGACCTCGAGCCGAGGCGCTGCGAGGCCGTCGCCCCCGGCGTCCCGGCTTTTGCGGCAGTCGATGAGCTCGTCGCGGGTACCGACGTCGAGTTGCTCGTCCTTGCGCATGTCGCGGCCCGTCACGTCCTCGATGCACGTGTCGCCGCAAACGCCGGCATCGTGTGTCTCGTCGAGAAGCCACCTGCCCGCTCAGCGGCCGAGGCCGAGCCACTGACGGTGCTCGAACCGGCAGCGTGGATGGGGTTCAATCGTCGCTTCGAGCCTGACCTCGATGCGATCCGCGGTCGGCTCACGGTTGTGCCGCCGTCCGTTCTCGAGCTAGAGCTGTCGATCTTGCCGTCAGCGTGGGCGGCCCACAATGGCTCCGAGGGCGTGTTGCTGGATCTTGGGCCTCACGTCGTGGACCTGGCGCTCTGGCTGACCGGTCGCGACCCTTTGCGCCTGCAGGTTCATCGCACGACGGACGGCGTCGCCGCGTTCGATCTCGATCTCGGCGACACCCTTGCCAGAGTACGCGTGTCGCACGAGCACGCCTGGCGTGAGCGCATCGTCGTCCGCGACGCGCGCTCGCGGGTCGTCGCACGGCTCGAGCGCGGAGGGGTTGCTCGTCGCCTCGCGTCTCGCCTCCGGCGTGTCGAGGCGGGACCGCTCGTAGCGTCACTCGCAGCCCAGCTCGCGGCTGTCGCGTCCGTCGTCCGGGGTGGCGCCGCCGACAGCAGGCTCGCGAGCGCGTCGGAGGGCGTGGCGGTGCTCAGGGTGCTCGACGCGGTCGCCGCCGCCGAAGACGATGGCGGCTGGGTGAGCCTGTGAGTCCTGGGGGGACGGCATGCTGGCGCTGATCGGGCTAGATGCAACGCCGGCGGCGCTCTTGGCCGAGCTCGAGTCCGAAGGGCTGATGCCGCGGCTGTCGGCGCTCCGTCAGGCCGGGTCCACGGTAGAGCTGTCGACCCCCGCCGCGTTCTTCGCTGCGGGTGCCTTCCCGACGCTCTGGAGCGGGATCCCATTCGACGAGCACGGGATCTACTACCCGTTCATGTGGGACGCGGCCGAGCAAAGGGTCCGGTACGTCGATGCATTCGACTCGCCGCCGCCGCTGTGGGAGCGCGTCTCAGCGGCGGGTGGGACCGTGCTGGTGGTCGACCCCTACGAGGCGAGTCGGCCCGCCGCCGCCGTCAACGGCCTCGCTGTCAGCGGCTGGCAGTTCGCGAACAGGGTGGTGTTGCGGCCCTGGTCCGAGCCGCGGGTCGCGCGTCGGGACTGGCAGAGTCGGCTCGGGCGTGCTCCGCGTGCAGAGGAGGTGTTCGGGGAGCCCGACGAGCGCCGCCTTCGGCGCCTTGCGGCAACCCTGATGGCGGGCCCACGGCGGGTCTCCGATCTCGTCGTGTCGGCCCTGCCGGCGGTGCGGCCGGACGTGCTGGTCGTGGCACTGCCGTCCGTTCACCTTGCCGGCCACCAGCTGTGGGATCCGGCAGCAGTCGTCGAGGGAATCTCGGCGAGGTCCGCGACCGATCTACAGGCGGCCCTCCGTACCGTCGCGATGGAGGCAGACGCAGCCGTCGGGGCCATCGTCGACGCGCTGCCGGCGGACAGCGACATCGTCGTCTACTCGTCGCTCGGGATGGCTGCCGAGACAAGCAGGACCGATGTGCTCGGAACCATGCTCGGTGCCATACTCGGCGGCACCGCCCTCGACGAGGGCACCGCGAGCGGCTCGTGGCGGCTGCGAGCGTCGCTTCCAGCTTCTGTTCGTGGCCGCGTCGCGAGTGCCCTGCCGGATTCGGTCGCGACGTCACTCGCCGCCAGGCTCGAGTTGCGAGGGATGGACTGGTCGCGGACACGCGCTTTCGCCGTACCGTCCGACACGAACGGGTTGATCCGTTTCAACGTCCAGGGACGGGAACGGGATGGGATCGTCGCATCCTCCGACGTAGAGGCGCTCGCCGACGAGATCCGCTCTGGCCTCGAGAGCTTCTCGATCGACGGCGAGGCTCCCGCGGTCTCATCGGTCGACGTCGTCGCCGACGCGTTCGGAGGAGGGGCGGGTCGCAGCTCCTGCCGGATCTCATCGTGCGCTGGAGCGACCTGCCCTCGCGCCGCGGCGAGTTGCTGACCTCACCCACGCTGGGCACGATCCGGCGGCAGGGCGTCGGCAGCGGTCGTTCCGGCAATCACACGGGCGACGCGTGGGCGCTCGTCGTGCCTGCGTCCGGTCATCCTCCACGAGGACGGCGGGACCTGTGCGACATCGCCGCCACGGCGTACTCGCGCTTCGGCATCGACAGCCCGGGCCGGAGCCTGATCGAGCCCGCATGAGCGCCTCCGTCGTGATTCCCACGTGTGATCGCCCGGGTGCGCTGCGGCAGTGCCTGGCCGCGGTCCGCGCACAGCACGAGCCGGAGCTCGACATCGTCGTCGTGGACGACGGCAGCACAGCTGGTGCGGCTGTAGCGGCCCTCGCCGAGGAGTTCGGGGCCTGCCTCGTTCGGCTCGGGGGCGCAGGTCCGGCGGCTGCACGCAATGCTGGTGTCGCCGCGACGAGCCGCGAGCGCATCCTGTTGTTGGACGACGATTGCGTCGCACAGCCGGGCTGGGCTGCCGCGTTGGTCGCTGCGACCGCCGCACCGCTTCGCGTCGTGGCCGGCACGGTGGTGCCGCCGCCGACGGCGACGGCCTGGCTGCGAGCGAGCGAGTTGATCGCGCTCCGCGCCGAGAAAGGCTCCGGGTTCGTTCGGACGCTCAACCTCGCCTGCCACAGGAGCCTCCTCTTGCGGGTCCCGTTCGACGCGGACTTCCCCGCCGCTGCGGGGGAGGACAGGGACTGGTGCGTCCGCGCCCGGCGCGCAGGCGCAACCTTCGTACGTGAGCCGGCGGCCGTCGTCGAGCATCACGGGCACCTGGGCGCGCGCGCATTCGGCTCGCAGCAATTGCGCTATGGCAGGGCGATCCGTCTCTTGCGCCGGCGTGGCACGCATGTGCCGGTCTCCGGTGTCGCGCTCCTGCGCGGCATCGCCGATGGTTTCCGCGAGGGGCTCCCGGTCGGTCTCGCGACGGCCGCCGCCCCGGCGCTCGTGGCAACAGGCTACGCGCTCGCACGTCAATCCGACCCCGCTGGATAGGCTGCACGTGATGGCCGCCCCGTCCTCAGCTGGAATCGCGGTGCTCGGTGCGGGCCCGGCCGGCCTCACCGCAGCCCACCTGCTGGGAGCGCGCCGGAGGCGAGGCGTCGTGTTCGAAGCCGACTCCCAGGTCGGAGGCATCGCGAAGACCGTCGAGCACGACGGCTTCCGCTTCGACCTCGGCGGCCATCGCTTCTTCACGAAGGTCCCGTGGGTGCAGGAGATGTGGGAGGAGACGCTCGGCGACGAGTTCCTGCTGCGCCCGCGGCTCTCGCGCATCTACTACCGGGGTGACTACTTTGCCTACCCGCTCCGGGCGGAGGACGTCGTCCGCCGGCTCGGCGTGATCGAGACGATCCGCTGCCTCGGCTCCTACGTGGCCGCCAAGATGCGCCGGGCCGAGCCGCCGCAGACCTTCGAGGACTGGGTCACGGGCCGCTTCGGCCGCCGGCTCTACGACGCCTTCTTCCGTGAGTACACCGAGAAGGTCTGGGGGATTCCCGGCAGCGAGATCCAGGCCGAGTGGGCGGCCCAGCGGATCCGCAACCTCTCGTTCTGGACGGCGCTGATGTCCGCGCTGCGCCTCAAGCGGACACACGTCACGAGCCTGATCGAGGAGTTCCACTATCCGAGGCTCGGCCCCGGGCAGATGTGGGAGCGGTTCGCGGAGAGCTCCGCCGAGCGCGGCGTGCACGTGCGGCTCGGTCACCGTGTGACCCGTATAGCCCACGGCGAATCCGGCGTCCACGCGATCGAGGTCCACGGCCCGAACGGGGCGTCCGAGGTGGTTCCGGTCGAGGGGGTGGTCTCGAGCATCCCGCTCTCGGAGCTCGTGCTCTCGCTCGACCCGCTGCCGCCGGACGCGGTCGTCAAGGCGGCCCGCCGCCTCCGCTACCGCGATCTGCTCGTCGTCGGCCTGATCTCGACCGATCCGGAGCCGTTCCCGGACAACTGGATCTACCTTCACGATCCGGGCACGCGCGCCGGCCGGGTGCAGAACTTCGGCGCCTGGAGCCCCGGGATGACCCGGCCCGGCTACACCTGCCTCGGCGTCGAGTACTTCTGCTTCCAGGGCGACGAGACGTGGTCGCTCCCCGACCATGCGCTCGTCGAGCTCGCCAAGCGTGAGCTCGGCAAGATCGGACTGATCGACCCGGAGCACGTCGTCGGCGGCGTCGCGATTCGCGTTCCGCGCGCCTACCCGATGTACGACAAGGGCTACGACGACGCGGTCGCGACGCTGCGCGACCTACATCGCCTCGATCGCCGAACCTGCAGACCGTCGGCCGCAACGGCCTCCACCGCTACAACAACCAGGACCACTCGATGTGGACCGCGGTGCTCGGCACGCTGAATCTCCTCGATGGAACCGAGCACGACGTGTGGGCCGTGAACGCCGACGCCGAGTACCTCGAGGAGGGAGCGCTGCAGAACCCGCTCGACGCCGGCTGAGGCGATCGCTACGGTCGTGTAGAGACGGCTGCGATCAGCCCGGCCGGCACGGCGGCGACGGCCGTCAGCTGATGCACGGTGTGGAGGCCGACGCCGGCGATCGCTCCCCGTGCGCCCAGGCGCTCGTGCAGGAGCGCCAGCAGGTCGCGATTGAGGAGCACCTCCGCGCCGAGCCCTGCGGCGGCAACGAGGGGCCTCCCACGCACGATGCCCCAGGCGATCGCGAGCGCCGCCAGCACGCTCGCGCGCTCGCGCGCCCCGAGGTTGAGGGTCGCCGGGACCTCACGACGACGTGCAAGGAGCGCCACCCAGGGCACGCCGCGGCGCTCGTAATCGGTCCAGACCATAGCGCCCAGCGACCACTCCTTCAGGTGCGTCCCCTGGAGGGCCGGGTCGAGGAGGATGCGCCCCTCCCGCGCAAGGCGGCCGCCGAGCTCGATGTCCTCGATCGACGGCTGCGGATACCGGTCGGCATCGAACCCTCCGGCGGCGTCGAACGCCGATCGCTCGACCGCGCCGATGCCGGCCCAGAACGAGCTGACGTGGCCCGCCGAGCGCTGGTGCACGACATGGTGCAGCAGGTTGCGGAACGCAGCCACCGTGCCGGTCGTGGCAACGGCGTGGTCGTACGAGCCGAAGATGCCGACGAGCTCGGCGTCGCTCGCGAACGCGCGTCGGACGCGGGTGAAGGCGTCCGGCATGGACGAGCACGTCGGAGTCGACGAACATGACGACGTCCGCCGTCGTCTCCCGCACGCCGCGGTTGCGAGCGGCCGCGGGACCGGCGTTCGCCGGCTCCGTGACGACGATGACCTGCTCGGGCTGGTCGTCGGCCGCCGCGATCGCGGCGAGGCAACGGTCGAGGGTTGCCGGTCGGTCGGTCGCCGGAACGACGACGGCGAGCGTGGGGGCGGGGCACGCTCAGCGCTGGGTCTCGGCGAGGATCAGCTCACGTCGGAGCTCGACCGGCAGCTTGAACGTGACGTCCTCGGCGATCATCTGGAACGGCTCGATCCGCTCGACGCCGCGTGCGCGGAACCAGTCGCAGAGCCGGGTGACGAGGCGCTCCGGCGCAGATGCGCCCGACGAGATCCCGACGACCCGGACGCCGTCGAGCCAGCGCTCGTCGATCTCGGTCTCGTCGTCGATCAGGTGACCGGCGACCCCGGACGCGCGCGCCACGTCGACGAGCCGGTTCGAGTTCGAGGAGTTCTTCGAGCCGAGCACGAGCAGCAGGTCGATCTCGGCGAGCATCTCCTTGACCGCCCACTGCCGGTTGGAGGTCGCGTAACAGATGTCCTCCTTGCGCGGCGCGTAGACCTGGGGGAAGCGCCGCCGCAGGACCCCGATGATCTCGGAGGTCTCGTCGACCGAAAGCGTCGTCTGGGTGATGTAGGCGATTCGGGTGTCGGCCGGCAGGTCGAGCGCCTCCGCCTCGGCCACGTCCTGGACGAGGATCGTCGCGTCGGGCGCCTCGCCCATCGTCCCGACGACCTCCTCGTGACCCTCGTGGCCGATCAGGATCACGGTGTACCCGTCGTCGGCGTAGCGCCGCGCCTGCACGTGCACCTTGGTCACGAGCGGGCAGGTCGCGTCGATCACGTTGTGCTGCCGCGCGGCCGAGTTCACGTGCACGCTCGGCGCGACCCCGTGCGCCGAGTAGACGACGGTGGCGCCGGCGGGAACCTCGGTCTCCTCGTCGACGAAGATCGCGCCGCGCGCCTCGAGATCGCGGACGACGTGGATGTTGTGGACGATCTGCTTGCGCACGTAGACCGGGCGCGCCGTAGTGCTCGAGCGCCTTCTCGACCGTCTCGACGGCGCGCTCGACCCCGGCGCAGTAGCCGCGTGGTGAGGCGAGCAGGACCCGTTCGACCATGGGAACAGGGTATCCGTCGATGCGGCTGCTGCGCCGCTCAGCGCGAGGTCTCGGCGAGCAGGATGCCGACGAGCACGACGACGCCGCCGACGATCTGCACCGCGACGAGCGCCTGGCCGAGCCACACCCAGGCGATCACCGCCGCGGCGACCGGCTCGAACGTGGCCACGATCCCGACGGTCGTCGCCGGCAGGTGCTTCAGCGCCCCGATCGAGAGCGAGAACGGCACGATCGTGCCGAACACGATTCCCCACAGCGCGAGCGCGCCGACCGGCACGGTGAAGAGGCCGTGCGGGAGCTCGACGCTGATCCGCATCGCGTCGGTCGGGAAGCTCCACCAGGGCAGCACGATCGCCCACGCGAGCGAGGCGAAGCCGAGGCCGAAGCAGACGACCGAGATCGGGTCGCGGCGGCCGACGAGCCGCTCTCCCATCAGGTAGTAGATCGCGAGCGCGACCGCCGCGAGGAGCCCGGCGACGACGCCGACGCCGTCGAGCGTGAGGCCGTGCCAGATCTGGGCGACGAGCGTCAGGCCGCAGATCACGAGCGCGAGCGCCAGCCACACCCGCCGTCGCACCGGCTCGTGCCACACGAAGCGCGCCCAGAGGGCGATCAGCACGGGCGCCGTGAACTCGAAGAGCAGGCCGATCCCGATCGGCAGCCTGTCGATCGCGACGAAGTAGAGCCACTGGACGACCGCGAACCCGACGATCCCGTAGAACGCGAGGCGGCCGAGCTCGCGGCGCGAGCCGATCCGCAGTCGCTTCGGTGCGACGATCGCGAGCGCGAGGGCGAGGCCGACGAAGCCACCCGTCGACCGAAGCTCTGTCCAACGCAGCGTGCCGATGCCGCTCGCGTCCAGCCCGATCTTCGCGACGGCGCCGTTGACGGCGAACATCGTCGCGGCGACGATCGTCATCGCGTATCCGACCCGTGGCCGGCGGTGGCGGGAGAGCTCTCCCGGAGGCAGCACGAGCTCGGTCACCGGACGAGGCTACCCGCTCGGTCCCGCGGAATCCGTGACATCCTAGCCGCGACCCACGAGAAACGCGGCGACCTTGGTCGTCTCATCAACGGTCACAGCCGTCAGGTCATCCTCGACGAGATCGCCAAGTGCGAGCTCGTGTGTGCAAACTGCCATGCTGTGCGCACATATGTACGGAGACGGGGTGTAGCTCAGCCTGGTTAGAGTGCCGCTTTTGGGAAGCGGAAGTCGTCGGTTCGAGTCCGACCACCCCGACTTACTCTCATGAGAGCTCTGTTGATTCTTGCCGCCGTCGCGGCACGTCGCGGCGGGCTGTGGCGGCTCGAGCCAGAGCCAGCCGAGCGTCGCCGTTCGCGTACGACGCTTCTGCGCCGCTCGGCTACCTCGACCGCGGCGTCGTGAACCACAACTACCCGATCAAGGTGCACGACATCACCTACACGAGCGCCGGCGGCCGCAAGGTCGACGGGCTGCTCGCCGTGCCGCCGGGAAAGGGGCCGTTCCCGGCCGTCGTCTACCTGCACGGGTCGGGCGGCGATCGCACGGAGCTCCTCGTACCGGCGACGTGGATGGCGGCCCGCGGCGTCGTCGCGCTCACGATCACGATGCCCGAGGACGCTGCCCCGACCGGTTCGGCGACGGAGCGGCTCGCCGAGCAGCGGCAAGGGGTGGTGAACGGCGTCGTCGCCGCGCGTCGCGCAGTCGATGTGCTCGACTCCCTGCCGCAGGTCGACCGCTCGCGGATCGGCCTCGTCGGCTGGAGCTCGGGCGCCCGCATCGGCGCCATCCTTGCCGGGGTCGACCGGCGCATCGATGCCTTCGATCTCCTCTCCGGAGGCTCGCCGCCGATCAGCGAGTACGCAGCGCAGGCGCCGGCGAGCCTGCGACCCGCGATCCGGCGCGAGCTCGGCTCCGTCGATCCGCTCACGTGGGTCGCGAAGGCTCGGCCGGGCACCGTGCTGCTCCAGGACGGCCGCAAGGACGAGGTCGTCCCGCGCGCGGCGCTCGAGGCGCTGCGGAAGTCGGCCGGCCCGGCGGCGGAGTTGCGCTGGTATGACCAGGGGCATGCGCCCTCGCAGGCGGCGTACGCGGATCAGCTCGACTGGATGGCGTCGAAGCTGGCAGTGAAGGGGCGGCGCGTGAAAGGTGCCAACGCGGGGCCGTAGTGGCAGGTTTGCTGCTCCGCCTTGGACGTGCGTCTCGCGGCCCTCGGCCAACGATCGTGAGCTATTCCTAGTCGGGAATCAGGCCGAATCGAGCAGCGACGCCTTCTTGATCTGCGTCCTGACACGAATCCTTCCTGGCCCGCGGCCGCGCGTCACATGATCTTGGCAAGCGCCACTCCGTGCCCGCTCAGCGCCTCGTGCAGTCCCTCGAGTCCGTCCGAAAGTTCTTCCTCGGCAGCAAGAACGGAACAGACTGCTTCCCGCGTCTCGAGGCCCAACAGGACAGCGAAGCGATCGTTGACATACGCGTGGAGGATCGTCCCCGCTGCTTTCGCGGCCAAGGGCCTGCCGTCGTGCGATAACGCTCGAATCAACTGTTCGACCTCGCGCGATTCCAGTGGCTGTCCATGGACGAGAAGCACGGCGACACATACCTACCCGGCACCGTCCCAAAGCAACCGTCCTTCTGCCGGGTACGGCACGCGGTCACGTGCCTGAGCCTCATGGAGTTTGCCCTGGAGGGCTGAAAGCGCCTCCGCCGCGTTCTGCTCTGTGGGTGTGTTCACTTCTCTCCGATCTACACGCCCTGGGCGAAGCCGGAGGGCCTTTGGGTACTTCAGGACTTGGCGAACCGGGCGATGGGGAGTAGCGTTTGGCGTAGGGCGGCGTGCGCCTGATGGGTTTATCTCCCCCTCACCCCCCAAGAGGCCTCCCCCCCGAGGCAGGACACGCCGCCCAATTTGTCCCGGTTTTACAAACCGTCGAGGGTTTCCGTCGTATAACGCTGGTGACGGGCAGGCGGCGTGGACTCGCGCGTTGGGGGGCCGACCCAGGGGGCGTCGCCTGCCTTTTTCACGTCATTTCGTGCAAGCCGTTTCACGAGGCTGCGAGGTGCTGATTCGGGCAGGTGGGTAGGAGTCCAGCTGGCCGTTTTGGGGCCCCGCAAACGGCGTGAAACGGTGCCGCTTCGTGTCGACAAATCGAGGTCTCGCGTTCGCCGGGGTCACGCTGCGACCGCCTACGCCAGGATCGGAAACCGAGGAGGCCCCGGAGACGGGACCTCTGTCTTTCTGGATTCGGGATGCCTACTAGCGTTGCGGTTAGAAGCGGGTGGAGGGAATCGAACCCTCGTAATCAGCTTGGAAGGCTGGGGCTCTACCATTGAGCTACACCCGCATACCCGACATTGAAGCAATCGTGGCCGTCGGCCGCTGCCGCATCGAGGCTGTGGAGGTTTGTTGCCGAAACGAAGAATGCTCCCGAAGTCGCCGAGCGGAGCGACGTGGCTGGGATGGATTGCCGTTCTCCTCGCCTTGGCGTGGGTGCCGGCTGCGCTTCCAGCCCGGCCTGCGGCGACGCTGTGCACGCTGGCACCGGGGCAGAGCTCGCTCGCTCCCGAGACCCGCCACGGGCTCGCCTCCCACCTGCGCCAGTATCCCGACCTCGCACTTGCAACGCCCGCCCAGCTGACGGCCGCGACCAGGCTGCTCGCGCCGCGCCCGCGCAGCCACCGCCCGATGGCGTGACGTCGAAGGCGGCGAAGGCGAGTGGATTCGACACGCACCTGGCGCGCCGCGCCGCGGGCGACGATGCTGTCGGCTACCTCCACGCAGAGCAGCGGCGCTTCAGCGATGACCGTCGCTTCCTCGATCCACGCCGGCCCGAGGCGCTCATCTACGCCACCCAGCCGGGGCGCAAGCCGGTGCTGATCGGCGCCATGTTCAGCGTCCCGCGCGGTGTGCGCGGGCCGACACCCGCCGGTCCGATCGCCCGCTGGCACTCCCACGTCGTCTGCACGCGCAGTCACAAGCGCGGTCTCGCTCCATTGCCGAACGGGACCTGCCCGAAGGGCTCGCGTGCGTACGCAGGGAAGCGAGATGTTGCACCTGTGGTTCACGAAGGACATCCGAAGCGCCTTCGCGATCCACGCGCCGGTGCCCGAGCTTGTGCCGCGACGGCGTGCTCACGCTGGAGGCATGCCGCGCGGGAGTGCAGCGGCCGCGGGATGTAGATCCCGGGTCTCGCGCCGGGGCAGGCCGTCCAGCGCCTCTCCCTATGCTCGATCCGATGCTCGACGAGCGCCTCGTCCGTTTCCGGCCACGCGCGATCCTGACTGTGATCGGGGTCGTGCTCGCCGTCGCGATCGTGATTCGAGGTGATCTGGGTAACGCGGTCCGTGATCATCTGGGTGCTGATCGCCCTCTTCCTCGCGATGGCGCTCAATCCGGCGGTCGAGTTCCTTGTTGCGCGCGGGCTCAAGCGAGGGCCTGGCCGTCGGAATCGTCTTCATCGGCGCGATCCTCCTGATCATTGGGATCGCTGCGACGTTTGTGCCGACGCTCGTGCGGGAGGTCAACGACCTCGCGGACGCAGTGCCCGGGTACATCGACGACCTGACCCGCGGCCGGGGCAGGCTCGGTTTTCTCGAGCGTGACTACCACATCGTCGAACGGGCGCGTGAGGCGATCGAGAAGAGTGGTGTCGGCGGCGTCCTCGGGCTCTCGAACACCGCTCTCAGCGTCACCAAGAGCATTCTCAACGCGGTGATCGCCGTCGTCACGATCGCGTTCCTGACGCTCTTCATGCTGCTCGAAGGTCCTGCCTGGGTCGAGCGGATCTACGGCTTGCTGTCCGAGGAGTCGCGGCCGCGGTGGCGCAAGGTGGGCGGCGACATCTACCGCACGGTCGGCGGCTACGTCACCGGGAATCTCGCGATCAGCCTCATCGCGGGTGTTGTCTCGACTGCCGTCCTCCTCATTCTCGGCGTGCCGTATGCGGTTGCGCTCGGTCTCGTCGTCGCCATCCTCGATCTGATTCCGCTCGCCGGCGCCACGCTCGCCGCGATCATCGTCAGCGTCGTCGGCTTCCTGCACTCGACGACGGCCGGGATCGTGCTCGTCATCTTCTTCGTCCTCTACCAGCAGCTCGAGAACCACGTGCTCCAACCCCTCGTCTACGGTCGCACCGTGCAACTCTCGCCGCTGATCGTGCTCGTGGCGGTGTTGATGGGCGCCGAGCTCGCGGGCGTGATCGGCGCCCTCGGCGCGATCCCGTGGCCGGCGCGATCCAGGTCGTCTTCCTCGACTGGCTCGAGCATCGACGACAGAAGATCCCCGAGTCGGCCGGGCCAGCACCGCCGACGATCGACGTCACCTCCTGAGCGTGGAGGCTGCTCCGGAGGCGCGTGGCGTCGCACGATACCGCGAGCTCTTCGCCAATCAGTATGCGGCGTCACTCCTCGCCTGGAGCATCGTCGCGCGGCTGCCGACGGGGATGGCCGGGCTGGCACTCGTCCTGCTCGTGCGTGGTGAGGGCGCGAGCTACGGCGAGGCGGGCCTCGTCGCCGCGGCCTACGGGGTAGCCGTCGCGATCGGCGCGCCGTATGGCGGACGCCGGGTCGATCGCCTCGGGCCGCGGCTCGTGCTCCGGCGCCGGATGATCATCTACCCGTCTCTGTTCGCGGTCGTCGCCGTCCTCGGGGCGGTCGAGGCTCCGATCGTGGCGATCGCGCTTGCTGCGGCGGCTGCGGGCCTGACGATGCCGCCCGTCTCCTCCGCACTCCGCTCGATCTGGCCGACGGTCGCGGGGGAGGACGGTGCCCGAACGGCCTACGCGCTCGACGCGGCGCTCCAGGAGGTGATCTTCGTCGGCGGCCCGCTCCTCGTCGCCGTGCTCGCCACCGTCGCACCGGTCGCACCGGTCGTCGGCGCGGCACTCGTCGCGGCCGTGGGAACGTACGCGTTCTCGCGACTGCCGCCGGTCGTCGACGCCGGGCCGGCCGAGGAGATGCACAGCTCCCCGCTGGGCGCGCTTTCGGCGATCGGCGTCCGGACAATTGCGCTGCTGTCCCTCTTCCTTGGTCTCGGCTTCGGTGCGGTCGAGATTGCAGTGCCGGCGTTCGCCGAGGTTCACGGCAACAGGGCACTCGCCGGCATCGCGCTCGCGGGGTTCTCCGCTGGGTCGCTCGTGGGGGGCCTGCTCGCAGCGCTGCGACCGTCGAGCGACGAGCGGCGGCGGATCATTCTCGGAACGTTTCTGCTCGCGGCATTGATGGCGCTGCCCCTCGCCGCCACGTCGGTCGCCACGATGACCCTCCTCCTCTTCTGCGCAGGAATCCCGATCGCGCCCGTCGTGGCGGCGCTCTACGGCCAGATCGGCCGCGTCGCGGCGGCAGGCTCGGTCGCCGAGGCGTTCTCGTGGTTCGGCACCTCCGTCTCGATCGGGATCGCGGGTGGGAGTGTGGCCGGTGGAGCGGTGATCGACGGCCACGGCTGGCGCGCGGCGGTGGCGCTAGGGATCGCGTTCCTCGCGCTCGGTGCGATCCTGACCACGCTTCCGTCACGGCACGCTCGCACCGCCGGCATCCCGGCTGCGAGCCGACTGACTCGACCGACTCCCGACGCCTGGCTCCGATGAGGCTCGTCCCGTCTTCTCACCTCGGTCGCGGTGCCGCACTTGACTGCCGTGTCGCGTTGGTTGCCGTGTCGCGTTAGTTGCCGTGTCGAGTTGGTTGCCGTGCCACCGGGTTGTCTGTCGCGTTGGTGCCGTATCGGGATGGTGCGGTGTCAGCTCGTCGCCCCTTCGCGCCGAGACCCGTGTACGCCCCGGAGGCGAACGCAAGAGAGTTTGTGTTGAATCAACACAAGCTCCGGCTCCGGCCGGTCGTGCGAATCTCAGGGTGGTTCGCGGCCGCCGAATGAGCTTCGGCCTCCGCCGATGGGTGCCGGCGTCGGGAGCCATAGGACGGGGCGGTGGAGGCGGGCCGCCGCGACTAGGTGGTCGAGGATCCGGAAGCCGTCGGGTGCCCATCGCATGCTCTCCTCGAGGGCGATCAGCAGCGCCTCTCGCTGAGCAGCGCGCCGCTCCCGCTCTGCGCGGACGACGGCCCGAACACTGTGATATCCAGGAACAACGAGCCCGATCTCTTCCGCATCGCGTCGGACGCGACGCCAGATCTCGGCCATCGTACGACGGCCGTCGTCGTGAGCCCAGATTCGCCCGATGATGTACTCGTGGACGCGCGGAGAGAACAGCACCTTCCGAGTATGGCCGCGGAACAGTGCCGGACGAATGCCGTTTCTACACCACCTTTGAGCCGAGTCTGTGCCGTCTCTGCATCGCATCGCTCGCCGGAAACACAGCGCCCGTCCGACCCGCCAGAGCCCACCCAGAGAGGGGCTTTGTGTTGAATCAACACAAAGTCCTCGCGGCCGCGGGCGTCGAGCGCGCGCCGGCGGGAGCAGCCAGGGACACGGCGGAGCGAGGTCACGAAGGAAGCGACGCTACGAGGGTCGGGGTCTCGCTCGCATGGGCGGCGCTCCGGCGGCGACCGACCATGCTCGCAACGAGGACACGATGCCCGCAGCCACCGCGTGTCGGGCTCGAGCGATCGCGGGCGCAACAACGGCAACGCGCGGATGGATGGGCGGACGGGGGCCTCATCGTGCCACGGGACTCGCCCGGACACGGGACCGCCGCTACGCGATCAGCCCGATCGCACCCTTCAGCGCCAGGAAGATGCCGACGACTCCGAGCATCCCGCTGATCACGTTCGCGTTGTTGCGCGCGATCCACCCGCGCATCCGGGCGAGTCGGGCTTCGGCGCCGTCCCGGTCGGAGAAGTAGACGACGAGGACGGCGATCAGGCTGGCGGTCGACAGGACGGTGTAGAAGACGACCGCGACGGTCGCGCTCGACGTGCTCGGATCCGCGGCGGCGATGCGCATGCCGGCATCGACGACGAACACGACGTTGATCATGAACGTCCCGAATGCGAACGCCACGACCGGTCCCATCCTGTCGAGCTTCGTAAGCCATCCGGGTTCGGCGGCAGGCTCGGGCGACGATCGGTCGCGAGCGTGCTTGCGCGCCGCGAAGGCGACGAGCACGAGCCCGAGCACGAGCTCGATCGCGTAGACCACGTTCGAGGACGTCCCCTTCGACGACGAGCCCGTGCTCCCGACGCCTGCGACGACGACCGCGGCGATGAACGCCACAGCGCAGAACCAGCCGACCGCGAATGCGACGGCGGCACGTCCACCGGCACGGGATCCGAGCAGGACGATGATGCCGACGATCGCCCACGGCGTCAGAGCGGTCAGAATGCCGACGCCCAGTAGGTAAAGGTAGAGGTGATCGCTCACGGAATCGGTCTCGGGCGTATCACCATTCGTTGGCGGAGCGTAGTGCGGGCGGCGGTCGCCGCCGGAGCGACCTGCTCGACTACTGGAGCCCGCCGCGCACCGAGGTGATGCGCTGCGTGTTGAAGCCCAGCCAGTGCATGCGGCCGACGTAGCGCGCGTGCTCGACCTTGGCGCAGAGATCCATCACCACGGTCACGCCGCCTGACTCCGCGATCCGCGCGCCCTCCTCGTTGATGACGCCGAACTGACACCAGAGCGTGCCGGCGCCGATCTCGACGGCCTCGGCCGCGATCGTCGGCAGCGCGTCGGGCGCCCGGAACACGACGACGAGGTCGACCGGTTCCGTCAGGTCGACGAGGCTGCCGCGGCTCGGCTCCCCGAGGACCTCCGTCTCGCGTGGATTGACAGGAATCACGCGATAGCCGTGGCGCTTGAGGTAGTACCCGACGAAATTGCTCGGGCGCAGCTCGTTCGAGGAAAGCCCGACGACGGCCACGGTCTTCGCGGTGTGAAGCACCCGCTGGATCGTCAGTGGATCCTGGTAGCGCCCCAGGTCGAACGGCGCCGGTTCGACGGACGAGCTCATGCCGACGCCGCCACGCGCGCGAAGCCCTGCTCGAGATCCCAGATCAGATCGTCGATCGACTCGGTGCCGACGGACAGCCGGACCGTACCCGGGCCGACGCCTGCGGCGCGCAGCTCGTCGTCGTTGAGCTGGCGGTGCGTCGTGCTCGCGGGATGGATGATCAGGCTCTTCGAGTCACCGACGTTCGCCAGGTGCGACCAGAGCGTGACGCCGCGGATGAAGTCCTGTCCTCCCTCGCGTCCGCCCTCGCAGTCGAACGAGAAAACGGCACCGGCGCCTCCCGGCAGGTATCGGTCGACGAGCGGGCGGAAGCGGCTCGTCTGCAGGCCCGGATAGGTGACGTTCGATGCCAGGGCCTGTGACTCGAGGTATGTGGCGACCGCCATCGCATTTTCGACGTGGCGTTCCATGCGCAGCGACAGCGTCTCGAGCCCTTGCAGGAACAGGAAGGCATTGAACGGGCTCATCGCCGCGCCGAGGTCGCGTAGCGTCTCGGCGCGCAGCTTCATGCAGAAGCCGTACATCCCGAACGTCTCGTGAAACTCGAGGCCGTGATACGCGGGCGACGGGTCGGCGACGACCGGGAAGCGGCCATTCGACCAGTTGAACTCGCCGGAGTCGACGACGACGCCGCCAATGCTCGTGCCGTGGCCGCCGATGAACTTCGTGGCCGAGTGGACGACGATGTCGGCGCCCCACTCGATCGGCCGGCAGAGGTAGGGCGTCGCAAACGTGTTGTCGACCATCAGCGGAGCCTCGTGCGCGTGGGCGATGGAGGCGATGGCCTCGATATCGAGCACGTTGCCGCCCGGGTTGCCGATCGTCTCGCCGTAGAACAGCTTCGTGTTCTCGCGCGCCGCGGCGCGCCACGCGTCGGCGTCGTCCGGGTCGACCCACGTCAGGTCGACGTTCAGCTTGCGCAGCAGGTGCTTGAACTGGTTCACCGAGCCGCCGTAGAGCGCCGAGGAGGAGACGACGTGATCGCCGGGCTGGAGCATGGTGAAGAACGCCGCTGCCTGCGCCGCGATGCCGCTCGCAAAGGCAACCGCGCCGCAGCCGCCCTCGAGGCTCGCCATCCGCTCCTCGAAGACGGCGACCGTCGGGTTCATGATCCGGGAGTACGTGTTCCCGTACTCCTGCAGGTTGAAGTAGGCGGCGGCCGACTCGGGATCCTCGAACACGTAGCTCGTGGTCTGGAAGATCGGCACGGCGCGCGCGCCGGTGTTCGGGTCGGGGCGCTGGCCGGCGTGCACTTGGCGCGTCTCGAATCCGAACTCGCGGGCTTGCTCTGGGCGCTGCGGCTCGTGCGTCAAGACGTCATCCTAGAGACGCGGTGCGGTCGCCTGGCGCGCCAGGAAGTCCTGGATCATCGGCGTCTGCCGGCTCTCCTCCAGCAGGAAGCAGTCGTGGCCGTAGGGCGCCTCGATCACGTGCAGCTCCACGTCCTTCCCGAGCTCGCGTAGCGTGTCGGCCAGCTCTTCCGACCCCGCCGGTGGGTAGAGCCAGTCCGAGCTGAACGCGATCAGGAGCGTCCGGGCCTGGACGTCGCGAAGCGCACTCGCGAGCGTCCCGCCGTGCTGGCGCGCGAGGTCGAAGTACGTCAAGGCCCGGGACGTGTAGAGGTAGGTGTTGGCGTCGAAGCGCCGCACGAACGTCTCGGCCTGATGCCGCAGGTAGCTCTCGACCTCGAACTCCGGCTCGGTGAGCGTGAAGCGGATGTCGTCGGCGAACTGGAGCCGTCGCCCGAACTTGTCGCCGAGCCCCTGCGCCGACAGGTAGGTGATGTGGCCGACCATGCGCGCGATGCCCATGCCGCCGTCGGGACGGCGCCCAGTGTCGTAGTAATGACCGCCCTGCCAGTCCGGGTCGGCCGTGATCGCATTGCGCGCGATCGCGTTCCACGCGACGCCCTGCGGCTGGATGGCATGCGTGCTGGCGATCGCGACGATCGCGTCGACCTGATCGGGGTAGAGGATCGCCCACTCGAACGCCTGCATGCCGCCGAGCGATCCGCCCGCGACGGCCGCGAGCCGCTCGATGCCGAGCTCGTCGAGGAACGCGCGCTCCGTCCGCACCATGTCGGCAACGGTGATGACGGGAAAGTCGGACCCATACGGCCTGCCGGTGGCCGGGTCGACGGACGAAGGCCCCGTCGTCCCGCCACACCCACCGAGGAGGTTGGTGGAGACGACGAAGTAGCGGTCGGTGTCGAACGCCTTGCCGGGGCCGATCATGCCGTCCCACCAGCCGAGCCCCCTGCCGCTCGAGCCGTCGCGGTCTTCGGCGCCGAAGCCGTCGCGGGTGCTCTCCTCCGGTGGTGTCTTCGCGAACCCCGCGGCGTGGGCGTCGCCGCTCAGCGCGTGACAGACCAGGATCACGTTGTCGCCGCGCCGGCGAGAGCGTCCCGTAGGTCTCGTAGGCGACGCGGACCGGGTGCAGCTCGCGTCCGCAGTCGAGCCGCAGCGGGTTCGGAAGGTCGAGGTACTGCGTCTCGACCGTGCCCACCGACCCGGCAGCGATTTTGGGCAGTGAGGTTGCCACCCACGCGATGATAACGTCGGCGACTCTCCGCGGCCGGCGAGCCCGGCGTTGTAGAATCTCGGGTTCCGACAAGCCTCGATCAGCCCGAAAGGGGTTCCCCATGGCAATGGCAACCGCAGACAACGGAGTCAATGTGCAGGCACTCCTGGACGCACGCGAAGCGCTCAGGGAGGCACCCGATGCAACGAAGTTCACCTGGCGTGCATCGTGCAAGTGGGTCAACGGCACCTACAGCCAGGCGACGGTCAGCAACTACTTCGGCCTCGGCGAGGAGCAGTCGCACAAGACCGAGACGACGTTCGAGGCCGACCATCCGGAGATCTTCGCGTCCGAAGACCGCGGGATCACGCCGATCGAGTACCTGCTTGTCGGGCTTGCGAGCTGCCTCACGGCGGGCATCGCGTCGGTGGCGCAGAATCGCGGCGTCCAGCTGCGCTCGGTCGAGTCGAAGCTCGAGGGCAAGATGGACATCCAGGGGATCCTCGGCATGGACAGCGACGTGCGCAACGGCTACGACGACATCAACGTGACGTTCGAGATCGACGCCGACGCGTCGCAGGAGGACATCGAGGCGATCGTCGCCCAGTCGCAGAAGCGCTCGGCCGTCTACGACGCCCTCACGAACCCCGTGAACGTCACCGTCGACGTGGTCAAGACATAGAGCAACTGACGACGGTCGTCGTCGGGGCGGGTCACGCCGGGCTCGCGGCGAGCCGGTTTCTCAGCGAGCACTCGATCGATCACGTCCTCCTCGAGCGAGGGGAGGTGGCGAACTCCTGGCGGCGCGAACGCTGGGAGTCCTTGCGGCTGCTGACGCCCAACTGGCAGAGCCGGTTGCCAGGCCACCACTACGACGGCCCGGATCCGGACGGGTACATGACGATGCCCGAGGTGATCGAGTTCATCTCCGGCTTCGCCGCCGCGTCGGACGCGCCGGTTCGCACCAATACGAACGTCACGTCGGTGACGCGCACCGACGACGGGTATCACGTCGTCACAACCAACGGCGAGATCCGTTGCCGCTGCGTCGTGCTTGCGAGCGGCGGCTACAGCGTGCCGAGCGTGCCGGCGGTCAGCACGTCGGTGCCGCCGGAGATCGAGCAGATCACGCCGTTCGACTATCGCGACCCCTCGCAGCTGCCGGACGGTGGCGTGCTCGTCGTCGGCGCGTCGGCTACCGGGGCACAGCTCGCCGACGAGATCCATCGCTCGGGGCGGCCGGTGACGCTCGCGGTCGGTGAGCACGTCCGCCTCCCGCGCAGGTACCGCGGCCGCGACGTGTTGTGGTGGATGGACCGCTCGGGGGTGTGGGATGAGCGGTACGACGCGATCGACGATCTCACCCGCGCGCGGCGCCTGCCCTCGCCGCAGCTCGTCGGCGCGCCCGGCACGACGCTCGACCTGAACGCGCTGACGGCGATGGGAGTCGAGCTGGTGGGCCGAGTCTCGGCGGCCCGCGACGGCTGGGCCCTCTTCTCCGGCGGGCTCCGGAACATGTTCGCGCTGGCCGACCTGAAGCTGAACCGACTACTCGACACCTTCGATGAGTGGGCGCGAGACAAGGCAGATCTCGACGAGCCACAACGCTTCGAGCCGACGCGTGCGCCCGAATCCTCGCGGGTGCGGCTCGATCTCGGAAGCGGCGAGATCCGGACGATCCTCTGGGCGACCGGCTTTCGCCCGGACTACAGCTGGCTCCACGTTCCCGTGTTGGACGCGAAGGGGCAGGTGCGGCACGAAGGGGGCGTGGTCGTCGACAGCCCCGGAATGGTGGTGCTCGGGCTGCCCGTCTTGCGCCGCCGGAGATCGAGCTTCATCAACGGCGCCGAGGGTGATGCGCGGGAGCTGGTGGATCACCTCGCGGGCTCCCTCGCGCGCGGAGAGGCCTGAGCCAGACTGGCGGTTTGAGCGCGAGTCGAACGGGGTATCGAGAGGGCGAATCCTGCTCGAACGTCGCGAGCAAGCACGCTTGGAGACAATGTGGCCGCTGTCACGCTGGAGCACGTGTCCAAGGTCTACGAGGACGGGACACGGGCGGTTAATTCCCTCGACCTCGGGATCCGCGATGGCGAGTTCATGGTGCTGGTCGGCCCCTCCGGCTGCGGCAAGACGACGGCGCTTCGCATGGTTGCGGGGCTCGAGGACATCTCCGGCGGCGTCGTGCGGATCGGCGACCGGGTCGTCAACTACGTGCCGTCGCGCGACCGGGACATCGCGATGGTCTTCCAGAGCTATGCGCTCTATCCGCACCTGACGGTTTACGACAACATCGCCTTCGGCCTGCGTCTCAAGAAGATGCCGAAGGCAGCAGATCGAGGAGCGAGTGCAGCGCGCGGCGCACTCTCGGCCTGACAACCTACCTCAACCGCTACCCGCGCAACCTCTCCGGCGGGCAGCGGCAGCGCGTCGCGATGGGGCGGGCGATCGTCCGGGAGCCGTCCGTGTTCCTGATGGACGAGCCGCTCTCGAACCTCGACGCGAAGCTGCGGGTGCAGATGCGGGCCGAGACTCGTCCAGGCGCCTCGGCGGACGACGATCTACGTCACGCACGATCAGGTCGAGGCGATCACCATGGGCGACCGCATCGCGGTGATGCGGAAGGGCGAGATGCAGCAGGTGGCCGACCCGCAGACGGTCTACGACCCCGGCGACCTATTCGTCGGCGGCTTCATCGGCATCCCACCGATGAACATGGTGGAGGGCGCACTGATCGAGCGCTCGAACGGCGGCATCGCGGTCGCGTCTCGGCCACCCAGAAGCTCGAGCTGGACGAGGAATCGGCAGCCGGCCTCCCGGCGCTCGAGGCCTACTCGAGGGTCGCCCGGTGATCGCGGGCATTCTCCCCGAGCACCTCGACGATGTCTCGCTGGAACCCGACACACCCGCCGGCCGGCGGTTGCGCGGGACGGTAGAGCTCCCGCGAGGTGCTCGGCTCGGAGCTGATGGTGCACTTCACGGTCGAGGGTGCACGGCCCGGCCGTGACAGAGGAGACGGATGAGCTCGCGAGCGAGGCCCCGAGACGGGTATGGACGGCCGGCATTCCGAATCACGCGCTTTTCGTCGGCCGTTTCGGCGCGCGCGCCCGTGTCGCGGTGAGGGCGAGCCGGTCGAGGTGTCGGTCGACACGAGCTCGATGCATTTCTTCGACCCGGAGACGGGTCTCGGGATCTACGACCAGGAACAGGGGAAGGGGAAGGCTCGCCACACGCTCATTGGGTTCCGCAGCGCCACTGTCTGCCTCGTGGTCGCCGCCGCTGTGCTTGCCGCACTCGAGCAGCGGCTCCGGAGCGACGAAGGGCACGAGCCCCGCAGTCTCGGGCAGCATCACGTTCGACGGGGTCTGGACCGGAAGCCGAGGCGAAGGCACTTCCTGGCAATGTGATCAAGGCCTTCAACAAGGTCAACCCGAACGTGAAGGTCAACTACAAGCCCGTCGGCGACAACTTGCCGACGGTGGTCTCGACCGCGGTGGCCGGCGGCAATCCGCCCGACATGGCCGACATCGCGCAGCCGGGCCTCGTCAAGCAGTTCGTGGACAAGAAGGCCAGCTGAAGCCGATCGGCTACGCCCCAGAAGACCCTCGCCGCGAACTTCGCACCGTCGTGGATCGCGCTCGGCAGGTTCTCCGAACAAGGTCTACGGGCTCGTCTTCAAGGGCAAGCAACAAGTCGACGGTCTGGTACAACGCTCCTGCGTTCAAGGCTGCGGGCGTCAAGGCACCGAAGACCCTGGCCGCAGTTCACCTCGGCTCGCGAACACGGTCAAGTCGTCCGGCGTGCCGCCTACTTGGTCGGCGGAGCGGACGGCTGGACGCTCACCGACCTGTTCGAGAACATCTACATCCGTCAGGCGGTACCGGCCAGGTACGCGCTGTTGACGGCCCCACAAGATCAAGTGGACGGACAAGTCGGTCACGACCGCCCTGAAGACCATGGCGGGCGTGTTCGCCGAGCGCCAACATGGCCGGCGGAACGTCGGGTGCGGTGCAGACGGACTTCCTCGACGCCTTTTAGTACGTCTTCCAGAACCCGCCGAAGGGGGCGATGGTGATGGAGGGCGACTTCGTCCCGGGCGTCGCGACCGTGAAGGCGAAGCCGGGGACGGGGTACGGCGAAGTTCCCATTCCCGTCGATCAACCGGATCTGCCCCCGTCGGTCGTGATCGGCGGCGACACGATCGTCGCGTTCAGGGACACCCCGGCGATCCAGGCGTTCGTGAAGTTCCTCGCCACCCCCGGCCGCGGCAGCGGCGTGGGCGTCGAGAGGGGGCTTCGCAACCGGCAACCGGAACATGCCGGCGAGCGTCTATCCGGACGCGACAACGCGGGCGACCGACGCTCGCGATCGCGAAGGCCAAGAACGTCGTGTTCGACATGTCCGACCAGCAGCCGGCCTCCTTCGGCGCGACGGTGGGCCAGGGCGAGTGGGGGCTGTTCCAGGACTTCCTCACGTAACCCGAGCCAACGTGAGCGGGATCCAGAAGAAGCTCGAGATCGTCGGCCGCCGCCGCGTACAAGAAGGGCAAGTAGAGCTTGAGCGCCAGGCGCACGATCGCGGTGGAGCCGCCCGTCGGGGCGGCTCCACCCGCCGCGAGCCGGGCCCGAGCCTGCGGCCGCTACCTGCGCGGGCGCGCTCTTCCTCGCTGCCCGCGTTCGTGCTGCTCGGCGATCTGGATGGTCTACCCGACCGATCTACACGATCGTCCGCAGCTTCTTCGGCCCGCAGCGGGTTCGATCGGCACTTGCGTCGGGATCGACAACTACAAGGCGCTGTTCACGACGCTCGACGCTGACGACCGCGATCAAGAACAACGCTGATCTGGGTCGCGGTCGTGCCGGCGCTCGTCACGGCGATCGGCCTGATCTTCGCGGTGCTCACCGAGCGCGTCGCGCTGGGCGGTCGCCTTCAAGACCGTCGTGTTCCTGCCGATGGCGATCTCCGCCTTCGCCACCGGCGTGACGTGGCGGATCATGTACGTCAGCAGGACCCGAACCTCGGCGCCGTCAACGCGCTCGGACGGTCGGTCGTACGAGCGTCGTCAAGCCGCCCGGCGTCCCTCTCGACGGCGCTCGCCGTCGACTCCCGGCCTGCAGGGCGATGCGCAGGACGGGCATCGTGCTGAAGATGCCGCTCGCATCCGGGCGGGGTCGCCCTGCTCGGGCTGACCGGCGATCCCGCCCGACGGATGTGCCGTCCGCGCGCGACGCAGGCGGTCGTCGCCGGCGTCCGAAGCAGCCGGCGACATCGTCGGCGTCGTCTGGCGCGACTTCAAGCCGGGCGGCGGCGTGCCCGGCAAGTCGTCGAGCCGCAGGAGCTCGGGCTGCCGGGCGTGACCGTCGCAGCTGCGAACGCAGCGAGAACAAGGTCGTCAAGACGGCAGCAGTCGCGCTGACGACGGCACGTTCGACTTCGCGAGTGGTCGCGCCGGGGACGTACCACGCCGGCGATCGGCGCGCAGACGTTCGCGAAGCCCTGCGGCGGGTTCGCCTGGCTCGGCACCAAGCTCATCACGCCGTCGCTGATCATCGCCTACATCTGGATCTGGGCCGGCTTCGCGATGGTGGTGATCGCGCGCCGGCCTGTCGGCGATGCCGCGAGACGTGCTCGAGGCGGCGCGAACCGACGGCGCGAGCGAGTGGCAGGTGTTCCGGCGCGTCACCGTGCCGCTGCTCGCGCCCGTCCTCATCGGTCGTCTTCATCACGATGATCATCAACGTCCTCAAGGTCTTCGACCTCGTGATCACGCTCGCGCCCGGCTCGTCGCAGAACGCGAGGCGAACGTGATCGCGCTCGCGATGTGGCGCACGTCGTTCGGCGGCATCAACGACTTCGGCGTCGGCTCGGCGATCGCCGTCTTCCTGTTCGTCCTCGTGGTGCCTGTGCTCGCTCCTCAACATCAAGCGCTTCAGGAGGGAAGCATGAGTAGCCGTCGACGCCGTCCGCGATCCCGAAGCCGAAGCCTCAGCGAACGCGACACGGCCACGGCGAAGGTGCTGCGCTTCGCTGATGCGCACGCCGGTCAACCTGTTCCTGATCCTGCTCGGCGTGCTCTGGCTCGATCCCGACGCTCGGGCTCTTCCTCACCTCGATCCTGCCGGCGTCAGGCGTTCACGCGTCGAAAGGCTGGTGGCAGATCTTCACGAAGCCGAGCCTCGCGACCTGGTCGCAACTACAGCGCGGTGCTCCACAACAACGCGATCACGCACTCGCTCCTGATGACGACGGCCGTAGATCGCGGTCGGCGAACACCCTGATCGTGATCGTCGTCGGCGCGCTCGCCGGCTACGCATTCGCCTGGCTCGAGTTTCCCGGGCGCGACTGGATCTTCATCGGCGTGATCGCGCTGCTCGTCGTGCCGCTGCAGATGGCGCTGATCCCGATGTTCACGCTCTACGACAAGGTCGGGCTCTACGACACGGTGGTCGGCGATCGTGCTCTTCCACGCGGCGTTCGGGCTGCCGTTCGCGATCTTCCTGCTTGCGCAACTTCTTCGTCGGGCTGCCGAAGGACATCCTCGAGTCCGCCCGGATCGACGGGGCGAAGCGAGATCGCGTGATCTTCGTCCGCCTGATCCTGCCGCTCGGGCTGCCTGCGATCGCGTCGCTCTCGATCTTCCAGTTCCTCTGGACCTGGAACGACCTGCTCGTCGCGCTGACCTTCGGGCAGAACACGACGCCGATCACGGTGTGGGATCGCCGAGCCAGCTGCGCGAGTTCGGCACGAGCATCGACATCATCGCCCCGGCCTCCTTCATCTCGCTCCTGATCCCGCTGTGCGTGTTCCTCGCGTTGCAGCACTACTTCGTCCAGGGTCTCCTGGCGGGCTCGGTGAAGTAAGAGCTCGTGCAGGCCCCACGCGTTGCCCGGTCGTCGGATTCAGGCCCTAGCCGGATTCACGGCGTACGCAGACCCTGCGGCGCGGGGGCTCGTACCCGAGAGATCGCCGTCTACGGGACGCAGGACGATCCCGCCGCAGCCTTCCGCCGCCGAGCGGCGGCGATCCGGCAGGGCCCGATGCGATCCGAGAGCGACGGCCACTGTCTGCCGACGACGTTCCCCGGACTCGCGGTGCGCGCGGCGTTGCGCCGACGCTCTCCCCGCCGCTCGCGGCCTCTGCGCTTGACCGCTACCACCCGTCGGTCGAGGAGTTCCTCCGCACATCGAGCGCGTACGGGAGCGCAGCGGCTGGGAGCGCAGTCTTCGCACCGTCCGGATAGAGCACGTGCGCGCCGTCGACGGCGGATTCGAGCTCGATGGCCACGGCAGGTTTCGGCACGTGCTGCTCGCCCCGGGGCATCCCGGTCTGAACCTGCCCGACGAGCTGCGCGACGATGCCGCGCGACGGTTCACGCCTACGAGCCGCACGAGTACGCCGACGACGGTCGCCGTCGTCGGCGCCGGGCTGGCTGCCGCCACCGAGTGGCTGCAACGCGCTCGCCGCCGGCGCCCGAGGTCACGTCGGTCCGGCGCCGGGAGCCGCTGCGCCGGCCGCTCAACGTGCCCGCGGCCGCTGCTCACTCGCGCCGAGGGCTCGCCGCGCTTCCATCGCCTCGGCGCCGAGCGAGCGGGCGGCGACTCTCGAGATGCTGCTCGCGCCGTCCTATCCGCCCGGGCGCCGGACTGGGACGAGCCGCTCGAGCAGCGCGGGCGGAGGCGCGCTTCCGGGTCGAGGCGGCAGTGAACGGGGCGGCGCAGGTGATCTGCGCCACGGGCTTTCGTGCGCGGGTTCGGCGCACGAGCCGCTGCTCGCGCAGCTCGTCGCGGAGCACGGGCTCGAGACGCCGCAGCGACTGGATCGTGCTCGCGCCCGACTGCACCGTGCCCGCCCTCACGAACGACGACGCGCACGCTCGCCCTGGCCGGAGTCGCCGCGCAGTGGGCCTATCCCGGCCGCCGACACGCTCGCGGGCGCGAAGTACGTCAGCCCACGGCTTCCTCCGAGCGGTTCAGGCGATGTCGTACACGCTGAGAGGACGGCTCGACTCGCGCCTGCTCTCGGCGCTCGCTGCCGCTCGTCGTCGCGTCGCGCTGCTCGCGCTGGCGCTGCACCGCTGGTGGCCGGTCGAGATCGGCGGCCGTCATGGTCGGCGTCGGCATCGCGCTCGACGTGCGCGCTCTACCACCGGGTGTTTGCCTACCAGCCGGGCTGGGTCGCGCTGCCGCTCGGGGTGCTCGAGCTCGGCGCTCGTGGTCTTGCTGATGCGCGATCGCGTCGGCATCGTGGCGCCGCTCGGCACGGCGGTTGCGCTTCTTCGCCGCCGGCGTGGCTGCTCGCGCAGGTGCTCGGGCACGCCGTCTTCCCGCTGGCTGCGACTCTCGTACGCGGAGGACGGCGGCGAGCTCGGACGCCTCGGGACCGCCGCGGTCGCATCCGCCTTCGGCGATCGCTGCTCGCCGGCGCGGCGGCGTCGCGTACGCGACCCGGCCACCGACCGTGACGCTGCCCGCGGGCGTCCATCAAGGGGCCGCTCGTGATCACGCGGCGAGGAGACGCTCGTCGGCGAGGCCGGGCGCCGTCGTGACGCGGCGGCATCGTCGTTCGCGCCTCGCGGCGTCGACGATCAGGGACCTGACCGTGGTCGGTGGCGAGAACGGGATCGACGTCGAACGGTGCGCGGCGAGTCAGGCTCGACGGCGTTCGCGTCCTCGGGCACGAAGCTGGACGGCATCCACGTCCGCTTCTCGCAGGTCATGATCCAGCAACTGCACGGTCGACGTGCTCGGGGCCGTACGCGCAGGGAATCGACATCTCGTACTCGATGGCTTCCAGGGCATGAGCGCGGTCGAGGGCTGCGACGTCTCGGGCGGCAACGAGGGCATCGTCGTCCACGCCTCGATGATCACGGTCAGCGGCAACCGGGTGCACGGCACGGGCATGCGCGGCGATCACGATGAGCGAGATGTCGATGGGCGAGATCGAGAAGAACAACGTGTCCGGCTCCGTCGGGGTCGGGGTCTACTGCGGCGACCACTCGATGTGCGACGTGAGCCAGAACGTCATCGTCGGCATGCGCTCCGACCACACGGACAACGAGGCGGCTGCCGGCGTCGGGATCGAAGCGAACTTCTACGCCGAGGCCGAGCTCGACCGCAACGTGTTGGTCGGCAATCCGAAACCCGTTGCGGTGTTCGC
>CAWCOI010000011.1:0-303399 GCA_963797125.1 uncultured Thermoleophilia bacterium | reverse complement strand
CGGTCACCGAGGTCGCCGACGATCTGCTCGGCCGCCTCTCCGGTCGAGAGGCCGTGCAGCCAGCCGTACTCGGGGTAGAAACGGCCTCCCTCGTCGACCGGCGTCAGCACGTCCAGGCCATGCACCTTGGAAAGCTCGAAGTCCTCGCCTCCGCAGCCGGGCGCGATATGGACGATGCCCGTGCCGGTGTCGAGCGCGACATCGTCCCACGGGATCACGCGATGCTCGACGCCGGACCCGGGCTCGAGCGCGTCGAACGGCCCCGTGTAGCGCAGCCCACGAGCTCGGCACCCTTGACGACCTGCGGACGTCTCGTCCGGGAAAAGCGCGCACGCGACCCACTCGCCGGTCTCGAGCAGGCCGTAGTCGGCCTCGGGGTTTACCGCGGCGCGACGTTCGCGGGCAGGTCCACGGGGTCGTCGTCCAGACGACGATCCATTCGCGGGCGCGGTCGAGCAGCGGGAAGCGGACGTAGAGTGACGGATCGCGGCGCTCTTCGTAGCTGCCGTGGAGCTCGTGAGCCGAGATCGACGTGCCGCAGCGCGGGCACCACTCGGTCGAGCGATGCCCCTTCACGAGCCAGCCGCGATCGTTGACGAGCTGCAGGAAGCGCCAGATGTACTCGATGTTCGTGTCCGAGAACGTGAAGTAGTCGTTGCCCCAGTCCATCCACTGGCCGAGCCTGATCGAGCCGTTCGTCAGCTCCTCCGAGTAGCGGGCGACGACGTCACGGCACTTGCCGGCGAACTCGGCGAGCCCGTACTCCTCGATCTCGCGCTTCGAGTTGAGCCCGAGCTCCCGCTCGACGCCGACCTCGATCCACAGGCCCTGGCAGTCGAACCCGTTCTGGTAGCGCTGGTGGTATCCGCGCGACGCCTTGTAGCGCTGAAAGACATCCTTCAGCGTGCGTCCCCAGGCCGTGTGGACGGCGAGCGACTTGTTTGCAGTGACGGGGCCGTCGAAGAAGCTGAACCGTGGGCCGTCCGCGTTCTTCGCACGCAGCTTCGCGAACGTCGCCTCACGCTCCCAGAGCGCGAGGATCCCGCGCTCGAGCGCGTCGTGGTCGGGTTTGTCCGGAAACGATGCGAACATCACCCGATTCTAGAGGCGAGATGTGGATCGCTCGGGAAGAGCCGAACGCGTCCCGTCGTTCTACCTAATAGAGAACAACGAGAACGACCCATCGAAAGGACTCAATGGCAACCGCAGTCAAGAACGACACGTTCGAGCAGGAAGTAATCCAGAGCGAGACCCCGGTCCTCGTGGACTTCTGGGCCGAGTGGTGTGGCCCGTGCCACGCCGTCGCCCCGGTCCTCGACCGGATCGTCGAGGAGCAGGCCGGCGCGCTGAAGCTCGTCAAGGTCAACATCGACGAGGAGCGCGAGCTGGCAGAGCGCTTCGGCATCGCCTCCATCCCCACGATGATCCTGTTCCGCGACGGCGAGCCGTCCGTGTCGGTCATCGGTGCGCAGCCGAAGGGCGCGATCGAGCGCACCCTCGGGCTCACGGCCGTCTAGAACCCTTTACCGCAGCTCCTGGCTGCCCCTCTCCGACGAGCCGGCCGTTGAGCCGGCTCGTTGGCGTTCTACGTTTCCGAGGCCGCTGCGAGGAGCCCGTCCAGATGGTGCTCGACGAGGTCGCCGACCCGCTCGATCGTGAGATCCGGCATCGGATAGCGCGCGACGTCGACGACGTCGAGCGCGTAGTGGCCCTGACGCGGCCACACGGTCGTGACCCGGCTTCCCCAGACCGCTTTCACCGCCGCGAGAATGCGCACCTTGTCGTCCACGAGCACGTAGTGGTCGGCCGGCAGCCTGGCGGCCACGTCGTCGAGCTCGTGCTCCTTGTGGATGTACACGAGGACGCGGCCGCCGACTGCGTCGTAGAGCCCCGAGCGGCGGATCTTGCGCGGCTGGAAGACGACGTCGCCGTCGCTCAGGATCGCCGTCGAGCCGATCGCGGCGCAGTGGTCGAGGGCGTCGAGCGAGCCGGCGAAGAGCCGGTTCGCAAACGGGTAGGAGACGAGGAAGTGCGAGACGGCGAGGATCCGAAGGTCCCGCGGCCGGGCGTCGCGGTATCGCTGCAAGGCGCCGAGGTAGTCGGCATAGCCGAGCTCCGCGCGCAGCTCCTCGAAGATCCGCCAGTACCGGCGGCCGCAGTCCGCCCCCACCTCCTCGTCGAGGTGAACGCGGAGATCGGCCGAGACGCGGTCGTTGTCGATCAGCGTGTTGTCGACGTCGAAGAGGAAGACGACGTTCACGACGCCCGCCAGGCCTCGAAGATCGCCGGGAGAAGCCCGAACGCAAGCTCGTCCTCGCCCGGGAGCTCGCTCGGCGCGAACCAGTGCAGCTCGGCGACGTCGTCCGCGGCGACCGGCACGCCCGCGACGATCCGCGCCGTCCAGACGAGGTTGAGCGTCGCGTTGGCGTCCGGACCGTCGCCGTAGGTCCCCATGAAGATCCCGAGGAAGCGCTCGGGCTCGATCGTCAGCCCGGTCTCCTCCAGGAGCTCGCGGTGGAGGCCGTCGAGTGGGTGCTCGTGCTCTTCGAGGTAGCCGCCGAGAATGTCCCAGAGCCCTTGCTCAGGTGGCACTGCCCGGCGGCCGAGCAGCGCGCGCCCCTCTTCATCCTCGACGAGCGCGCACGCACACGGCTTGGAGTTCGCGTAGGCGACGAAGCCGCAATGGTGGCACTCGACACGCGCCGGCGCATACGTGAGATCGAGGTCTGCACCGCACCGCGGGCAGTGGCGCCAGCCATGGAGGATCGCCATGACGCGCTACGGTATCCGCATGAGCCCGCGTCACGTTCCGGCCTCGGCCGCGGAGCTCCAGCGTGTCGGCCTCTTCGGTTCCCTGTCCGGCGAGACGATCGCCAAGCTCGCCGGGCGGATGGTGCGGGAGCAGTTCCCTTCCGGCACGGCGATCGTCACCGAGGGCGAGCTCACGGACCGCTTCTACGTGCTTCTCTCGGGCCTCGCCGCCGTCACCCAGGAAGGGCGGGGCACGCGGTCCGTGGTGCGGCCCGGCGAGACCTTCGGCGAGGTCGCGCCGCTGATGCAGATGGAGCGGACCGCGACGGTCAGCGCGATGACGGCGTGCGTCGTCGCGAGCTGCGACCGGGCGACGTTCGACGAGTTGCTCCGGCCGCTCTACGTGTCTGACTGAAGCTCACGCACGACCGCATCGGAGAGCTTCGGCCAGGCGAGCTTCGCCCAGTCGCCGAACCTCCTCGTCGTCAGGGCGACGCACGCGACGCCGAGGTCGGGATCGACCCAGATGAACGTGCCGCTGCCGCCGAAGTGACCGAAGGTGCGGGGTGAGGTGAGCGAGCCCGACCAGTGACCCTGCTTCGCTCCCTTCAGCTCGACGCCGAGACCCCAGTCGAGCGGGCTGAAGCGGCCGAACTCGGGCAGCACGCCGTCGAGCCCCGGGAACTGGACGGCGACCATCTCGTCGTGCGTCTCGGGCGCGACGAGGCGTGGGGAGAGCAGCTCGCGCCCGAACGTGAGCATGTCGTCGAGACAGGCGTGCATTCCCGCCCCCGGGTGACCGGCGGGGTCGAGCTGCGAGGCCGAGCGGCTCACACACCGCCGCGCGCACGTAGTCCGCGAACGGCATCTCGGCGCGGGCGCCGACATGGTCGCCGAGGACGGCGAAGCCCTCGTTGGAGTAGATGCGGCGCCGGCCGGGCCGCGCGATCGGGCTCGAGCCCTCGAACGGGAGACCGGAGGCGTGAGCGAGCAGGTGACGCACCGTCGAGCCGGGCGGCCCGGCCGGCTCGTCGAGGTCGACGACGCCTTCCTCGGCGGCGACGAGCGTCGCGAGCGCGCTGACGGGCTTCGAGACCGAGGCGAGGAGGACGGCGCGACGGGCATCGCCGTGCGTCGCGATCGTGGCGGTTGCGTCGGTCACCCCGGCCGCGGCGAAGGGAACGTCCCACATCTCGATCTGGCGCAGAGCGTCCATTTCAGATGGGCGATACTACCCCTGCAATGGAACGCCGCCTGATCTCGGGACACTCGCCGTTCGAGCCGGTTGCGGGCTTCTCGCGGGCGGTCGTCGTGGGCTCGACCGTGTACGTGGCGGGAACGGCGCCGATCCCGCCGGACGGCTCGCCCACGCCCGAGAGCGCGTACGAGCAGGCAAGGCTCTGCCTGGCGATCATCGCCGACGCGCTCGAACGGGCGGGGGCGTCGGTCGAGGACGTCGTCCGCACCCGCATGTTCGTCACCGACGCCGCGCACTGGAGCGAGGTCGCGCTCGCCCACGGCGAGGTCTTCGCCGACGTCAGGCCCGCGGCGACCTGCGTCGTCACGTCGTTGCTCGACCCGGCCTGGAAGGTCGAGATCGAGGCCGAGGCGGTGCTGCGATGAGCGAGCCCGCCGACAAGCAGCTGATCCCACCCGACATCACGGGCAAGGGCGCGGGACGTCCCGGCTCGCGCGCCAGCGTGCTCGACCACGCGTTCGGGAAGAGCGACCCGTACACGCTCGGCGTCGAGGAGGAGTACCAGCTGCTCGACGGCACCTCGTTCGACCTCGTCCAGCACATCGACACGGTGCTGGCGGCGATCGAAGGGCACGAGCTCGAGCCGCAGATCAACCCGGAGCTGATGCAGTCGGTGCTCGAGATCGCAACGCCCGTGTGCCACACCCCGGCCGACGTGATGCGGGAGCTCGTCAAGCTCCGGGGCTACGTCTGCGAGGTCGCGCGCACGAAGGGGCTGCGGGTCGGCTCGGCCGGCACGCATCCGTTCAGCCTCTTCGAGCGCCAGCGGATCACGGCGAAGGACCGCTACCGCCAGCTCGTCGACCAGCTCCAGTACATCGCGCGCCGCGAGCTCATCTTCGGAATGCACATCCACGTCGCGATCGACGATCCCGAGAAGGCGATCAAGGTGATGAACGGCCTTCTCCCTCAGCTCGCGCCGCTGCTCGCCCTCTCGGCCAGCTCGCCGTTCTGGCGCGGCGAGGCGACCGGGCTGATGTCGAGCCGCCAGATGGTCTTCTCGTCGTTCCCGCGCTCGGGGCCGCCGCCGCGCTTCCGCGACTACGAGGACTACGCCGAGGTCGTCGGCCAGCTCGAGCGCACGGGCTGCATCGCCGACTACACGCACATCTGGTGGGACATCCGCCCCCACCCGCGCCTCGGCACGCTCGAGATCCGGATCTGCGACGCAGTGACGCGGGTCGAGGACGCCGTCGCGATCACCGCCTACTGCCAGGCGCTCGTCAAGCAGCTCTCCGAGCGCTACGACGCCGGTGAGGAGATCCCCACCTATCACCGCATCCTCACGACGGAGAACAAGTGGCTCGCGGCCCGCTACGGGCTCGAGGCGCCGGTGATGGACCTCGCCACCGGGCGACGCAACCGGATTCCGGTCGCCAAGCTCGTGCGACGAACGGTCCGGGAGATCGAGCCCCACGCCCGCGAGCTCGGCTCGGAGCGCGAGCTCGAGGGGATCGCCGAGCTCCTCGCGCGCGGCAACAGCGCCGACCGCCAGCTCCGGATCTTCAACGCGAACCACGACATCACCGAGGTCGTCGAGGAGATCGCGATCGCCACCGAGCTGCTGCCCGTGGAGGTCGGCTGACGTGCTGCAACCAGGCGACCGCATTCCCGAGGCGCAGGTCTGGCGCGCTCCGCGCGAGGACGGGACGTCGCTCGTCGACGCCATCGCCGGAGACGGGCTCGTGCTCCTCTGCTTCTACGTCTTCGACTGGTCGACCGGCTGAACGAACGAGATGCTGCTCCTGCGTGACAGGGGCGACGACCTCCGGGCAGCAGGCATCCGCACGTTCGGGATCTCACGCGACTCGCCGTGGTCGCACGCGTCCTGGGCGATGACCCTGGGCGTCGAGGACGTGCCGCTGCTCTCCGACTGGAACGGCGAGGCAACGCGCGGATTCGACGTCGCATTCGAGATCCAGGGCATGCGGGAAGTCTCCGCCCGCAGCGCGTTCCTGATCGAGGGCGATACGGTCAGGGCCTCGTGGATGCTCGGGAGAGAGATGCCGGACGTGGACGCCGTGATCGCGGCGGCTTCGTCGCTCTCGCCCTAGTCCTCTACGCCGCCTGCGCGATCCTGGCCACGTGGCCGGCCGTGCAGCACGCCGGCAGCCGCTATCTGGCGCGTCCCGCGCCGGGCTACGGCGAGGCCGCGGCCGGTGACCACCTGCAGCTCGGGTGGGCTTTCTGGCTGCCGGGCCACCAGCTCGAGAACGGCGCGGCGCCGTGGGCCGACCCGTACACCTTCCGGCCCGAGGCGAGCGCATCGCCGAATCTGCAGGGGTGGCTGCTCGGGATCCCGTTCTGGCCGCTGCGGCTCCTCCTCGGGAACATCTGGGCGTACAACCTCGTCGTCCTGCTCTCGATCGTCGCCGCCGGCGCGTTGACGTGCTGGTGGCTGCGGGCGCTCGGGCTCGTCCGCGGCGCGGCGCTCGTCGGCGGTCTCGTCTTCGCGCTCGCGCCCTACCGGCTCGGGCAATCGACCGGGCACCTCCTCGGGTTGATCGCGTTCCTGCTGCCCGCCGGGTTGCTCGCGCTCGAGCGGCGGCGGTTCGTGTGGGCCGCGCTCGCGCTCGCCGCGATCCCGCTCTCCGGGCAGATCCACCTCGCGATGGGCGCGGTCGTGCTCGCGCTTGGCTACGCCTGGGCTCGCGCGCCGCGACCGGACTGGTGGAAGGCCGGCGCCGCAGCCGCTGCGTGCGCGGTGGCGGCGATCGCCGTGCAGCGGATCGTCGTCGCCGGCTCGATCGCGGACGGCGGGCGCTCGTTCGCCCAGGTGCGGCACTACTCGGCCGAGCTCTCCGACCTCCTCAGCCGCGGTGTCGGAGCGGGGATCGAGGAGTACGTCTTTCTCGGCTGGCTCACTCCTCTCCTCGCGCTCGCAGGCCTCTGGGCCGTGCGGCGGCAACGCGGCCTGGCCGTCTTCCTCGCGCTCGCCGCGGTGGTTCCCATTCTTCTCGCGCTCGGCTCGAACCTGCCGCTCTACGACCCGCTCTGGCACGCGCTTCCCGCCGCTCCGCTTCGCGCGCGTCCCCGAGCGCCTGCTTCCGATCGCCTGCCTGGCCATGGCCGCCCTGGTCGCGTTCGCCGTCGACTTTGTGTTGAATCAACACAAGGTTTTTCGCGACCGGGCGGTGGTGAGCGGCGCGGTGCTCGGGGTGGTGATCGTGCTGCTCGCTCTCGATGTCCACGTGGCCGTGTTCGGAGCGGTCACGCCCGACCGGGACAACGCGGCCTACGCGGCGCTCCGTGGAGACGGGCGGTTGCTCGAGCTGCCGGTGTTCCGGCCCGACATCCACTTCGGCTCGGTCTACCTCGCGTACGCGCGACAGTCCCCACGTGAGCGGCCGCAGGGATACTCGACGACGGCGCCGCCCGCCGCCGACCGGCTCGCGCGCAGCCCTGCGCTCGCTCTCCTGCGGACGCGGAACGGTGCCGGCGGAGCTCGGGATCCGCTACGTCGTCGTCCATCGCGGCCTCTACGGTCAGAGTGGGTTCTTCGCGCCCGGCTGCGCCGGGCAGGCGGAGCAGGCGCTGCGCCGGGACGGTTGGCGACTGCTCACGCGGGATGGTCGGATTTCGAGTTGGGAGCGTTAGAGGAGGCTTGATGTGGAATTGGAGTGCGTCTGCGGTGGTTCTGCACCAAGGAGCGCGTTCGCCGAGGTCGACGTCAAGGCTTGTGGCCTTGATCGAACCGATAGGCGCCACGGGCGAATCACGAGCAATGAGAAGCCTCGCCGCGGTCCGAGACGCGTTTCTCCCCTATCGGATGCACGTGCTGCTGCTCGTCTACACGCCCATCCTGCTCTTCGTCGACGGGCGCACCGCGAGCCGCGGATCGCAGCTCGCGCTCGGGGTGCTGACGTTCATCGTGCTCGCCTGGTGCGTTCGCCGTCTCGGCCGCACCGAGCGCTGGCAGGTGTGGATCTGCGTCCCGGTCGCGACCCTGTTCGAGATCTTCGGCTCGCTGATCTGGGGCGGGTACCACTACCAGCTGAGCAACATCCCGCTCTACGTGCCACCGGGCCATGCACTCGTTTTCGTCTTCGGGATCACGGCGGGGACGCTGCCATTCGTCCGCAGGCACAGCAAGGGCGCGACGCATGTCGTGCTCGCGCTCGCGACACTGTGGACGCTGGCCGGTCTCACCGTGTTGCCGCTGACCGGGCACCGCCTCGACCTCCTCGGCGCCACGTTGTGGCCGCTCTTCGCGTGGTGCATCCTGCGGTCGAGCCGGCCGACGATGTTCGCCGCGATCTGGGTCGCGACGGCGACGCTCGAGATCGCGGGGACGCTGGCGGGCGCCTGGACCTGGGTCGCGGTTGCGCCGTGGAGCCACCTCGCGGCCGGGAACCCGCCGTCGGCGATCGCCGCGGGCTACGCCGTGATCGACGGCTCCGTGGCGCTCGTTGCCGCTCTCGCCGCAGGTGCGTGGCAGAACCGGCGCCGCCCGGCCGGCATCCTGGCTCGCAGCGGCGGCGCCTGACCGGCGTTCCCAGGAGGACAGTCGGGTACGGTCAGGCCTCATGCCTGCGCCGGAGACCGACTACCTCGAGGCAATCCTCAACGCGAACGTCTACGACGTCGCGATCGAGACGCCGCTGCAGGAGGCGCCGCTGCTCTCGGCGCGGCTCGGGAACCGGCTCTTCCTCAAGCGGGAGGACCTGCAACCGGTCTTCTCCTTCAAGCTGCGCGGCGCCTACAACAAGATGTCCCGTCTCTCCGCGGCCGAGTTGCGGCGAGGCGTCGTCGCGGCGTCGGCCGGCAACCACGCGCAGGGCGTCGCGCTCGCGGCCGCGCGCCTGCGCACGCGGGCGACGATCGTGATGCCCGTGACGACGCCGCAGATCAAGGTCGACTCGGTCGCGGCGCTCGGGGCCACCGTCGTGCTCGAAGGCGACTCGTACGACGACGCGTACGCCGAGGCGATGCGCATCGTCCGGCGCCGGAAGCTGACCTTCATCCACCCCTACGACGACGTCGACGTGATCGCCGGCCAGGGCACGATCGCGATGGAGATCCTCCGCGAGTTCCGCGAGCCGATCGACACGCTCTTCGTCGCGGTCGGCGGCGGCGGCCTGATCGGCGGCATCGCCGCCTACGTGAAGCGCCTGCGCCCGGAGATCAGGATCGTCGGCGTCGAGCCGGAGGACGCGAACGCGATGGAGCGCTCGCTCCGCGCGGGACGCCGGATCACGCTCCCCCACGTCGGCCTCTTCGCCGACGGCGTCGCCGTCAAGCAGGTCGGCGTCGAGCCCTTCCGGCTCGCGCGCCGCTACGTCGACGACATGATCCTCGTCGACACCGACGAGCTCTGCGCCGCGATGAAGGACGTCTTCGAGGACACGCGCGCGATCGTCGAGCCGTCGGCCGCGCTCGGCGTCGCGGGCGCGAAGCGCTACGTCGAGCAGGAGGGCATCAGCGGCCGGAACCTCGTCACCGTGCTCTGCGGCGCCAACATGAACTTCGACCGGCTCCGCTTCGTCGCGGAGCGGGCCGACCTCGGCGAGGCGCGCGAGGCCGTCTTCGCCGCGACGATCCCGGAGCGTCCCGGCAGCTTCAAGGAGTTCTGCCGCCTCCTCGGGCGCAGCAACATCACCGAGTTCAACTACCGCTACGCCGACCCAGCCGAGGCGCACGTGTTCGTCGGGTTGAGCGTTCGTGACCGGGCCGAGAAGGACAAGCTCCTACGGGCCGTCAACCGCGCCGGGATCAAGACCCTCGATCTGACCGACAACGAGCTCGCCAAGCTCCACATCCGCCACCTCGTCGGCGGGCCCGCGAACGCGCCCAACGAGATCCTCTACCGCTTCGAGTTCCCCGAGCGGCCCGGGGCGCTGATGCGATTCCTCGACGCGATGAGCCAGGACTGGAACATCAGCCTCTTCCACTACCGCAACCACGGCGCCGACTACGGCCGGATCCTCGCCGGGATTCAGGTGCCTTCCCGCGAGCGGCGGGCGTTCCGGGAGTCGCTGCGCAAGCTCGGCTACCCGTACGTCGAGGAGACGGGGAACCCCGCCGCCGGTCTCTTCCTCGGCGCCTGAGGCAGCGACTTCGGTTTCGTTGCCCGCCGAGGCGGGAACGATCGGGTCGACGCAATCCGCGTCCCCTGCGAAGAGAGGAACCCGATGTCGATTCTCTGGATCATCCTGATCATCTTGCTCGTGCTCTTGCTGCTCGGCGGCTTCGGCTACTCGCGCCGATAGTGACCGGAGTGACGGGGGTCAGGCGGGCCGCTCGAACAGCGCCGCCTGACCCTGCCCAACCGCGGCTACGGCGACGCAGGTCCTGACGAGGGAGGGGTCACGGGGAACCGTACGTTCCCGGCTTCAGGATCCACGCGAAGCGTGGCAGCAAGCATCCGCTCCAGGAGAACCCGCGATACGCTTTTTCATCGCGGATTCGCCTGGAGCCACGGTCGACCTGCTCCGCGCAGAGGCGGCCCTCGTTGATCGCCCACACGACGAGCGACTGACCGCGGCGCGCGTCGCCCGCTGCGAAGACGCCGTCGACCGAGGTCGCAAACGAAGGCGCCGCAGCATTGCCGCGAGCGTCGCGCTCGACGCCGAGCTGCTCGAGCAGGAGCTGCTCGGGATAGAGGAATCCCATCGCGAGAAGGACGAGCTCGGCCGGGCGCGACTCCTCCGTTCCGGGCAGCGCTGCGAACGGCGGCGAGCCGTCGTTCTGCGCCCAGTGGATCCTCTCGACGACGCCGTCCGAGCCGGAGAGGTGGGTCGTCGAGATCGCGAAGTCGCGGTCGCCGCCCTCCTTCAACGCGTACGACGTGCGCAGCTTCATCGGCCACTGCGGCCACGGAGTGAGGTCGTCGGGCCGCTTCTCGGGAGGCTCCGCGAGCACCTCGATCTGGGTCACCGACGCCGCGTTCTCGCGCAGCGCATTGGCGACGCAGTCGGCGCCGGTGTCGCCGCCTCCGATCACGATCACGTGCTTTCCGGCCGCGGTGATCGGCCGCTCACGCGCGACCACGATGTCGCCGGCGGTACCGACCTCGTCGGCGATCGCCCGGGCGCGGTCGTAGAGATAGTCCATCGCAAAGTGGACGCCGTCGAGCTCACGGCCCGGCACGGGCAGGTCACGAGGCACGCGCGAGCCCGTCGCAACCACCACCGCGTCGTAGGCGGCCCTGAGCTCGTCGCCACTGACGTCCACCCCGACGTCGACGCCGTAGCGCATCTCGACGCCCTCGGCGAGAAGCTGGTCGAGGCGCCGCTCGACGAGCCGCTTCTCGATCTTGAACTCGGGCACGCCGAACCGGACGAGGCCGCCTGCCGACTCGTCCCGCTCGAGCACGGTGACGGAGTGCCCGGCTCGGGCGAGCTGCTGCGCGCAGGCGAGCCCCGCCGGGCCGGAGCCGATCACGGCGACCGTGCGGCCGCTCAGCTGCGCCGGCGGCCGGGGCACGATCCAGCCCTCGTCCCAGGCCCGATCGACGATCGAGAGCTCGATCTGCTTGATCGTGACGGCGTCGCCCTCGCGAATCTCGAGCACGCAGGCCGCCTCGCACGGCGCCGGGCAGAGCCGGCCCGTGAACTCCGGGAAGTTGTTCGTGCGGTGGAGCTGATCGATCGCCTCGCGCCAGCGGTCGCGGTAGACGAGGTCGTTCCAGTCCGGGATCAGGTTGCCGAGCGGGCAGCCGTGGTGGCAAAAGGGGACGCCGCACTCCATGCAGCGTGCGCCCTGGCTGCGGAGCTCGAGCAGCGGCAGCGGCCGCACGAACTCGCGCACATCGAGCACGCGCTCGGCCGGGTCGCGCTCGAGTGGCTCCGCGCGCGGAATCTTGAGGAAGGCGCCGAGCTCGCCCATCAGCCCTTCTCCTCGGTCTCGGCCGTGAAGAAGCCGCCACCGCCGGTCGAGACGGGATGGTCGTCGCGCTCGATCTCGAGATCGGCGAGCGCGCGCTTGTAGTCGTGTGGCATCACCTTCACGAACCGGGTGGCGATCGAGTGGGTGTTGGCGAGGATTCCGGCGGCCACCGTCGACCCGGTTCGCTCGAGGTGCTCGGTGACGAGCATCTCGATCGTCGCCGCGTCGCTCTTCTCGATCGGGTCGAAGCCGACGAGCTCCGTGTTGCAGCGCGTCGCGAAGGTGCCGTCGTCGTCCAGCACGTAGGCGATCCCGCCGCTCATCCCGGCGGCGAAGTTGCGTCCGGTCCGTCCGAGCACCACGACGACGCCGCCGGTCATGTACTCGCAGCCGTGGTCGCCGACGCCCTCGACGACGGCCGAGGCTCCGGAGTTGCGGACTGCGAAGCGCTCGCCGGCAAGCCCGCGGAAGAACGTCTTGCCTGCCGTTGCCCCGTAGAGCACCGTGTTGCCGATGACGACGCTCTCCTCGGGCACGAAGCCGGCGTCGTCGGGCGGACGAACGCTGAGCGTGCCTCCCGAGAGGCCCTTGCCGACGTAGTCGTTCGCGTCGCCGACGAGCTCGAGCTCCACTCCAGGAGCGAGCCACGCGCCGAACGACTGGCCCGGCCGAGCCGGTGAGCGCCGACGCGGATCGTCCCGGCGGGGAGCCCGCTTCGGCCGTGGGCGACGGTGACGTGGTGGGACAGGAGCCCGCCGACCGTCCGGTTGACGTTGCGAATCGGGAACGACATCTCGACCGGCTCGGCGCGCTCGAGCGCGGGTGCGGCGGCCTCGATCAACTGCCAGTCGAGAGCGTCGGTGAGCGGTGAGTCCTGCGCCCGCGTGCGCCGCACGGGCGCGTCGGCCGGCACGTCCGGCCGGGCCAGCAGCGCGGACAGGTCGATGCCGCGCTCCTGCCACTGCGCGATCGCATCGTCGGCCTCGAGCAGCTCGACTCGGCCGACCAGATCCTCGTAGCGGCGAACACCGAGCTTCGCCATGATCGCGCGCGCCTCCTCGGCGACGTAGAAGAGGAAGTTGACGACGTGCTCGGGCTGCCCCGTGAAGCGCTTGCGCAGCTCCGGGTCCTGGGTCGCGATCCCGACCGGGCACGTGTTGAGGTGGCAGGCGCGCATCATCACGCAGCCCGTCGCGATCAGCGCCGAGGTCGCGAAGCCGACCTCGTCTGCACCGAGTAGCGCGGCGACGACGACGTCGCGGCCGGTCTTGATCTGCCCGTCGGTCTGCACCCAGATGCGCGACCGGAGGTCGTTGCGGACGAGCGTCTGCTGCGTCTCCGCAAGCCCGATCTCCCAGGGGATGCCGGCGAAGAGGATCGACGAGAGCGGCGATGCGCCGGTGCCGCCGTCGTGACCGGAGATGAGCACGTGGTCGGCGTTCGCCTTCGCGACGCCCGCTGCGACCGTGCCGACGCCGACCTCGGCCACGAGCTTCACCGAGACGCGCGCCTTCGGATTGGCGCAGCGCAGGTCGTAGATCAGCTGCTTCAGGTCCTCGATCGAATAGATGTCGTGGTGCGGCGGCGGCGAGATGAGGCCGACGCCCGGCGTCGTCAGGCGCACGCTCGCGATGTAGCGGTCGACCTTGTGGCCCGGCAGCTGCCCGCCCTCGCCGGGCTTCGCTCCTTGCGCCATCTTGATCTGGATCTCGTCGGCGTTCGTCAGGTAGTCGATCGTGACGCCGAAGCGCCCGGAGGCGACCTGCTTGATCGCCGAGCGCCGCAGGTCACCGTTCTCGTCGGGTGTGAAGCGGACGGGATCCTCGCCGCCCTCCCCCGTGTTGGAGCGGCCGCCGATGCGGTTCATCGCGATCGCGAGCGTCTCGTGGGCCTCGCGCGAGATCGACCCGAGCGACATCGCCCCGGTCGAGAACCGCTTCACGATCTCGCTCGCAGGCTCGACCTCGTCGAGCGGGATTCCGCCGCCCTCGTCCTCCCGGAACTTCAAGAGGCCGCGGAGCGTGTAACGCCGAACAGCGTCCTCGTTGACGGCCTTCGCATACGCCTCGTACGTCTCCCACTTCTCGTTGCGCACCGCGTCCTGAAGAAGTGCGATCGTGTCGGGATTCCACTGGTGGTGCTCCCCGTCGCGCCGCCAGGCATAGAGCCCGATCACCGGCAGCAGCGTGTCGCCGTCGCCGGGGTAGGCCCGCGCATGGCGCGCGAGCATGTCGCGCGCGAAGCTCTCGGTGCCGACCCCGCCGATGCGCGATGCGGTGCCGGTGAAGTAGCGCTCGACGAATTCCGGTGCAAGACCGATGGCCTCGAAGATCTGCGCCCCGCAGTACGAGGGGACGGTCGAGATCCCCATCTTGGAGAGCGTCTTGAGAATCCCTTTGCCGAGCCCCTTGACGGCACGCGCCTGTGCCTGGTCGGCCGTCATCTCCTCCGGCAGCCACCCGAGCTCGACGAGCTCGGCCAGCGTCTCGAGCATCAGGTACGGGTTGACTGCAGCTGCTCCGTAGCCGATCAGGGTCGCGACGCTGTGGACGCTGCGCGCCTCGCCCGACTCGACGACGAGGCCGGCCTGGAGGCGGGTGCCCTCCCGCACGAGGTGATGGTGCACCGCCGCCGTCGCGAGCAGCGACGGCACGGCCGCACGCTCGGGGCCGACGGCGCGGTCGGAGAGGATCAGGATGTTCGTTCCGGCGGCGAGCGCCTCGTCGGCCTCGCGGCAGAGCCGGTCGAGCGCGACGTCCATCCCGGCAGGCCCCTCGGCGACGGGCCAGGTCATGTCGAGCGTGCGCGCCTTGAAGATCGCAGAGTGCACCTGGCGCAGCTGCTCGAGCTCGGAGTCGAGCAGGATCGGGGCTCTCGAGCACGAGCTGGCGGGCATGCTCGGGCGTCTCCTGGAAGAGGTTCTTCTCCGAGCCGATGCTCGCCTGCAGGCTCATCACGATCGCCTCGCGGATCGAGTCGATCGGCGGGTTCGTGACCTGCGCGAACAGCTGCTTGAAGTACGAGTAGATGAGGCGATGCCGGTCGGAGAGGACCGCGAGGGGCGTGTCGTTGCCCATCGAGCTGACCGCCTCCTCGGCGTTCCGCGCAAGCGGCGCCAGGATCACCTTCATGTCCTCGAGCGAGTAGCCGAACGCGATCTGCCGCTGCCGCAGCGACTCCGTCGGGAGCCCGTGTGGCATCCGCGGCGGCAGGTCGCCCAGCCGGACGACCTCGCGGTCGAACCAGTCCGCGTAGGGCTTCTGGGTCGCGATGTCGCGCTTGGCCTCCTCGTCGGGGACGATCCGCCCCTGTTCGAGGTCGACGAGGAAGAGCTTGCCGGGCTGCAGCCGCCCCTTGCGGAGGACGTTCGCCGCCGGAATGTCGAGCACCCCCGCCTCGGACGCGAGCACGACCCAGCCGTCACGCGTCTCGAGCCAGCGTCCCGGCCGTAGGCCGTTGCGGTCGAGCGTCGACCCGATCACGCGGCCGTCCGTGAACGACACCGCCGCGGGACCGTCCCACGCCTCCATCAGGCACTGGTGGTACGCGTAGAACCCGAGCAGCTCGCGCGGAAGGTCGGTGCGTCCCGCCGTTGCCTCGGGGATCATCATCATCATCGCGTGCGGCAGCGAGCGGCCGCCGAGCACGAGCAGCTCGAGCACGTTGTCGAGCGTCGCGGAGTCTGATCCGCCTGTCTGGACGACCGGCAGCACCTTGCGAAGGTCGTCGCCGAAGAGCGCTGAGGCGAGTTGCGACTCGCGCGCTCGCATCCAGTTGATGTTCCCGCGCACCGTGTTGATCTCACCGTTGTGCGCGATCATCCGATACGGGTGCGCGAGCTCCCAGCTCGGGAACGTGTTCGTCGAGAAGCGGGAGTGGACGAGCGCGAGCGCGCTGCCCGTGCGCTCGTCCTCGAGGTCCGGGTAGTAGCCGCGCAGCTGCGGCGCCGTGAGCATCCCCTTGTAGACGATCGTGCGGGACGAGAAGCTCGGCACGATCGCGTCGCGGCCCGCCTCGAGCTCGAAGCGGCGCCGAATCACGTAGAGCTTGCGCTCGAACGAATCCTGGTCGTCCGCCGCGGCCCCGCCGGCGGAGACGATCAGCTGCCGGACGAGGGGGGCCGATTGCGCCGCGGTGCGGCCGGCGAAGGCCGGATCGACAGGGACGTCGCGCCAGCAAACGACGGCCTGCCCTTCCTCTGCCACGATCGCCTCGAGCAGCGCCTCGAGCTCGCCACGCCGGCCGGCCTCGTGCGGAAGGAAGCACATTGCGACGCCGTACCCACCGGGCGGCGGCAGCGCGGCGCCGACGACCCCGCGGAAGAACGCATCAGGGATCTGCAGGAGGATCCCGGCACCGTCACCCGTGCTCGGGTCGGCCCCTGCAGCGCCACGATGCTCGAGGTTCTCGAGCGCCTGCAGCGCCCGCTGCACGGTCTCGCGCAGCGGCGTCCCGTCGAGCCGTGCGACGAACGCGACGCCGCAGGCATCGTGCTCGTAGTCGGCCGAGTAGAGGCCCTGCTCGTTCTGTTGCGTGGTGCTCACAGCGCGCACCCCCTTAGGGGGTGGGAAAGTGGCGGCTTCGAAATCCGCAGGTCCACGCACGCGATCTCTCCTCGGCTAGCGGTGTCGAGTGCGGGCGCGATTGCGAAGCATGACTTCAAAGACTAAAGGAACGGCACGATGGGCGGCGCAGAGACGCCGCAAATGCCCCTCGAAATCGCAATTTCCGAACGTTCGGAGCGAGATTCGGCCAGTACCATGGGCACGCGATGAACGCGTCCACATTGGCCGGTTCGGCACGCCCGACGCTGCGAATTCGCGGCACGGAGTACCCGATCCTCCTCCCGAAGGTAAGCGACCCACGGCTCCATCTGGCGTTCGTGATCATCACGCTCCAGGTCCTGGGACAGGCCGCCTTCGGCTTCCAGCTCTCGATCGCCCAGATCCTCGTCTCGCTCGTGACCTGCGCGCTGATCGAGTTCACGATCACCTTTCACCAGCAACGCGTGATCATGTGGCCCGCGAGCGCGCTGCTGACGGGGAACGGCGTCGCGTTCATCCTCCGCGTGCCGGGCACGCCGCACGGTGACTGGTGGAGCCTCAACGGCTGGTGGGTCTTCGCCGCCACGGCCGCGGTATCGATTCTCTCCAAGCACGTGATCCGGATTCGTGGGCATCACATCTTCAACCCGTCGAACTTCGGCCTCGTGCTCTGCTTCGTCCTGCTCGGTGCGGCGCACGCCGATCCGCTCGCTTTCTGGTGGGGCCCGATGTCGCCGTGGATGATGCTCGCGCTCGCAGTCATCCTCGTCGGCGCGTTCGCGATCCTCTCACGCCTCCATTTGCTCGCAATCGCCGTGACCTTCTGGATCACGTTCGCAATCGGAATCGCCGTAATCGCGGCAGCCGGCCACGAGATGACGGCGCGCTGGCACCTCGGCCCGATCACCGGCTTCGAGTTCTGGCGGGTCGTCGTGCTCTCGCCGGAGGTGATGGTCTTCCTCTTCTTCATGATCACCGACCCGAAGACGACTCCTCTGGGACGGGTCGGCCGTCGCGTCTACGCCGTCTCGGTGGCTCTCCTCGCGGTGCTGCTGATTGCGCCGCAGACGACGGAGTTCTGGACGAAGGTCTCCCTGCTCGGCGCCCTCTGGATCGTCTGCGCAGCACGGCCGGTCGTCGCGGCGCTCGCGCCGAGGGTGCGGCCCTCATTCGCGCAACCGCGACGGCGCACGCTGGGCATTGCGGCGCTCGCCGGAGTGGCGGCGTTCGCAGGAGTCCTCGTGCTCGCGGGGATCCCGGCCCGTCCGGAGGCGGCCGTCGCGAGCGCCGCGACCGAGAACGTGGGCGCCCTGCCGCAGATCACCGTGCTTCCGTCGAAGGGCGTGGCGACGCAGATCGACGAGAAGCTGTCGCGACAGATGGCCGCCGACCTCGTGTCCGACCTCAGGATCGAGGCCGATGCACTCGCTCGCCGCGACAAGCCCCGTGCCGCCCAAGCGGCCGGTGGCAAGCGGCTCCAGGGCATCTGGCAGCAGATCTCGAGCGCGGGCACGAGCGCGATCATCGTCCCCCAGAGGCACGTCGACCGCGTCCAGCTGCAGCTCGAGCCGGCGGTCCGCCAGGACCCGCCGATCGTCGTCGCGACCACGACCGGCACTGAGCGGCTCGTCACCTTCTCCGGTACCCCGGCCGCCGTCTCGTTCAAGGGCAACACGACGCCGTTCACGCGCACGCTGGAGCTCCAGCTCGACGGCGGGCGCTACCTCATCGTCGGCTCGCGGGGCGGCACGCCCGAGGCGGTTGCACCGGGCTCGTCGGCACAGCTCGTCTCGTCGGGCCTCGGCGGCGCCCGCCTCCAGAACGTCGCTCCCGCGGTCGGGATCGACTTCCAGCAGAGCGCCATCCATTCCCCCACGAACGACCCGAGCGCGATGATGGGCGGCGGCGTCTGCTGGATCGACATCGACAACGACGGCAGTCTCGACCTCTTCGCGGTCAACTCCTACGAGGACGGCGACCTCCCGCTACTGGCAGGACCACGGCGGGACGCCGCGGAGTGGGCTCTTCCACAACACGGGCGGGCGCTTCGAGGACGTCAGCCGCACCTCGGGGGCGGGCGTGCAGATCAGGGGCGACGGCTGCGTGGCCGGCGACCTCAACGGCGACGGCTACACCGATCTCTACGTCACGGCCGACGGCTACGACGCGCTGCTCTGGAACGACGGCACCGGGCACTTCAGCGAGGGAGCGCGGGCTGCGGGGATCACGACCTGGGGCTGGCACTCCGGCGCCACGATCGGCGACGTCAACGGCGACGGCCGGCCCGACATCTTCGTCGCGGGCTACGCCGACACGAACTTCCACGTTCCCACGGACACCGGCTTCCCGAACAACTACGCCGGCGTCCGCGACCTGCTCTACCTCAACGAGGGCAACGACGCGAAGGGTCACTGCCCGGTTCAGGGAGGTCGGCGAGAAGCTGCACGTGGATCCGGGCTCACCCGAGCACGGGCTCGGCGCGGTCTTCACCGATGTCAACGGCGACGGCCGGCTCGATCTCTACGTCGCAAACGACGCCAACCCGAACCGGCTCTACCTCAACGTCGCGTATCCCGGTGGCGCCGCGAAAGACCCCCTTGGCCTCGGCTTCCGCCTCGAGGAGCGCGCCGCGAGCGTCGGGGTCGCCGATCCCAGCGCGGGGATGGGCATCGCTCCCGCCGACTACAGCGGCGACGGCCGCCCCGACCTCGTCGTCACGAACTCGCACAAGCAGCTCCATGCCGTGTTCCAGAGCGCTCCGCCCGTGGCCGGCAAACCGGTCTTCAAGGATGCCCGCTCGGATATCGCGTCGGCCTTCGACACGAGCCTTGCCGGCTGGGGCGTCTCGTGGGTCGACCTCGACAACGACTCGAACCTCGACCTCGTGCTCGCGAACGGCGCCATCCCGGTGATCGGGCTGAAGAAGAGCGCCGAGCCGCGTGCAGGCGTTCGAGAACCTGACGGCGCACGGTCATCCCGGAGAGTTCGTCAGCGCCACGGGCGCTCTCGGGCTGGGCAACGCCGCGCCCCTCAATGGGCGGGGGCTCGCGGCCGCCGACTACGACAACGACGGCCACGTGGACATCGCGGTCAACACGGTCGGCGGCAAGCTGGTGCTGCTCCACAACACGGGCACGAAGGGCAACTGGCTCGAGGTGAAGCTCCCCACGTTCGCGCCGGGGGCCGTCGTCACCGCCGTCCTCCCGGACGGGCGTCGCCTCGTGGACGAGCTGCACGCAGGCAGCAGCTACCTCTCGTCAGAGGATCCGCGCGCCCACTTCGGGCTCGGGAAGGCCAAGCGGGTGGACGAGCTGATCGTCCGCTACCCGGGCGGGCACGAGACGCACATGATCGACGTTGCCGCGAACCAGGTGGTCGCGGCGGCGCGGTAAACGCGCCTCTACATGCCCATCGCGTGATAGCCGGAGTCGACGTAGAGCATCGTCCCGGTCACGTTCACGGCATCATCGGAGAGCAGATAGGCGGCCGCGCCCCCGACGTCGTCCGCCGAGATGTGGCGATGGAGCGGCGCGCGCTGCTCGAACATCTCCTCCATCGTCGTGAACCCGGCGATCGAGCGCGCGGCGAGCGTGCGGACCGGCCCTGCCGAGACGGCGTTGACCCTGATCCCGCTCTGGCCGAGATCCCAGGCCAGGTAGCGCATGCTGGCGTCGAGGGTCGCCTTCGCGACGCCCATCACGTTGTAGTGCGGCACGGCGCGGACGCCGCCGAGGTAGGTCATCGTGACGACCGAGCCGCCGCCGCGCGCCTGCATCAGCGGCTCTGCGGCTTTCGCGCATGCGACGAGGGAGTAGGCCGAGATGTCGACGGCCATCCAGAAGCGCTCGCGCGGGGTGTCGATGAAGCGGCCCTCGAGATCTTCCGCCGCGGCGAACGCGACCGAGTGCACGAGCAGGTCGAGGCCGCCGCCGAACGCCTCGCCGGTCTCGGCGAAGACGCGGGCGACGTCGTCGTCGGAGCGGACGTCGCACTCCGTCACGAGCTTCGCGCCGACAGAGTCGGCGAGCTCGCGGACGCCCTTCTCGATGCGCTCGCCCTGGAAGGTGAATGCCAGCTCCGCGCCCTCGTCGTGCAGGCGCTTCGCGATCGCCCAGGCGATCGAGCGCTTGTTGGCGACGCCGAGGATCAGCGCCTGCTTGCCTTCGAACCTCCCGGCCATGCGACGATCCTACTGTGACGCTTCCACAGACGCTGCAGGCAGGGATCGACGAGATCGTCGCCGGCGAGCGACCGTCGCGAGGTCGAGCGCGCGGCGCGGGCGCTCTCGGATAGCTACCGCGCGGGCGGCTCCGCCGCCACGCGCGCGGCCCGCACGAACGGCGATGTCGTTGCCTATCTCGCGACGCGCGCGCCCGCGACGTACGCGGCTGTCGCTGCGGTGTTCGAGCAGATCCGGGTCGCCCGGCCGGACTGGGCTCCGACGTCCGTGCTCGACCTCGGGGCAGGCCCCGGCATCGCAGCATGGGCCGCCGTCGAGGCCTGGCCCGCGATCTCGCAGGTCTCACTGGTCGAGGTAGAGCCGGAGATGGAGCGAGCCGGGAAGGCGCTTGCCGCCGAGGGCCCTGCGGCGCTGCGAGAGGCGCGGTGGACGATGGCCGACGCCGGCGGCGCCGGAGCGAAGGCGGATCTCGTGCTCGTCTCCTACGTGATCGGCGAGCTCGAGCCGGCGGCGCTGCCCGGCTTCGTCCATCACGCCTGGTCGCTCGCCGGGGACACGCTCGTGATCGTGGAGCCGGGAACGACCGCAGGCTACGAGCGCGTGCTCGCCGCCCGGACGGCCGTCATCGGCCGCCGGCGGCTCGACGCTCGCGCCCTGCCCGCACGACAACCCGTGCCCGCTGGACGAGGGCGACTGGTGCCACTTCGCGGCGCGGCTCGCGCGGAGCCGGACGCATCGGCTCGCGAAGGGCGCCGAGCGCGGCTTCGAGGACGAGAAGTTCGCCTATGTCGTCCTCTGCCATGGCCGGCATCCCCGTCCGGGAGCCCGGGTCATCCGCCGCCCCGATCTGCGCCAGGGCCACGTCGTCCTCGACCTCTGCACCACAGAGGGGATCGAGCGGCGCACGGTCTCGAAGCGGGACGGAGCGGAGTACCGGAAGGCCCGCAAGCTCGGCTGGGGCGACACGCTCTGAGCGGGACGGCATCTCTGCGTTACGTTGACGCCGTGCAACGCGTCGCCGTCGTCACTGGTGCATCCTCCGGGATCGGCGAGGCGACCGCGCGCTCGCTCGCGGAACGCGGCTGGCACTGCGTCCTCGTCGCCCGCCGCGAGGACCGGCTGAGGGCGCTCGCCGAGGAGACCGGTGGCGAGGTAGAGCCGTGTGACATCGGCGACCGCGCCGCCGTCGAGGCGCTCGCGGCGACGCGTCCTCGAACGCCACCCGTCCATCCAGGCGCTCGTCAACAACGCGGGCATGCCCGCCCGCAGGCCGTTCTCGAGCGTCGACCTCGACCTCGTGGAGGAGGTCGCGCGCGTCAACTACCTCGGCGGAGTCTGGCTGACACGGGCGTTGCTCCCCGGCCTCCGACCCGCGGCGGGCGGGCCGCGCGCCCACATCGCCAACGTCACCTCGGTCGCCGGCGCCGTTGCGTCCGCTCCCTCGGGGGCCTACACGGCCGCCAAGCACGCCCAGCTCGCGTTCTCGCGCTCGCTGCAGGCCACGCTGCGTGGAAGCGGCATCGCCGTCCACACGATCCTGCCGGGTTTCGTGCAGACCGATGGCTTTCCGCAGCAGGCGCTGCTCGAGCACCGTTTCATGCGCCGCATCGTCGTCCAGCCCGAGCAGGTGGCGGAGGCGATCGCGAAGGCGCTCGAGGGGCGGCGCAGTCGCGAGATCGTCGTGCCGTGGTTCCCGTACCGCCCGGCGATCGTGGTCTTCGGTGTCGCTCCCGGGCTGATCGGAAGGCTCGGCGACAGGGCCGTGGCCAAGAACCGGGCCTTCCGGGCCAAGGCGGCGGAGGACGAGTGAGCGCTGCCGCGGAATCGAGCCGGGTCGCCGTCGTGACGGGCGCATCGTCGGGCATCGGCGAGGCAACTGCCCGCCTGCTTGCGGAGCGGGGCTGGCGCTGCGTGCTCGTCGCGCGCCGCGAGGACGAGCTACGGCGCCTCGCATCAGAGCTCGACGGACGCGCCGAGGTGGAGGTCTGCGACGTCGCCGACCGATCCGCGGTGCAGGCGGCGACCGCGCGCATCCTCGAGCGGCACCCCGAGATCGACCTCCTCGTCAACAGCGCCGGCATCCTCGTACGAGGCACGTTCGTCGATGCCCCGCTCGACGAGATCGAGCGCGCGCTCGTCGTCAACTACCTCGGCTGCGTCTGGGTCACGCGCGGCCTCCTCGACGGGATCCGGGCCGCGGCGGCGACACGGGGACGTGCCGACATCGCCACGATCGCGTCGATCGGCGGCGCGATCGTCTTCAGCCCGGCCGCGCCCTACTCCGCCTCCAAGTACGCACAGGTCGCGTTCTCGCGCTCCCTGCGAGCATCGCTGCAAGGCTCCGGCGTCGAGGTCCACACGATCTTGCCGGGGTTCGTGACGACCCCCGGCTTCCCGCATCCGAAGATCATCTCGTCGGCGCTCGGCCGGCCATTCGTCATCGGCCCAGAGCATGTCGCGAGGAAGGTGCTCTCGGCGATCGAGCGCGGCAAGAGCGAGGCGATCGTGCCGTGGCTCCCGTACGGCCTCGGCGCGATCGCGCAGGCCGTGCTGCCGAAGACGACGGCGCGGGTCCTGAAGAACTTCGACTATCCGGACGACGCGTAGATCTGTGCCGAGGGTGAGGCTGAAGCCTCACCCCGGCGGTCATCCCAACCCGCCGCGCTTGCGTGCGACGTACCAGCCGATCTCGACCTCGTACACGGCGCCCGGCGCCATGCCTCGGACGCGCCTCCGCTCGTCCCCTCGAGGCCGACGAGATCGAGATAGCGCTCGAGGTCACGCTGCTCGGGCGCGATCTCGTTCGTCAGCACGTCGAGGTCGTTGACGTCGAGCAGCGAGCGGATGTCCTGATCGGGCAACAACCGGGTGTGCGACGGATCACGCGCCTTCTCGAAGCGGTCGGTCTCGGCCGACACGACCGGGTCGACGAACCCGAGCTGGTCGATGAGGAGGATCGTGCCGCCGGGACGCGTCACGCGCGCGAGCTCGGAGACGACGAGCTCGGGGCGTCGCGCGTGATGAAGAACGCGCATGCAGCCCGCGATGTCGAACGACCCGTACTCGAAAGGCAGGGCCGTCGCGTCGCCGACGATGAGCTCGCAGTTCTCCGGCGCGCGCTCGTTGCCCGCTGCAACGAGCTCGGCGGAGAGGTCGACGCCGACGACCCGCTCGACGAACGGGGCCAGTGCGAACGCGAGCGCGCCCACCCCGCAGCCACTGTCGAGCGCTCGCTCGGTGCCGTCGAACGGTGCGAGGAGCCGCTGCACGTGCTCGTTGAGCTCGGCCGCGCGCCGTTCCTGGCTCGCCAGGCGATATCCGACCACATCACTCATCGACGACCTCTCGCTCCGCTCGGGTGCCCCGCGAGACGATCCCGCAGGCGATCTCATAGGGGATCGTGCCTGAAATGCGAGCGTGCTCCTCGATCGGGATGCCGGGACCGATCAGGGTGACGGTGTCGCCCTCGGCCGCAGCGCCCGGCAGGAGGACGGCGAGCGCGTCCATCGAGACGGTCCCCAACACCGGTGCCGGCTCACCCGCGATCATCACGTCGGTTCCCGTCATGTCCCGCCGGAAGCCGTCCGCGTAGCCGACCGGCACGATCCCGATCCTGGTCGGCGTCGTCGCGACGAAGCGGCGCCCGTAGCCGGTGCTCTCGCCCGGCGCGAGTATCTTGACGAGCGCGACGACGGACTCCCACCGCAGCGCCGGCTTCAGCCCGTCGGCTTCGGGGTCGGTGCCAAACGGCGAGATGCCGTAGATCGCGATGCCGCAACGAACGGCATCCAGGTGCGAGGCCGGGTGGCGCAGGGTCGCGGCGCTGTTTGCGATGTGGCGCGTCAGGTGCGAATACGGGGCGGTCGCGGTGAGGAACCGCTCGAGCTGCTCCTCGGTGAATGCCGGGTCGGTGTCGGCCGAGGCGAAGTGGCTCATCAGCCCGACCACACCCGAGCCCGGCGCGGCGAGCTCCGAGAGCCCCCATCGCCCCATGCCCGTGTCGAGCTTGAGATGAACGGCGACGCCTTCGGGAATCGCATCGGTGCCTCCCGAAAGGCAGAGCTCGAGCCGGGCGAGCCGAGCTGCGGCAACGTCTTCCGGGCCGGTCGGTCCGAGCAGGATCACCCGAGCATCGGGGAGCCCGCCGCGGATCTCGAGGGCCTCACCGAGCGTGGCGACGCCGAGCGCGGTGGCACCCGCCTCGAGCGCCGCCCGCCCCGCGTCGATGGCGCCGTGCCCGTACCCGTTCGCCTTCACGACCGCCCAGAGCTCGGAGTCGCCGATCGACCCGCGCAGCACCTTCACGTTGTGGCGGATCGCGGCGAGGTCGACGGTGACGAGGGAGCGGCGCATCGTTCGCATTGTGTCGCTCACACGTCGATCGTGAGGCCGTCCCACGCGAAGCCGATATTGCGTCCCTCGGCCTGCAGCCGCTGCTCGACGAGGAGCAGCTCGGCGTAGGAGATGCAGTCCATCTCCTCGACGTGGCTGAGCACGACGCGCCCGGCGTCGAGCTCGGCGACGATGCCGAGCGTCTCCTCGAACGTCGCCTCGAACCGGAGCACGGGATGCTCCTCGTGGATCAGCCGCTCACCCGTGAAGAGATCGAACTCGCAGATCCCCATCGGCAGCACCGCCAGGTCGCAGCCCTTCACTTCCGGCGGCGGAGACCACCCGTTGAGCTCGTCCATCGCGACGAGCAGGCGCTTGCTGCCGTCCGTGAGCTCGAACGCATAGACGTAGTCCTCGTGGAGCCGGAACGGGCGCACGGTGACCCCGCCGATGTCGACGGTGTCGCCGTCGCAGAGCTCATGGATCCGGATCCAGCCGCGGTCGCGCATGAACTCGAGGTGGGCCATGCCGCCGAGCCAGATGCGGAAGTCCGCCGCGACCTGCTGCGGCAGGTAGACGTCGGTCACGAGCGGCCGCTTTGCCTCGCGAGGCCAGGTGCGGAAGTCGCCGTTCCGCGTCTCCCAGACCCGCCGCCCCATCGTGTGGTCGGGATGCCAGTGCGAGTAGAAGCACGCAGCGATATCGCCGATCCGCGCGCGTTCGAGCTGGAGCTTCGATTCCTCCGGCGTGTCGAAGACGATGTTCGGCCCGTGCACGAAGGTCGACGGGCCCGTGCGCGCGTAACGGCCACCCTTCTCGCGTGCCTCGACGCAGACGCGGCAGCGGCAGCCCGGCCGGGGAATGGTCGCGGCGCCTCCGGAACCGAGGATCTCCAGGCGCATGAGGCGATCCTAGTGGTGCCCCGAAGGGGCAGAGCGTGACGGATCGCGACGGGCCCTCTCACCGGCAACCGCTGCCTAGCGCGGTGACCGCCAGCGAAGGTCGCCGTCGAGCAGGCCGTCGCCGATCAGCGACTTCAAGCGCGCGAGGCGGACGAACCGGTCGCTGGAGAACATCTCTTCGTCGAGTCCCGCCGCGAGATAGGCGTCAGCCAGCTCTCGCGCACCGCTGTCCGCACTCCATACCGGCCTGAACGCCTCGAGCGTATCGGCGATCTTGGAGAAGTCCACCCGATAGCTTCGTGCATCGCCTCCGGCTCCGTCGGCAAACTCGACGCGGACGTCAACCAGCACCTCGGCGACTATCGCGGCAAGATCGCGCACGATGTAGTTGGCGTCCGTGGCGCCGACGTTGAACGCCTCCGCATGGATTCGACTTTGCGGCGCCTCGAGCACGGCTACGACCGCCATGGCCATGTCCCGCACGTGGATCATCGGCCGCCACGCACTCCCGTCGCTCTCAGGCGCACGGCACCCGAGGTCAGCGCCCAGCCCACCAGGTTGTTGAGCACGATGTCGAGTCGCAGTCGCGGCGACGCGCCGTAGGCAGTCGCAAATCGCAACGAGACCGGGGAGAACTCGTCCGAGGCGAGGTCCATCAGCGAACGCTCGGCACGCACCTTCGACGTCGCGTAGGCGGTCAGCGGCTGCAACGGCGCGCTCTCGTCGACAGTCGCCGTCGGCCCGGAGGCGCCGTACATGCTGCAGGAGGACGCGAAGACGAACCGCTTCACACCCCGCGCACGAGAGAGCGCGCCGAGGCGGACGGTGGCGTCGTGGTTGATCGCAAACGTCAACGCCTCGTCGAACTCTCCGAGCGGGTCGTTCGAGAGCGCCGCGAGGTGCACGACGGCATCGAGGCCCTCGAGATGCGCATCCTGGATGTCGCGGACATCCAGCCGCAGCTCCGGCACCGGCGGCGGCGGCCCCAGGTCGCAGCCGTCGTAGAGCACGGTGTCGAGGCCGGTTACTGCGTGGCCTGCTTGCTCGAGCACCTCACGTACGACGGCTCCGACGTACCCGCTCGATCCGGTCAGGAGGACGTTCATACCGCCCCCTGACCGGGGCGTGGACGCGTGGAAGCCAGGACGCCGCCGCTCAGTCGGATCGGCCGACGACCGAAGGATCGAAGATCAGCGGCCCCGACCGACTCGACCCCACATCGTAGATCTCGACGACGTCGTCCGGAAGACGCGTCAGATCCGAGATGCGAAGGAAGTCGCGCGCGGTCGTGCCCGTCGAGCCGTCGTCGATCTCGACTGCGCCGGCGCGGTCGACGAGGTCGCGGAGGTTCAACGTCCTAAAGTCGATGCTGTAGCGGGTTCGACCGGACGTGTTCGGTACCGTCGAGTGCAGCTGAGCCCCCGAGAACAGGAGCACCGAGCCGGGAGCGCCGACGATTCTCACATCGTTCGAGAGATCGATCGGCTCGGTCGGGACAGGATGGTTCCTCGTGTCGGTCTTCACGTGCTTGGCGGCATCGGCGCGGCCGGTGGCGTTCCATTCGTAGGTGTCGAAGCCGCTTGAGCTGTTCGGCACAGGCTCGTCCCACCATTGCGGATGAAAGGCCAAGGCGCTCGTGGCATCGATCCTGTTGATCGGCAGCCACCAGTTGATCTGGCAGGGAGGCGCTGCGTACCAGATGTCGCGGTGCGGTTGATAGGCATAGCCCACACCCGCTGTTAGGTAGTCCGAATGCGAGACGACACGCAGACGGGGAATGTCGAAATAGGTCTCGTCCGCGTCACATCCGAGATCGACGAGCATTGCCGTGATGAGCTCCTTCGAGCGGGGCTCGTGCGTGAAGTCGGTCTTCATCGGCCCGATGATCCGGGCGAACTCGTCGACTGGAAGGACGTCCTGGGCCTCCATCGGATCGATCGAGCCGAAGGCCTCCGAGATCATCTCCCAGGCGAGATCGCAGAGCGCCGTCGTCGATGCGCGCGCCCCATACGAGAGGAGCGTACCGCCGTACAGAGCCTGACGGCGCTCGGCGTCCTCGAGTTCCGCGTCAAACAGAATCGTGCCCATCCCCACTCCCTCCGATTCGCTTCGAGCGGCAGGCGCCAGGGCCGCCGTCGTTTCTGTCTCAGACATTACCCAGTTCCTCGGCAAGCGCCAGAGCCCCTGCGGATCTGGGACGGGCTCCGTCTCGCTGCCTCTATGCTCCCGGACGAATGGCGCGCGGCAAATCGAGCTCCGGTGTCATCGCCGTGATTCCGGCTGCCGGGTACGCACGGCGCCTGCAGCCGATCGAAGCATCGAAGGAGATGCTGCCTGTGGCCGGTCGGCCGGTCATATCCGTCCTCGTCGAGCGTCTGCGTGCGGCCGGACCCGACGCAATCCGTCTCGTGACGCGAGCCGCCAAGGCCGACCTCGTCGCGTGGGCGACTGTAGAGGGGCTGGACGTCGTCCTCTCGGAGCCGCCGTTCGTCACCTCATCGCTTCTGGACGGATTGCACGACGTCGCCGATGATGCGATCGTGATAGCCGGATTCCCCGACACGATCTGGGAGCCGCTCGATGCGTTCGAGCGGCTCGTCCGTGAGGTGCGAGCAGGCAGCGGAATCGCACTCGGTCTCTTCGAGACCGACGAGCCCGAACGCTGTGACATCGTCGAGATCGCCGCGGACGGCAGGATCGAAGGAGTTGCCGTCAAGCCCGCACAGCCCAGGGGCTCGCGAACCTGGGGGTGCTTCGCAGCACGCGCCGCTGTTCTGTGGCCGATGGGCTCGTGGGAGGAGCCGGGCGCGTATTTCGACGCTGTCTGTCGATCGCTGGTGATCCGGGGCACGCTCTTCCCGGGCCGCTACGAGGACATCGGAACCCGGAGCTCGTGGCGGCGGATCGCGGGACAGAGGACATGAAGACGATCATCCTCGCGGGCGGCCTCGGCACTCGGCTCGCCGAGGAGACAGACCTCATTCCGAAGCCGATGGTCGAGGTCGGTGGCACGCCGATCCTGTTCCACATCATGCAGCACTACGCCCACCACGGCTTCAAGGAGTTCGTGATCACGCTCGGCTACAAGAGCTGGATCGTGAAGCGGTTCTTCCTCGACGTCTCGACCGCGACGAGCGATATCACGGTCGACATGGGAACGGGCGAGGTAAGCCTGAAGGCCGGTCACTCGGGTCTGGACTGGACGGTTCACCTCCTGGAAACCGGACTCGAGACCGAAACCGGAGATCGCGTGCGACAGGCCTTGCCGCTCATCGGCGAGGAGACGTTCCTGATGACCTACGGCGACGGCGTGTCGGACGTCGATCTCAGCGCCGCGCTGGAGTTCCATCGCGCGCACGGGAAGCTGGTGACCATGACCGTCGTTCGGCCGCCCTCCCACTTCGGACGGATGACATTCGACCATGATCAGGTGACCGAGTTCGTCGAGAAGCCCCACCGCCTCGACGACTGGATCAACGGCGGCTTTTTCGTCGTCGAGCCGGGCATCGCCGAGTACCTCGAAGGCGGGGGGATGTGGGAGCGGGTCGCCCTCGAGCGTGTCGCCGATGCTGGTGAGCTGATGGCCTTCCGGCACGAAGGGTTCTGGCACTGCATGGACTCACTCCGCGACAAGAGGCTCCTCGAGGAGATGTGGCAGCGCGGAGACACGCCGTGGAGGCTCGAGACGTGACGGACTGTCGCTCCTGCGGAGGGCCTCTGCTGCACTCGGTCGTCGACCTGGGGTCGCAGCCCATCGCCAACGACTACCCAGGCCCGGGCGACCTGAGCCGACCGGATCCCACATTCCCGCTGCACGCGTTCGTCTGCGATCGCTGCTGGCTGGTGCAGATCGACGAGTCCGTCCCGCCCGATGAGCTGTTCTCGGACTATGCGTACTTCTCGTCGTTCTCCGACTCGTGGCTCGATCATGCGCGGGGCTACTCCGCTCGCATGGTCGACGAAATGGGTCTCGATTCACGCAGCCAGGTCGTCGAAGTCGCCTCGAACGACGGCTACCTCCTTCGGAACTTCGTCGAACGGGGGATTCCGGTTCGTGGCATCGAGCCGGCCCGCAATGTTGCCCTCACAGCGATCGAAGCCGGGGTGCCGACCGAGATCGCGTTCCTCGGTCGCGAGCCGCGCGAAGCAGCTGCGCCGACCGTGGATTACGGGCTGACCTACTGATCGGAAACAACGTGCTCGCCCATGTTCCTGCGCTCAACGATTTCGTCGCCGGACTGGCGGTCCTCCTGGCGCCCGAGGGCACGCTGACAATGGAGTTCCCTCATGTGCTGAGGCTACTCGAGGGATCTCAGTTCGACACGATCTACCACGAGCATTTCTCATATCTCTCGTTGCTTGCCGTGCGCGCCGTGTTCGCTCGGCATGGTCTCTCTCTGACAGATGTCGAGGAGATCCCGACGCACGTGGCTCGCTCAGGGTGTTCGCTGCACATGCGTCGAGCGGGCGCGCGGAGACCGAATCGGTGGCGGCGCTTCAGGACCGGGAGATCGAGCATGGGCTTACCGACCTTGCGACCTACCAGGCTCTCGGGGCTCAGGCGGACCCGTCAAACGCGAGTTGACGACGTTCCTCGACTCGGCCAGGGCCGCGGGCAAGAGCGTCGCCGCGTACGGGGCGCCTGCGAAGGGGAACACGCTCCTCAACTTTGTCGGCGTGAACACCCACTCCATCGGTTACACGGTCGACCGCTCGCCGCACAAGCAGGGGCGCTTTCTTCCGGGCTCTCGGCTGCCGATCCGCTCGCCGGAGCACCTCCTCGAGGACAAGCCCGATTTCGTACTCATCCTGCCCTGGAACCTGCGTGAGGAGATCATCGCGCAGATGGCCGCAGTGAGGGACTGGGGCGGCCGATTCGTCGTGCCAATCCCGACAGTGGCCGTCCTCTGAGGGGTCGACCGGCTACGCGAAGAACGACGTGACGCCGTCGGCGATCCTGTCGATCGTCTTTTCGTCCATGAACGAATAGAGCGGGAGCGTCAACTGCTGGCTGGCGGCTCGCTCCGTCATCGTCAGGTCACCGCGCCGTGCATGCTGGTAGTAGCTGAACCAGTGGGCCCCCTGAAAGTGGATCCCGGTCGCGATTCCGCGCTGCTGCAGGTGCTCCACCAGCGCGCTCCGAGTTTCGGCGTCGTTCAGCCGGATGAAGTAGATGAACGAGGCGACCTCGTCGAAGTCCGTGTTCGGGACGCGGACTCCCTCGATCCCGGCGAACCGTGCCGAGAACTCCCGGCAGTAGCGGCGACGGTTCTCGATGAACGTGTCGGCAAGCGCAAGCTGCGCGAGCCCGATCGACGACGGAACAGAGCCGAGGTGGTACCGCCACCCCTGGCGCGTCACGTCGTAGTCCCACATCCTGTTGTTCGTCCGCAGAGCGCGATCCGTGTCGACGCCGAGCAGCCTGAGCTCACGGATCGCCTGGATCTCGTCGGCGTTCGGCGTCACGAGCGCCCCTCCCTCGAGCGCCGTGATGACCTTGACCGGCCCGAAGCTGAAGCAGACCAGGTCGCCTGTAGCACCGATCGCCTTGCCGTCGTGGCGGGTTCCGAACGCATGCGCAGCATCTTCGATCACCCGGATCCCATGCTTGCGACCGAGACGGCGTATCTCCTCGATCCGGCACGGAATGCCCGCGTAGTGAACCGCCATGATCGCCTTGGTGCGCGGACCGATCAACGACGCCGCTGCACCCGGGTCGATCCCGAGGTCATCGTCGATGTCGCAGAACACGACGGCTGCGCCCGTGGCGGTGATCGCCTGATGGCAGGCGACGTAGGTGAAGGAGGGGCAGATGATCTCGTCGCCCGGCCCGGCGCCGGCGAGAACGCACGCCGCATGAAGTGCGGCGGTGCCGCTCGACACCGCAAGCAGGTGCCGTCCCTCCTGCTCGAGGCCGAGATAGCGCGACAGCTCGTCTTCGAACTGGTACGTGAGCTTCCCGATCGAGATCCACCCGGCGTCCAGGGCGTCGGTCACAGCCCGCCTGACCTCGTGGCCGAGATAGGGCTGGAAGACCGGTAGCTCGGTCGTGATCACGGGGGCGCTCACAACTTCATCATCGCTGGACGCTGCTCCGTGTCAAGTCGACAGCGTCGCCCCGGCAACGGGATTCGGGCCGTCCTCGCGACGGCAACAGGCACCGTTCACGACAAGGCGGCGGGTAACTCGGCGAGGAGGTCACTCGCGACGAGCCCCGCCTGGTACGGAACCGCAGCGGCTGCAAGGCCGTGGGCCGTTGCCGCGGCCGCGGCCGCCGTGACCGGGTCGAGCCCCTTGGCGAGGAACGATGCAGCGATACCCGTCAGCACGTCGCCCGTTCCCGCCGTCGCGAGCGAGGGCGGCCCGGTATCGCAGACGACAGGATCGCCGTGCGGGGCCTGCACGATCGTCCCCGCCCCTTTCAGCAACACGACCGCCCCGAAGCGATCCGAGGCGGCCCGGGCCGCCTCGAGCCGGTGCTCGCTCACCCACTCCGAGCGGCGGTCGAGCAGGCGAGCGATCTCGCCCGTATGGGGCGTGAGCAGGGTCGGGTGCCGACGTGCCACGGGCTCGAGGTCGAAGAGCGCGTCGGCGTCGACGACGACCGGCAACTCTAGCCGCAAGAGCAGCCTTGCAACGAGAGCGCGCGCCTCCTGCCCGCGTCCAAGCCCAGGCCCGATCGCGACGGCGCCTGCTCTCTCCGCCTCGGCCATGATCGTCTCCTCTGCGTCGTCCCAGTCGAAGGGACGCTTGACCGGCTCGAGCGCGAGACCCTCGATCGCACCAATGCAGTCTCGTGGCGCGGCGATCGTGACGTAGCCGGCGTCGGCACGCAGCGCTGCCATCGCGGTGAGCACCGGGGCGCCGGTCGTCCCTGCCGAGCCTCCGACGACGAGAACCGAACCGGCGGTGAACTTGGAGTCGCGGGCGCTTCGCAGCGGCACCTGCTGCAGCAGAGCCGGCGTGGCACGCCGAACGGCGGCTGCGACCGGCCCGAGGCCGATGTCCGCGACGACGATCTCGCCGGCGTGGAATCGCCCCGGCGCGACGTGGAGGCCGATCTTGCCCGCCTGGAAGGTGACGGTCAGGCTGGCAATCACCGCTACCCCGGCGACCTCTCCGGTCGACGCGTCGACGCCCGATGGAAGGTCGACCGCGACAACGGGCAGGCCCGCGGCGTTGATCCGCTCGATCATCGCAGCTGCCTCGTCCCGCGGCGCGCCGTGGAAGCCCGTGCCGAAGAGCGCGTCGATCACGACGTCGCAGCCCTCGACCGCATCCGTCTCGACCGCCTCGCGGCCCGCTTCGCGGAGCACGCGGGCGGCGATGCGGCCGTCGCCGCCGTTCGAGCCGCCGCCGCAGACGACGGCGAAGCGGCGGGCGTGGGGATAGACGCGCATCGCCTCGTACGCGACGGCGGCTCCTGCCCGCTCCATCAGGTCGGGCGCGGTCCCGGGGAAGCCAGGGTACGCCTCCTCGGCGACGCGCATCTCGGCCGCGGAGCAGAGCGGCTCGTAGCCGGATGCGGTCAAATCAGCACGACGCAGGCGGCGCCCGCCATCGTGTGGGAGTGCGTTAGGGAGACGTCGATCTCGCGCATCCCGACTCGCGCGGCGTAGCCCGCGGTGCGGCCGGTGAGCGTGACGCCGGGCTTCGGCGGCCCGACGATCTCGATGTCCTTCCACGTGAACCGCACCCCGCAGCCGAGCGCCTTGCCGACGGCCTCCTTGCCGCAGAACCGGGCCGCATAGCTCTCGGCCGGGTTGCGGCGCGTCTCGCAGTACTCCTGCTCGGCGGGCGTGAAGCAGCGATCGCGGAATCCCGGTCGCTCGAGCGCCCGGACGATCCGATCGATCTCGATCAGATCGGTGCCGATCTTGACGGGCACCGCTACGCGGCCCTCGAGACAAGGTTGCACGCAAAAGCTTCCGTCCGCGAAGCGGGGCCGCTTGTCAGCAAGCATCGAGTGGGGCTAGCTGCAACGAGCATTCCGGTTCTCACGGTGCAGCAAGCTCCACTACAGGGACCGCTCGAGCCAGTCGGGGAACTGAGCTACGGAGCTGAGCACGATCTCGGGAACGATGCCCGAGCCCTCGAAGGTCTCGGGTCTGAACTTGCCGGTGCGGACGAGCGCCGTCCTCATCCCGAACGACTGGGCGCCGCGAACGTCTGCCTCGATGTCGTCGGTGACCATCCACGTCAACTCGGGCTCGGCTCCGAGCGCGTCCAGCGCCGCGGCGAAGTAGGCGGCGCTCGGCTTCCCGAGCACGGTCGCATCGACGCCTGTCGCGTACTCGAGCCCTGCCACGAACGCCCCCGCGTCGAGCAGCGGCCCGCGGCTCGTCTGCCACCACTTGTTCTTGTGCAGGCAGTAGAGCTCGGCCCCCATCTGCAGCTCGCAGAAGGCGCGCCCGAGGTTCATCCACGAGAACACCTGATTCGGCTCGGTCGTCTCGTCACAGCCGCCGAGCAACACTGCCTCGGCGTGGTCGCCGACGAGCTCGATCCCCTCCAGATCCGGGACGATCGCCCCCATCACGAGCGCGAACACGCGCTTGCCCGCGAGCTCGCTCGCCGCCGCGCGCGGCGTCGTCTGGAGCTCGTCGTCGTCGAGCTCGAACCCGAGCGAGCGGAGATCCTCCGCCAGCAGCGTCCGAGGCCTGGTGGAGTTGTTCGTGACGAAGCGGAGCGAATGCCCCTGCCGACGCAAGCCTGCCACGGCCTCGACCGCGCCGGGAATTGGCTCACCGGAGACGTGCAGCACGCCGTCGACATCGAGCAGGATGCAGGCCATTCCCGGCATTCTCCCAGACGCGCGCTGACCGCGGCGAACGGGTGGCGCCGAGACGGCAGCGGCCCGCCGCGCTACCTTCTGCGCATGAGCGCGACCCACGCCCACGATCACGACCACGGCGGTCTTCATCTCCACGGAGCGCGGAGCGGCTCGCTGCGCTCGCTGCTGATCGCGCTGGCTCTCAATGCCGCCTACACGCTGTTCGAGGTGATCGCCGCCCTCCTCGCGGGCAGCCTCTCGCTGCTCGCCGACGCCGGCCACAACCTCTCCGATGTGGTTGCGCTGAGCGTCGCCGCCGGTGCCGTCCTGCTCGCCCGGAGGCCCGCGACGCCGAACCGGAGCTTCGGGTTCCGCCGGGCCGAGATCCTCGCGGCGCTCGTCAACGCCGTCTCGCTGATCGTGATCGCGATCATCGTCTTTATCGGCGCCGCTCGCCGCTTCGCCGACCCGCCGGCCGTTCCGGGCGGCTGGCTGATCGTGGTGGCGTCGATCGGGCTGCTGATCAACCTGATCGGCGCCGCGGCCGTGTTCAGGCCGGGCGGCCGCGATCTCAACCTTCGTGCCGCCTACATTCACCTGCTTGGGGATGCGCTCGGCTCGATCGGCGTGATCGTGACGGGCATCGTGATCGTCACGACCGGCTGGCGCTACGCCGACCCGCTCGTCGGCGTGCTGATCGGCATCTTCCTCGTCGTCACCTCCTGGGGCGTGCTGCGCGACTCCACGCTCGTGCTGCTCGAAGCGACGCCCAAGGGGCCTCGACGCGGAGGAGATCGGCCAGGCGATAGCGACCCAGGCAGGCGTGGTCGAGGTTCACGACCTTCATGTCTGGGAGATCACGAGCGGCTTCCCGTCGTTGTCGGCCCACGTGCTCGTCCACGAGGGCGACGACTGCCACGGCATCCGGCGTGCGATTGAGGCGATGCTCGAGACGCGGTTCGAGATCACACACACGACGCTGCAGGTCGACCACGAGCACGCCGGCGGGCTGCTCACGATCGCTCCGGCGACGCGGCCATGACCGGGCACGACGAGCGCACGCACCGGCGCGTGACGCGGTCGGTGCTGTTGCCGCTGAGCGAGATCGAGCTCCGTGTCTCGCGCTCGAGCGGGCCGGGCGGCCAGCACGCGAACACGTCGGAGACGCGCGTGGAGGCGGTCTTCGACGTCGAGGCGTCGACGGCGCTGACCCCGAACCAGAAGTCTCGCGTCCTCGGCAAGGCCGGCCCGGTCCTGCGCGCCGTCGCCCAGGACGAGCGCAGCCAGCTGCGCAACCGCGAGCTCGCGATCGACCGGCTCGTGGCGCGGCTGGCCGACGCGCTCCGCGTCGAGCGGAAGCGCGTTGCGACGAAGCCGTCACGGGCCGCGCGCGAGAAGCGCCTCGAGGCGAAGAAGCGGCGAAGCGCGACGAAGCGCCTGCGTCGGGTCAACGACGGTGAGTGAGCTCGAGCCGGAACGCGTACGCCCGCTCCTTCGCGGCGGGTTCGGTGCGCCGTACCTCTACTTCGACGAGATCGGCTCCACGCAGGACGTGCTCAGGGACGGCGACCACCCGCATGGCGCCGTTGCCCTGGCGGAGCACCAGACGGACGGCCGCGGCCGCTCCGGTAGGCGCTGGGAGGACGAGCCGTCGACGAATCTGCTCTTCTCCGTGGTGCTTCTGCCGCCGTCCGGCGTAGCGTTGCCGGAGCTGTCGCTGGTCGCCGGGCTCGCGGTCGCGGTCGCTCTCGAGCGGGAGGCCGTGGTCCCGGCGCTCGTCAAGTGGCCGAACGACGTACTCGTCGACGGAGGCAAGGTTGCGGGCATCCTGCTCGAGGCGTCGAGCAGCCGGGTTGTCTGCGGGATCGGGATCAACGTCAACCAGGGAGCCTCCGAACTGCCACTGATGCCGCGATTCCCGGCGACCTCGCTTCGGGTCGCAGCCGGGCATCCGTTCGATCGCGCACCTGTGCTCGTCGCCGTTCTGGCCGAGCTCGAGCACCGCTACGGGCAATGGCTCGACGAGGGAATGGCCGGCCTCGCGGACGACCTCGAGCGCCGCAACGCGCTCCGCGGCCGGCGCGTGCTGGTCGAGGGCGGTCGGCACGGCGCGGCCGACGCGATCGCCCCCGACGGACGGCTCACCGTCGTCCTCGACGACGGCGAGACGACGCTCGTCGGGAGCGGCGAGGTCGAGATCGTCGGGTCCTGACGATGCCGCTGTACCACCTTCCCGCGCAGGGTCGTCTTCTCAGCACGATGGGCGCCCGTTCGACGCCTGGCTTCAGCCAGGCGTCACGTGTCGCGCGACCAACTCCGCCCACTCCTCCGGCGTGTTCGCGTTCAGTGCGGAGTCGAGCCGCGGGTCGGCGGCGTCGAGCTCGGCGTCGGAGATGAGCTCCCACTCGCCCACCTGCCGCACGGCGCTCGTGCGCGGGATGTCCCTGAGGCCGTAGGCGCCGTCGTCGAGCAGTGCCTGCAGGCGGGGCGCAATCCGCACGCGGTAGGCGGCGAGGAGCGGCTGAGGGCGGCCGCCGATGATCGGCACGACGGCATCGTCGCCCTTGCGCAGCGTCCGCAGCACGGTGCGCACAAACGCGGGAAGGAGCAGCGGCGTATCGACGCCGCAGGCGAAGACGACATCGGCGTTCCCGGCGAGCGCCTCGAGGCCCACGTGAAGCCCGGCGAGCGGGCCGTCAAACGCAACTGCGTCGTCGACCACGATCGCATCGAGAGCAGGCAGCTCCTGCCCCGGCGCTCGCACGACGCACACGGGGCCGTCCCCGATGCCCTCGCGGACGACCGCGACTGCATGCTCGACCGCCGTCCGCCCGTGCCAGTCGAGTAGCGCCTTCGACTCCCCCATCCGGCTCGACCTGCCTCCGGCGAGAACGACCGCCCCTGCCTTCACGTCAACGAGGGCCGCGCGCCTGCACGTGCTGGAAGCCGAAGCGGCCCTTGATGCAGAGGTTCCCGCGCGTGACGTCATGGTCGTCCGGGCTCGTCACCTTGACGATCGTGTTGTCCTGCACGTGCAGCTCGAGGTTGCAGCCGACGCCGCAGTAGGGGCACACCGTCGTCGTCACGACCTGCTCGTCCTCGCGCCAGTTGCCCTCCTCACGCAGCTCGTGCTCGGAGACGAACATGAGCGCGCCGGTCGGGCAGACGGCGATGCAGTTGCCGCAGTAGACGCAGGCGGACTCGGGCAGCTCGGCGACGTACTCGGTCGAGATCCGCGCGTCGAAGCCGCGCCCCGCGACGTGGATCGCGAAGCTGTTCTGGTACTGCTCGCCGCAGGCGTCGACGCACTTGTAACAGAGGATGCACTTCGAGTAGTCGCGCACGTAGAGCTCGTTGTCGACCTTCACCGGGGCGTGCACCGTCGCCGCCGTCTGGCCGTCCGGCTCGACGTGATGACCGGTGCGCTTGCGGTCGCGGTCGGGATCGGGCGGGGCCGGCGGGCCGAACCGCTCCGGCTGCGCGTCGTAGCGCTCGAGGTAGCCGGGAGCGACGTCGGTCGTCGAGAGGTCGACCGACGACGCGAGCAGCTCGAGCACCATCTTGCGCGAGTGCCGCACGCGCTCGGAGTCCGTCTGCACCTTCATCCCGTCCTCTGCCTTGCGCGAGCAGGCGGGCGCGAGGACGCGGGATCCCTCGACCTCGACGACGCACACGCGGCAGGCGTTCGCGGGCTCGAGCGTGTCGCCGTAGCAGAGCGTCGGCGTGTCGATCCCGAGCCGGCGGCAGGCGCCGAGGATCGTCTCGCCCTCGAAGACGCGCACGGATTGCCCGTCGATCTCGAGCTCGATCATCCGCCGCGGCGCGATCAGCAGATCGGTCACGAGAACACCCCCAGCCGCTCGATCGCCGACTCGATCGCGCTCGATGCCGTCTGGCCGAGCCCGCAGATCGAGGCGTCGCGCATGCACTGGCCCACCTCGGCGATCACCGCCAGTTCGCGCTGCACTCCGCCGAAGGTCTTGCCGGAGACGAGCCGGGCGAGCGACTCCTGCTGGCGCACCGTGCCGACGCGGCAGGGGACGCACTGGCCGCACGACTCGTTGCGGAAGAACGCCGCGATCCGCATCAGCAGGCGCGGCAGGTCGACGGTCTCGTCGAGCACCACCACGACGCCCGAGCCGAGCGTCGTCTTCGCCTCGCGCGCGGCCTCGAAGGTGAGCGGCAGGTCGAGCTCGTCCGGGCGCAGGAAGCCGCCCGCGGCGCCGCCCATCAGGATGCACTGGAGCTCCTTGCCGCCCGCGACGCCGCCCGCCAGCGAGAGCAGCTCGCTGCAGCGTCGTCCCGAACGGCACCTCGTAGACGCCCGGCCGCTCGACGTGGCCGGAGAGGCAGAACAGCTTCGTTCCGGTCGAGATCGTCGGTGCCGGTCTCCGCGTAGGCCGGGCCGGAGCGCGAGACGATGTCGAGGACGTTGACGAGCGTCTCGACGTTGTTGACGACGGTGGGCTTGCCGAACAGCCCCTCGACGACCGGGAACGGCGGCTTGTTGCGCGGCTCGCCTCGGTTGCCCTCGATCGACTCGAAGATCGCCGTCTCCTCGCCGCAGATGTAGGCGCCGGCGCCCTTGCGGATCTCGATCTCGAAGCGGAAGCCCTCGCCGAGCACGTCGTCGCCGAGGTAGCCGCGGCGGCGCGCCTCGGCGATCGCCTCCTCGAGCGCGTGCTGCGGCTCCGGGTACTCGCCGCGGATGTAGACGATAGCCGCGCTCGCAGCCGGTCGCGTAGGCGGCGATCGTCATCGCCTCGATCAGCGGCGAAGGGATCACGCTCCATCAGGACCCGGTCCTTGAACGTGCCCGGCTCCGACTCGTCGGCGTTGCAGACGAGGTAGTGCGGCCGCACGGGCTGGTGGGCCACCGCCTCCCACTTGACGCCGGTCGGGAAGGCGGCGCCGCCGCGCCCCTGCAGCTTCGAGTCCTTCAGCTCCCGGATCACGCCCTCGGGGCCGAGCTCGATCGCGCGCCGTAGCGCCCGATAGCCGCCGTGCGCGCGGTACTCGTCGAGGCTGACGTCGTTCGCCGAGGCGGCGCGGCGCAGCAGGCGCAGCGCGGGATCGCCGGCCTGCGGCAGCACGGTCACGGGCGCGGGGCCCGGCTCGCCGCCCGCGAGCACGTCGAGCACGGCAGCGGCCGTCGTCGGCGCGAGCGTCCGCTCGCGCGGCTCGTCGCCCGCGTCGCCGACGAGCGCGGCCGGCGCGCGATCGCACTGGCCGAGGCAGGGGCTGCGGTACCACGTCGTCGAGCCGTCGTCGGAGAGCTCCCCCTCGCCGCCGAAGCGCTCCTCGAGCTGCGCGATCAGCTCGTCGGAGCCGTTGCAGCGGCAGGCGATGTCCTCGCAGACGTGGACGACGCGCGCGCGGCCGGGGCTCGACGGCGAGCATCGCGTAGAAGGTGGCGACGCCGTAGGCGTCGGCGGGCGGGATCATCAGCCGGCGGCAGAGCTCGTTCAGCCCGCCGGGGCTGATCCAGCCGATCCGCTCCTGCAGCGCCCAGAGCGCAGGCAGCAGCAGGTGGCGTCGTGCCCGGGCGTCGTGCCCGCTGCTGGCGGTGTTGCCCTCGGGCCCGAGCAGGCGCTCGCCGCCGTCCCAGCCGTCGCGGCGCGGCACCGAGCGACGTGGTCGAGCGCGGCGCTCTCGGCCGGCGGTCGGCTCGGCGCCGGGGACGAGGTGGATGTCCACTACGCCTGGCCTCCCACGGTCGCCGGCTCCGACGACGCCGGCGCGCTCCTCGCGCTCGGCCGGCTCGAGCTTCTCGACCCGGATCGCGGCGGCCTTGAACTCCGCCGTGCCCGACTTCGGGTCGGTGGCGTCGATCGTGAGCTGGTTCGTGTCGACCTGGTCCGGGAAGTGGAAGGTCATGAACGCGAGGCCGGGCCGCAGCGACGGGTCGATGCGCAGCGGCGCCTCGACCGAGCCCCGGCGTGACGAGACGCGCACGATCTCGCCGTCGGCGAGCTCGAGCCGCTCGGCGTCCTCGGGCGAGAGATCGAGCGACTCGCCGCGGTGGAGCGGCGAGCTGTAGAGGTTCGTCTGCGCGCCGGTGTTGTACGACTCGAGCCGGCGCCCGGTCGTGAGCCGGATCGGGTAGTCGGCGTCGAGCGCCTCGAACGGGCCGCGGGCCTCGACGACCGAGAACGGCGCCGGCGGGCCGTCGAGCGGCTCCGCCCAGAGGCGCTCGTGGAGGAGCGGCGAGCCCGGATGCGTCTCGTCGGGACACGGCCACTGGAGGCCGCCGTGCTCCTCGAGGCGCGCGTAGCTCATGCCGCCGTGCATCGGCGAGAGCGACCGCAGCTCGTCCCAGACCTCCTCGGCGACCGGCTCCGGCCAGTCGTGCCCGAGCCGGCGCGCGAGCTCGGCGATGATCCACATGTCGTCGCGCGCCTCGCCCGGCGGGTCGAGCGCCTTGCGGACGCGCTGCACCCGCCGCTCGCTGTTCGTCACGGTGCCGTCGGTCTCGCACCACGACGCCGCCGACGGGAAGACGACGTCCGCCATCTCCGCCGTCCTCGTCAGGACGATGTCCTGGACGACGAGGAAGTCGAGCTCGGCGAGGAGCTTGCGCGTCTGGTTGATGTCCGCCTCGGACTGGGCCGGGTTCTCGCCGATCACGTAGAGCGTGCGCAGCTCGCCGCGCTCCATCCCGTGGAACATCTGCGTCAGGTGCCAGCCGTACTCCGGCCGGATCGTCGTCGCCAGGCCTGCTCGAAGCGAGCCCGCGCCTCGTGGTCGCGCTCGATGTCCTGGAACCCGGGCAGCTTGTTCGGGATCGCGCCCATGTCGCCGCCGCCCTGGACGTTGTTCTGGCCGCGGAGCGGGTTGAGGCCCGAGCCGAAGCGGCCCGACGTGGCCGCAGAGGAGCGCCGAGGTTGATCAGCGAGAGGACGTTGTCGACGGCGTTGTGGTGCTCGGTGATCCCGAGCGTCCAGCAGATCATGGCCCGGTCGGCGCGGGCGAACGCGTGCGCCGTCTCGCGGATCACCTCGGCCGGAACGCCCGTCAGCCGCTCGCCCTCGGCGAGCGTGAACGGCTCCACCGAGGCGGCGTAGGCCTCGTAGCCCTCGGTGGCGTTGTCGATGAAGGTGCGGTTCGCGAGCCCGGCGTGGATGATCTCGCGCGCGATCGTGTTCGAGAGCGCCACGTCCGAGCCGACGTCGAGGCCGAGCCAGCGGTCGGCCCACTGCGCCGAGGAGGTGCGGCGCGGATCGACGACGAAGAGCCGCGCGCCGTTGCGCACGCCCTTGAGCAGGTGGTGGAAGAAGATCGGATGCGTCTCGCGGGCGTTCGAGCCCCAGAGGAGGATCACGTCCGTCTCCTCGATCTCTGCGTAGGACGACGTGCCGCCGCCCGCTCCGAACACCGTCGCCAGACCGACGACGCTAGGCGCGTGTCAGGTTCTGTTGCAGGAGTCGATGTTGTTCGTGCCCATCACCTGACGGGCGAACTTCTGCGCGAGGAAGTTCATCTCGTTCGACGCCTTCGAGCACGAGAAGATCCCGAACGAGGTCGACGTGTCGGCCTCGCGCGCGCGGGCGAAGCCCGCCGCGGCACGATCGAGCGCCTCGTTCCAGCTCGCCGGCCGCAGCGCGCCGCCGTCGCGGACGAGCGGCGTCGTCAGGCGTGTCTCGGGACCGGGGCATCGCCCTCAGGATCGCTGCCGAGGCCCATTCACGTCAAGCCGACGAGATCGACCAATCGATAGACGCGATCTATCATGAGCCGACCATGGATCTGCGGCATCTCGACGTACCTCGTGGCGCTCGTCCGCGAGGAGCACTTCGGCCGGGCGGCCGCCGCGTGCCACGTCTCGCAGCCGACGCTCTCCTCGGGCATCCGCCGCCTCGAGAGCGAGGTCGGGTTCCCGATCGTGCGGCGCTCGCAGCGCTACGAGGGGCTGACGCCGGAGGGCGAGCGCGTGCTCGAGTGGGCGCGCCGGATCCTCGCCGACGTCGACGGCCTCGACGCCGAGCTCGACGCGATGCGCGGCGGGCTCACCGGGCAGCTCCGGATCGGCGCCATCCCCACCTCGCTCCCGTCCGTCTCGCTGCTGACGACCCCGCTCTCGGCGACGCATCCGGGGATCACGGTCGCGGTCTACTCGCTCAACTCCCGGCAGATCGAGCGCGGCCTGGCCGAGTTCGAGCTCGAGCTCGGCGTCACCTACCTCGACTCCGAGCCGCTCGGCGGCGTCCGCACGCTACGCGCTCTACGAGGAGCACTACATCCTGCTCACCGACGAGGACGGCCCGTTCCGAACGTCGCGACGAGGTGACCTGGGCCGAGGCTGCGATCACTCCCGCTCTGCCTCCTGACCGGCGACATGCAGAACCGCCGCATCGTCGACGGAATCTTCCACGAGGCCGGCGCCGAGCCGCGGCCGACGCTGGAGACGAACTCGATCTCGACCCTGATCACCCACGTGCGCGACGGGCCGTGGTCGAGCGTGATGGCGCACGCCTGGCTGCACGCGTTCGACGTGCCGCGCGGGATGCGGGTGATCCCGCTCGTCGAGCCGGCGACGACGCGCACGATCGGCCTCGTCTGGCTCGATCGCGACCCCGAGCCGATCCTGGCCCGGGCGCTGATCGACCTTGCGCGGGACATGGATCTGCAGAAGGAGCTCACCGCGGCGCGCGGCCCGGCGAGAGGCTGAAGGCCCTCTCCCTATCTCACGCTGATGCGCTCGGGTCGCGAGTAGACGTTCACCCGGCCGTCGCGGACGAAGCCGCAGAGCGTCACGCCGCGGTCGTCGGCGAGCTCGACCGCGAGCGACGACGGCGCCCCCACCGCGACGAGAATCGGGCAGCCGGCGACCGCTGCCTTCTGGACGAGCTCGAACGAGAGCCGGCCGCTGACGCAGAGGACGTGGTTCGAGAGCGGCAGCAGGCCGTCGAGGAAGGCGCGCCCGATCACCTTGTCCATCGCGTTGTGACGGCCGACGTCCTCGCGCGCGCACACGAGCTCGCCTGCCGGCGTGAAGAGGCCCGTCGCGTGCAGTCCACCGGTGGCGGCAAATGCGGACTGCGCCTCGAGCAGCAGGTCCGGCAGGGTCGAGACGAGCGCGGCCGGCACGGTCAGGCGACTCTCGACCGGCGGCGCCTCGACCGCGATCGCCTCCAGCGCACCCTTGCCGCAGACGCCGCACGACGACGTGGTGTAGAACGACCGCGCCAGGCGGTCGGGGTCGAAGCCGGGCGCTTCGAGCTCGATCGTGTTGGCGGCGAGATCGTCCGGTCAGGTGGGCGCCGAGCGGACGCAGTCCCTCCGAGAGCGCGAACCCGAGCGCGAGCTCTTCGTCGTGGCCGGGGGTGCGCATGGTCACCGCCACGGGACTGCCGCCGATCCGCAGCTCCAGCGGCTCCTCGACCGCCAGCCGGTCATCGACCTCGTCCCCGCCCGGCAGCCGGAGGACGCGGACGACGGAGGTATTGTAGGGCGGTGGCGCCTCCCGCTTCCGCGTCATCGTGCCGCAACGGTACCCGTGCGGCTCCCGAGCCGCCGTTCTTCCCGAGGGACTGTTGATGCCGCTCCACGGCCAGGACGTCGAGACATCGTATGACGCCTGGATCGAGGCCCTCTCGAGCGCCGGCGGGCTGCGCCCGCTCGGGCGGGAGACGATCGGCCTCGAGCTCGCAGCGGGCCGGGTCACGGCAGAGGCGATCTTCGCGTCGCGCTCCGCGCCTGCCTTCGATGCGGCCGCGATGGACGGGATCGCCGTCGCCGCGCGGGCCACCGCCGGCGCGCCGGTGACCCTCGGCGAGGACGCCTATCGCACCGTCGACACGGGCGACCCGATGCCGTCCGGCACGGACGCCGTCGTCCGGCGCGAGGACGTCGTGATGGAGGACGGCGCCAGGATCGAGCGTCAGGTAGCCCCCTTCACCCACGTACGCCAGGTGGGCGAGGACGTCGCTGCCGGCGATCTCGTGTTCCCCGCCGGCCGCCTGCTCCGTCCCGCCGACCTCGCCGTGCTCGGGTCGGTCGGGGAGACCGCCGTCCTCGTCCGCCAGCGTCCGGTCGTCGCGATCCTGCCCTCGGGGGACGAGCTCGTCCCGCTCGGCACCGAGCCCGGAATGGACGAGATCATCGAGACAAACTCGCTCATGCTCGCCGCGATGGTGGCGGAGGCCGGCGGCGTGGCCGTACGAAAGCCGATCGTCCCCGACGACCCCGAGCTGCTCACGATGGCACTCGCGGATGCCGCCGCCGAAGCCGATCTCGTCCTGCTCGTCGCCGGCTCCGCGAAGGGTCGCGGCGACTACGCCGTCGCAGTGATTGCGGAGGCGGGCGAGGTCGTCGTGCAGGGAGTCTCGATCAGGCCCGGGCACCCGGTCGTGCTCGGCCTCACCGGCTCGACGCCGGTGATCGGCGTCCCGGGCTACCCGGTGTCGGCGGCGCTCGCCTTCGAGCTCTTCGGCGTCAGGCTCGTCGCCGCCCTCGGCGACCGAGAGCTGGCGCCACGCCCGCGCGTCCAGGCGGTGGCACCGATCGAGATCGCCGTCGACGACGGGAAGCGAGGAGTGGGTTCGGGTGCGCGTCGGCCGGGTCGGCGGCGACCTCGTCGCGATCCCGCTGCGACGAGGGGCCGGCGTGCTGAGCTCGCTCGCTCGTGCGGACGGTCTCGTCCAGGTGGCGCTCGGGACCGGGCGCGTCGAGTCCGGCGAACAGGTCGACGTCGAGCTGCTCCGCCCGCTCGCCGGAATCGAGGCGGCGCTGCTCGTCACCGGGTCGACCGATCCCCTGCTCGACGAGCTCGCGCCGCACCTGTGCCGCGACTCACCGCTCGGCGAAGGGCCTCGGCTGTCGCTGGACGCGGATGGGTCGGCCAACGGTGCGGCCGCCCTCGCCGCCGGCCGTTGCCATCTCGCGCTCGTCGAGGCGGGCGACGTTCCTGCAGGGATGATCGCTGTGGCGCGCTGGGAACGGACGCTCGGGCTGATCATCGCGCCCGGCAACCCCCTCGAGATCGACGGGATCGACGCGCTCGCGCGGCCCGGGATCAGGATCGCCAACCGGCAGCCCGGATCCTCGTCCAGGAGGTTCCTCGACGAGCGGCTGGCCGAGCTCGCGGTCGATCCCAGAGGGCTCGTCGGCTACGAGCGCGAGGCGCGGTCGCATGCCGCAGCGGCGGCCTCGGTTGCAGCCGGAACGACGGATTGCGCCGTCGGCGTCCTCGGTGCGGGATTCCGGCACTACCTCGATTTCGTCGGCGTGGCAACGCAGACGATCGTTCTCGTCGCAGCACCGGCTCTCGGCGACGACGAGCGAATCGCGGAGCTGCGCGCGAGGCTCGCGACGGAGCAATGCCGCGACGAGGTCGAGCGGCTCGGCTATCGCGTCCTCGAGCCGCAGTGACTGCGACGGTTCCCGGGTAGCGCGCGATCCGGTACACGGTCTAGTCTCCCGATTGCCGCTCGCTTGGAGCGACCCAGACATCGAGTAACGGAGGACACCGTGGACGCACCGACGATGGGCAACCGCCTCCTGGCCGAGGTCATCGGGACTTTTGGATTCTTCTTCATCGGGTTCAGCGGCATCTCTGCAGCACACAACATTCCCGGCTCGATCGGCTCCGCCGGCATCGCCGCGGGGTTCGGCCTCGGTCTCGGCCTGATGATCGCCGCGTTCGGCCAGATCTCGGGCGGGCACTTCAACCCGGCCGTCACCTTCGGCCTCGCCGTCGGACGCAAGTTCCCGATGTCCGCCGTGATCCCGTACTGGGTCGCGCAGCTGATCGGCGGCTTCATCGCCGCGGTCATCGCTTCGGTCCTCTACACGAACGACGTCAAGGACTCGCTCGTGACGAACCCCGGCCTGGGGGTCGAGGACTGGCGGGCGATGCTGATGGAGCTCGTTGCCGTGTTCCTCTTCGTCTCCGTGATCATCACCGTCGCAACCGACGACTCGGCGCCGTGGAAGGGCGTGCTGGCGCCGGTCGCGATCGGCGGCTTCATCTTCGTGGCGGCGGTGACGATCGGCCCGATCGTCAGGCGGATCGTTCAATCCGGCCCGCTCGATCGACCCCGCGATCTGGGCCTGGCGAGTTCGGCAATCTCTGGATCTACATCGTCGGCCCGCTGATCGGCGCCGCGATCGCCGGCGCGCTGTCGATCGCGCTCCGAGGCGACGGCGCACTCGAGCCGCGCGGTCGAGCCGACGCTCGAAGCTAAGACCCGAGGGGAGAGGCTCGACGCCTGCCCCCCTCGCACTTCGCCTACTCGACGGTGACGGTCTTCGCGAGGTTGCGCGGCTGATCCACGTTCAACCCGCGCAGGCGCGCGATCCGGTAGGCGAGCAGCTGCAGCGGCACGACCGCGAGCACGGTCTGGAGGAAGGCCGGCGAGCGCGGGATGAAGATCACGTCGTCGGCGTGGTGCTGGATGTCCTCGTTCCCGTCGGTCGCGATCGCGATCACGTGGGCGCCGCGCGCCCGGACCTCCTGGATGTTCGAGACCATCTTGTCGTAGACGTGGCTGCGGGTCGCGACGACGACGACCGGCGTCGACTCGTCGAGCAGCGCGATCGGGCCGTGCTTCATCTCGCCCGCCGAGTACGCCTCGGTCGGGATGTACGAGATCTCCTTCAGCTTCAGCGCTCCCTCGAGCGCCACCGGCAGGCCGATGTGGCGGCCGAGGTAGAGGAAGAACGGCTTGTCGAAATGGCGCTGCGCGATCTCGTCGATCGGATGGTCGCCGTCGAGGAACGCCTGGATCTTCTCCGGCAGCAGGTAGACCTCGTCGAGGATGAAGCGTGAGCTCGTCGGGCGGCAGCGTCTCGCGCACCTGGGCGAGCTTGAGCGCGACGAGGAAGAGCAGGCTCACCTGCGCGGTGAAGGTCTTCGACGCGGCGACGCTGACCTCGAGCCCGGCGCGCGTGTAGAGCACCGAGTCGACCTCGCGCGTGATCTGCGAGCCCATCATGTTCGTGATCGCAACCGTCCGTGCGCCCATCTCCTTCGCGAGCTTCATGCCGGCGATCGTGTCGCGCGTCTCGCCCGACTGGGAGATCCCGATCACGAGCGTGCTCGCATCGAGCACCGGGTTGCGGTAGATCCACTCGGAGGCGATGTCGTGCTCGACCGGCACCCGCGCCCACTCCTCGATCGCGTAGCGCGCGGCGACGGCGGCGTGGTAGGAGGTGCCGGCGGAGAGGATGACGATCCGGCGCAGCACCTTCAGGGCGTCGTCGCCGAGGAAGCCGTCGAGCTCGAGCTTCGCCGTGGCGGACGCGATCACCGATCGTCTCGGCGACGGCGTCGGGCTGCTCGTAGATCTCCTTCAACATGAACGTCTCGAAGCCGGCCTTCTCGGCGCTCTCGTCGTCCCAGTCGAGCTCGATCAGCTCACGCTCGACCGCGCTGCCGTCCTCGGCGCGCAGGAAGCGGGCCCCGTCCGCGGTGATCGCGACGAGGTCGCCGTCCTCGGGGAAGTGCACCTCGCGCGTCTCGCGCAGGAACGCGGCCGCGTTCGAGGCGAGGAACGTCTCGCCCTGGCCGATGCCGACGACGAGCGGGCACTGCATGGCGGGCGCCGACGAGCAGGCCCGGGTGGTCGCGGTGGATCGCGACGAAGGCGAAGTGCCCCTCGAGCTCGTTGAACGCGAGGCGCGTCGCCTCGGCGAGGTCGCCGGCGTAGTGCTCCTGGATCAGGTGGCTGACCGTCTCGGCGTCGGTCTCCGACGTGAAGACGTGACCGCTCTCGCCGAGGCGGGCGCGCAGCTCGCGGTAGTTCTCGACGATCCCGTTGAGGACGATCGCGAGCTCCTCGGGATCCTCGACCGCGAGGGGATGCGCGTTCTCGCTCGTGACGCCGCCGTGCGTCGCCCAGCGCGTGTGGCCGAGCCCGGTCGTCGCCGGGCGAGGTGCTGTCGCCGGCCGCGAGCTTCAGGTTCTGGAGGTTGCCGACGGCCCGGGTGTACTGCAGCCCGTCCGCCTCGAGGAGGGCGATCCCGGCCGAGTCATAGCCGCGGTACTCGAGGCGCTCGAGGCCGTACAGCAGCAGGTGCTTGCACTCACGTGGCCCTACGTATCCGATGATCCCGCACATTGGCGATTCTCCTTCGTCGGCCCCGGCCTATCGCAGGCGTGGGGGTTGACTCCGCCGCATCGTCGGACGCTTCCCGTGACGGCCGCCGACCAACTACTGGCCGGATTCCGACCGGACGAGATGGGCGACTCTACCACAGAGGGTTGCTGCCTCCTCCTCGGTCTCGGACTCGACGAGAACGCGAATAAGGGGCTCCGTTCCGGATGGGCGGACGAGTATCCGGCCGCGTCCCGCGAGCTCTTCGGCGAGGCGGGAAACCTCCTCGGCGACCGCAGGCGAGACTCCGGGCCGGGTGACGCGGACGTTTTCCTTGGCCTGCGGCAGGCGCTCCATCACGGCTGCGGCAGCGGCGAGCGAGCCCCCGTCGAGGGCCTTGCAGAGCAGCAGGGCGGCGGCGAGCCCGTCGCCCGTGACGTGGCCGTCGAGCGAGATGATGTGACCCGACTGCTCGCCGCCGAGGACGGCGCCCTCGGCGCGCAGCGCGGCCAGCACATGCCGGTCGCCGACGTCGGTCGTGAGCACACGGACGTCCCGCTCCTCCATCAGCCGGTGGAAGCCGAGATTCGTCATCGTCGTCACGGCGACGGTGTCGACGCCCTGGGCGAGCGCCAGGACGGCGAGGATCTGGTCACCGTCGAGCGCCACGCCGGCCTCGTCGACCGCGAGCATGCGGTCGCCGTCACCGTCGAACGCGACCCCGAGGTCGTACCCGCCGGTCCGCACGACCTCCTGCAGCGAGGCTGAGATCGGTGGCGCCGCAGGCGACGTTGATGTTCGTCGCCGTCAGGGGCAGCAGCGATCGTCGTCACCTCGGCGCCCAGGCCGCTCGAAGACGCCCGGCGCGATCGCCGAGAAGGCGCCGTTGGCGCAGTCGACGGCGATCCGAATCCCGTCGAGCGGCGTCCCGAAATGCTCGAGAATGTGGTCGACGTAGCCCGCGGCGGCACCCTCGGCGACCTCGGTCGAGCCGCCGTTGCCGGCCGGCGCCGCGAGGAACGCCTCGATCTCCGCCTCGTCCGCGTCCGAGAGCTTGTGGCCCTCGGCGTCGAAGAACTTGACGCCGTTGTACTCGGGCGGGTTGTGGGAGGCGGAGAGGACGATCCCGAGGTCCTGCGACAGCAGCGCGACGGCGGGCGTCGGCAGGACGCCGCCGAGGACGGCGATCCCGCCGGCGGAGACGATCCCGCGGACGACCGCCTCCTCGAGCGCCGGCCCGGAGCCACGCGTGTCGCGGCCGACGAAGACACGGCCGCGGCCGGACCAGGCCGTCGAAGCGCGACCGAGCCCCTCGACGAGATCGAGAGTGAGCGTCTCGCCGACGATGCCGCGAACGCCATCGGTTCCGAAGTGGGTACGGGCCATGGGAACGGTCGCCGCAGGGGCGAGGGGACGCACGCGAAGGAGCCGCGCGCGACTTAGCGCTTGGAGAACTGCGGCGCCTTGCGCGCCTTGTGCAGGCCGGCCTTCTTGCGCTCGACCTGACGTGCGTCGCGCGTCAGGAAGCCCTCACGCTTGAGGACGACGCGCAGCTCGGGATCGGCCTCGACGAGCGCCCGGGCGATGCCGTGACGCACCGCGCCGGCCTGGCCGCTGATGCCGCCGCCGTGGACGCGGACCCGGAGGTCGTACGTGCCCTCGGCTCCCGCTGTCTTGAACGGAAGCAAGGCCGAGGTGCGGTGCGAGGCCCGAGGGAAGTAGTCCTCGAGCGTGCGGCCGTTGATCCAGGTCTTGCCGTCGCCGGGACGGAGGATCACGCGTGCGACGGACGTCTTGCGCTTGCCGGTGCCGAGATACTGGGCGATGTCTGCCATCAGAGCGTCTTCAACTCCTTGGGTGCCTGAGCGGCGTGGGGGTGCTCGGGGCCGGCATAGACCTTGAGCTTGGTGAGCTGCGCCGCTGCGAGCTTGTTCTTCGGCAGCATGCCCTTGACGGCCTTGCGGATGACCTCGGTCGGCCGGCGGTCGAGCTGCTCGCGCATCGTCCGCGTCTTCAGGCCGCCGGGGAAGCCGGAGTGCCGGTAGACCATCTTCTGGTCGAGCTTCTGGCCGGTGAGGTGGATCTTCTCCGCGTTGACGACGATGACGAAGTCACCCGTGTCGACGTGCGGCGTGTACTGGGGCTTCTGCTTGCCGCGCAGGGTGTCGGCGATCTGCGTCGCGAGTCGGCCCAGGGTCTTCCCCTCGGCGTCGACGACGTACCAGTCGCGCTGGATTTCACCCGGCTTGGCGGAATAGGTCTTCATCAGTCAGAAAAAGGGCGGTCGAGTGACCGCACGACGGCGCAGTGTAGCAGGGGTTGACGGCGGCGTTCGGCAGGAACGATGCCTCACGGCGCGGGCCGGCGGGTTGCCTTTGCGCCGGCCCGCAGGCCCGGCGATGGCATATGACCCGAACGCAGACCGGATGTAGTCCTTGATCGATCCCGATCGGATCTCGCAATCGCCTCCCGAGGCATGCCGTTCCTGTTCGCTGAGACTCGGCAGCCCACAGACCGACACCGTGAACTCCCCAGGCCGATACGCTGGACGAACCGATCGGATTTGACGATGAGCGGATCGCGGTTTCGACGCCGCGGGAACGACCTGAGATACTCGACGCGTGCCCTCGTGCCCCGCCTGTGGCCAGGAGAACCCGGACGGGTTCCGGTTCTGCGGCAACTGCGGCGCGGCGCTCGTGCCCGCCGACGGCGCCGAGAGAGGTACGGAAGACGGTGACCGTCGTCTTCTGCGACGTGAGCGGGTCGACCGCCCTCGGCGAGCGGCTCGATCCAGAGGCGATGCGGCGCACGATGGGACGCTACTTCGAGGAGATCCGGCTGATCGTCGAGCGCCACGGCGGCACGGTCGAGAAGTTCATCGGCGACGCCGCGATGGCGGTGTTCGGCATTCCCGTAGCGCACGAGGACGACGCGCTGCGGGCCGTGCGCGCCGTGGCCGAGATCCGTGAGCGGCTGACGGCCCTCGGCGAGGAGCTGTCGGTGGCGCTCTCGTTCAGGACGGGCGTCAACACCGGCGAGGTCGTCGCCGGCGAGGGCGAGACGCTCGTCACGGGCGACGCGGTCAACGTCGCGGCGCGGCTCGAGCAGGCGGCGCGGGCAGGCGAGATCCTGATCGGCGCCTCGACGCTGTCGCTCGTGCGCGACGCCGTCATCGTCGAAGCCGTCGATCCGCTCGAGTTGAAAGGGAAGCGCGAACCGGTGCCCGCCTTCCGCCTTGTCGCGGTGGATGCGACGGCGGATGCGTTCACGCGGCACCTCGACGCGCCGCTCGTCGGTCGCGTGCGCGAGCAGCAGCGCCTGCAGGCCGACTTCGAGGGGGTCATCTCAGAGCGCGAATGTCACCTGTTCACGGTGCTCGGGCCAGCCGGGGTCGGCAAGTCACGTCTCATAGCCGCGTTTCTCTCGGCTGCGGGCGAGACGGCCGACGTGCTGCGCAGCCGTTGCATCCACTACGGCGAGGACATCACCTACTGGCCGCTCGTCGAGATCCTCATCGCGATCGGCGTCGACCCCGGTGAGGTAATCGGCAGCTCGCCCGCAGACACACAGCTCTCGTTTCGAAAGCTGATCGAGGCGCGAGCGGCGGAGCGACCGCAGATCGTCGTCTTCGACGACCTCCAGTGGGCCGAGCCCGTCTTCCTCGACCTGATCGAGTACGTCTCCGACTGGTCTCGTGACGCACCGATCTTCCTGCTTTGCGTCGCCCGCCCCGAGCTGCTCGAGCTCCGGCCAGGCTGGGGCGGCGGCAAGCTCAATGCGACGACGATCCTGCTCGAGGCGCTCTCCGTCGAGGACTGCGAGCTGTTGATCTCGCGGCTCGCCGGTGGGGCGCAGCTCACCGACGATGTGCGCGAGCGAATCCTGCAGGCCGCCGACGGGAACCCGCTCTTCATCGAGGAGATGCTCGCGATGGTGAGCGAGCACGGAGGCGAAGCAGAGATCGTGGTGCCGCCGACGATCCAGGCGCTCCTGCAATCCCGGCTCGACCGGCTCGGGTCGGGCGAGCGGGACATGATCGGCCGCGGTGCCGTCGAAGGGCAAGTCTTCCACCGCGGGACCGTGCGGGAGCTCGCGCCGGTTGCGGAGCGCGACGACGTCGCCACCCACCTCCTGTCGCTGGTCAGGAAGGAGCTGATCCGCCCGGACCAGCCCATCTACCCCGACGAGGAGGCATACCGCTTCCGCCACCTGCTCATCCGTGACGCCGCCTACGACTCGCTGCCCAAGGAGACCCGGGCCGAGCTCCACGAGGCTTTCGCCGATTGGCTCGACAGGCACGCAGCGCTCATCGAGCAGGATGAGATCGTCGGGCTACCACCTCGAGCGCGCCTACCGCAACCGATCCGAGCTCGACAGCGCCGATCCTCGGTTGGACGAGCTCGCGCGGCGGGCGGCGGAGCGGCTCGCGAGGGCGGCGCGTGGCGCCGCCGAGCGTGGCGACATCAGCGCGGTCTGTGGTCTGTGCCAGCGAGCGGCTGAGCTCCTGCCCGACGGCGACCCCCAGCGCCTCGAGTCGCGGTTCGCCAGCGCGTACCCACTCCTTACTGCCGGTCGCGGGAACGAAGCGAGCGTCGCGGCAAGAGAGCTGGCGTCATCCTCGGACCCGCACTTTCAGGCGTTAGGGCGTCTGGCGACGGCGATGGTCGACCTGCACGCAGGGCAGTTCGATGCGCGGCGCGCGGAGGAGCACGTCGACGCCGCCCGCAGCGTGTTCGAGGCCGACGGGGACCAGGTCGGCCTGGCATGGACGGGATTCCTCGAGGCCCACATGCACTGGATGCGTGGTCACGCTGCGCTGGCCACAACGGCTGCGCAGCAGGCCGAGGCGCACGCGCGTGCGGCGGGTGACGACCCGCTCGCCTCATCCATGCAGAGCTGGTCTTTGATGGCATTGTCGTTTGGCCCGGCCTCCGTTGCTGAAGCCCTGGCCGCGGGGGAGGCCCTGCTGGCCGAGGGGAAAGGCATGGTCGCTCGCTCCTACGCCCAGCTATTCGTCGGCAAGCTGCTTGCGATGCGCGGCGACCAGGATGCGGCGCGAGAGCTCGTGCGAGCCGGGATCGAGAGCAGCGTCGAAGCGGGTCAGCCCATCGAGGCTGCAGGCGGCGCCCAGACCGTCGCGTTCGTCGAGCTGCACGCCGGCGCGCCGGAGTCGGCCGAGGAGATAATGCGCGCCAGCATTGCCGAGCTCGATCGCCTGGGCAATCTGAGCTACCGCGGAACGACTGCTCTGATGCTCGCAGACATCCTCGCTTCCCGAGGCGCGTACGAGGAGGCCGCGCGCTGGTGCGCCGAGGTGCGAGAGGTGCTGAACGAAGACGACCTGGCGGATGTCATTGCTGCGGATTCATTGGAGGGGTTCCTCGCCGCAGTGGCCGGGTCGCACGTCGAGGGTGAGCGACTCTCCAGCCAGGCAGTCAGGCTCGCCACCACCACCGACATGTACGAGTGGAATGGCCGGTCCCAAGAGTGGCATGCCCGCACGCTCGCGCTCGTCGGCAAGCCGCTCGAGGCACGTGATGCCGCCGCCGCCGCCCTCGCCGTCTACGAGGCCAAGGGCGACATCCCCGCGACCGCCTGGGCGCGCGAGCTGCTCGACTCGCTCTCCGCCTGACCGCGGTCAGGCTAGGATGGCCCGAGCGATACGGGGAGCTCGGGCACGACCGGGCTGAGAGGGTGGCTCCACGCGCCACCGACCCGCAGAACCTGATCTGGGTAATGCCAGCGGAGGTATGCGCGTGAAGGCCGAGACCATCGTCGTCGTTGCCGGAGGGGCACCCCTCAGGGATCGCTTGCCCGTGGTGCCTGACGGGGTGGCATTCGTGATTGCCGCCGACAGCGGCGTCGACCTGCGCGCTCGCGCTCGGCCTTCACGTCGATGTCGCGATCGGCGACTTCGACTCGGTCACGGCGGCAGGGCTCGCGGCCGTCGAGGCCGCCGGTGCCCGCATCGAGCGCCACCCCGCCGCCAAGGATGCGACCGACCTCGAGCTCGCTCTCGACGCCGCCCTGGCGCTTGAGCCCGGCGCGGATCCTCCTGATCGGGTCGAGCGGCGGTCGGCTCGACCACCTGCTCGGGTCGCTGTTGCTGCTCGGCGACGAGCGCTACGCGGACGTGACGCTCGACGCCCGGCTCGGAGGAGCGCAGGCCCACGTGATCCGGGGCACGCGGACGCTGGCCGGCGTGCCGGGCGAGCTCCTCTCTCTGCTCCCGCTGCACGGGCCGGCCGAGGGCGTCACGACCGAAGGGCTCGAGTACCCCCTCCGCGACGAGACCCTGGCGGCCGGCACGAGCCGCGGGATCTCCAACGTCTTCAGCGCCGACGGAGGCCCGCATCACCGTCGCCCGCGGCTGCCTGCTGGCTGTGCGCCCCGGCCCGGAAGACGAAGGAATCCTTGTGACAATGCTGGCACAAGCTCGGGTGGGCGCTGGTCGCCGCCGCAGCGGTCGTGGCGGCGGCATGCGGGGGATCCGGAAACGGCGACGGCAAGGAGGTCGTGCTCGTCACGCACGACTCGTTTGCGATCCCGGCCAGCGTGAAGGCCGCCTTCGAAAAGGAGAGCGGCCTGAAGCTGACGATTCTTCAGGGCGGTGACGCCGGCGAGATGGTCAACCGCGCGCTGCTGACCAAGGGGAACCCGCAGGGCGACGCGCTCTTCGGGATCGACAACAACCTGCTCTCGCGGGCGCTCGACGAGGGTCTGTTCGAGGCGTATGCCGCCGTCGGGGCTCGATCACGTCGACGACCGCTACAAGCTCGATCCCGAGGGCCGTGCGACCCCGATCGACCACGCCGACGTCTGTCTCGACATCGACAAGGGCTGGTTCGCATCCCACGGGATCGCGCCGCCGTCCGAGCTCGCCGACCTGACGAAGCCGCAGTACCGGAAGCTGCTCGTCGTCGAGAACCCCGCCACCTCGACCCCGGGCCTGGCTTTCCTGCTCGCGACCGTCGCCCGGTTCGGCCCGAGCGGCTGGCAGGGCTACTGGGAAGGGCTGCGGGCGAACGACGTGCTCGTCGTCGACGGCTGGACGGAGGCCTACACGGCGCGCTTCTCCGGCGCCGCCGGCAGCAAGGGCAAGCGGCCGATCGTCGTCTCGTACGGGACCGACCCCGCGGCCGAGGTGATGTTCTCGAAGAAGCACCTGACGGAGGCGCCGGTCGCGGTGATCCCGGGGAGCTGCTTCCGCCAGGTCGAGCTCGCGGGAGTGCTGGCCGGTGCGAAGAACCCGAAGGGCGCGCGGAAGCTCATCGACTTCATGCTCACGCAGGAGTTCCAGGCGGCGATGCCCGAGAGCATGTTCGTGCTGCCCGTGCGCGACGGGACACCACTCCCGGACGCGTTTCGCCGCTACGCCGTGATGCCGGAGAAGCCGCTCGAGCTCCCGGCGGCCGAGATCGGGAGCAACCGCGACCGCTGGATCGACGCGTGGACGCAGGCCGTTCTGCGCTGAGCCGACGGCGCGCATCGCCACCGTCGCCGTGCCGGTGGCCTTCCTGGCGCTGTTCTTCGCCTTCCCGTTGACCGCGATCCTCGAGCGCGGCCTCACCTCGGGCGGCGGCCCGTTGCTTCCCGCGGGAACGGCGCGACTGCTCTGGTTCACGACCTGGCAGGCAGCCGTCTCGACCCTCCTGACGCTCGCCGCCGGGCTGCCGCTCGCGTGGGCAATCGGGCGCTTCCGCTTCCGGGGCCGCTCGCTGACCCGGGCGCTTGTCCTCGTCCCCTTCGTCCTGCCGACGGTGGTCGTCGCGACCGCCTTCCTGGCGCTGCTCCCCGACGGCTACGAGCGCGGGCTGTGGGCGATCCTCGCCGCGCACGTCTTCTTCAACGTCGCCGTCGTGACGCGCATCGTCGGCGGTGCCTGGGCGACGATCGATCCTCGCAGCGCCGAAGCGGCCGCCGTCCTCGGAGCGGGCCCGATGCGACGGGTGCGCGAGGTGACGTTGCCGCAACTCGCTCCCGCGCTCTCCGCCGCCTCCGCGCTCACGTTTCTCTTCTGCTTCACGTCGTTCGGGGTGATCCTCATTCTCGGCGGCCCCGGCAGGGCCACGGTCGAGACGGAGATCTACAACAGAGCCGCCCGCCTCTTCGACCTCCAGGCCGCCGCGGCGCTGTCGCTGCTGCAACTCGGGGCCGTGGCCCTGGTGCTCACCGTCGCCAGCATCCTCGAGGCACGGGCCGGGGAGCCGGCCACGCTCGCCGACGAGAACGACGTGCTCCGCCGCCCGACCGGGCCTGAGCGCGTCGCGCTCTCCGTCGTGCTCGCGGTGGGCGCGCTCGTGCTCGTCTTCCCCCTCGCGCTCCTCGTGAGCCAGGCTCGCGGCAGCTGGGGAACGCTCTTCGAGGAGACGCCCGCACTCCTCGTCGAGCCCTGGCGGGCCGCGGTCTTCTCGATTGCGTTCGCGGGCGTGGCGGCGGCGATCGCGCTCGTCGTCGGAGGGCTCGCGGCGATCGCGCTCGCGCGGAGGCCACCAGGAGTCGTGGACGGGCTCGTGCTGCTTCCCCTCGGCGCGTCCGCCGTGATGCTCGGGTTCGGCTTCCTGATCGCGTTCGACGAGACGCCGGTCGACTTCCGCTCGTCGTGGTGGCTCGTGCCCGTCGCACAGTCGCTGGTGGCGGCGCCGTTCGTCGTCAGAATCGTGACCCCGGCCGTGCGCTCGATCGACCCGGGGCTCCGCGAGGTAGCGGCGACGCTCGGCGCCTCCCCAGCCCGAAGCAGGCGCGAGATCGACGCGCCACTCGTCGGCCGGGCCTTTGCCGTCGCGGCGGGATTTGCGTTCGCCATCGCGCTCGGCGAGTTCGGCGCCACGGTCTTCGTGGCGCGGGCGGAGCAGCCGACGCTGCCCGTCGCGATCTTTCGCTTCCTGGGGCGGCCCGGGGCGGAGAACCAGGGAACGGCGGCGGCGCTGGCGGTCGTGCTGGCGGCGATCGCCGCCTGTGCAGCTCTCGTCGCGGAGCGGGCGGCCGACGGCCGCGGGCGGGCTCTCTGATGCCGCCGGCTCTCCAGGTCGACGCGGCCAGGGTCACGCTCGGCGGCCACGCGGCGCTTGCCGGCGCCGATCTCGTGGTCGAGAGCGGAGCGACGATCGCCGTTCTCGGCCCGAGCGGCAGTGGGAAGTCGACGCTCCTGCGCGCGATCGCCGGCCTGCAGCGGCTCGACGCAGGCTCGGTGATGCTCGACGGTCGCTCGCTCGACGGAGTGCCTCCGCACCGGCGCGGCGTCGGCCTCATGTTCCAGGACGACGCGCTCTTCCCTCATCGCGACGTGGCGGCGAACGTGGCGTTTGGGCTCCGGATGATCGGCGTCCCGCGCGCCGCGGCAGCCGAGCGGGTCGCGGAGCTGCTCGCGCTCGTCGGGCTCGAGGGCCGCGAGCACCGCGCGATCGCCTCGCTCTCGGGCGGTGAGCGCAAGCGGGTTGCGCTGGCTCGCGCGCTCGCTCCGGAGCCGCGGGTATTGCTGCTCGACGAGCCGCTCGGGGCTCTCGATCGCCCGCTGCACGACCGTCTCGTTGCCGAGCTGCGCGAGCTGTTCGACCGGATCGGGCAGACCGCCGTCTACGTGACGCACGACGTCGCCGAGGCGTTCGCGATCGGAACCCTGGTCGGGGTGATGCGCGAGGGTGCGATCCTCCAGGTTGCAACCGCCGAGCAGCTCTGGGCCGCTCCGGCCGACGCGTGGGTCGCGAGGTTCATCGGCCTCGCGAACGTCGAGGAGCTGGGAGCGATCTCGCGCGTGACGCGGCCCGGAGGCGGTTGTCCTTCGCGCCGATCCAGCCGGTGAGGCGACCGTGGTCTCCGCGCACCGCGACGGGCCGGTCGTGACGCTCCGTGCCCGCTACGACGACGGCCGTGAGATTGCATCCGCACACGCAGGGCTCGAGCCTCCGGCGCCCGGCACGCGGGTTGCGGTCGAGATCGATCGTGCCGCCGTGATCGAGGTCCCGACCTCGATCTCGCGTTGACGCCTCAACGCCGGTTACCGCCGCCTACGCTGCGTCGTCGTCCGTCGTCGTCGTCGTCGTCCTCGGCGTCAGCCCAGACATCGTCGTCTTCTTCGAGCTCGAGCTCGTCGTCCAGCGCGGGCAGTAGCTCGGCGTCGTCCCAAGCGTCACTCAAGGCCAGCTCCCTTCGTCTCGGATCGCCGTCGCTGCGGCGCTCACCGGAACGCTACCGGCTCGAGGCTCAGCGCTCGGAGGCGCAGCGGACGTCGCCGGCCATGACCTGATCGAACACGGCCGTGATCGAGGCGGCCGAGGCCCGGTCGGCCGCGGTCAGGCCAAGCCCCTCCCACTGGATCACGGGAGTGACGCCGGGGCCCATCACGGTGATCCGATACCGCTCACCGGGAGCCGCCGGCCGCATGGCCTGGCTCGGATAGCCGGGGAACGGCTTCTGCGGCACGAAGCTGTGGCAGAACGTCCCGGTCGGCTTGTGCGCGAGAATCCCCGACTCGCGCCGCCAGCCGGAGCCGTAGGCCGAGTTGTAGGTGTCGATGTAGACGTTGCGGCCGTAGCGGTCGTGCGGATTTCCGTCACCGGTCGAGCCGAACCCGTGCACCGGCGTTGCCGAGGTAGGTGAGGCGCCCGAAGAGCCCTTGCCACTCCCCGCCGTACGTCCAATGGGTGTAGACCTCGAGCTTCGGGAGATCACCGCTCCAGTGCGAGACGTGGAGCTCGAACTGCGTCTGCGCGGGCAGCCACGGATCGAACCCGAGCAGCGGCAGTGAGCGCTGCCACGACTGCAACGCCCAGTAGGTGCCGTCCGGCGCCTTGCACGCGGCAACGAGATACGGACAGGGCCGGGCCGTCGTACGGCGCACAGGCGTTCTTGAACGTCCTCCAGTACTTCGAGTTGCGGTACTTGCCCCAGCCCGACGCGTAGTCCATCTTGAACCGGACCTGCGGGACCGCGGGGTCGACCGGTGCGTTGGCGTTGATCGCCCCCCAGGCGAGAACGTGGCGCACCTTGCCGTCCGCGGTGGTGTAGTTGATCAGTGCCTCGCCCTTCTTGTTCACCGCCAGCGAGCGGAAGGTGGGGTTGAAGTCGGTCAGCTGCTGGCTCGCGAGCGCAGGCGAGGCGAGAGCGCCCATGAGCACGCAGATCGGAAGCAGGAGTCGACAAAGGGGCCGCACGAGATACGCATCGGCAGACGGCGCGCTCGAGCGCGACCCCTCGATCCAGTGAACGTGCGCTCGATCCGGGTCAGCGCTCGGGGACGCAAACCTTGTCGTCAGGGCCGACCAGCTTGTCGAAGAGCGCGTTGAAGGTCGCGTCCTCTTGTGCGTCGTAGCGCGCCGAGCGCAGGCCCTTCCCACTGGAGCACGGGCGTCACTCCCGGGCCCATCACCGTGACCCGGTGGCGCGAGCCGTTTCCGGGTGGCCGCAGCTCGTGCGTCGGGTATCCGGCGGGCGTCCACTGGGGCACGAAGCTGTAACAGAAGGCGCCGTTGCGACTGTGAGCGACCTTGCCGGCGTCGTGCTTCCAGCCGGGCCCGAAGACCGAGTTGAACGTGTCGACGTAGAAGAAGCGCGCGTAGGGATCGCGGACGCGGGACGACGGCGTCCTGAATCCGAAGGAGGGATGCCCGAGGTACGTGAGGCGGCCGAAGAGCCCCTGCCAGCGGCCACCGTAGGTCCAGTTCTGCGACACCTCGAGCACCGGGAGCGGCCCCGACCAGTGCGAGAGGTGCAGCTCGAAGGCGTCCTGCTCGGGCCTGAACGGCGGGATCCCCCGCATCGGCAGCATCCGCTGCCAGCGTTGCAGCGCCCAGTAGGAGCCGTCGGGCGCCTTGCACGCGGTCACGAGCCAGACCAGCTTCGGCCCGTCGTAGGGACGACAGTGATTCGGCGAACGTCTGCCAGGTCTGGCGTCCGTCCCTCTTCAGGCCGCCCGTGTAGTCGTAGCTGAACCGCACCTGCGCGCTGCCGGGATCCGGCGCGTTCGCGTTGATCGCGCCCCAGACGTAGACATGCCGGACGGCGCCGGAGGTCGTGCGGTAGGTGACGAGGGCAACGCCGTGGTCGTTGACCTTCAGCGATTGGAACGAGACGTCGAGGTCGCCGAACTGCTCGCTTGCCCTCGCGCAGGAGGGGCCGACGAGAGCAAGAACGACGAGCCCGGCGGCGATCAGGGCTCCGCGCATGCTCAGCGCAGGGTAGCCGTCACCTCGGTGTCAGCTTCTACCAGCGTTCCCGGTGGACGATCTCCTCGAGCGGCAACCGCGCCTGCGTCAGCCGCGAGACGAGCGGGCTGTCGTCCGTTTCGGCGGGCTGCTTCCCGATCGTGATCGACGCAGACGAAGTGGACGTCGTCGGGCATGTCGAGCAGCGCCTTCAGCGCGGGCACGTCCTCGCCGGCGACGCCATAGATGCCGGTACCGAGCCCCTCGTCGAGCGCAGCGAGTTGCAGCAGCATGAACAGCGAGCCCGAGTCGACGTACCAGTACGGAGCCGGCCAGGTGATCTCGACGCCGCCCTCCCGGAGCTTGTCCGGCTTCGTGTAGCGCTCGTGGTAGCTCGCCTCACGCGCACCGACGACGATGTGGACAGGGGCGACCGAGATCCAGGGCGGCAGGCCCATCCCGACGTACTCCTCCTCGCCGGCGAGGCGGGCCAGCTCGCGGCGGGTCTCGGGCTCGGTGACGACGACGAGCCGGTGCCCCTGGCTGAAGCCCCCGCTCGGCGCCCGCCGGACGACGCCGACGATGCGCTCGATCACCTCGTCGTCGATCGGGTCGGGGAGGTAGCTCCGCACCATCCGGCGACGCTTGAGCAGGTCGCGAAACTCGCTCACGGGCCGGCGCTCACTCCCACTCGATCGTGGCCGGCGGCTTCGAGGAGAGGTCGAGGGCGACGCGGTTGACGCCGGGAACCTCGTTGATGATCCGGTTCGAGATCGTCTCGAGGACGTCGTAGGGAAGCCGCGCCCAGTCGGCCGTCATCGCGTCCTCGGAGGTCACGGCCCGGATCACGATCGGGTACGCGTACGTTCGCTCGTCGCCCTGGACACCGACGGACTTGATCGCAGGCAGCACCGCGAAGCTCTGCCAGAGGTCGCGGTAGAGGCCGGCCCGGCGAATCTCCTCCTGCAGCACCGCGTCGGCCGCGCGCAGGATGTCGAGGCGCTCCTTCGTGACGTCGCCGATGATCCGGATCGAGAGCCCGGGGCCGGGGAACGGCTGCCGCCAGACGAGCCGCTCCGGCATGCCGAGCTCCTCCCCCACCCGCCGCACCTCGTCCTTGAACAGCAGGCGCAGTGGCTCGACGAGATCCATCGTCATGTCGGCCGGCAGGCCGCCGACGTTGTGGTGCGACTTGATCTTCGCCGCGACGCCGTCGTCGCCGCCGGACTCGATCACGTCGGAGTAGAGGGTGCCCTGCACGAGGAAGCGCGCATCGCCGAGCTTGCCGGCCTCCTCCTCGAAGACCCGGATGAACTCCTCGCCGACGATCTTGCGCTTGGTCTCCGGGTCGCTGACGCCCGCCAGCTTCGCGAGGAAGCGCTCCTCGGCGCGCACGTGGACGAGCGGCACGTGGAAGTGGCCGCCGAACGTCTCGACCACCTGCTCCGCCTCGTTCTCGCGCATCAGCCCGTGGTCGACGAACACGCACGTGAGCTGGTCGCCGACCGCCTTGTAGACGAGCAGCGCCGCGACGGCGGAGTCGACCCCGCCGGAGAGGCCGCAGATCACGCGCTCCGAGCCCACCTGCGCGCGGATCCGCTCGACCTGCTCCTCGATCACGGCCGCGGGCGTCCAGGTTGGCGGCGCCCCGGCGACCTCGTAGAGGAAGTTCTTGAGGATCTCCTGCCCCTCCGGCGTGTGGACGACCTCGGGGTGGAACTGGACCGCGTAGTGCCCGCGCGCGGGATCCTCGAAGGCAGCGATCGGCGTCGACGGCGACGACGCTGTGACGCGCGCGCCGGGCGGCGCTGAGGTGACGGAGTCGCGGTGGCTCATCCAGACGACCTGGTCGGAGGGGAGATCGTGGAAGAGCGCCGACTCGCGCGAGCGTCGCCTCCGCCTTGCCGTACTCCGAGATGTCGTTCGACTCGACGTTCCCGCCGAGGTCGCGCGCCATCACCTGCATGCCGTAACAGATCCCGAGCGTCGGGATCCCGAGCTCGAGCACCTCTGCGTTCATCTGCGGCGCCCCCGGCGCGTAGACGGAGGCCGGGCCGCCCGAGAGGATGATCGCGAGCGGATTCCGGGCGCGCACCTCGGCGGCCGTGATCGTGTGGCTGACGAGCTCCGAGTAGACGCGCGCCTCGCGCACGCGGCGGGCGATCAGCTGGCTGTACTGGCCGCCGAAGTCGAGCACGAGCACCGGCCGCTCCTCCGGCGCCGGGGACGCCGAGGCGGGAAAGGGAATGACCTCTGCGCTGCTCAGCCACGCCGGTAATTCGGTGCGTCTTTGGTGATCGTGACGTCGTGCGGATGGCTCTCGCGGAGGCCGGCGCCCGTGATCCGCACGAAGCGGCTCTCGGTCTTCAGCGCCTCGATCGTCGCGGCGCCGCAGTAGCCCATCGCCTGCCGCAGGCCGCCGACGAGCTGGTAGACGATCGGCGCCAGCGGGCCCTTGTACGGGACGCGCCCCTCGATTCCCTCGGGGACGAGCTTTTCGACGTCCTCGACGTCGCCCTGGAAGTAGCGGTCCTTCGAGAACGAGCGGGCGCTTCATCGCGCCGAGCGAGCCCATCGCCGCGGTACTCCTTGAAGCGCTCGCCCTGGACGATCGGATCCTCGCCGGGCGACTCGTCGGTGCCCGCGAGCATCGAGCCGAGCATGATGGTGTCGGCGCCGGTGGCGATCGCCTTCGCGACGATCGCCCGACGAGGTGATGCCGCCGTCGGCGATCACCGGCACGCCGTGTCGCCCCTCGGCGACGTCGGACGCAGTCGGATCGCCGTCACCTGCGGGACGCCGACGCCGGCGACGACGCGCGTGGTGCAGATCGAGCCCGGCCCGCGCCGACCTTGAGGGCAGTCGGCACCGGCGTCGATCAGCGCCTCGGCCGCGTCGCCGGTGGCGATGTTGCCCGCGATCACCTCGATGTCGAACTGCGTCCTTGATCGGCGCGACCATCTCGACCACACCGCGCGAGTGCCCGTGCGCCGTGTCGACGACGAGCACATCGACGTCGGCATGCGACGAGCGCCGCAGCGCGATCGAGCGCGTCCGGCCCGACGCCGATCGGCCGCCCGACGCGGAGGCGGCCCCGCTCGTCCTTCGTCGCGAGCGGGTACTTGACTCCGCTTCTCGATGTCCTTGACGGTGATCAGCCCGCGCAGCCGTCCGTCGGCGTCGACGATCGGGAGCTTCTCGATCTTGTGGCGGCCGAGGATCAGCCTCGGCCTCCGACGAGCGTGGTCCCGACGGGCGCCGTGACGAGGCTCGGTCGCTCGTCATCACTCGAGGAACGGTGCGCGCCGGATTGGCGCCGAAGCGGAGGTCGCGGTTCGTGAGGATGCCGACGAGCACGCCGTCGCGCGCTCGTGATCGGGACGCCCGAGACCCGGTAGCGCGCCATCAACGTCGAGCGCGTCGCGCGACGAGCGTCATCGGGCCGCAGCGTCACCGGCTCGACGATCATCCCTGCCTCGCAGCGCTTCACCTTGTCGACCTCGGCGACCTGATCCTCGATCGAGAGGTTGCGATGGATGACCCGATCCCGCCTTCGCGGGCGAGGGCGATCGCGAGGCGCGCCTCGGTGACCGTGTCCATCGCCGACGAGACGATCGGGATCTCGAGTGTGATCGTCCGCGTCAGCCGGGTGACGGTCGAGACCTCGTGCGGGAGGACGGCAGACTCCGCCGGGACGAGCAGCACATCGTCGAAGGCGAGGCCTTCCTTGCCGAACTTGCCATCCCGATCCAGCTCGAACTCCAAGAGTCAGTTGACTTTACCAAGGCGGGCGGAGGGTGCCGGGCTTCACGCCACACGCTCCCTACGCCACAGGCTGCGAGCTCGTCGACCTCGACGAGCGACACGAGCCGGGCCGCCTCCTTCGGATCGAAGCGGCCGGCGCCGACCTCGAGCACCGACGCCGAGCCCGCCGCCACCGCGAGCCGGATCGCGTCCTCCGCGCTCGAGCCGTCGGCGAGCGCCGCGAGCCAGCGCGCGAGGAAGACGTCCCCAGCCCCGAGAACCGAGACGGGATCGAGCTGCGGGGCGCGGGCCCGGTAGCGGTGCACCTGGCGCTCCTCGCGGACGAGCACGAAGCAGCCCGTCTCCATCGTGATATGGACGTTGCGGGCGCCCATCTCGGCGATCCGCTCGAATGCCATCACGAAGTCGGCGTCGTCGTCGAGCTCCTGGCCGACGAGCTGCTCGGCCTCGTGCTGGTTCGGCGACACGAGCCACGGCTCCGCCTCGATCCCCCTGCGGAGCGGCTCACCCTCGGCGTCGAGCACGACGCGTGCGCCGAGCTTCGTCATCTCGCGCACCGCGTCGGCGTAGAACCCTTCGTCGACCCCGCGCGGCAGCGACCCCGCAAACACGACCGTCGAGGCGCCGCGGGAGAGGTAGCGGAGCTTGTCGATCAAGATGTCGAGCTCGTCCTGCGAGACCTTCGGGCCCCACTCGTTGATCTCGGTGTAGGTGCTCGCGGTCGGGTCGACGACCGCCGTCGACGTGCGCGACTCGTCCCTGATCCGGACGAAGTCGTTGAGGATCGACTCCGCCGTCAGCTCCTCGACGATCCGCGTCCCGGTCCGCCCGCCCGCGAGGCCGGTCGCCACCACCGGCACGTCGAGCCGCTTGAGAGCACGTGCGACGTTGATCCCCTTGCCGCCCGCGAGCACGAGCGCGCTGCTCGCGCGGTGCCGGTGGCCGAGCTTGAAGATCGGGACGGTGAGCGAGCGGTCGAGTCGCTGCGTTGAGGGTGACGGTGACGATCACAGGGGCGATCCCTTCCGAGACGTGGACGCTACGAGACGAGGCCGAAGAGATGGTGGACGGTGCGGCGGGCGTACCACGCGACCTTCCCCGGGGTGCCGACGGCCGAAACCGAGTCCGCGGCGACGAGTGGTGTGCGGGCTATCAGCCTACCTCCAGCGAACACCCGCACCTCGCCGGCCTGCTGGCCGCGCCGCACCGGGAGCGCGAGTGCCGAGCTGACGACGATGCGCTCGACGAGCGGCTTGCCCAACCCGCACCGTGCGGACGATCTCCCGCGCGGCCACGAGCCTGACCGGCGGCCTGCCGTAGCCGGTCTCGGCGAGACCGTAGACGCGGTGCAGTCGACTGCCTTGACGCGGTGGTACTGCGCGAGCCCCCATGCGAGCAGCCCACCGAGATCGGCATTCCGCTGCGCCTCGCTCGGCGCGCCGAGCACCGACGCCGTGATCCGCACGCCTCCGCGCTCGACGGCCGCCACCTGCGACCAGCCGGCGTCGTCGGTGTGGCCCGTCTTGGCGCCGATCAGCGGCAGCGTCCCGATCAGGTCGTCGGTCGAGGTGAGCGTGCGGCCGCCGGCGATCGTGGCGGTCGACCTCGTCGACCAGGTGCGGATGAACGGGTTGCGGAGCGCGGCCGTCAGCAGCGTCGTCATGTCGCGGGCGCTCGACACGTGGCCCGGCTGATCGAGCCCGTGCGGGTTCTCGAAGTGCGTCTCGGTGAGGCCGAGCTCGCGCGCCTTCGCGTTCATCATCGCGACGAACCGCGGGATCGAGCCCTGGCCGACGTACACGGCGAGGGCCGTGGCGGCGTCGTTCGCGCTCGGCACGAGAGCTGCGATCGCGAGGTCGCGCACCGTCAGCCGCTCGCCCGCGCGGAGGTCGATCGTCGACTCGCCGACCTGGGCCGCCTGCGGCGAGACCGTGACGACGTCGTCCAGACCGGGCATGCTCGAGCGCCACGAGCACGGTCATCAGCTTGGTCATGCTCGCCGGCGCACGCTGCACGTCGGGCTCCCGTGCCGCGAGGACGACGGCGTTCGGGCCACCGCGAACGATGTAGGACGGCGCCACCACCGGCGGCGGAGCAGCGGCGGCAGTGGCGCAGCAGGCCAGCGAGCGCGGCCGCGGCGAGCGCGAGAAGACCTCGTCGCATCACGCCGGAGGGTAGATGGCGGCTACCAGCCGGATGCGGCCCAGATCTCGGCCGTCAGGCGGGCGGCCTCATGCCCGCGGCGGCGCGCCAGTCGTCCTCGCCGTCGCGGTAGGCGTAGATCACCGAGCGCGACGCATTGACGAGCGCGCTCGCCGGCCCGCTCGTAAAGGCGCGCGCCACGTCGGCCGGGGTCGCTCCCTGGGCGCCCACGCCCGGGCAGCAGGATGATCGCCTGCGGCATCGCCCGCCGCGCATCGCCGATCACGCGCGGGACGGTCGCGCCGACGACGGCGCCGACGTTCGACATCCCGCGCTCGCCCGTGAGGTCGGCGCCCCACTCGGCCACGAGACCGGCGACGTGCCGCCAGACCGGCGTGCCGTCGGAGAGGACCGCCTCCTGCAGGTCGCGACCGCCCGCGTTCGACGTGCGCACGAGAACGAAGAGCCCGGCACCGTGGTTCCGGCAGGCGGAGAAGAACGGGTCCAGCGAGTCCGCGCCGAGGTACGGGTTGACGGTGAGGGCGTCGGCGAGCGGAGGCTCGGCGCCGCGCGGCTCGAGGAAGGCGGCGGCGTACGCGCGCGCGGTCGAGCCGATGTCGCCGCGCTTCGCGTCGGCGATCACGAGCAGCCCGACCTCGGCGGCATAGCGCGAGACGGACTCGAGGGCGCGCCAGCCGTCGCTCCCGAGCGCCTCGAAGAACGCGACCTGCGGCTTGACCGCGACGACGTAGGGGGCGACCGCGTCGATGATCCCCTTGCAGAACCGCTCGACCGCCGCGGCCGCCGCCTCGCGTCCGCCAGCACCGCCTCACCTCGCAGCTCGACGGGGAGCAGATCGATCCGCGGGTCGAGCCCGACGACGAGCTGGCTTCGCTTCAGCTCGACCGCGGCTGCGACGCGATCGGAGAATGCAACGACCGGGGCCGCCTCATCGTCCGGTCGCATGCTCACGCAGCCAAGGCTACCCCGTTCACAGCCGCGAGGATCGCATCACGGTCGAGCGGGAGCACCTGCAGCTCGGGCGGCGGCCGCCGCATGAAGCCGGCGAGAAGCAGAAGCTCGGCGGCCTCGGTCGCCTCGAGATCGGTCGCGAGACGCCGATCGACCTCGACGAGCCCGGCCTCGACCTCGAGGCGGCCGCCGCCTCCACGCGGCACGGTGCGGCGGGTGACGACACCGCCCGCGAGGAAGATCGCCCGTCACCATCCCCGGCTCGAGCGCGGGCACGACGAGGCAGGCTCGCATCGCTCCGCAGCCGCCCCAGCTCGTCGATCCGCTCGATCACCTGCTCGAGCGCGGCGATCCGGTCGCGCAGCCGGGCGGCGTCCTCGAAGCGGAGATCGTCGGCGAGACGCCGAAGGCGGAGTCGCAGGCCGGGCAGGACCGCGCGCGGATCGTCTCCTTCGAAGCCGTCGAGCGCCTGCGCCGCGCGCCGCGCCAGCGACCCCTTCCGGCGATCGGCCCGTGCGCCGTCGGCTCGGTGCCGCAGATCCAGCGGGCGCCACGTCGCCGCAGGTAGACGTGGCGGTCGGGCCTCGTGCTGCGGGCGTTCGCCGGTGGCCGCAGCTCGCGCAGGAGCCGCAGCTCGTCGAGCGCGGCCTCGAGCTCGCTGCCGCAGCGCTGCCACTCGACCTGCGCCAGCGCGCCCAACGCGGCCTCGACCGCCGGTCGCTGGCGCTCGCCGGAGAAGTACGAGCGCAGCCGGGCGCTGAGGTTGCGCGCCCGCCCGACGTAGAGCGCCTGCCCGTTGGCGTCGCGAAAGAGGTACGTGCCGGGAGTCGTCGGGGCGCTCGGCCACGAGCGAGCGCTTGGCATGCAGGCGCCGCGCGCGCGGCGCCGACAGCTCGACGAGGTCGGCGACCGTCTGGCGCCGCGCTCCTGGGCAAGGCCGATCAGGGCAATCAGGATCTCCGCCGTGGCGGAGGCATCGGCGAGCGCCCGGTGACACGGTGCTACCGACGTGCCGAAGAAGTGCGCGAGCGGCGAGAGCCCGAAGCGACCGGTTCTGCCGGCGAGCAGGCGCCGGGCGAGCCAGACCGTGTCGACGACCGGCGCCGCGACGCGCCGGCCGGTGAGTCGCTCGACGGCTCGGTCGAGGAAGCCCATATCGAACCGCGCGTTGTGGGCGACGAGGACGGCGTCGCCGGCGAACGAGAGGAAGCGACGGACCGCGAGGTCGGCGCCCGGCGCCCCGCGCACATCCGCCGAGCCGATCCCCGTCAGGGCGGTGATCGCGGGCGGCAGCGGCATGCCCGGGTTCACGAAGGTCTCGAAGGTGGCGCCTGTCGCGAGAGCCTCGACGCGCTGGGCGCCGATCTCGACGATGCGCGAGCGAGCGGGCGAGAGGCCGGTGGTCTCGAGATCGAAGACGACGAACGACGCGTCCTCGAGCGCGATCGCCGCGCCGGGCGGAGCGGCCAGCCCGACCGAGGCGCCCCGCCACGCGAGCCGGGCGTCGCCCGCTGACCACTTCGTCGAGCAGCGCCCGCGCGATCGCCGTCGGCGCCGACGAGAGCGCGAAGAGCGAGCGGGCGGCGTCGGCGGCCGGGACCGGCCCTCGACGCGCCTCGACGAGCTCGACGAGTCGGTCGGCGGCGTCGAAGGAGAGCTGCATCCGCCGATTCTACGCGAACATGCGTTCGTATCCAAGGACCAAGAGAAAGGGCCCCGTGAAGGGGCCCTTTCAGATCCTGCTCGGAGGAGGGCGCCGCTTAGTTGACGGCCTTCTTCAGGACCGAGCCGGCCGAGAACTTCGGCACGGTCGCGGCCCTGATCTGGACCTTCTCGGTCGGGTTGCGCGGGTTGACGCCCATGCGGGCCGCCCGGTGCGTCGTGTGGAACTTGCCGAACCCGGTGAAGTTCACCGTGTCGCCGGCCTTCAACGCATCCTCGACACAGCCGAGGAACGCATCCACTGCCGCGCCTGCATCACGCTTGGAGAGGCCGCTCTTGCCGGCCACTGCGTCTACGAACTCCTGCTTCGTCACTTCCACTCCTCCTACTAGATGGTCGTTGGAAAGGACCGCCGGAGACCCTAACACTCCGACGATTTTGGCTCAACCATGCCGATCTTGAAGACCCATGCGCTCCTGCCGCTGATCTGGTCGCCCGGGTCGACGCTCGAGTGGCCGAGCGCTCGCTGGGCGCCGGGCTACTCGTCAGGGGAGCGTCCGGCGAGAAGGTCGCCCGCCCGGTAGAGAGAGCGAAGCCGCACTCCCATCCGCGCGAGGGCGTCCGCCCCGCCTTCCTCACGGTCCACGACACACACTGCGTTACGGACGACGAGGCCGGCATCCCGGAGCGCCGACACGGATTCGGCGAGAGCTCCGCCGGACGTGACGACGTCCTCCAGAAGGCACACGAGGTCGCCCCCGTCGAACGGGCCTTCGATCCGATTCGCTGTGCCGTATTCCTTGATCTCACCGCGCACGATGATGAAGGGTAGTTCGGACGCCATAGAGGCAGAAGCGGCTAAGGCAACCGCTCCGAGGGCCGGACCGGCGAGCCTGATGGTGTCAGGCTCGACATCACGGGCCACCTCCGCGAGGCGCACTCCGAGGGCGCGAAGAAGGTCGGGTCGCGTCTCGAACCGGTACTTGTCCAGATACCAGGTGGAGCGCTTTCCGGAACGCAGCAGGAAGTCTCCCTCGAGAAGCGCATGCTCCACGATGAGGCGCCCGAGGTCGTCGGTCACGGCGCGGTCGCCTCGGCGGCGATCGATAGCAGCCGATCGAGCTCCGGCGATCCCGCGTCCAGCGTCACGGACGAGCCGTCGGCGTAGCCGATCGTCGCTCCTCCCGTCAGCCTCGCCGCGATCGCGCGTGAGGAACCACCAGGCCGCCGCCGGCGATCAGCGCGAGGACGACGAGCCTACGCATCGGCCACGTCCTTCTTGCGGGGCGCCTTCGCAGGCTTCCCCTCGTCGAGGCGGTGCAGCGCCGTGCGGAGGTCGTAGACGACGAGGCCCGGCCGTCGGCTCCGGAACGGTCGTCGCCACGACGCTGCGGCCGCCTTCGGAGACGACGAAGACGCTTCCTGTCGCGCGCCTCACCTCGATGCGCGAGACCTCGCCGGCCGGACGGACGTCGGCGGCTGCTGCGAGCAGCTCGGCGGCGACGCGCGCCAGCTGCTCCCCGCGCTCGGGCGTGCCGGAGCTCCCGAGCACGAAGCCCGAGCCTCCGAGGATCGCGACGTCTTCGATCTGGGACGAGAGGCTCATCAGCTCGGCGAGGACCTCGGTCGGCTCCATGGCCGCGACGCTACCACGTCACGCGACGGCCGCCGACACCCTGAAGCGGCGAGGAGCCCGCTCGAGCGAGCGATCAGCTCTGCGGGAGCGCAGCCGCGAGCGCGGCGGCGGCGCGCGCGCGATGCGAGTGGACGCTCTTCCAGGCGTCGCCGAGCTCGGCGACGGTGCGCGTCTCGCCCGTCCGGCACGAAGATGGGGTCGTACCCGAACCCCTCGGCGCCACTCCGCTCCGCTGCGATCGTGCCCGCGAGCGTGCCCTCGGCCACCGTCTCTTCGCCACGCGGCCCGATCGCGACGATCACGCAGACGTAGCGGGCGCGCCTGTCGGCGAGCGCCGACAGCTCCTCGAGGAGCCGCTGGACGCCGTCGCTCGGCCCAGCGCGCCGACGCGATCCCGGGCCGGCCGCCGAGGCCCGCCGCCTCGATCCCCGAGTCCTCGCCGATCACCCAGGCGTCTGCCGGGGCGCCGCCCCGGCCGTGCACGGCCTTGCCGCGCGCGTTCTCCTCGTAGGTCGATCCGGTCTCCGGCGGGAACTCCTGGTCGTCGATCAGCTCGATATCCCACTCCGGCAGGGCGCGCCGCAGCTCGACGAGCTTGTGCGGGTTCCCGGACGCGAGCCGCGCTCTCACTCGCACGCCGGCCGTCAGTCGCGCGGCGCGTCGACGGCGAGGCGCTGCGCGATCGCGAGCTCCTCGATGCCGCCGGCCGCGAGGTCGAGCAGCGCATCGAGCTCGTCACGGGTGAAGGGCTCGCGCTCGGCCGTTGCCTGCACCTCGACGAGGCGGCCGTCGGCCGTCATCACGACGTTCATGTCGGTCTCGGCCTGCGAGTCTTCCGGGTAGTCGAGGTCGAGCACGGCGATGCCGTCGACGACGCCGACCGAGACGGCCGCGACCGACTGGGGCAGCGCCTTCGAGAGCCCCATCCGGTCGAGCGCGCGATACGCGGCGACGTAGGCACCGGTTATCGCGGCGCAACGTGTGCCGCCGTCGGCCTGGAGCACGTCGCAGTCGAGCCAGAGCGTGCGCTCGCCGAGCGCCTCGAAATCGCACACGGCCCGCAGCGCGCGTCCGATCAGCCGCTGGATCTCGACCGTGCGGCCGTCGGGCCGGCCCCGGGAGACGCCGCGCTGCGTGCGCTCGCCCGTCGAGGCCGGCAGCAGCGAGTACTCGGCCGTCATCCAGCCGCGGCCCTTGCCGCGCAGCCAGCGCGGGATGTCCTCCTCGACGGTTGCCGTGCAGAGGACGCGGGTCTTGCCCTGCGACCAGAGGACGCAGCCGTGGGGCTGCTCCAGGAAGTCGGGCAGGATGTCGAGCAGCGCGGAGCTCGTCCGGGCGGCGGCCGTCGTGCCGTGCGCGCTCACGCCGCCACGCTCTCGAGCTCGGCGACGCTGACGTGCTCGACCTCGGCGATCGGCAGCTGCAGGAAGCGGCTTCCCATTGCCCGGAAGGCGTCCGGGTCGCCGGTCGTGAGGAAGCGGTAGGTGCCCTCGCGCGCGGTGTCGTTCTCGATTCCCTTGCGGGCGAGCGTCTCCGACACCTCGCGCGCCGTCTCGTCGGCGGAGAAGACGAGCGTCACGTCGCGGCCGAAGACGCGCTGCAGGATCGGCCGGATCAGGGGGTAGTGCGTGCAGCCGAGGACCACCGTGTCGACCCCGGCCGCCTTCAGCGGCTCGGCGGCCTCGCGCACGGCCGCGACGGTCGCCTCGCCGAAGGGATCCTCGCCCTCGATCAGCGGCACGAGCTTGGGGCAGGCGACGGGCACGACCCGCACGCCCGCGTCGAGCGTCCAGATCAGGGCCTCGTAACGGCCGCTCGCGACGGTCGCCTCGGTGGCGAGCAGGCCGACGCGGCGATTTCTCGTCGCCCGCACCGCCGCGTGGGCCTCGGGCTGGATGACGCCCAGCACCGGGACGGAGAGCGCGCGCTGCAGGTCGGGAAGCGCGGCGGCGGTGGCGGAGTTGCAGGCGGCGACGACGAGCTTGACGCCCTGGCCCTCGAGGTAGTGCGGCGATCTCGCCGGCGAAGCGGCGGATCTCGTCGAGCGGCCGCGGCCCATAGGGGAGGCGCGCGCCGTCGCCGAGGTAGACGAAGTCCTCGTGCGGCATCGTGACGAGGCATTCGTGGAGAACGGTGAGCCCACCGGCACCGGAGTCGAACACGCCGATCGGGCGGGGATCCACGCGCGGGAGTGTAGAGGCTTCGGTGGTCCTCTATCGTCAGTACATGGCGGCGATGGTGCGGTTGGGGACATGCAGCTGGGCCGACGAGGGTCTCCTCAAGGCGTGGTATCCACGCGGCGTCTCGACGCCGCAGGCGCGGCTGCGCTACTACGCCGAGCGCTTCGACGTGGTCGAGGTCGACTCTCCCTTCTACGCGTTGCCCGACCCCGACGTGACGCGGCGCTGGGCCGAGCGGACGCCCGACGAGTTCACCTTCCACGTCAAGGCCGGCGCAGCGATGACCTACCACGAGGGCGAGCCGACCGACCGCGCCTTCGCCGAGTTCCGCGCGTCGGTCGAGCCGCTCGAGCTCTCCGGGAAGCTCCGCGGCATCCTGCTCCAGTACCACCCGCAGGTTCGTCAAGTCGCCCGAGGCGAAGGCCGAGCTCGCCCGTGCGCGCGACCGGCTCGATCCGCTCGTGCCGCTGATCGAGTTCCGCCACCGCTCGTGGATGGAGTTCGACGAGCGCTCGGACACGCTCGGCTTCCTCGAGGAGAACGGGCTCTCGTACGTCTCGGTCGATGCGCCGCTCACCCGCGCCACGAACGTCGCGCCACGCGTCGCGGCCGCGACGCACCCGGTCTCGGTGATCCGCTTCCACGGCCGCAACGCCCAGACCTGGAACATCCGCGGCGGCAGCGCCGCCGACCGCTTCGACTGGCTGTACTCCGACGAGGAGCTCGCCGAGTGGATCGGCCCGACGCAACGCCTCGCCGAGCAGGCCGACGAGGTCTATGCGCTCTTCAACAACAACCGCGACGACTTCGCGCCCCGGAGCGCGGTGATCTTCCGCGGCCTGCTCGACGAGGCGGGGATTCCCGCGACGGGAGGCATCGACCTGCCGCCGGCCGAGATGACGCTGTTCTAGCCCGGACGACAGGCTGAAGCCTGTCGCCGGCTGAAGCCTGGCGCCGCGCCCACCGGCCGTCGTTAGGCTCGCGGGATGCGCGTCCTCTCGATCGTCCACGAGCCCACCTCGACCGGCGGCGGAGGGCTCTTCGAGGAGGTCGTCGAGCGGCGCGGCGACCAGCTCGAGCGCTGGGTCACGGTCGACGGCGGCGGTGCCCCGGACACCGCCGGGAGCTACGACGCAATCATGGTCTTCGGCGGCGCGATGCATCCCGACCAGGACGGCGAGCACCCGTGGCTCGCCGACGAGGCCGACTTCATCCGCGAGGCGATCGCGCGCGAGGTGCCGCTCTTCGGCGTCTGCCTCGGTGGGCAGCTGATCGCGAAGGCGGTCGGCGCACGCGTTGGCCCGGCCCCGCGCGCCGAGGTCGGCTGGCACGTCGTCCACCTGAATGAGGCGGGGCGCGCCGACCCCGTGCTCGGCGTCCTGCCCGCGCAGATCGATGCATTCCAGTGGCACTACTACGGCTTCGAGCTGCCCGGCCGGCGCCGAGCTGCTTGCCGACAACGACGCCACGCGCCAGGGCTACCGCCTCGGCGAGCGCACCTGGGGCGTGCAGTTCCACCCCGAGGTGACGCGCCACATGCTCGAGCACTGGTTCGTCGATGGGCGCGGAGGAGCTGCCCGATCCGCCGACCGTGCGCCGCGACACGGATGCGAACCTCGGCACCTGGAACGAGCACGGCCGGCGGCTCGCGACCGCCTTCCTGGACTTCGCCGCCGGCTGACCGGCGCTATTCGACCGGGAGCTCGCGGATCGGCCGACCACTCGTGCCACGAGCCGACGTAGTTGCGCGCGTCGTAGCCTGCCACCTGGAGGAGCTGCGCCGCCATCGCCGAGCGGCCGCCGGAGTGGCAGTAGGCGATCACCTCCGCGCCCTCGGGAGCGGCGACGAGAGCCCTGATCGCCGCCGCATCGCCGGCCTCGACGAGAAGCTGGAGATCGACGTTGCGCGCGCCGGGCAGGTGGCCCTGACGGTGATCGCACGGGTACCCGGCTGCGCCTGCATACTCGCCGGCCGTGCGCACGTCGAGCACCACGAGGCCGTCCTCGCCGAGGCGGCGCTCGAGCTCATCGCGATCGATGTCGCTCACAGGGACGCGACGGTCGCTATCTCGGCCGCGACCGACGGTCGCTCGGCGACGAGCGCGAGCCAGGCGCTCAGATGTGGGTACGGCTCGAGCGAGACGCCGAGCATGTCGCGCGCCCTGATCACCCACGGCACGAGCGCGATGTCGGCAAGACCGAAGGCCTCTCCCGTCAGGAACGGCGCGGCGGCGAGCGTCGCGTCGAGCTCAGCGAGGGCGGCGGCGAACGCGTCCTCCGCACCCACCTCGCCACGCCGGAGGTCGTAGTACGGACCGGTGAAGTCGTTGTCGCGGAAGATGCGCAGGCGGGCCGCGGCCCGGGCGCCGGGATCGGCCGGCAGGAGCGGCGGCTCGGGGTAGCGCTCCTCGAGGAACTCGTTGATCACGACCGATTCCGGCAGCGCCCACGCGTCTGTCCTCCACGACCGGCACCCGGCCGGTCGGGTTGAGCTCGTAGAGCCAGGCGGGACGATTCGCGAGGTCGATCACGACGGGCTCGTGCGCGACTCCCTTCTCCGCCAGCATGATCCTGACGCGGGCGCAGTAGGGGCAGCGAGGAGCGTCGACGAGACGGAGCATCAGCGATCGATCCTGTGGGCCGTGCGTCGGCCTCGGGGGCGTCCGCCCAGCCGTGCTCCGCGCCGGAGAGGCCGAGGACGCCGGCGAGCCCGGCGAGCAGCTCTCGGGCCGGCGGCAGGTCGGCGGGTGCGCTCGCAACCGGGGCGGCTGCGCGCACCGAAGCCTGCGAGGCGCCCGTGTAGCGCTCGACGACCACGGGGTTCGCGTGCATCGCGATCACCTCGCCCGGGGGCAGAGGGCCGTGGAACTCAGGCACGGAGGCGTACTCGTCGACGATCCCGCCCCGGTCGAAGATGATCATCCGCAGGAGCGCCTCTTCCTCGATCCCGACCGTGATCACGACGAGGCCGGTCCGGGACGAGAGCTCCTTCGCGAGGCGGCGCAGCATCGCCGGGTCGCGGTCGCAGACGTCGTCGTAGATGGTGACGTAGCCGTTTCGTGGCTGGGTCACGATCGAGCCGCGGGAGCGTCCGGGCAGCCGCGGCACGAACATCTCGACCGCTTTCTGGATCGTGTCGACGTCGTCGGTTTGCACGTGAATCGAACCGAATGACGATGCGACAGCCTCGCTCGCCGAGCCGATCGGCGAGCGCCGCGACCGGAGACGCGAGCACGAGCACCTCGTCGCGGAAACCGAAGCGCGCGTAGGCGGCGCGGGCTGCCGAGTTGGACGCCATCACCTCGAGATCGATCGTGTCGACGCCGTCGGCGGCGAACCGGACGGCGACCGTGCGGAGGAGCGCCTGCGGCGACGCCCGCCGCGCCGAGCGGCGGGTTTGACGTAGAGGTCGGTGATCCGCCCCACGCGCGGGCCGCGTCGGCGGGCGAGGACCATGCCGACCGCGGCGCCGTCGTCCTCGGCGAGCCAGCCGAGGCCGGACTCGACGATGGCCCGAATCTCCGCGAGCTCGGTCGCGAGGTCGACCTCCTCGTGGGCCGGCGGCGGCACCTCGGCCTCGAATGCCCGCCAGAGCTCCTCGAGCACCGGGAGGTCGTCGAGGGTGGCGCTGCGCACGGTCATCCGTGCAACCTCGCCCCTGCGAGCAGCATGTGGCAGGCGATGTTGCGCCATGGCCCGAATCGTTCTCCCACCTCGCGTACCTCCGTCTCGTCGAGATCTCTGCCCGAACCGTAGAAGAACGACACCGCCTTGCGCACGCCGAGGTCACCGGCCGGCCAGCCGTCGGGCCGCCCGAGCGCCCGGGCGAGGAACCAGTCGGCGCTCCAGCGGCCGAGGCCGCGCTGCGCGGTGATCGCTTCGATCACCTGCTGATCCGGCAGCTCGCTCAGCGCGGCGAGGTCGAGCTCGCCGCGCGCGAGCGCGGTCACGTACTCGGCCTTGCGCGTCGAGAAGCCGACCTCGCGGATCTCGCTCTCGGCCGCCTCGGCGATCCGCTCGCGAGTCGGGAACGCCCACGCCACGCTCGTGGCGCACGCCGAAGCGCTCGATCAGGCGCGACCGAACGGCGAACGCGGAGTGGAGCGACACCTGCTGCGCCGTGATCAGCGTCACGAGCATCTCCCAGGGATCGGGGACGAGCGGCGGCCGGTATCCCGCCAGAGGCTCGCGCAGCGCGGCCAGCGTCGGCTCGGCCGCCGCCCACGTCCAGAAGCTCTCGAGGTCGAGTGGCGCCCCGAGCACCCAGCCCGCCTCTACGGCGATCTGCTCGTCGTACGGGGCCGCCTCGACCCCGCCGGGAGCCGCGGTCAGCCGCACTTCCCGGCCCGCGACGACGCGATGGAGGCCGTCCTCGTGCCAGACGTTGGCGCGGTCGACGCCGTACGACCGAAATCGCTCCGTGGAGGCGACGAAGTCGTACGGCTGGGGAAGCTCGAGCAGGCCCACGAGATTGTGTCGTACGTCAACCCAAAGTCCTCAGGCTCGCGAGCGCCTCGCGGACGTCGTGGAGATCGGTGAAGCCCTCGTAGGCGACGCCCTGCTCGTCGAGGAAGCGCGCGAGCCCGTCGCGCGCAAACACGCGCGCGGCCGCGAGCGAGACGCATTGGTCCGAGATGCCGTCGCCCGCGTAGGCGTAGGGCTCCATGCCGGTCAGCGCGACGCGCTTGCAGGGCTCGCCGCAGACCGGACACGGGGCACGTTCGAGGAAGGACGATCGCCACCCTGCCGGGCTCGCCTCGATGCTGTTGGCGACGACCGAGGCGACCACGCCTTCGCGCGCGAGCACCGGCTCGATCAGCTCGCGGAAGCCGGCCGAGATGATCAGCGGATCGTGGGCCGCGACGAGCTCGGGCAGGCCGGGCCGCACGACGACCGTGTCGAGGAGCCAGGCCAGCACCTCTTCGAAGGGCGCCGAGATGGTCGCCATCTCGGTCTCGATCACCTCGTTCAGCGTCAGCTCGCGTCCGATCTGCTCCTCGAGGGCGCGGAACACCGTCAGATCGCCGAACCGCTCGATCGCCATGTGAAGCGTGTCGCGTTGGGTGACCGTGCCGTCCCAGTCGAGGACGAGTCGCATCAACGGAGAGGACAGGCGAGCGTGCCGATGCCCTCGACCTCGAGCTGGACGCCGCCGTCCACGTTGTCCAGCACGACCACCGGCGGCCCGGCGATCACGTCGCCTGCCCGCAGCTCTGTGCGACGTCCTGCGAGCGCGATCGCCTCGGGCCACGAGAAGCTTCCCGAGCTCCCTTCGCCCTCGAATCCCCCGCCCTCGAGCCGGCAGGCGAGACCGGCCGGGTCGAGCTCGTCGGGTGTGACGACCGCCGGCCCGAGCGCAATCCCGAAGTCAGACACCTTCACGCCCGGACGCTCCGACGGGTCCTGCCACTGGAGCATGGCGGAGTAGCCGCCGATCTCGCCGGCCGCGCCGATCACGGCGGCGATCCGCGCGAACGCAGAGAGCGCGCCGCCCGCCACCGGCACGTTCGGCCCGACGACGGCAGTCGCGTTCGCGAACGAGAACGACCCGTCCTCCTCGAAGATCCGCACCGTCGGCGGGTACTGCACGGGCACGAGCAACGTCACGTCGGCGAGCGCGTACTCGGCGTGCTCCCGCGCGCCGCCGCCGCCGAGGAAGAGGGACTGCAGCGTCTGCGCCGCGAGATGAAGCACGCGCTCGCCGTCGAGCCTGCCGACCCACCCGCGGTCCATCGGGTTGTCGTTCGGGTGGAACATGCAGAGGCGCATCGCCGCCTATTCAACCTGTAAGCGCGAGGGTCGCGCCTCAGGGCTCGGTGTGCACGATCACCTCGGCCACGCCCGGAACCACGACCCAGATCCGCTCCTCGACCTTCGAAGCCGTGGCGTGCGCCGCGGCGAGGCTCTCGGCCGGGTCGAGCGCCAGGGTCAGGAAGACGACGAGACCCTCGTCGGTGTGGAGGAAGCGCACCGACCGCGGCGGCCCACCCGTCACCTCCCGGACGATGCGCTCGATCTCGGCGGGGTCGTCATCCGTCTCGCGGCCGGCGGCCGGCTCGGCGAGAGGCTCGAGGTGGCTCTGCACGTCGACGATCTCCGGCACCCCCTCGACGATCGCGTCCTCGACCTGCTCGGCGATCGCGTGCGCCTCGTCGAGCGGGAGCTCGCCGGGCAGCTTCAGGTGGAGCGAGACGTGAAAGCCGTCGGGCAGCTCGATCACGGACAGGTTGTGGATCTCGCGGACCCTGGCGACCGACATCGCCGCCTCGCGAACCCGTTCGCGCAGCGCTGCCTCTGCCCCGGCCGGCTCGACGTGGACGACGACATCGCTCCCCGGCAGGGCGCGCTGGACCGCGGCCTCGACGCTGTCCGCGACGGCGTGCCCCTGCCCGACGGCGGCTCCCGGCGAGACGCCGATCACGACGTCGGTGAACGTGCGGCCCGCCGCCTGGCGCAATCGCAGACGCCGCACCTCGACCGGTGGGTCGAGTGACGCGATCGCGGCCCGAGCCGCACGGACGGCATCGGCCGGCGCCCTGTCCATGAGAACGTCCACGTTCCGGCGAATCAGCCGGCTCGCCGCGGTGACGACGAGGAACGCGACGAACAGCGCCGCGACCGAGTCGCCCGCCGGCCAGCCGGCCCGCACGAGCGACGAGCCCGCACGAGCACGGCCAGCGTTCCCGCCAGGTCGCTCCCGAAGTGGAGCGCGTTCGAGGCGAGCGCCGGGCTCGAGAACCGGCGCGCCGCCCGCACCGACACGGCCGTGCGCGAGACGTCGATCAGGAGCACGACTCCGACGGCGGCGAACACCCACCACGCAGTCGACGTCTCGATCTCGATCCAGCCGACGAGGCGCGCCAGCGCGAGGGCCGCCGACGGCGACGCTGACGAGCATCAGCACGCCCGCCTCGGCGAGTGCGGCCAGGTGCTCCGCCTTGCCGTGGCCGTACGGATGCGAGCGGTCGGCCGGGCGGACGGCGACGCCGATCGCGAAGAACGTGAGCAGCGCCGCGACGAGATCCGTGCCCGAGTGCAGGGCCTCGGAGATGAGGCCGAGGCTGCTGCTCGCAAGACCTGTGCCGAGCTTGATCCCCATCAGCGCCACCGCGGCGCCGACCGAGACGAGAGCGGTGCGCCTCTGCGGGCTCATCGTCATCCGCGCAGCGTACTGCGCGCTCCGGGGCCTACTCCCCGGGGAGACGGGCGATCGCCGCCGCGCAGCGAGGATCCCGACGGCGATCAGCACGCCGCCGACGATCTGGACGATGTCGATCGTCTCGCCGAGCAGGACGACGGCGCAGATCGCGGCCGCGAACGGCTGCAGGTTGGTCGCGAGCGTCGCCCGCGAGGCGCCGATCCGGTCGAGCGAGTGGAACCAGAGGATGTTGGTGATGACGAGCGGGCCGAGCGTCGCGAACACGAGCAGCACCCACACCTCCCAGCCGAGGCTCCAGTCCTGTGAGCTCGTCTGCGGCAGCCGACCAACACGATCCCGACCCACGAGAGCGGCAGCACCACGGCGCTGATCCGGGAGGGCGAGTAGCGGGCCATCAGCGGCGTGATCAGGATCGAGTACACCGCCCAGGTCGCGGCAGTGAGGATCCCCCACATGATCCCGGCCGCGTCGCCGCCGATCTCACCGCCGGCGCCGAGCGCCACGAACGCGACGCCCGCCACAGAGAGTGCTGCTCCCGCCCAGAAGCGGCGCGGCAGCACCTCGATGCCGAAGGCGAGCCCGATCAGCGCGGCGAAGATCGGCGTCGCGGCGAGGATCAGCGCGATCACCGACGCCGAGGTGGTCTTGAGCGCGTAGACGAAGCCGATCTGGTTGACGAAGAGCGTCGCGGCGGCCGCCAGCACGATAGCCGAGGTCGCGCCGTTCGATCCGCAGCGACCGCTCCGTCGACCAGCACGATCCCGATGAAGACGAGCGACGCGAGCGCGTAGCGCACGGTCGAGTAGGCGAGCGGCTGAAAGCCGTGCGTGAGGATGTAGCGGCTGACGGTGAGGTTGAGCGCCCACAGCCCGATCGCCGACAGCAGCATCACCTCGACCGTCGTCGGCTTCCGCATCCGGTTGACGCTAGTCGTTAGGCTTCGCGCCGCGATGGCGGATCCGACCCTCGACGACATCGAAGCCCTTGTCGGGCCTGCGACGCCGCATTTCGCGTTCCAGCTGCGGGCGCGCGTGCGGGAGCTGATCGACGGCCTGCCGGAGGACGATCCGGTGCGGCGCTTCGGCGAGGAGAAGATGCGAATGCTCGACGACCTCGGCCACGCATCGTCCAAGGCGGAGGACGACGAGCCCGAGGAGCCGCGGACGCGGATCGGCTGGGACGAGATCCCGTCGTCGGCGCCCGTCGCCCGGCCCCTGCCGCGCACGGGTTGAGCGGAAGCACCACTGGTGGGGCGGTCAGTTCTCGTCACCGGCGGCTCGCGCGGGATCGGCAAGGCGATCGCGCTCCAGTTCGCGCGCGAGGGCGCCACCCGGGTGGCGATCGGCTACATGCGCTCGGACTCGGCCGCCGAGGAGACGGCGGCCGAGCTCCGTGCGCTCGGCGCCGAGCCGGTGCTCGTCCGTGGCAACGTCACCTCGGACAAGCGTGCTCGAGCAGGTCGGCGCGCTCGGCGCGCTCGACGTCTTCGTCCACAACGCCGCCACCGGCGTCATCCGCCCCGCTCTCGAGACCGAGGAGAAGCACTGGGACTGGACGCTGAACGCGAACGCCCGCTCGTTCCTCGCGTTGACCCGCGTGATCGCGCCGGCGATGCCGACGGGCTCGTCGATCGTGGCGATCTCGAGCCTCGGCTCGATCCGCGTGCTCGAGAACTACGCCCTCGTCGGCACGTCGAAGGCGGCGCTCGAGTCGCTCGTTCGCTATCTCGCCGTCGAGCTCGGGCCGGTGGGGATCAGGGTGAACGCGGTCTCGGGAGGCGTCGTCGACACGGGCGCGCTCGACCACTTCCCGAACCGGGAGGAGATGCTGCGGATGGGCGGCGCCAACGCCGCCGGCCGCCTCGTCACGCCGGAGGACATCGCCGGCGCGGTGTCGTTCCTCAGCTCGCCCGAGGCGGAGATGGTGCGCGGCCAGACGCTGATCGTCGACGGCGGCTTCAGCCTTCTTGCCTAGAGCCGGACCGAGCGAACGCCGACCACGGCCGCGAGCGTCGCGATCGGCAACTCGGCAAACACGGCCAGGCCGATCGCGAAGAGCGGTCGTCTCCGCTGGAGGTCAAGATGTCGAACCACGCGTCGCAGACGAGCGCCGCTGCCAGCGCGCCGCAGAGCACCGGTGTCCAGCGAGAGCGGCGACGGAGTGCGATCACCGCCGTCGCCGCAAGTGCGGCGAGCCCGAGGTCGAGGCCGACCCAGACGACATCCCAGTTGGGAGCAACGTGCTCCCGCGGCAGGACGACGGCGAGATAGAGCGCCCAGGCGGGGAGGAGCAGGGCCACCCCGGCGAGCACGAACAACGCCGATCCGCAGCGGCGACCACGACCGCGTCGACCGCCGAGCGCGAGCGGCCGGCTCACCGGCGGGCCAGCGGCTTTGGGATCTGCCCCTCGGCCCACGCTGCCGCGAGCCCTGCGCGGGCAAGTCCGAGCCGGCCCTCGTAGAGCACATAGCGCGGCTCCCAGCGAGGATCGAACTTCGCGTTGAAGCGGTACAGGCTCTCGATCTGGAACCACGCGTCGGCCCAGCGCAGCACCCGCGCCGCGCCGCGCTCGAGAAGGTTCTCGGGCTCCGTCAGCAGCCGTGCGAACGCCGCGAAGTTGAGCGACACCTCCTCGACATCACGCGCGCGAAGCGCCTCGATCGAGCGGGCGACGAGGAACTCTGTGAGGCCGTTCGGGCGTCTCCGGGTCGCGGCGCATGAACGAGAGCGACACCGCCGGCGCGGCCGTAGGACGGCACGAAGTGGAGAAAGCCGCGCACGTGCCCCTCGTCGTCGCGGGCGATCGCGACGACCGTCTCGTGCTGCTGCGCGTCACCGAGCCGCTCCAGCGCCATCGTGAAACCGCGCTCGTCGGCGCCCGCGCGCCACGCCTCGGAGACCCGCTCGAGCTCGGCCATCGTCTCCTCGTCGACCTCCGAGAGCGTCTCCATCGAGAAGGTGAAGCCCGCCTTCTCGATCCGGGTGACCGACTGGCGCACCTTGCGGATCGCGCCGGCCCTCGAGTGAGAACCGCCCGGTCTCGACGATCGCCTCGTCACCGAGATAGAGGCGCCGCAGCCCGAGGCACTCGAAGGCGGGAGCGGTCGCGGCACTGACCGCGACGGCCCCGAGCCTGAGGCCCCGCAGCTGCGCGAACGTGGCCGCCTTCTCGAGCAGCGCCGGCGACGGCGGCCTCCGGGCCGACGGGGTCACCGGCGCAGAGCATCACTCCGCTCTCGACGCGATACCCGAGGAACGCGCGATCCGTCGTCGCTGAACAGGTACTGCTGGTCCCCGCGGAGCTTGAAGAACGCCAGCGTGTCGTGGCCGTGCAGCCGCACGATCTCCTCCACCGCATGCCGAACCTCGGGGTCGGGTAGCGCTCGCGGCGCGGCGAGCGGCCGGAAGACGAGCCACGCCGCCGTGCCGAGCGCGGCGAGACCGAGCAGCCCGATCGCGAGCGGGAGATGACCTCCCTCGTCTCCCAGGTGCAGCCGCCCGGGCTGCCACGAGAGCAGGTCGAACGCCTCGCTCGTCCACGCCGACAGGCCGACGTGAGGCTCGGCGATGGCGACGGCGATGACGGCGATCACGAAAGTGGCGACGGCGAGCGCCGGCACGCGCCAGGCCGCCGACCGCAACCGCACCGGATCGCCCCGCACCGTGAAGGCGTCACGGCCCCACCAGAGCAAGTGCCGCGCCGGCGGCCGACAGCGCCGCCTCCTCGATGTCGAGACCCTTGACGATGTCGAGGATCGCAAGCCCACAGAGGAGGCCGAACGCGACCTGCCAGGCGACGCGGCGACGGCGGCGGAGGTAGAACGCGCCGACGAGCAGCGCCACCGAGGCGGGCACCGCCAGCGCGTGGAAGACGTGCATGACGCCGATCGGCTCGACCTGGACGAGCACGTGGCCGCGCCAGCGAGCGTTCGGGGTCAGCGCCGAGACCAGGTTGACGACGCCGAGAATCGTCGCCACGATCGCCGCCACGGTCGGGACGGCAGCGCGGGAGAGCGACAGGGGGCGCCTTCACGGCGTCATCAGCTGCGGCCGATAGCCCTCGCGAGGGTCGCCTTGGCGATCACGCCTGCCATCTGTGGATTCTCCTGCAGGCGCCGCAGCGAGTACTCGTACCAGCGTTGGCCGAAGGGCACGTAGACGCGCAGCGGATGGCCGGCGGCCACGAGCTCGTCGGCGCGGCTCTCGCGCACTCCGAGCAGCATCTGGAACTCGTACGCGTCGGCGGCGAGCGACGCCGACCCGGCTCAGCGCCTCGCCGATCAGGGCCTCGTCGTGCGTTGCGATCGCGACCCGCGAGCCGCCGTCGAGCAACGTCTCCAGGCAGGAGACGAAGGAGCGGCGAATGACCTCGGCGTCCTGGAACGCGATCGAGCCCGGCTCGATGTAGATGCCCTTGCACAGCCGCACGCTCGGGGCGAGGTCACGCAGCTCGTCGATATCGGTGAGGGTGCGCCTGAGGTACGCCTGCAGGACGATGCCGACGTTGTCGATCCCGGCGCCGCGGAGGTCGCGGTAGAGCGCGAGCGTGTCGTCGACGCACGAGGCGTCCTCCATGTCGATGCGGACGAACGAGCCACGCGCCCCGGCGTCGCGGACGAGGGTCTCGAGCAGGGAGCGGCAGAGGTCGATGTCGAGCTTCAGCCCGAGCCCGGTCAGCTTGACCGAGATGTTGGCGTCGAGCGCGTCGGCGTCGATCGCGGCGAGCACCTCGGCATAGGCCGCGGCGATCGCTCGCGCCTCCTCCTCGTTGTGCACCTCCTCGCCGAGCACGTCGACGGTGGCTCGCTTGCCTGCGGCGTTGAGGCCCACGACCGTGCGGCGGGCGTCATCGAGCGTCGGGCCGGCGATGTACGGCGCCGAGACACGCTGGACGAACGATCGCGGGACGGCGGGCAGCACGGTGGCAACGGCACGGTCGAAGAGGGCCACGGTGATGCGACTGTAGCTTGGTCGCCGCCCGCGGATTAGCCCTCGCGCATGAACCCCTGGCGAGCGGCACTGACGAGCGCCACCGCCTCGGGGAAGAGCACGCGCATCGCATCGCGCAGCGCGACCGCCTGCTCGTCGGTGCTGCCCACCGGCTGCACCTGCTTCAGCGCTGCGGCGGTCAGCTCGACGGCGGTGCTCAGGGTCAGCGTCGCGAACTGCTCGCGCTGCGCCTCCTTGACGCTCTCCGACTGGGTCTCGGCGAACTCGCGCAGCCCACGGAGGATCTCCTCCGGGTCACCGCCCAACGGAAAGAAGCCACCGCCTTCCATGGGGAGACCCTAGCGAACGGTGGCTCTGACGACGCGTGCTTGTGACGAATTGTCACAAGGGAAGCGGCGCGCGGTAGCGCGGCCTCGACCTCCCGCAGCAGCTCGTCGATCGTCGCCTGGGCGCCCTTCAGCGCCGCCGTGAACGGCGACGGCGCCGCCGGGTCGAGCGCCTGCTCGAGCTGCCGCGTGGCCAGCGCCGATCTCGTCGAGCCGCGCCGGCGTGGCGAGGTGCGGCGGCGTCCCGATCGTGTGCTGCAGCGTCCGCAGCGCCGCCTCGGCTTCCTCGATCCCCTCCGGATTCTCGGTCAGCCGCAGCGCGACGAGCTGCGCCATCAGCTCGTCGAGATCGACGCCCACCGCCGACTCCTCCGCGATCTCGCACAGCGCCGTGATCGCGACCACGTCGCGGATGTCGCGGCGCTCGAGCACCGGGCCGCCGTCCGCGTCGACGACGAGCCACGACCGCTCACCCGCGTCCGTCTCGAAGGCGCAGAGGTAGCTCCCGTAGCCCGGGCGTCGGCTCGGCGGCGAGCACGGCGCTCACCGTGCCGCCGTCGGGCGCGTAGCGTCGCGACGAGCAGCCGCGATCCGCTCGAGGTCGGCGAGCAGCGTCACCGTGCCAGGATAGGGGCCGATGACAGATTCGACGCGACCCAGGCGATCGAGCTCTTCGCACCCCTCGGGCCCGGCTACGACCGCCTCGGGGCGCTGCTCTCGCTTCGGCCAGGATCCGCGCTGGCGCCGCGCGATGGTCTCGCAGAGTGCCCGAGGACGGCGGTCAGCGTGCTCGACGTGGCGACGGGCACCGGCCTCGTCGCCGGAGCGCCTGCTCGCCCGTGGCCACCGCGTCACCGGGCTCGACCAGAGCCCGGACATGCTCGAGATGGCGCGGCGCCGGTTCGGCGACCGCGTCGAGCTCGTCGAGGCGTCGGCGACGGCGATCCCGTTCGCCGACGCCACGTTCGATCACCTCACGTTCACCTACCTGCTGCGCTACGTCGACGATCCCGGCGCGACGCTGGCCGAGCTCGCCCGCGTCGTCCGGCCGGGCGGCACGATCGCGAACCTCGAGTTCTGCCTCCCGCGTGGCATCTGGCGACCGCTCTGGGATCTCTACGTCGGCGTCGGCCTGCCCGCGCTCGGCCGCATCGCGTCGACGCGGCTGGTACGACGTCGGCCGCTTCCTCGGCCCCTCGATCCGCGGCTTCTACGCGCGCTATCCGCTCGAGCGCCAGCTCGAGCTCTGGCAAGAGGCCGGCGATCGACGGCGTCCGGGCGCGCCGGATGAGCGTCGGCGGCGGCGTCGTGATCTCCGGGCACGCGCCGGTGAGACCCGCGTTCTACGCGCTGCGCCGGGGAGGCTGGCGGGACTACGTGACGCTGCTCCACCTGCCGTACACGGCCTGGCACCTCGCCTACGTCGTCGTCGGCGGCTGTCTCGTGGCCGAGGTGTCGTGGAACAGGCTCGGATTGACCGTGCTCGCCTTCTTCCTCGCGATGGGCATCGGCGCCCACGCGCTCGACGAGCTCACCGGGCAGCCCTCTGCAGACGTCGATCCCGTCGAGCGTCCTCGTTGCGCTCGCGGTCGTCTCCGTCGCCGCCGCCTGCGCGATCGGCATCGCCGTGGCGATCGGCTTCAGCCTCTGGATCCTGCCGTTGATCGCGGTCGGCGCGTTCCTCGTCCCGGCGTACAACCTCGAGCTGTTCGGCGGCCGCTTCCACTCGGACCTCTGGTTCGCGCTCGCCTGGGGCGCGTTCCCGGTCGTCACCGCGCTACGTCGCGTGTGCCGGGACGATCCGCGCCGCGGGGTTGCTCGCCGCAGCGTGGGCGACCGTTCTCTCGCTCGCGCAGCGCCGGCTGTCGACGCCGGTGCGCCGAAGTCGCCGCGCGGTCGTCGCGGTCAGCGGCGAGCTGGAGCTGAGCGACGGCGGACGCGAGACGGTCACCCGCGAGATGCTCGTCGCTGCGCCCGAGACCGCCCTGAAGCTGCTCGCGGCCGCGACCGTGCTCCTCGCGGCGGCGCTGGTCGCGTTCCGCCTATAGCGTTTCCCGCGTGATCGTCTGGATCCTCGCCGCGTGCCTCGGCGCCGCAGTCGTGGCGGCGATCGTCGCTGTGGCTCGCCCTCCGAAGCGCGCGCGACAGCTCGGGCCCGACGGACGCGCTCGTCGCCAGCAGCCGTGAGGAGATCCGGGTCGCGGTGGCGCGAGGAGACGGCCGCGCATCGTGGATGAGATCCGACGCACGATCGCCAGGGAGCGGGCCGAGACGCTCTCGCAGCTCGCCGCCGAGGAGCGGCGGCTCGGCGAGGAGCGGCGCGCCGGCTTCGTCGAGCGCGAGCGGCGTGCGAGCGAGGCTCTCGCCGACACGCTCGCGGAGACCGAGCGGCGCGTCGACGAGCGCCTGCAGGGGATGGCCGACGACCTCGAGCGCGCACAGCGCCATCTCGAGGCTCAGCTCGTCCGCCTCACCCAGCGCCAGCAGCAGGCCGTGGCGGACGTCGAGGCGCGGATCGAGCGCGAGGCCGCGGAGCTCGGGACGACGAACGACGAGCAGCGGCGGGCCGTGGTGCGGCTCCGGGAGGAGCTCGAGCGCGCCGCCGCCTCCGCGGTCACGGAGGCGCTCGACGAGCTCGAGGCGCACACGATCGAGCGCCGGCGGGCTGTCGAGGAGATCACCGAGCGCCTGCGCGTGCGGGAGGCCGCGATCGCGGAGGGCATCGAGCAGGCCGAGACCGACGCCCGCGGCCGGCTCGAGCTGACGCTGATCGAGTTCGAACGGCGCCAGACCGAGCGGCTCGAGCGGGTCACCGAGCGCGAGATCGACCGCCACACCCAGCTGGCGGCGACGGCCTTCGACGAGCGGATGCGCGAGATCCGGGAGGACGCAGCCACGAGGCTCTCCCGCGAGCTCGACCGGGCGATCGAGCTCCTGATGCGCGAGGAGCTGGTGCGGCGCATCGAACGCGAGTAGATCCACCACCAACCAATCCTGGGAGGGATCGTCTTATCGATCACGAATCCTCCGGCACACGACTCACGGGACCCCATGGCAGAGATCACCGAGACACAGTCAGAGCGCGAGGGAGAACAGGCGAAAGTCGAGAGCTGGCGCCTGCACGTGTTGATCGAGGCCGGCTTCCCGTTGCCGCTCGCCGAGCGGCTCGCCGCCAGCGAGGCCGATCTCCACACGTGCGTCGACCTCATGCGGCAGGGCTGCGCGCCCGCGACCGCCGCAGAGATCCTCCTGTAAGGACGGGCAGCCGTCCTTCCAGGGCGGACGCTGTCCCGCCCAACCGTTCGCGCGGGGCGTACCCTGCGGGACGTGAAGGTTCGACGTCCACGCTCCACGGCGACCGCAAGGTCTTCAGCGTCTCGGCGTTCAACCAGGGGATCGGGATCGTCCTGCGCCGGCTGCCGCTCGGTCTGGATCGAGGGAGAGGTGACCGAGCTGCGCCGAAACGAAGCGTGGGCGTTCGTCTTCTTCACCCTCAAGGATCCGGCGAGCGGAGCAACCGTGCGAGCGACGATCCAGCGGCGCCGGTTCGACCAGCTCGACCTCTCCCTCGCCGACGGTGAGCGCGTGCTCGTCGAGGGCAAGGCCGAGATCTACGAGTCGAAAGGTGACCTCAGCTTCCGGGCGAGCACGATCGAGCGGATCGGGCTCGGCGACCATCTCGCCGCGATCGAGCGCCTCAAGCGCGTCCTCGCCGCCGAGGGCCTGTTCGCGGCCGGAGCGCAAGCGCCCGCTGCCGCGCTTCCCCCGCGCCGTCGGCGTCGTCACGGGCGCGGACGCAGCCGCCCGCGGTGATGTCATCGCGAGCATCTCCTCGCGGTTCCCGCCGGCCCACATCGTCGTCGCCGAGACCCGCGTCCAGGGCGCAGGGGCCGGGCGCCGGATCGCCTCGGCGCTGCGGCAGGTCGCGGCCCACCCGGCCGTCGACGTCGTCATCGTGGCGCGCGGTGGTGGCAGCTTCGAAGACCTCTTCCCTTCAGCGACGAGGCGGTCGTCCGTGCGTTCGCCGCGTCGCCCGTGCCCGTCGTCTCCGCGGTCGGGCACGAGCAGGACACGCCGCTCTGCGACCTCGCCGCGGATGTGCGCGCCTCGACGCCGACCGCCGCGGCGCGGCTCGTCGTGCCGGATCTCGCTCGAGCTGCAAGCCGGGCTGACGCGGCTCCGCCGCCTGCTCGACGGCTCCGTCAGGCGTGCGCTCGCTCGCGACCGCGAGCGCCTCGACCGCGACGGCGCCCGCTTGCGCGCGGCGCCGCGCCTCCTGCTCGAGCGACGGCGCGTCGCGCTCGACCACGCCGCCGCCCGCCTGCAGGCACTCTCGCCACGCGCCACCCTGGCGCGCGGGTACGCCGTCGTTCGTGCCGGCGGCGCCGCCCTGCGAGAGTCGGCGACCGTGGCTCCGGCGACGCCGCTCGAGATCGAGCTCGCATCCGGCAGCCTTGGTGCCACCGTCGACCGAGGTGCGGCCGTGAGCGTCGGTGGGCCGGAGCGAGAGCCCTCCTTCGAGGAGCTCCGCCGCGAGCTGGAGGAGATCGTCGGCAGGCTCGAGCGCGGCGATGTGGGGGTCGACGAGGCGATCGAGCTCTGGCAACGGGGCGAGGCGCTGCATCGGCGCTGCGTCGAGCTGCTCGAGGCGGCCGAAGGCCGGATCGAGGAGCTCGGGGCCGAACCCGAGGGTTGACGTTCAACGCATCGCGTTTCACATCATGTGCCTAGATGACACGAGCAGGCGCGCGCTGTAAGGTCAGCGCATGTCGCAGCCATCCGCAGAGCTGATCCGGGGCGTGCCCCTCTTCTCCGACCTCGACGACAAGACGGTCGAGCGTCTCGCCGGCGAGTTCATCGAGCGCCATTTCGACGACGGCGCCGCGATCGCGACCGAAGGTGTCGACGGGCTCAACTTCTTCATCATCGCGAGCGGCGAGGCAACCGTCACGGTGCACGGTGACACACTCGGCATCGCTCGGCCCGGGTGACTCCTTCGGTGAGGTCGCGCTCGTCGACAAGTCAGCCCGCTCCGCCACGGTGACGGCGACGACGCCGATGGTGGCGTACGCCCTGCCCGTGTGGAGCTTTCGGCCCTTCGTCGAGCAACGCCCCGATCTCGCCTGGAAACTTCTCGAGCTCCTCGCCGAACGACTCCGCGCAGCCAACGCCCGGTAGAGCCGGATCCATGGCCGAGACCGTGGACACGACATTGTCGGACGCGGAACTCGTCGCACGGTGCCGGAACGGCGACCCCGACGCCTGGAACGCGCTCGTCGAGCGCTTCGCCCGCTACGTCTCGGCGATCGCCACGCAGGCGTTCCGGCTTCCGCCGCACGATGCCGAGGACGTCTTCCAGACCGTCTTCATGCGCGTATTCGAGCGGCTCGACACCCTCCGCTCCGACGACGCGATCCGCCCCTGGGTGGGGCAGCTGACGCGCAACTGCTGTCTCGACGTGATCCGCGCCTCGGGGCGCGTCGTGCCGGTCGAGGAGGTGGACGAGCGCGTGGCGGACGATACGATCGCGCGCCTCGACGAGGCGATGGCTATCCGCGACGGCCTCGCGCACCTCGGGCCCGAGTGCCAGGAGATCCTCGACCGCTTCTTCGCCCGCGACGAGAGCTACCGGACGATCGGCGACGCGCTCACGATCCCGGCCGGCACGATCGCGAGCAGGATCTCCCGCTGCCTGGCCCGTCTCAAGACCGAATTGGAACGATGACGGAAGAATCCACCCCACTCCCGCGTCGTGTAGACATGGTGATCGAATGACGACGTACGACGAAGAGCGCCTCGGCGAACTGCTGCGACTCCTCCCTCCCGCTTCTCCGGGATGGGTCGAGGCAGCACAGGAGCTTCCGTGGGCGCGAGCCGACCTCGATGCGCTCGTCGAGCGCGCCGAGCGGGACGCAGCGTTCCGGCAGGCTCTCGTCGACGATCTCGAGGACGCCCTCCGCGTCGCCGGGGTCGAGCCGCGTCCAGTCGTCGTCGAGCACCTGCGCAGACGCCTCGCCCGGTGACGGACGCCCCGCCTCCGACCGTGGCGCCACCCACCCCGGGCGGAGCGCTCGATACCTTCCTCGACCAGCTCGAGGCGCCGGCGCCCTCCCCGTGCGGCGGGAGTGCGGCGGCGGTCACGGGCGCGATGGCGGCGTCGCTCGTGACGATGGTCGCGCGCGGCTCGGCCGACTGGGAGGACGGGCCGGGGATCGCATCGCAGGCGCGAGCGCTCCGGTGCACGCCTCAGCAAGCTCTCCGACGAGGACGCGGCCGCATTCGCCGAGGTGCTCGTCACGATGCGGCAGCCCGCCGGATCGCCCGAGCAGCGCGACTTCGCGCTCGGGCTGGCGCTGCTGCGCGCCGCAGAGGTGCCGCTCCGGATCGCCGAGGCGGCCGCGGACGTCGCCGAGCTTGCGGCCGCCGCCGCGGCCGAGGGCTCGCCGCACCTCCAACCGGATGCGACTGCCGCAGCCGCGCTCGCGGAAGCGGCCACCCAGGCGGCGACCCACCTCGTCGAGATCAATCTCGCGATCGTGCCGGGCGACCGGCACTCGGAGCAGGCGGCCCGGCTCACGGCCGCCGCGGCCGAAGCACGGGCGCGGGCTCTCGGGGCGCGATGAGCGATCGGCTCATGCCCGCCTGGAGCCTGACCACCGAGGCGGCGGCGTCGATCGGCATCCCGGCCGAGTGGCCGGACCGGATCACGAAGGACTGGGCCATCGGCGAGGCGACCGGCGAGGGAGTCGACGTCTGCATCCTCGACAGCGGCGTCGACGGCGACCACCCGCTCGTGGGCGGGATCGAGAGCGCGGTGGCGGTCGAGCTTCGACGGCGAGGAGACGTCGATCGACCCTGACGAGCTCGGTGACGTCTGCGGGCATGGCACTGCGTGCGCCGGGATCGTCCGCTCGCTGGCACCGGCGTGCCGCATTCACAGCGTCCGCGTCCTCGGCGAGGGCAATACGGGCAGCGCCGACCTCATTCTGGGCGGCCTTCGCCACGCGATCGACCAGGGCTACGACGTCGTCAACCTCAGCCTCTCGACGACGAAGCGCAAGTTCGCCGAGCTCCTCCACGAGCTCGCCGACAGCGCCTACTTCAGCGGGACGGTGCTCGTCGCCTCGGCCCACAACATGCCGGTCGAGAGCTACCCGTGGCGCTTCTCGTCGGTGATCTCCGTCGGATCGCACGAGGGCTCGGACTCGTGGGAGTGGTTTGCGAACCCTCATCCGCCGGTCGAGTTCTTCGCGCGGGGAATCGACCTCGACGTCGCCTGGTACGGCGGCAGCACGCTCCGCGCCACCGGCAACAGCTTCGCCGCCCCGCACATCGCCGGCCTGTCGGCGCTGGTTCTTTCCAAGCACCCGGGGCTGACGCCCTTCCAGCTGAAGAGCGTCCTCTACCTGACCGCGTCCAACACGGGAGGCAACCAATGACGGATGGCTCGCGCTACCAGGAGGCCGTTGCGGCCGGGATGCTCCCGTCCGAGGAAAGCCATCGGGCCTTGCTGCAGTCGATCGTCGACGTCGCGCGGGCGATCTTCGGCGCCAAGGCCTCGTCGATCTTCCTGCTCGACGACTCGACGGACGAGCTCGTCTTCGAGGCGGTATCCGGTGAGGGCGAGGGCGACCTGATCGGGATGCGCATCCCCTCGAGCACGGGCATCGCCGGCTGGGTGCTCGTCACCGGGCAGCCGATCGTGATCGACGACCTGCAGCAGGACCCGCGTCACGCGCGCCAGGAGGCCGAGCGGACGGGGTACGTGCCGGAAGCGCTGATGGCGGTGCCACTCGCGAACGGCGACACGATGCTCGGCGTGCTCCAGGTCCTCGACCGCGACAAGACCCGCGCCTTCTCGCTCGGCGAGATCGATCTCCTGATCCTGTTCGCGAACCAGGCCGCGATCGGCCTCGATCTCCTCCAGACGGCGCGACGCGCGCGGGCGGTGGCGGAGCAGGGAGAAGGCGGCCCGGCCGTCGTGGCCCGGATCGCGGCGCTGCTCGAGCGGACGGAGGACGACGCCGCAGCGATCCGGTTGCTCGAGGCGCTCGAAGCGGTGCTGAAGCAACTGCCGGAGTAGAGGCTCGCCCGGAACGCGAAGAGGCGCCCGGAGGCGCCTCTTCGTCCGGGCTGCAGACCTGCTGCTCTAGGCCTTCTTGTTGCTGATGTCGCTCTTCCTCTCGGGGCCGCTGAACCTGTGGCCCTCGAAATCGGCGCCGTCGACGTCCTCGGTCTCGCTCTTGCGGTCGACACTGTCGCTCTTCTTCTCGGGGCCTGAGAACTTGTGACCCTCGAAGTCGGCCTTGGCTTCCTCGGTCTCGCTCTTTTTCTCCGGCTGATCCGTCATCTCAATCTCCTTTGGACTCGTGCCCGGTCGGGCCTGGTACCTCACTAGACGGTGCTAGTGAGCTGCAATCTTCCCGCCGATTGTGGTGTGGTTGCAAATATGGCTGAGCGGCGACGGACGTGAGCGGTCTCGGGACACGCGTTGCCGAGTCGTTCGGCTCGCTCGCCCGCGTCTTCCAGAACCCCGGCCTGCGACGGCTGGAGCTCGCGTTCCTCGGCTCGACGATGGGCCACTGGACGTACGTCGTCGGCCTCTCCGTCTACGCGTACGAGCAGGGCGGGACGACCGCCGTCGGGATCATCTCCGTCCTGCGCCTCCTCCCCGCCGCGATCGCCTCGCCGTTCCTCGCGACGCTCGCCGACCGCTACCGGCGCGAGCGCGTGATGATGGCGACCGACCTGATCAGGGCGCTGCTGATGGCGCTCGCTGCGGTCGTGATCGCAACGGACGGCCCCGCGCTCGTCGTCTACGCGGTCGTGATCCTGACGAATCTCGTCGGCGTCGCGTTCCGTCCCGCCCAGGCAGCGCTCCTTCCCGGCCTCGCCCGGAACCCTGCCGAGCTCTCCGCGGCGAACGTGGCGGCGAGCACCCTCGATGCCGTCTCCACCTTCGCGGGCCCGGCGATCGGCGGCATCATCCTCGCGCTCTGGAACGTCCAGGCCGTGTTCGGGCTCAACGCGCTCTGGTTCCTCTCCTCCGCCGTCCTGCTCATCGGCCTTCGCGCGCCCGCGCCGGCCGCCTCGCCGCTCGATGCGTCCGGCAACCGCCCCGGCTTCGGCTCCGAGCTCTCGCGAGGGGCTGAAGGCGGTCGCGAGCGATCGCAACGTCTCGACGGTGACGGCGCTCTACACGGCGCAGGCGTTCATCGCGGGGGCGCTGAACGTGCTGGTCGTGCTCGTCGCGCTCGAGCTCGTCGATGCGGGAGACGCAGGGGTCGGATACCTCAGCGCGTCGCTCGGGATCGGCGGCTTCGTCGGCGGCTTCGCGGCGCTCGTGCTCGCGACGAGAGGGAAGCTGGCGGCCGACTTCGGCATCGGCGTCGTCCTCTTCGGCGTGCCGTTCCTCGTGATCGGGCTCGTCGCGAGCTACCCCGTGGCGCTGCTCGCGTTCGCGGTCGTCGGGGTCGGGAACTCCGTGGCCGACATTGCGGCGCTGACGCTGTTCCAGCGGATCGTTCCGGATCACGTCCTCGGCCGGGTGCTCGGCGTGCTCGAGGGGATCCTGCTCGGCGCGATCGGGCTCGGTGGCCTCGCGGCGCCACTCTGCATCTCGCTCTTCGGAGCAAAGCCGACGCTGATCGTCGCCGGCCTCGTGCTGCCCGCGGCGACGTTCCTCGTCGCCGGACGCCTGAGGGCGATCGACCGGACGACGGCCGCCCCGGCAGCACACGGCGCTGCTGCGCGGCGTGCCGCTGCTCGGCATCCTCCCCGAGCCGGTGCTCGAGTTCCTCGCCGACCTCCGCCGTGTCGTCGACCGCGCAGGCGGGGCAGGCGATCGTCACGCAGGGCGAGACCGGCGACCGCTTCTACGTGATCGAGAGCGGCGAGGTGGAGATCCTCGGACGCACCTTCGGCCGCGGCGAGGCGTTCGGCGAGATCGCGCTGCTCCGGGACGTGCCGCGCACCGCAACCGTCACCGCCGTCACCGACGTCGAGCTCGTGACCCTCGAGCGCGACATCTTCGTCACCGCCGTGACGGGCCACGGCCCTGCGCAGGCGTCCGCGGAGGAGCTCGTCGCCGAGCGCCTCGGCTCGTTCAGCCCGCTGCTCGGCTGACCTCCCGCGTGGCGGAGTCGGCCTCCTCCTGGGCGACGAGCGCACTCTCGTCCGCAGCCTGCTCCTCCTCCATCGTCTTCAGCGAGGCGAGCGAGAGCCCCTCGCGGGCGAGGAAGAAGAGGCCGACGCCGACGCCGACCGACATCTCCACGGCCTGGAGGACGAGGCCGTACGCGAAGCCCGTGCTGTAGGGGACGCCGTACTGGACGAGCGGCAGCGCGACGGCGGCCTGCAAGAGGCCGATGTTGCCCGGCCAGAGCGGGAAGATGATCGCGACGTTCATCAGCACGAGCACGAGCCCTGCCGCCGGCAAGGGCAGGTCGAGGTTGAAGGCCTCCATCACCGCCCAGACGGCAAAGAGCTGCATCAACCAGCCGATCATCTGGAACATCGCGGCGCCGAGCGCCGGCACCGGCCGGCGCAGGACGGCGAGACCCTGGCGCGCCATGATCAGGAGCGCCCGCAGGCTTCCCATGCCGTCGTGCATGCGCCCCTCGCCGCTCCGCGCGAAGAGGAGGCCGATCGTCAGGAGCACGAAGCCGACGAGCCCGAAGATGATCAGGCTCGTCACGGCCCAGTGCGGGATCTTCGCCGTCAGCAGGACCCAGGTGCAGAGGATCGCTACCGGGAAGAGGTCGAAGAGGCGGTGCGCGAAGACGGTGCCGAGCAGCGTCGCGCTCGTTCCCTTTCCGTGCGGCAGGTGCCGCCGCAACACGGCGACGCGCGCGAACTCACCGGCGCGGGCCGGGAGCACGGCGTTCCCGAGCAGGCCGATCCCGTAGGCCGAGAAGACCTGGCCGAAGCGTGGGTGCGGCTCAGGGAGGGCCTGGTCGATCGTCAGTCGCCACGAAAGCGCGCGGGCGAGGGTCGAGACCAGGTTGAGCAGGATCCCGACGATCACCCAGCGCCACGCGACCGAGTCGAAGGCGTGGTAGACGGTGTTCCAGTCGGGCCCCCGCCACCAGATCGCGGCGATCGCGGCGCCCAGCAGGGCGAGGACGAAGATGCCGCGCGACCAGGGGTTGCGCGCGATCACGGTTGAGGCGGTTCACGCCGCCCTGCTCCTGTCGACGACGATGGCGCGCTCGTAGATGCCCTCCAGCCTGCGCGCGATGTCGCTCCACGCGTACTGCTCGGCCGCGACGACGCGGGCGGCGCGGCCCATCTCGACGCGGCGCGGCTCGTCGGCGAGCAGATCGGCGACCGCGTCGGTCAGCGCCTCGGTGTCGTCCGGCGGCACGGTGACCGAGGTCTCTGGCGTCGTCACCTCGCGGTAGCCCGGGATGTCCGACGCGACGACGGGCAGCGCACAGGCGAAGGCGCGCGTGAGCACCATCCCGAAGCTCTCGCCGCCGAGCGACGGCGCCACGAGCGCCTTCGTCCGGGCGAGCAGCGCCGTCAGGTCGTCCTGGGTCAGGAAGCCGAGGATGTCGATCCCCGTGTCCGAGACACGCAGCCGGCTGAGGAGCAGGCGCACCGCGAGCGGATCGGCGCCGCAGATCTGAAGCCGCGCGCCCGTGCGCCGGTGGATCTCCGGCCAGGCGCGGAGCAGCACCTGGAGCCCCTTGCGCGTCTCCTGACGACCGGCGAACGTGACCGTGTGCTCGCGGCCGGCCGGATCGACGCCCTCGGGGATCAGCACCCCGTTCGGGACGATCTCGTAGTCACCCGGCAGCCAGCGGGCGGCCGAGTCGCGCGCCCGCTCCGAGACGGCGATCCGCTGATCGATCCGGCTGCCGAGAAAGCCCCAGGCGGGCATGCCGAGCTTCATCCAGCCGAGATCGCCCGATGCATGGTGCGTCGCGACGAGCGGGCAGGTGGCCATCGCGAGCACGGAGATACACGTGACGGGCGTCATCGGCTCGTGCAGGTGGAGGACATCGAACTGCTCCCGCTCCAGAACGCGCCTGATCCGAAAGATCGCACGGGGGCTGAGGATGACGTTCGGGAGCGAGCCGTTCGCGGGCACGATCACCGAGCGTCCGATCGGGATCACGTTCGCGGGTGGGTCGCCGTGGCGGCCGACTCTCGGGTGGAGGGCGCGCGTGAACTGACCGGGTGGGTCATTGCCCATCACCAGCCGCACCTCGTGCCCGCGCGCCTCGAGCGCCTCCGCCTGGAGCTCGGCGTGCTCGACGACGGCGCCCCAGAACGACCACGAGAACGGCACCACGATGCCGATCTTCACGCGCTGAGCTTAGAGGACAGAGGAAGTCGTCACTTTCATTCGGCAGTCGCGCCGGGAAGCACGCGCTCCCAGAAGCCCGCCAGCAGGCGCAGCTCCTCCCCATCGAAGCGGTCGACGAACAGGCGGCGCACCCCCGCCAGATGGGTCGGTCGCGCCCGCTCGAGCGTGGCCCTCCCGGCCTGGGTGAGCTCGGCGTTGAGGCCGCGCCGGTCGGACTCGCACCGCGTCCGCTCGACGGAGCCGGCGCGGACGAGCCGGTCGACGAGCCGGGTCAGGCCGCTTTGGCTGAGCACGACGGACGCCGCCAGATCGGACATCCGCAGCCGCTGCTCGGGCGCATTCGAGAGGATGAGGAGCACCTCGTACTCCTGCGCCGAGAGATCGTGCGCCGCCCTCAGGTCCGCATCGAGCTCGCGCACGAGTGCGGCATGAACCCGGAGCAGCCCGCGCCAGGCAGCGAGCTCGGCGGGGTCGAGACGGGCGGCGTTGACGTGAGTTACTTGTGTGTGCAACAATATTCCTTGACGCAGCAAGTATTCCTGATCGTGAGAGTTCCGTCTAGAGCCCGACACGGGAGAGACGGAGAGGAGTGAGAGACGTGCGGTTCGAAGGCATCCACCATGTGACCTGTATCACCGGCAACGCACCGGGGAACGTCGATTTTTACACCCGCGTGCTCGGCCTGCGGATGGTGAAGAAGACGGTCAACCAGGACGACCCGACGGTCTACCACCTGTTCTACGCGGACGAGGACGGCAGTCCCGGCGCGGACATCACCTTCTTCGAGTATCCGGGCGCCCGCCGCGGCCGCGCAGGCGACGGGATGGTGCACACGATCACCTTCCGGGTCGGCTCGGAGGACGCGCTCGACTTCTGGGAGGGACGCCTCGGCGGCGAGGGAATCTCGGCCCGGCGCAGCCCAGGCAGGCTCGGCTTCGACGACCCCGAAGGGCTCGGTCTCGAGCTGGCAGTCGTCGAGACGACCGATGCGCCGCTCGTCGCGCGCAACCCGGATATCCCGGCCGAGCACGCGCTCCAGGGCTTCGACAGCGTGCGTGCCTTCGCGGCCGCGCCGGATGCGAGTCGCGGCCTCCTCGAGGAGACGCTCGGCTTCGCTCCGACCGGCGAGAACGCCTGGGAGGCACGCGGCGCCGTTCGCGGCGGCCACTACGCCTATGACCCGCCGCCCGCGTCGGGCGCCGGCATGCCCGGGGCCGGGACCGTCCATCACGTCGCCTGGGCGTCCAACATGGACGAGCAGGAGGCGTGGCTCCAGCGGGTTCGCGGGGCCGGAGCACATCCGAGCGGGATCATCGACCGCTTCTGGTTCCGCTCGATCTACTTCCGAGAGCCGAGCGGGGTGCTGTTCGAGATCGCCACGCTCGGGCCGGGGTTCTCGATCGACGAGGACGCTGACCACCTCGGAGAGACCCTGATCCTGCCGCCGGCCTTCGAGCATCTCCGCGCCCAGATCGAGCCGGTGCTGACGCCGCTGCCCGACCCGCGCGCGGCGTGGACGGAGGCGTGACGCTCGAGCTTCATCGGCTCGAGCGCGCCGCGGCCGGCGACCCGGAGGGCGCGCTCGTGCTCCTGCACGGGCGCGGCGCAGACGAGCACGACCTCTATCCGCTGCTCGACGCGCTCGACCCCGAGCGGCGCCTGCTCGGGATAACGCCCCGCGCTCCACTTGCGCTGCCGCCGGGCGGCGCGCACTGGTACCGGCTCGGCGGCATCCCAACGCCCGACCCGGCGACGTTCTGGCCCAGCTTCGACGCGCTCGCGACGTTCCTCGACGGGCTGCCGCTGCCGCTCGATCGCGTCGTGCTCGGCGGCTTCTCGCAGGGAACGGCGATGACCTGGGCGCTCGGCCTCGCGGCAGGCCGGCAACGGCCGGCAGCGATCATCGCCCTCTCGGGCTTCATGCCGGAGGTGGAGGGCCTCGAGCTCAGCCTTGCCGATCTCGAGGGCTACCCGATCGCCGTCGCGCACGGCTCGCTCGACCCCGTGATCCCGTCCGAGTTCGGACGCGCCGCCGCCGAGCGCGTCCGCGACGCCGGCGCCGACCTCCTCTGGCGCGAGACCCCGGTGGGGCACACGATCGACCCTCGCGTGCTGCCCGAGCTGCAGGGCTTCGTGGCCGCGGCGACCGCCTGACACGGCGACATAGAGTGTCCGCATGATCCCTGCGGACGAGGGCCTCGCCGAGCTCCACACCCACCTCGGCGGCTCGGTCGCCTCGGACATCCTCTGGAGCCTCGCGCACGAGCAGGGGATCGCCCTGCCCGTGAAGGACTACTGGGAGTTCGAGGCGCTCGTCACCGTGTCGGACCCGCGCGGCGTCGAGAACCTCGATGCGCTCGACGCGATCTACCACTGGACGGAGCTGATCCAGTCCTCCCCGCTCGCGGTCGAGCGCTCGGTGCACGGCGCGATCGGCGGCGCGTACCGCTCGCAGGGCATCACGACGCTCGAGCTCCGCTTCAACCCGATGAAACGCAACCGCGGCGGGGAGCGTGATCTCGACCACATCATCCTGGCCGCGATCCGCGGCCTCGACCGGGCCAGGCTCGAGTACCCGCAGGTGCGGGCCGGCCTGATCCTGATGATGGATCGCACCTTCGACGACCGCCAGAACGCGATCATCGTCGACAAGGCGATCGCCTGGGCCGATCGCGGCGTCGTCGGCGTCGACATCGCAGGCCCGCGGCCAAACGGCGCGCGATACGACTACACGGCGGTGCGGCCGATGGTCGAGACGGCGCGCGCGGCCGGGCTCGGGATCACGATCCACGTGGGCGAGGAGGGCGCGACCGGGGCGGAGGAGATCGCCGAGGTCGTCGCGTCGCTGCAGCCGGACCGGATCGGCCACGGCATCCTTGCCGCGGGCGATCCGGACCTGATGTCCCGCCTCCGGGAGGCCGGGACGGTGCTCGAGATCTGCCCCACCTCCAACCTGCTGACGAAGGCCCTTCCCGACGAGGACGCAATCCGCACCACGATCCGCGCCTTCGTCGAGCACGGCGTCGCATTCACGATCGCCACGGACGGTCCGGAGATGATGGGGACGCACCTCCGTGACGAGCTCGAGCTGCTCGAGCGGATCGGGGCCCTCGACGCCGACGAGCTGCGCGAGGCGAACGCCAGGGGCCACGCAGCGAGCTTCATCGGACGCTGATCTGGTCTCACGCGGCGGCGGGCCGACGCGTTGGAGAATGGGATGAGGCGGATCGAGCGTTAGAGACGGTATGACGCGCGGTTGGAGATTCTGGACGGCCCTCTGGATCGTCTACATCGTCTGGGGGTCGACGTACCTCGCGATCAAGATCACGGTCCGAACGATGCCCGCGCTTCTCTCGGCCGGCCTCCGGTTCATGGTCGCCGGGTTGCTGCTGGCCGCGATCCTCGCGCTGCGGCGGACGCGACTGCGGGTCCCGTGGCGCGAGGCGGGTGCAGCGGCCGCCCTCGGCGTCGCGCTGCTCGGCCTGGGCGTCGGTGTCGTCACGCTGGCCGAGACGCGAATCGATTCGAGCATCGCCGCCATGATCGCCGGCTCGGTGCCGCTCCAGGTCATCCTCTGGCGCACGCTCGCGCGCGAGCGGATCGCGACGGCGACGAGGCTCAGCGCCATCGTCGGCCTGGCGGGGCTGGCCTTGATCGTGATCCCGAGCGGCGTCTCCGGAGGCTCACAGGCGATCGGGCTGGCGCTCATGCTCGGCGCGTCCGTATCGTGGTCGACCGGGTCGTTCTTCTCCAGCAGGCTGCCGCTGCCGGCCGACACGTTCGTCGCCACGGTCTACGAGATGCTCGGCGGCGGTGCCGTGCTCGTCGTCGCCGCGCTCCTCCTCGGCGAAGGCAGCGAGCTCACAGACGGCGTCTCGGCGGCGTCGCTCGCGGCGTGGGTGTACCTCGCCATCGCAGGATCGCTGATCGCCTTCACGGCGTACGCCTGGCTTCTCCGCAACGCACCGATCTCGCAGGTGGTCACGCACCAGTACGTGAATCCGCTCGTCGCGATCGCGCTCGGATCGCTCGTCCTCGGCGAGAAGCTCGACGCGCTGACCGTGGTCGGGGCGCTGATCGTGATCGGCGCGGTCTTCATGACGGTCCGCAGCGAGGCGCGAGCGAGGCCGCCGGAGGTCGCTGCCATCGGAAGCACGGTCGGCGGCGCCCGTCCGCGCGAAGTAACCCGCCGGCCCTACGTCAGGTCGACGTGCGTGCGGCGGTGCGAGAGGAACTCGAGCAGGTCGGAGCGCGTCAGGACAGCGGCAGGCCTGCCGGCGATGCCGACGACGACTGCGGCGCTCGGCCCGGAGAGATCGGCGAAGACCTCGTCGAGTGATGCACGCACGTCGACGGCAGAGAGCGGCGGCTGCATCCCGACCGCGATGTCCTCGTTGAGAGCATCGGGATTCTTGAAGACCCGGTCGAGGAGGCTCCGCTCCTGGATCGAGCCGACGATGTCGGTCAGCGACTCGGCCGTTCCGTGGCGGACGACGGGGAGCTGCGAGATGCCGTAGCGCTGCATCAGCTCGATCGCGGCGCCGACCTTCTTCGTCGACTCGATCGTGACGAGCTCGGGCAGGTCGGTCTCCTCACCACGCTTGAAGCGGAGCACCTCGTCCACCGTGGGTGTCGGCGAGGTGCGCTCGATGAAGCCGTACTGGATCATCCAGTTGTCGTCGTAGAACTTGGAGAGGTAGGAGCGCCCGCCGTCGGGCAGCACCATCAGCACCCGCGCCTCGGGCCCGAACCGCGCCGCGACCTGGAGCGCCACCCACGCCGTGGAGCCGCACGACCCGCCGACGAGCAGGCCCTCCTCCCGCGCGAGCCGGCGAGCGGTCAGGAACGAGTCGCGGTCGGAGACGCGCACCCACTCGTCGACCACCTCGGGGTTCATCGTCTTCGGCCACGTGTCCTTGCCGATTCCCTCGACGAGGTAGGGGCCGAGCGGGTGGTCGGGATCCTCGGTGTAGACGGAGCCCTCGGGATCGGCGCCGACGATCAGCACCTCGGGCTTGTGCTCCTTGAAGTAGCGACCGACCCCCGAGATCGTGCCGCCGGTGCCGACCGAGATCACGATCACGTCGATCTCGCCGCCCTCCGTCTGCTCCCAGATCTCGGGCGCGGTGGTCTCGTAGTGCGCCTGGGGGTTCGCCATGTTCGAGTACTGGTCGGGCTTGAAGCCGCCTGGGATCTCCTCCGCCAGGCGGTCCGAGACCGAGTAGTACGACTCCGGCGAGTCGTGCTCGACGGCGGTCGGCGTGATCACGACCTCGGCGCCGTAGGCGCGCAGGGTCGAGATCTTCTCCTGGCTCATCTTGTCCGGCATCACGAAGATGCAGCGGTAGCCCTTCTGCGCCGCGGCGATGGCGAGGCCGACGCCGGTATTGCCGGATGTCGGCTCGACGATCGTGCCTCCCGGCCGGAGCTTTCCCTCTCGCTCCGCGGCCTCGATCATCGCGAGCCCGATGCGATCCTTGTTCGAGCCACCCGGGTTGAGGAACTCGAGCTTCGCGAGCAGCGTCGGCGGCACCGTGGCGCCGAAGCGGTCGAGGCGGACGATCGGCGTCGAGCCGACGAGGTCGAGGAGGGTCGGATAGCGTCCGGCTCACGGCGCCGAAGACTACGCGCGCGACCCCGTCTGAGGCTACGGAGTGTGAGACGCGCCGGGCGCCGTCGACCGTGCCGCGGCGCAGCGCGAGGCTCTGGATCGAGACCCGCTCGCCGCTCTGGGGAGCATGGATGATCCGGCCGCGGCCGATGTAGAGACCGACGTGCCCGAGGCCGTGGAAGAAGACGAGGTCGCCGGGCTTCAGGCGGCCCGGATCGACGGGCCGGCCGTAGCCGTACTGCGCCGCGGCATTGTGTGGCAGCGAGATGCCGAGCTTGCCGTAGACGTAGGCGACGAGCCCGGAGCAGTCGAACCCGCTCGGCGAGCTGCCGCCGTAGCGATACGGGACGCCGAGCTCGTGGGCCGCAATCTGCACGGCGCGTTGCCCGAGCGAGAGGTGGGGGATGCGGTGCCGCATCGGGACGGGCCAGAGCGGCACCGAGCCCGAGAGGCGGGCGGGGTTCGCGACGCCGGGCATCGCGGCGGGCGTCGACATGGCCCGAGTCGATGCCGCGGCGACGGCCGCACCCGGGACGAGGAGCAGGCAGAGCGCGAGCAGGCAGATGCGGGCTGGAAAGGGCATGAGGAGTGACCGGAAGGCGGCTCAGGGCACACGAAGCGCCCACCGCATCGCAGTGACCGGGGCACCGTAGCAGCGCTTCGCGGCACCTCAAACATCCCGAAACACCTTCCTTACAGCGTGTTCGTGCCCCGGCTGGGGGATGCGCATGCGATGCTCTCCGGCGTGGCCGTGCGGATCGACAGCTCGCTCGAGGGAATCGACTGGGAGCGGGCGAAGGCCGATCTGGCAGCCGATTCCTTCGACAACGACCGCTCGCCGGAGGCGCTGCGTCTCTCGTTCGAGCGTTCCCAGCACGTCGCGTTCGCCCGCGACGGCGATCGCCTCGTCGGCATGGCCCGCCTCCTTTCGGACGGCGTCTGCAACGCCTACCTGGTCGATGTCTGGACGCAGTCGGCCTACCGCCGCCAGGGAATAGCCTCGGCGATGGTGCGACTGCTGGTCGACGCGGTGCCGGGGCAGCACATCGGGCTCCAGACCGACGACGCGCAGGCGCTCTACGCGTCGCTCGGCTTTCGATCGCAGCCCGAGTTCTGGTCACTCGTCTCCGGACGCTGGCTCGACAACGACGCGAACCGATAGAGGCCTGGGGTGCAGGTAGGGGCGCGTTTGGGGTGGTTCTGCACCAAAGAGCGTGTTCGACCGCACCCAGACGTGCGTGCACCTACCGCGCGTCAAGCCTCTTCGCGTTTTCTACTGTTTACGCCGTGGAACGGCCCGATCCGACACTGCGCGTCGCGACGCTCGAGGACGAGGACGCCGTCGAGTCGCTGATGAAGGCGTCCGCGAGGGCCCTCTTCCCACTCTTCTACGACGAGCAGCAGGCGGCCAGCGCCGTCGTGTACGTGGCGCAGGCCGACCCGCTGTTGCTCCGGGACGGCACCTACTTCGTCCTCGAGAGTGACGGCGAGATGGTCGCGTGCGGCGGCTGGAGCCGCCGCGACCGGATGCACACCGGCAGCGGCGACTCCGACGACGACGCACGCCTGCTCGACCCCGCCACTGAGGCTGCGCGCGTGCGGGCGATGTTCGTCCGCGGCGACTGGACGCGCCGCGGGCTCGGCCGCCGCATCCTGGAGGCGTGCGAGGCGGCGGCACGGCGGGAGGGGTTCCGTCGCACCGTCCTCAACGCCACCCTCGCGGGCCTGCCGCTCTACGAGGCCTACGGCTTCGTGGCGACTGGTGACCTGGTCGTGACGATGCCCGACGGCGTCGGGATCCCATGCGTCGCAATGGAGAAGGAGATTCCCGTCTGAGGTTTCCGATCGCGCCGTTGCGGTCACCATTGCTCTATGAGCGGTTACACGAAGCAGAATCTGCGCGACGTCGAGAACCAGGCGCCCAAGTTCGGCATGCCGGACGAGCTCGAGGCGCGCTTTGCGCGCACGGCGCTCGGCGGCGAGACGCTCGGCCTCAGCCTGTTCACCGTTGCTCCCGGCTATCGCATTCCCTTCGGTCACAAGCACGAAGGCCAGGAGGAGGTGTACGTCATCCTCCGCGGGTCGGCACGCATCAAGGTCGAGGACGAGATCGTCGAGGCCGGGCCAATGGATGCGATCCGGTTCGACATGGACACGATGCGAGACGTCGAGGCCGGCCCGGGCGGCGTCGAGTACGTTGCGTTCGGCGCCGGAGACGATCCCACCGATGCCGAGATGGTCCAGGATTGGTGGAGCGACTGAGCTTCGGTGCGGTGCTCTGAGGCGAGCGCGGGAAGCGCTGCTCGCGGTCGCTGCCGGTAGCGTAGGCCCAGTGGCCAGATCGATCACGGAGATGAGATGAGCACCGTCTTGTTGCTGCACGCCGGCATTGCGGACAGCCGCATGTGGGAGCCGCAGATTGCGGCGTTCGAGGGTGCGGGCTTCGAGGTGCTCGCCCCCGATCTGCGCGGATTCGGGCAGCGGGCAATCGACTCGGAGCCTTTCTCCCACGTGCGCGACGCCGAGGAGCTGCTCGACGGCCCGTGTGGCGGTGGTCGGCGCGTCGCTCGGCGGGCGCGTCGCTCTCGAGCTCGCGGTGCTGCGTCCCGACCTCGTCGAGCGACTCGTCGTGATCGCGCCAGGAATGCCAGGCTGGGCGTGGTCGGACGAGACGCGTGCCGGCTGGGCGGCCGAGGAAGCGGCGTTCGAGCAGGGCGACCTTCCGGGAGCGGCGGAGGCGAGCGTCCACCTCTGGATCGACGGGCCACGCCGACGCCCGGACGTGGTCGATCCGGCGCTGCGCGCGGCCGTGGCGGAGATGACGATCCGCTCCTACGAGCTCCAGCAGGACGTCGAGGACAACGAGGAGAGCGCACTCGAGCCGACGATCAACGAGCGCCTCGGTGAGGTCCGCTGCCCGACGCTCGTGCTCGTCGGCGACGAGGACGTGCCCGACATGCAGGGCATCGCCGCCCATGTCGCGGAGTCGGTGCCGGGTGCACGACTCGTGACGATTCCGGGCGCCTCGCACCTGCCGAGCCTCGAGCGGCCAGACGCGGTCAACCCGCTCCTGCTCGAGTTCCTCGCCGGCTAGCCGGGTTAGCCCTGGCCCGTCGGGCTGGTGGACGTCGGCGCGTCGTGCTCGAGCCGGCGGCCGAGGCTGACGACATCGTCGGCTGTGTAGCCGAGCGCCTCGTAGAAGCCGATCGCGGCGGCGTTCGTGGCGCGGATCTGGAGGTTGACCTTCGGGCAGCCGAGCCTGGCGAGCACCCGCTCGGCCTCTGCCATCAGGGAGCGTCCTACCCCGGCTCTGCGCGCGTCGGCCGCAACGGCGAGATAGTTCACCCAGCCACGATGGCCGTCGTAGCCGGCCATCACGCTGCCGACGATCTCGTCTCCCGCGACGGCGACGAGAAACCCCTCCGGCTGGACGCGCAGCTTGCGCGCGATGTCCTTGCGCGGGTCGTTCCAGGGCCGCGTCAGCCCTGCCGCCTCCCAGAGCGCGACGACCGCGTCCTCGTCGTCAGGGACGAACCGCCGGATCACGAGTCGGGCGGCCATTCCCGTGGTTCTATCAACGAACCGGCAGGGGACGATCCGGCAGCGAGCCGTATCCTCGGAGCATGAGCGTCGAGGTCGTCTACGAGACGCACTCCACGAGCGTCGACAACGAGCAGAGCTTCGCCACCGGTGGCTCTCGGGAGCAGGCTCTCCGAGTTTGTGTTGAATCAACACAAACTCGCCCTTGATGCCGCCTGCTGCAGGCTCGCTACTTTGTGTTGAATCAACACGATCTCGTCTGCGTGGCTCGATCCGCGGCACTCTGACTTTGTGTTGAATCAACACAATCTCGTCTGCGTGATGCAAGCCCGGCAGCTGCCCGCAGTACCGACATGGATCGACTAAGGCAACGCTAAGTGCGCGCAAAGACGGCCCTCATAGCCTGCCCTCCATCAGATGCGACCAGTCGACCCTGAAGGAGTGCCGATGACCACCAGCGAGATCGCTGCATTACCCGTGTTCCGCGACGTTCCACGCGCGCACCGCATCGACGTGGCACAGCGCGCCGATCGTGTCAAAGTGCCGGCCGGCCGGGTCCTCACCCGGCAAGGGTCGATCGCCCATGAGTTCTTCGTCATCATCGACGGGATCGTCGACGTGATCCGGGACGGCCGCGCCGTTGCCAGGCTCGGCCCGGGCGACTTCTTCGGCGAGATCGCGCTCGTCGGCGACCCGCACCGCACGGCGACGGTCGTCGCCGCCTCGGACCTCGACGTCGCCGTGCTCACCCGGCGCGAGTTCCGCACCCTCCTCGCGCGCTTCCCCGCGTTCGCCTCGACGGTCCTCACCATGGGGTCGCGGAGGGTCGTGGCCAGCCTGAGAGAGGTGGAGGCTCGGTGAGCAGCTAGCGACCTACAGATCCTTGTGACCGAAGCTCGGTCTCAGGCGGCTCACAGTGTCGGACTGCTTCAATCGATCGCATGCTGACGAACCCCACCCGGCCAGGAAGGCGAACGGGGCGCCGAACGATCGGGGTCCTCGCCGCAGCGGCAGCCGTCTTTGCCGCGATCTCGATCTCGGGGTCCGCAGCCGCCGCCGCGCCCCGCACCGCGGGCGTCGTCGTGATCAACACGAATCTCAGCTACGCCAACGCTTCGGCTGCCGGCACCGGGATGGTGATCTCCAGCTCGGGTGAGGTGCTGACCAACAACCACGTGATCCGCGGGGCGACGTCGATCAGCGTCGTCGTCCCGTCGACGGGACGCCGCTACTCGGCCCAGGTCGTCGGCTACGCGATCGGCGCCGACGTCGCGGTGCTGAAGCTCGCGAACGCATCCGGCCTGACGACGGTCTCGCTCGGCACCTCCGCGGGTCTCCAGCGCGGCGATGCGGTCACCGCCGTCGGGAACGCGGGCGGCACCGGCCGCCTCGTCTCGGCGTCAGGCACGATCCGCGCGCTGGGCCAGGCGATCACCGTCAACGACGACTCCGGCGGAACGGCGCGGCTCACGGGCCTGATCCGGACCGACGCCGATCTCCAACCGGGCGACTCGGGCGGCCCCCTGCTCGACGCCTCCGGGCGTGTGATCGGCATCGACACCGCAGCCTCGAGCAGCTACGCGTTCCAGTCGAGCTCGAACGAGGGGTTCGCGATCCCGATCTCGAAGGCGCTCGCAATCGCGCGGCAGATCGAGGCCGGACGGAGCTCGGCCACGGTTCACATCGGCTCCACTGCGTTTCTCGGCGTCCTCGTACAGCCCGCCTCTCGCTATGCGGATGCCTCGGGCGCGGTGGTCGTTCGGGTCGTCGCCGGCGGCGCGGCGGCCAGGGCCGGAATCGAGGCGGGCGACACGATCACGCGCGTCGGCAACCGTTCGGTGTCGTCCACGACGACCATCATCGCTGCCCTGCAGGTGAAGCACCCCGGCGACAGGGTCAACGTCACCTGGGTCGACCGGTACGGGGAGGGCACGACCGCAACCGTGACGCTCGCGAGCGGCCCGCCGCAGTAGGAGCCGGGCGGTAAGCGACGGAGTGGGCGCTCCCACCCCGCCTGCTCACCGCCGGTCGTCCTCAGGCCGCGATCTTCGCCAGCACCGCGTCGACGCGCTCGAAGCCTGCCTTCGCACCCTCCTCGACGCCGTACTGCATCGTCGTGTCGCGCAGCTCGGTCGAGTCGAAGCGCATCGTCTGGGTCAGCTTCGTCTGCTCGCCGAGATCCTCGAACTCGAGCGTCTGCAGGTGGTTCTGGAAGGTCTGCACGAGGCGCGCGGGTGGGTCGACCTCGTGGAACTCGCCCTCGACGACGCCGTAGGCCGTCCGGAAGCGGTAGGTGCCGCCGGCGCGGACGTCCATCTCCTCGACAACGGTGCCATCGCCCCACCATTCCGGGATCAGCTCCGGATCCGTCCAGACGGAGAAGACGTGCGCGCGCGGTGCGTCGAAGATCCGCTCGACGCGGATCTCGAGCTCGTTCGGGGTCGTGACGATGGTGCTCATCGTGCTCCTTTCGTGCGTTGGACAACCTGCTCGAAACGGTCGAGCCGTTGCAGCCACGTGCTGATGCCCTCGAAGGCGTACGGCACGAGGACGCAATTGCGGACACGACCGACCTTCTCGGTGGCAACGAGGTTCGCGTCCTCGAGCAGCCGGACGTGCTTCTTCATCCCGGTCAGCGACATGCCGAACGGCTCGGCGAGCTCGCTGATGGTCGCGCTGCCGGAGCCAAGCCGCTCGAGCACCGCCCGCCGGGTCGGATCTGCAAGAGCCGCGAAGGCGCGGTCGACACTGGTCTGATACTGAACCATTCAGTTCAGTATAGCACGAGGTCTAGCCTTTCGGCGTGACGCGAGCCGAGAGACTTGCATTCCGCCCCGCCGGGGTAGCCGGCGAGGACTTCGTCCTCGTCGAGTGGGTCGCCGAGATCGGCGAGCACTGGATCGCTCCCTTCCACGTCCACCATTCGGACGACGAAGCGTGGTACGTGCTCGAGGGCGAGCTCGGGTTCCGGCTTGGCGACGAGGTCGTGGCGGCCGCAGCAGGTGCCGCGGTGGTGGCTCCACGTGGCACGCCCCACACCTACTGGAATGCGGGGAGCACCGAGGCCCGCTACATCCTCGTCATGAGCCGGCGCATCGCGCACCTGATCGAGGCGATCCATGCTCCCGGCGCGGATATCCCGGCCGTTTTCGCCGCGCACGACTCCGAGCTTCTACCCTCGGACGAAGCACGACTCATCTAGAGTCGCGCGATGATGCCCGCGGTGAATGTGTCTCAGGAGAGAGGCGTCCGGCGCCGTCTCATTACAGCCGGCGCCCTTCTCGTGTGCACGGTCTCGCTCCTCGGGAGTGCGGTCGCGCTCGCGGCCACGGCCGCTCCGGCGGCGACGCTTCGCGACCCGGCGAACGACGTTCGGGCGGGAGACATCGACCTGACGTCCATCTCGGTCTCGAAAGCGGAACGGCGCCCTGGTTGTGCGTTTCACGGTGCGCCGGCCCATCACCGACAACGTGAGCTACACGGCGAGTGTCGGCGCCGGTTCCGGGTCGTGGGCGCTCGTGGCCAGGAGAAGCGGCGGAGCCGACTCGTTCGCGCTCTACAACCTCTCGACGGGGCAGACCACGAACATCAGCGGGCAGATCGCCGGCCGCACCGCGACGGTCAGGGCTCCGATCGCGGCGCTGGGCGGCCCGACGAACGCCACGCTGGGCCGGCTCAGCGCGTACTTCCGAGCCGAGCCGGTCGGCGGCCGGAGCGGCGACGCCGACCGTGCCGCCACGACCGGGCCGACGGTCTGGTTCTGCCTCACGGATCGTCGCCCGAGGCCGAAGTGGGGCCCGTGCATCTGGCCCGGCCAGGTCCACTGAGCGGCACGGCAACGGCGCGGAGCGCTCCACCCAGTCACTCGCCTCGATACACCTCACCGGTGGTCGAGGGTGCTGCGAGCCCGGCGAGCTCGTCTGCCGTGTACTCGTCATGGATCCCGCCGAAGGTGTAGGTCTGGCGCTGCGGCCAGCCCTCCGGTGAGTCCTGGAACGACTCCTGCCTGCCGTACGGCGTCAGGTCGATCAGCGGCACGCCGTCGACGCCACGGCCCTGGGTCGAATAGGTGCGGTAGACGCGGGTCCCGTCCCGCAGAAACACGCTCAATCCGAACGAGCCAGTCCCGTGGGGTGACGGATGCAGCTCGTCGCGGAACCGGCCGCCCGCCGACGAGTAGACGGGGATGTCCGGCCTGCCCATCCGCTCCATGTACGCCTGGAACTGATCGAGCGGCGCGGCTGCCTCCATCGCGAACGTCACATCGGTCACGTTCAGATGCGCCAGGTGCGGGACGTGATCGGTGAACGCAGAGCATCCGGGGCACGGGTGCTCGTCGTCGGGCTCGAGCATGTGGTGGTAGACGATCAGCTGGCGCCGCCCCTCGAACATGTCGAGAAGGCTCGTCGGCCCGTCGGGGCCTGTCGTCTCGAGCGTCGCATCGACCTCGGTCATCGGCAGGCGTCGACGCTGCGCCGCGACTGCGTCACCGGCGTGCGTGTATGCCTTCTCGGCGATCAGCAGCTGGTCGCGGGCATGTCGCCAGTCCTCTGTGGAGACCACCCGCGGCATGGCCGTATCGGCATGGCCACGCACGGTCCCGTTCGTCGTAGCGCCTGTCGTCGTCATCGCTGCCTCCTTCTCGGCTTCGCAGTCCGCGCACCACAGAGGGCGCTCGCTCACCACGGTACTGGGACCGACTACCGTCGAGCCGAGGCCCTGAAACATCTCCACCCGGCGATCGCCATCGGCCGAGAGCAACCTGGCGTAGCATGGCGACCATGGAGGGAGTCACCGGGATCGGCGGGGTGTTTCAGCGCGCCGGACAGTCCGCGAGCCTACGGGCCTGGTACGCCGAGCATCTCGGCATCGACATCTCCGAGTGGGGCACGAAGCCATTCGAGTGGACTCCTGGTGGCTCCACGATCTGGGCCATCTTCGATCATGACACCGAGTATTTCGGACGGCCGGACCAGGCGTTCATGGTGAACTTCCGCGTCGACGATCTCGACGCGATGCTGGCTCAGTTGCGCTCGGCCGGAGTCGAAGTGATCGATGCGCTGGAGGAGTCGGAGTACGGGCGCTTCGGATGGGCGGTCGATCCCGAGGGCACCCGGTTCGAGCTCTGGGAGCCTCCGCCGGGCCGGTGACAGCCAAGCGTTCAGCCAGGACATCCGCGGAGGCAAGCGCGGCCAAGGATGCCCCCTACAGGACGAGGCCGCTCGACGCGTCGACGTGGGACGCCTTCGCGGAGCTGGTCGAGCGCAACAACGGGGTCTACGGAGGGTGCTGGTGCATCGCCTTTCACACCGAGTACCAACGCGGCGTCAGCGATCCCCGCACGCTCAAGGAGGAGCTCGTCAGGGCGGGCCGCGCGCATGCCGCATTGGTCTTCGACGAGGACGGGCTCGCCCAGGGCTGGTGCCAGTACGGCAGTCCGGAGGAGCTCGGGCTCAAGCACCACCGTGAGTACGCGAAGGACCCGCCGCCTCCGGCGCGCTGGCGGATCACCTGCATCTTCGTCGACAAGGGGCATCGCGGCCGCGGTGTGGCGCGGGCCGGATTGGAGGGCGCGCTCGCCCAGATCACCGCCGACGGCGGCGGCCTCGTCGAGGCGATCTCCGAGGCGACTGCCGGACGAGAGGCACAAGGACGGTTCCTCTTCAGCGCGACCGCCGAGCTGTTCGAGCAGTTCGGGTTCACGAGGGGACGACAGGTTGGCAAGCACGCCTGGATCGTGAGCCGGGAGATCTGACCCGGCGTGCCTCTCGCTAGCCAGTCGCCGTGAACAGGTGGCCGAGTACAGCCGCACGGCCGACGCAGGGGTCGCTGACTTTCGTGAACTTGAGCGTCTTGCCCGTTCGCTTCCACGAGTAGACCCCTGCCTGAGGGCAGGCAGCCGGGCCGGTCTCGTTGCCGAGATAGACCCGGGAGGTCGACGTGAAGTGACCGCGCACGACGACCGCACCGTTGTCGGTGATCGTGTACTTGCCGCCCTTTGCAAAGCCCAACACCCACGTGCCCTTGAGCGTGGCGGGAACCTTGATGTTCGTCCTGTACTTGCCGAGCGGCAGATTGCCGCCGGCGAGCACCATCGAGGGCAGCCCCAGAGCCGCAATCATCAAGGCAGCGACCGCGAGTCGTTTCATCTCTCCTCCTGTTCGACGCCCATCAGCACGCGCCTCGTCGCGCGGACGCCATGGGAGCTTAACGGGCGGCGTTGGCGTCGGCTACGCCACTGCCCGGAATGCCCCCGACGCACGCCTCGTCAGGACCTCTCGACCGTGCGGGGGAGCTTGTGCGCCTTCCGCGTACCCTTGACGGCCCGCGATTAGGTCTGGCCTGCGCAGGCGTCCCCTCGCCCGAGACTGAGCTCAGTGCCGGAAGTGCCGGCGTCCGGCGAAGACCATCGACGCGCCCGCATCACGCACCGCAGTGACGACATCGTCGTCGCGCTTCGAGCCGCCGGGCTGGATGATCGCGCCGATCCCGGCCGCGAGCGCGAGCTCGGGGCCGTCGGCGAACGGGAAGAATGCGTCTGACGCGAGCGTGGCGCCTTCGAGCGAGTGGCCGAGCGCCCGGGCCTTGTCGACCGCGATCCGCACCGCGTCGACGCGGCTCATCTGGCCGGCGCCGATGCCGAGCGTCTGGCCGTCGCGCGCGATCACGATTGCGTTCGAGAGCGTGTGCTTGACGACCGTCCAGGCGAAGAGGAGGTCGTCCCACCCCTCGGTGGAGAACTCGCCACAGACGATGTCCATCGCGTCGAGCGGGTCCGGCTCGCCGTCGCGCTCCTGCACGAGCACCCCGCCGAGGACGCGCTTCAGGTCCCACTCGGACGGGTCGAAAGCCCGCCGCTCCATGTCGTTCAGGATGCGCACGCCGGGCTTCTGCACCAGCGCCTCGATCGCGACGGCGTCGAAGCCTGGAGCGAACAGCACTTCGACGAACTGCTCCGCGAGCATCTTCCCGAGCGCCGCGCTGACCGGGCCGTTGAGGACGACGACGCCACCGTAGGCCGAGACCGGGTCGGCGGCGAGCGCCTTCCCGTACGCCTCCTCGATCGTCTCCCCCACCCCGACGCCGCACGGGTTCGCGTGCTTCACGATCACGCAGGCCGGCCCGTCGAGCTCGAGCGCGAGCAGCCGCGCGGCGGAGAGGTCGTTGAGGTTGTTGAACGAGAGCGGCTTCCCGTGCAGCTGCTCGACGCGTGCGAGCAGGTGGGTGCGGGCGCCTCGCTGCTCGTAGTAGGCGCCCTGCTGATGCGGGTTCTCGCCGTAGGAGAGCTCGAGAGCGCGATCGAAGGTCGGTACGAGCGTCTCCGGGAACCCTTCGCCCCGCTGCATCCAGCCGGCGACGGCGCTGTCGTACGAGGCGGTGCGGGTGAACACACGCGCCGCGAGCTCGCGGCGCGTCTCGACCGAGACGTCACCGGCCTCTCGCAGCTCGCCGAGCACGGTCTCGTAGTCCTCGGGACGGCAGATCGGGATCACGTGGGCGTGATTCTTCGCGGCGGCGCGCAGCAGGGCAGGGCCACCGACGTCGATCTGCTCGATCGCCTCGTCCCACTCGACGTCGAGCCGGCCGACGGTTTGCTCGAACGGATAGAGGTTGACGCAGACGAGGTCGATCCGTTCGATCCCATGTGCGGCCAGGTCGGCGACGTCCTCGGGCACGTCGGGACGGGCGAGGATGCCGCCATGCACGGCAGGGTGCAGCGTCACGACGCGATGGCCGAGCATCTCCGCGAAGCCGGTCAGCTCCTCGAGCGGGATCACGGGGATGCCTTCCTCCGTCAGCAGCTTCGCGGTGCCACCGCTTGCGAGCAGCTCGAAGTCGAGCCGGTGCAGCTCCCGCGCGAACGAGACGATGCCGGTCTTGTCGTAGACCGAGAGGAGGGCGCGCTTCACGCGGCGGTCAGCTCCCTGACGACCTCGGGCAGGAGACGGTGCTCGGCCGCCTGAACGCGGGCGCGGAGCGAGTCCGGCGTGTCGCCCGCGAGCACGGGCACGCGCTCTGCCGCGATCACCGCGCCGGTGTCGATGCCGTCGTCCACGTAGTGAATCGTCGCAGCCGTCTCGGCCACCCCCGCCGCAAGAACGTCCTCGATCGGGTGCGCGCCGGGGAATGCCGGCAGCGGTGCCGAGTGGGTGTTGACGACCCGGCCCGGGAACCGCGCCAGAAAGTTGGGTCGCAGGAGGTGCATGTAGCCCGCGAGGACGACGAACCGCACACCATGCTCCTCGAGCCAGTCCGCCATCGCCGCGTCACGCTCCTCCCGCGAGCCAAAGCGCTCGAGCGGGAACGCGGCCGCCGGGATCGACGCGGCCTCGGCTCGCTTCAGGGCGTTGACCTCATCGCGATTCGAGGCGACGGCGACGATCGGCAAGTCCGCATCGATCAAAGCCTGCAGGTTCGTCCCTTCGCCGCTGACGAGCACGCCGATCACGCCGACCACTCCACTCCCTCGATGCCGCGCCCGACGCGGCCGATCACGAGGTCGTCGCCGGCTACGTCGGCGGCCGGGATCACGGCGCAGTAGCCGATCCCGATGTTGAAGACGCGGCGCAGCTCGTCCTCCGCGACCCCGTTGGCCGCCAGCCAGCCGAATACCGCGGGCCGTTCCCAGGCGGCAGGGTCGACGACGGCTCCGAGGCCCTCGGGCAGGATGCGGGCGAGGTTGCCGGCGATGCCGCCACCGGTGACATGTGCAAGGCCCCGCACATCGGCGCGCGAGCGCAAGGCGCGGACGTCGTCGAGGTAGAGGCGCGTCGGAGGCAGCAGCAGGTCGGCGTCGAAGGAGCTCTCGCCGACGATCTGCCGGACGAGCGAGAAGCCGTTCGCGTGAATCCCGGCCGAGGCAAAGCCGATCACGGCGTCACCGGCTTCGATCCGCGAGCCGTCCACCACGCGATCGCGGTCGACGACGCCGACGGCAGTGCCACAGAAGTCGATCTCGGATTCCCGATAGATGCCGGGTAGCTCCGCGGTTTCGCCGCCGAGGATGGCGCAACCGGCGGCGCGACACACGTCGGCGGCGCCCTCGATCAGCTCGGCGACCTGCTCGATGTCGATCGTATTGGCCGCGACGTAGTCGAGGAAGAAGAGCGGCTCGGCGCCGGTCGTGAGCACGTCGTTGATGCAGTGGGCGGCGAGGTCGGCGCCGCACCAGCGGAGGCGGTCGCCGCGCCGTCCGAGCACGAGCTTCGAGCCGACGGAGTCCGTCGAGGCGGCGAGCAGGCGCCGTTCGTCGATCGCGAAGAGGCCGGCAAAGGCGCCAAAGGCGCCCGCCACGTCCGGCGTCGCGGTCGAGGCGACGGCGACGCGGAGCCGGTCGATGATCGCATCTGCGGTGGCGAGCGACACCCCCGCGGCGGCGTAGGTCTGCTCAGGGGAGGGCACGAGACCGAGCCTAGCGATCGGCCCGGCGCCTATGGCACCATCAACCCATGACAACCGCCGACGTGCAGCGCTGGCTCGACGCGTACATCGCCGCGTGGTCGAGCTACGACCCGAACGCAATCGTGGCGCTCTTCACCGATGACGCCGCCTATCGCTACGACCCGTTCTCGGAGCCGCTCGTCGGCGGCGCGGCGATCGCCGCGGATTGGCTGAAGGATCAGGACGCCGCGGGCTCCTGGCAGGCGGAGTACCGCCCGTTCGCCGTCGAGGGCGACCACGCCGTGGCGGTGGGCGAGACGCGATATCCGCAGGAAGGCAAGCGCTACGCGAACGTCTACCTGCTGGAGTTCGCAGCCGACGGCCGCTGCAGCTCGTTCACGGAGTGGTACTACCGGGAACGGCAGTCGACGAGCCAGGGAGCCCGGACGACAGGCTGAAGCCTGTCGCCGCCGTTAGGCTGGGGCAGGCTCGAAGCGCAGCTTCGTGCGGCCGCCCGCGGGGACGGACGTCGGGTACTCGCGCGTGAAGCAGGCGCGGCAGACCGAGCCCTCCGGCAAGCGTCGTCGCGGACTGCATGCCCGCGAGCGAGAGATAGTGCAACGACGTCGCGCCGATCCGCTCGCGCATCTCCTCGACCGAGCGATGGGCGGCCGCGAGCTCGTCCTCGTCGGCCATGTCGATCCCGTAGAAGCACGGCGAGACGACGGGCGGTGACGAGATCCGGACGTGCACCTCGGCCGCGCCTGCGTCGTAGAGCATCGCGACCAGCTGCTGCATCGTGTTGCCGCGGACGATGGAGTCGTCGACGATCACGACGCTCTTGCCCGCGACCTCGTCGAGCGGGTTGAACTTGAGCTTGATCCCCTGCCGCCGCAGCTCCTGGTCGGGCTGGATGAACGTGCGGCCGACGTAGCGGTTCTTGATCAGCCCCTCCTCGTAGGGGATGCCGGACGCTTTCGCGAACCCGATCGCGGCCGGCGTTCCCGAGTCGGGGATCGGCATCACGAGGTCGGCGACCGCAGGCGCCTCCTCCGCCAGCCGTTCGTCCCATGCGGACCCGGCTGGAGTGGATCTCGGTGCCGCCGAGGCGCGAGTCGGGCCGGGCGAAGTAGACGTGCTCGAAGATGCACGCGGCGCCACGTCCTTCCGGAACCGCCTGAGCGCTGTGGATTCCCTCCTCGTCGAGCCAGAGCACCTCACCAGGGCGGACGTCGCGGTCGACGGTGGCGCCGATCAGGTCGAGCGCGCACGTCTCGGAGGCAACCACCCAGTCGTCTCCGATCCGGCCGAGCGTGAGGGGACGGATCCCGTGCGGGTCGCGGAACGTGACGAGCGTGCCGTCGACGAGGGCCACGACCGAGTAGGCGCCCTCGAGGCGCCGCATCGTGGCGGCGACCGCCTCGGGTAGAGGGGCAGGATCAGCCGCGATCATGGCGGCGATCACCTCGGTGTCCGAGGTCGAGCCGAGCCGGATCCCGTCGGCCACCAGCTCCTCGCGCAGCGCACCGGCGTTCGTGAGATTGCCGTTGTGGCCGAGCGCAACAGTGCGCACGCGGCCGTGGTGGACGAGCGGCTGGGCATTCGACCAGTGGACGCCGCCGGTCGTCGAGTAGCGGGTGTGACCGATCGCGACCTCGCCCGGCAGCGCCTGCAGCTGCTGCTCGTTGAAGACCTGAGCGACGAGGCCCATGTCGCGGAGCACGGTCAGTCGCCCACCTTCGGAGACGGCGATCCCTGCCGACTCCTGGCCGCGGTGCTGGAGCGCGAAGAGCGCGAAGTAGGAGAGCCGCGCCACGTCGCGGTCGTTGGAGCGAATTCCGAAGACGCCGCACATCTAGTGCTCACTCTCCCAGGCGGTGCGGAGGTCGGCGAGCGGGACGCCGAGAATCTCGTCCCCGCCGACCTCGCCGATCCGCCGTACCGCGACATCGGAGCCGAGCGGGTCGGTCTCGACCTGGCCCGGACGGCATGGCGAGGATCACCTGGCCGCAGCCCTCGCCGAAGAGCGTGACGACATCGAGTGGGATGTCCAGCCGGGCGCCGACGCCCGAATGGAGCGCGGCCTCCGCGAGCGCGACGGCGAGGCCGCCGTCCGAGACGTCGTGCGCGAGCGTGCAGCGCGCAGCCGCAGCGGTGACAAAGCGGATGAGTGCCGCCTCGGCGGCGAGGTCGAGTGGCGGCGGGGTTCCCGAGACGGCTCCGAACTGCGCCTGCAGCTCGGAGCCGGGAAGCGCCGGTGTGCCGACGGAGGCGAGCAGGATCACGTCCCCCTCGTTCCAGGTGGTCGGGATGCTGCGTACGTCGGGCACGAGCCCGACGCAGCCGACGACCGGCGTCGGATGAATCGAACGGCCGTCGGTGTCGTTGTAGAGCGAGACGTTCCCGGAGACGATCGGAAGCTCGAGCGCCTCGCACGCCTGTGCCATCCCCTCGATCGACTCGGCCAGCTCCCACCCGATCTCGGGCTTCTCGGGGTTGCCGAAGTTGAGGCAGTCCGTGAAGCCGAGCGGCTCGCCGCCGGCGCAGGCGACGTTGCGGGCCGCCTCGAGGATCGCGGCTGCACCACCCGTGAACGGGTCGAGCGAGCCGACGCGGCCGCTGCCGTCGAGGGTCACTGCCAGGCCCTTGAACGACGGGCGCAGCCTCAGCACCGCGGCGTCGAGCCCGGGCCGGCGGACGGTGCGCGACTGGACGAGCTGGTCGTAGCGCCGCGTCACGAAGGCGCGCGAGCGAAGGGCGTCCGAGCCGAGCAGCCGGAGCAGCAGGTCGGCGGTGCCGGCGGCAGATCCGGCAGCGGCTCCTCGGCGGTCGGCCGCGCGCGGCTCGCGCTCGACGGCGTAGCGCGGGCAGTCATCGGTGAGATAGCGAGCAGGGATCGTCCCGGCGACGTCGTCGTGCCAGAGCGCGCGTAGCTCGCCCGACTCGGTCACCTCGCCGATCACGGCGCGGTGCAATCTCCCAGCGGTCGATCACCGACTCGACCTCGGCCAGGCGCTCCGGCGCGACGATCGCGACCATCCGCTCCTGCGACTCGGAGATCATGATCTCCCACGGCTCCATTCCCTCCTCGCGCTGCGGCACGCGGTCGAGGTGGACGTCGATCCCGTAGTCGGCCGCCATCTCGGAGAGAGACGACGCGAGGCCGGCTGCGCCGCAGTCCTGGAGCGAGAGCACGAGGCCGCGCTCGACGAGCTCGACCGACACCTCGATCAGGCGCTTGCCCGTGAACGGGTCGCCGACCTGGACGGACGGTCGCTTGTCGGCCGCCTCCTCGCCGAGCTCCTGGCTCGCGAGCACGGAGGCGCCGCCGATGCCGTCGCGGCCCGTGGTGGCGCCGTAGAGGACGAGCAGCGCGCCCGCCGTGTCGGCCCTGGCGCTCATCACTGCGTCGGCGGGCAGGAGGCCGACGCACATCGCGTTGACGAGGCAGTTCGACGCGTAGACGTCGTCGAACACGACCTCGCCGCCGACGTTGGGGACGCCGACCGAGTTGCCGTACGCGCCGATGCCGCCCACGGCACGCGAGAAGTGGTCGTCGGGCGCGCCGAAGCGCAGCCCGTCGAGGAGGGCGATCGGGCGCGCCCCCATCGCGATGATGTCGCGGAGGATGCCGCCGACACCGGTGGCGGCGCCCTGGAATGGCTCCACGGCAGACGGGTGGTTGTGGCTCTCGGCCTTGAACGTGACCGCGAGCCCGTCGCCGAGGTCGAGCACGCCGGCGTTCTCGCCGGGGCCCTGAAGGACGCGCGGCGCCGCTGCTCGGCAGCCGCCTCAGCAGCAGCGCCGAGTGCTTGTAACCGCAGTGCTCCGACCAGAGAAGCGAGAACACGGCGAGCTCGAAGTGATTCGGCTCGCGCTCCATCAACTCCATGGATACGCGCGTGCTCCCCGTCCGTGAGGCCGAGCTGGCGGTGAAGTGGCTGTTCCGCGACAGAGCTCAGGACGTCAGTCTAGCGGCGCACGTGCCGACGGCCCTCTCCGGCTGGCGTCCGGCTTCAGCCGGCGCCAGGGTTCCTCACACCGGAGTCACCCGTCTGCGTTTACCGTCGGAACGCCGTGACGCGACGCGATGCCCTCCTCCTGCTCCTCCTCTCCGCCATCTGGGGCGCGTCGTTCCTGTTCATCAAGGTGGGCGTCGAGTCGCTCGAGCCCTCCGTCGTCGCGTTCGGGCGGCTCGTGCTCGGCGCGCTGACCCTGCTGGCTGCTGCTGCCGGGCCGCGGCGGGCTGAAGCCGCTGCGCGGCCACCTGCTTCCGATCATCGTCCTCGGCGGCATTCAACAACGCGATCCCGTTCTGGCTGCTCGGGTTCGCCGAGACGCACCTCGACGCAGGGCTGACGGCCGTGATCCAGGCGGCGGCACCGATCTTCACCGTCATCCTCGCGTCGCGGATGGACCGACACCCAGCGCGTGACGGGACCGCGGCTTGATCGGGGTCGGCGGTTGGCTTCGTCGGCGTGGCGCTGCTCGTCGGCGTCCAGAGCGGCGGCGATCTCGTGGCGGCGTTCGCCGTGCTCGGCGTCGCGCTCTGTTACGCAGGGTCGGTGCTCTACGCCGGCCTGACGGTGCGCAGCGTGCCGCCGCTCCAGGTGTCGATCGGGCAGCTCTCCTGCGCGGCTCTGCTGCTGGCGCCGTTCGGTCTTACCCAGTTGCCCGACACCGCGCCTCCGGCGAAGGTGTGGCTCGCCGTGCTCGCGCTCGGCGTGCTCGGCTCGGGGATCGCATACCTCCTCTACTTCGCCATCATCGCGAGCGCCGGGGCATCGCGCGCGATCCTCGTCACCTACCTCGTGCCCGCCTTCGCGCTCGCCTACGGGGCCGTCTTCCTCGACGAGGCGATCACCGCCGTCGCGCTCGCCGGGCTCGCGCTCGTCCTCGCGGGCACGGCACTCGCGACCGGCCTCGCACGGGCGCGGAAGGCTAGCCTCACAACGTGACGAACCGGTACTGGCCCCTGCTCCTCTCGCTCGCCGCGCTGTGGGGCGCGTCGTATCTCTTCATCAAGGTCGGCGTCGACGGGGGATTCTCGCCGGGAGCGCTGATGGCGGCGCGAACGCTGCTCGCCGGAGCCGTGCTGTTCGCCTACCTGGCTGCGACTCTTGGCGCAACGACTGCCGTCGTCCGCCTCCGCGAGGCGTGGCGCGAGGCGATCGCGCTCGGCCTTCTGAACGCCGCGCTCCCGTTCTGGCTGATTGCCTGGGGCGAGCAGTACATCGATTCCGGAGCGGCGGGAATCGCACAGGCGACGGTGCCGATCTTCTCGCTCCTGATCGGCCTCCGTTTCCTGCCGCACGAGCACATCGGGCCGGCCCGGATCGCCGGCGTCTGCCTGGGGCTCGTCGGCGTCGCGTTCGTCGCGGGCGGCACGCCGGACGGCGGGACGATGGCGGTGATCGGAACGCTCGCAGTCGTCCTCGCCTCCGTCTTCTACGCCTCGGCCGGCATCTACAGCCAGCTGCACCTGAAGGGCACGATCTCCGGACCCGTGCTCGCGACGGGATCGATGCTGGCGGGCGGCGTCATCCTGCTGCCACTCGCGATCGCTCAGCCTCCCACGTCGATACCGACGCCCGGCGCGATCGGCTCGCTGCTGCTGCTCTCCCTCCTCGGCACGGCACTCGCGCAGCTGCTCCTCTTCCGCGTCGTCCGCCTCTTCGGCGCCCGGCGGCTCAGCCTCGTCACGTATCTCCTGCCGGGCTTCGCGCTCGCCTACGGCGCGTTGATCCTCGACGAGCGCGTCAACCGCTCTGCACTGATCGGACTGGCTCTGATCCTGCTCGGCGTCGCGCTCGGCTCCGGCTCGCTGCGCCTGCGCAGGCGCCGGGCGGTGGCCGCAGCAAGCACGACCACCACCCCGTAGCACGCGCCTCTAGCGCCTCTAGCGCCTCTAGATCAGGATCCTGAACGCCGTTTGCGGCGGACAGCCGCGCCGGACGAGCTCGGTTGCCTCGTGCAGGTCGACAGTGCGGTCGAGCGCGAGCACGAGCGCGGCGTCACTGTCGAAGCCGACGGCGATCAGCTGCTCGATCCGCCAGCCGAGCACGCGGGCGGCCGGATCCGGGACGTTGTCCTCGGCCGGTTCGACCTCGACGGCTTCGAGGGTCGGGTCGCCGCTCATGCCGCCCTCCACTCACGAGTCTGGGTGCGGTTCTGCTCCTCGACGAACCGGGCAGTCGCATACGCAGACGCCTCTGCATCGCTCAGCTCGAGAGCCTGCCGTGCAAAGCGGTACCACTCGATCCACGTCGTGAGCCTCTGACCTTCACCCATCGCAGCGCCCCTCCTCGAGGGATTCGTGTTGTCTGCAAACAGGTGTATCGGCAGGTTGTTCGGAAACCTTGCGCCCTGGTTGCGGCGATACAGCCGCAGGGTTAAGAACGCGTGACGATCCAGTTTTCGAACAGCGCGAGCGCCTCGGGCATCGTCGCCCGGCCGTAGCCGATGCGGACATGGCGCGGCTCGTCGTAGACGACTCCTGGCAGGAGCAGAACGCCGGTATCCGCGACGAGCCGCGCACAGAAGTCACCCGCGTCGTCCACGCCGTCAACGCGCACGAAGCCGATCGGGCTCGCCGTCGGCCGCTCCCAGGAGAGCGAGCGTCCGCGTGGCGCTCGAGGAAGCCGTCGAGGAGCGGCAGGTTCGCGAGCACGATCCCACGATTACGGTCGGCGAGCGCCCGGCGGTGCCGGAGGGCCAGTGCGCTGAGCAGCTCGCTCGGGGCGCTCGAGCAGATCGTCGTGTAGTGCTTGAGGTCGACGATCCGCTGCAGCGCCTCGCGGTCCCGCGAGGCGAGCCAGCCGAGGCGCAGGCCGGGGAGCCCGTAGGTCTTCGACATCGAGCCGAGGGACAGCGCCCGCTCGTACAGGTCGCAGGCGGCAGGCAGCCGGTCGGCGGGATCGTGCTCGAGCTCGCGGTAGACCTCGTCGCAGAAGAGCCAGGCGCCGCGCTCGGCGCAGAGCTCGACGACGCGCGTCGAGGACGGCCTTCGACATCAGGATCCCGGTGGGGTTGTGCGGCGCATTGAGATAGACGAGCTTCGTATCGGGCCGCAGCACGCGCTCGAGCGCGTCGAGATCGTGCGCCCAGCCGTCGGCCGCGGTGCGCCGCCACTCGGTCACCTCGGCGCCGGCCGACCGGGCCACCTGCAGCGCCGACTCGTAGCACGGTGTCTCGACGACGACGTGGTCGCCGGAGCTCGAGCAGGGCGTGATACGCGGTGAAGATGCCCTCCTCCGCGGCCGCCACGACGACGACGTCCTCCGGGGTCGCCGTCTCGTAGATCGGCGCGACCGCCGCTCGCAACTCCGGCCCGCCGGGCGACTCGGTGTACCCGAGCCGCAGCGCGAAGAGCCGCTCCGCCGCGTCGGGCTCGAGGGCGAGCAGATCGGAAACGGCAACCGACTCCGCGTCGCTCGACGACAGCATGTACGCCGCCGTGAACTCGTGCAGCGCGTAGTACTGCTCGATCCGGAACGGCGCGATCTTCACGCCAGGCAGCCTACGCGGCTAGGTGATGACGGGCTCGGCCTCGCCGTGGGCGGCGGCGAGCACGTCACCACGGCGGAGCAGCGCAAAGAGCAGCACGGCTCCCGCCGCGAGGAATGCGGCACACCCGATCCAGGCAATGTGGAAGCCGTCGACGAGCGCCTGGGCGCTCTCGGCGGGGGTCGGGTTACCGCCGGACGAGGCGAGGACGTCTGCCGTCTTGTTCGCGGCGAAGGTCGAGAGCAGGGCGAGACCGAGAGCGCCGCCAATCTGCTGCGACGTGTTGAAGAGACCCGATGCGAGGCCCGCGTCGTCGACCGGAACGCCGCTCGTCGCGATCAGGGTCAGCGGTACGAACACGAGCCCCATGCCGATCGAGGCAAGCATGATGCCGGGCAGGATGTCCTTGACGTACGTGCTGTCGGGCGAGAGCCGGACGAACAAGAGCATCCCGATCATGGCGGTGATGAGCCCGATCAGCGGAACCTCGCGGGCGCCCAGGCGCGGGATCAGCTGCTGCGATGCAACCGAGCCGATGATGATGCCGGCCGTGAAGGGCAGGAACGCAAGCCCCGCCTCGACTGGGCTGTAGCCGAGAACGCGCTGCACGAACAGCGTGTTGAAGAAGAACATCGCAAAGAGCCCGCAGGCGACGACGAGCATCGCCGCGTTCGCCCCACGGATCGTGCGGACGGAGAAGATCGAGAGGCGGACGAGCGGCTCGGCGGAGCGCGACTCGATCACGACGAAGGCAATCAGGAGCAAGGCCGCCACGGCGAGGATGCCGAGCACCTCACCGGAGCCCCAGCCCTTCTCGGCGGAGCGGACGATGCCGTAGACCAGCGCGATCAACCCGGCGGTGACCGTCACCGCGCCGGCGAGGTCGAAGCTCTTGTGCGCGTGCTCGTCGCGCGACTCGGGCACGAACCGCAGCGAGAGCGCGAAGGCGACGATGCCGACCGGGACGTTGACGAAGAAGATCCATGGCCACGAGAGGTACTCGACGAGGATGCCGCCGAGCAGGAGGCCGACCGCTCCGCCGCCGACGGCGATCGCAGCCCAGACGCCGAGTGCCTGCGTCCGTTCCTTCCCTTCTCTGAACGTCGCCGTCACGATCGACAATGCCGCCGGAGAGACGAGCGCGGCGCCGAGGCCCTGGAGGCCCCGGGTGACGATCAGCCATGTCGACCCGGTCGCGATGCCGCAGAGCAGCGAGGCTGAGGTGAAGACGACGAGACCGAGGAGGAAGATCTTCTTCCTGCCCGCGAGGTCGCCGGCACGGCCGCCGAGCAGGAGGAAGCCGCCGAACATCAGCGTGTACGCGTTCACGACCCACTGCAGATTGGTGTCGGTCATGTCGAGGTCCTTCTGGATCGTCGGCAGCGCCACGTTCACGATCGTCGCGTCGAGGATGACCATGAACTGCGCCAGGCAGACGAGGACCAGCACGAGCCACGGGTTGGCGCGGGACGGCATTCCCCGAACCTAGCAGCGACGCGACGCGGCACCGGTGTGGTTACCCGCACCCTTACCCTTGCAACTGATAGGCCTTCACCAGACCACCACGGCCGAAGGAGAGACGATGGAGCTGATCCACACCTGCTACCGGATCACCGACCCGGAGCGCTCGATCGCGTTCTACGAGGCGCTCGGCCTCGAGAAGCGGCGCGAGCTGCCGATCCGCGACGAGGCCATGAACTACTTCCTCGGCGTCCCCGGCAAGCCGGTGCCGGAGCTCGAGCTGACCCACAACTTCGGCGTCGACTCGTACGAGCTCGGCACGGCGTACGGTCATATCGCGCTGACGGTCGAGAACATGACCGAGACGCTCGAGAAGCTCGCCGCCCAGGGCATCGAGCCCGAGCGCGCGCCCTACTCGGTGCGCGAGGGTGGCTCGCTGCTCTGCTTCGTGCGGGATCCCGACGACTACCGGATCGAGCTGATCGAGCGCAACGACTACTAGAGTCGCGTTGGCTGGCCGGCCTCAGGAAGGGCTGAGCTCGATCTCGGCCGGCAGCTCGGACGGCTGCACGGGCTCGAGCTCGCCGCGCGTCCGGGCGTCGAAGTAGACGTACGCCGTGACGAGAGCGACGAACGGGAGCGCGAGCGCGTAGACGACGCCGGCGACGATGTTCAGCAGCGCAAACGGCATGCTCGACACGAAGATCAGCACCACGCCGAGGAGCGGCCCGAGGGCGAGCGCGATGGCCGCACTGACGCCGACGAGCGACCCGGTGCGGATCCAGCGGCCCCGGACGAGGCTGCCGCTGCGGCGGAGGGCCGAAAGGCCCTTGCGATCGTCGAGCTCGACGGCCGGGGCGAGCAGGCACCAGCGCACGGCGAGCCAGATCGCCACCGGGATCAGGAACACGGTCGTGGTGAGCACCAGCCAGACGAGAACGAAGAGCGCGATCGAGCGGAGCAGCGGGCGGAAACGCTGCAACGAGATCCGGTAGGCGTCGACCGGACCGATCGGGCGGCCGGCGTCCAGCTCGACGAGGGCGCACGCGGTCGCCGCCTGGACGAGCCCGAGGCCGAGCAGCGTCAACGTCGTGCCGATCACGAGGGCGAAGAACGCGAACGCACCCGCACCCTGACCGGTGAGCGTGCCGGCGAGATCGATCAGGCGGAACAGCAGCCATTGCAGCAGCGTGATCGCAAGTGTCAGCGGGATCAGGAGCACGCCGATGCCGAGGAACAGTCCCGGGCGCCGGATGTACATCGCGCCCGAGGCAGAGATGATCTGGCCCCACGAGCGTCTTCGAGCGAGCCGCAGCGGCGCGACCGGCCGCCAGGTCGCGCGGACGGCCGCGAACACGAGCAGGCCGAGGATCGTCCCGATCACGAGCAGCGTCATGCCGGGGCTGCGAAGCAACAACACGAGCGCCTTCGATCCCTTGGCGACCCCGTTGCAGAAGAGGTCTGTAGCGCCCGTGCCGAAGACGCCGCCCACCGGCACTGCGTAACCGCGATCACGCCAGTGCTGCGACCACTCGATCGGATGCGTCCACTGGTCCTTCATGTTCGGGCCTGTCGGCCCGTTGAAGAACGCAGCCTGGAGCTCGCCCCAGCGGCCCTCGAACGCGATCCAGGGGAACGCGCTCTTCGCGGCCGCAGGATCGCTCGGGATCGTCTTCACGACAGGCGTGCAGCTCGCGATGCGGGCCGACCGTGTTGTCGCAGCCGACGCCCGCGTCGGCAGAGCTGCCGAGGTAGAGCGCGGCCGTGAACTTGTTCGCGTGCGAGCCTGCCGCCGGATAGACGACGGGATGCGTCCCGTCGACGATCTCGAGCTTCTCGTCGCCCCAGGCCGCCCGCTCGGCGCCCTCGTGCGAGCTGTAGCCGACCTCGGTCGGATCCTTCGTCAGCGCCTCGCCGGCGTCGGCGGCGTCGAAGACGAGCTGGGTCATCTCCCAGTCGCCCTCGTGCGTGTTGTTGAAGTCGTTGAACGGGTAGAAGAACCAGTACTGGAGGGCGAGCTTGCCGGGGTAGCCCGGGTCGGTGGCAACGTGGGCGTAGACGGTGGGCGACGTTCCCTGCGTCAGCCGCCGTGACCACAGCTCGTAGGTGCAGCCTGCGTCGAGTGGGTCGCCCGGGAAGTCGAGGTGGTACTCGTAGCGGTTGACGAGGTCATTCGCGACGGGGCCGATCTTGACGAGGTCGGTGCGGTTCCACGGCCCGCGGAGCGCCACGGTCGGCTCGTCGAAGAGCACGTCGACGTCGGTGGGGATGTACGGCTCGCCGGGACCGCACTCCTCCGGCTGGTCGACGAGGCGGACGACCGGGGCGTACTTCGCCGCCAGGTCTTCCTCAGGCCCGGCGAGCGCCGGCCCGGCGACGGCCAGCGCACCGAGCAGGCAGAGCGCGACGACGGTCGCGCGGAGAGCGTAGGGGCACCCGCATGACGCTAACGTCTTCGACGGGTGGGCGCGGAGTCCACCCGCGAGAGGAGGCGGGCAATGGCAGAGCAGGCGATCGGCACCGGCACGAAGGACGATCCGTGGCAGCTCCACACGCCGCCGGGGAGCTCGGCCTACACGATGTATCGCGACGAGGCCGCGGACCCGCCGTGCCTCGTCTGTCAGGTCGGCTCGACGAGGTTGAGCTACCACCTGCGCGCAATCGATGACCTGCACGCGATGCTGAAGGCGCACGGCGACTGGATGCCGCTCGGCGGCGCCGACGAGCAGAAGCCCGCGGCCGAAGGCACGGTCGAGGCGTGGGGCCGCTCGCCGGACAACCCGGTCGGCGGCTGGTACGGCCTCAAGAAGGGTCTCCGGGGCCGCTTCGGCGTCTACCTGCCGCCGCTGCTCGAGGCGCTCGGCCTCGCCGAGCTCACGCACGACGCGCGCAACAACTCGATGCGCGCGCGCTGATCAGGCCGCAGGCGCGCCGAATCGTCGGCACGAGCCTCTAGGCTTCCCGCATGGATCACCGCAGCACAGAGGAGCTGTCCGCAGGACTGCCCCTGATCCGCAAGTCGCCAGCGACGGCGGGAACGGTCGAGCTGATCGTCCGGCGGCCGGTCGAGAACGAGCGCGAGGTGCTCGACGAGGGCATGCTCGACCTCGAGGTCGGGCTCGTCGGCGACGCCTGGAAGGCGCGGGGCTCGAGCCGCACCCCGGACGGCTCCGCCAACCCGCTCGCCCAGCTGACGCTGATGAACGCCCGCAGCGCCGACGTGGTGACGGGGAGCCGCGAGCGCTGGCCGCTCGCGGGCGACCAGCTCTACGTCGATCTCGATCTCAGCATCGAGAACCTGCCGGCCGGGACCCGACTCGCCGTCGGCGACGCCGTCGTCGAGATCACGCCGGAGCCGCACACCGGCTGCGCAAAGTTCAGCGCCCGCTTCGGCACCGATGCGCTCAAGTTCGTGAACAAGTCACCGGGCCGTGAGCTGCGCCTGCGCGGTGTCAACGCGCGGGTCGTCACGCCGGGCGCCGTCCGCCCGGGCGACACGATCACAAAGCTCTGACCTCCGGGCGCTCCGACGAATCCCCGCTTGCCTCGAGGAGCTCCGCAACCCTCGCCGTGAGCTCGCGGCCGGCAAGGCCTCGGGCTGCCAACGAGGTTCGGCGCCGCAGCACGTCGTCGGCGCTCGTCGCCCACTCCTCCCGCGCTGCGAACACGACCTGCGCAGCGATGTCCGGCGCATCGGGGTGCAACCGCTCGAGGAGCTCCGGCCGCTCGGCCGCGAGGCCGACGACACGGTCGGCGCGGGAGCCGTAGAAGTGCGCGAGGTGCGCGGCGATCGCCGGCTCGAGACCCCAACCGGTGACAATGCGCGCGGCGACATTGTCCGCGTCGGTTGCGCCGGGAAGGGGAACCGGCCGACGGTCGACGTGTGAGAGCCCGAGCTCGCGGGACAGAAGGCCGAGCGCGTCGAGGGCGATCCTCCGGTAGGTCGTGAGCTTGCCACCGGCGACCGTGAGCATGCCGCCCTTTCCGACCAGGTATGCCGTCTCGCGACGAGCGTCCACGGTCGAGCCGTCGCTGCGCGGGAGAACCCGCAGTCCCGCGTACGTCGAGAGCACGTTCGCCTTCTGGAGCACGTGCGAGCCGACGGCCACCGCGGCCTCGGCGAGGACGCGATCGACATCGTCTTCGGTGGCGGCGACGGCGGCCGGGTCGCCCTCATACGGCGTATCCGTGGTGCCGAGGAGAAGCATTCCCTCCCACGGGTAGGCGAACGTGACGCGAACCTGGTCATGGGGGATCGTGAGGGCGGCCGACCAGGGCTCGTCGAGCGGAAGCGTCACGTGCACTCCCTTCGAGAGCTGGCCATATGCAGCCACGCCCGGCTCCTCCAGGCGTCGCATCGTCTCCAGCCACGGCCCGGTGGCGTTCACGACGCGCGCGGGCCTCGACCGAGAACGCATCGCCGGAGAGGCGGTCACGCAGCTCTGCGCCTCGCACCTTGCCTCCAACGAGCCGCAGGTCGACGACCTCGGCGAAGTTCAGGACGGTCGCGCCCGCCTCGGCCGCCGCCGTCACGTTCGCAAGGCAGAGGCGACCGTCGTGCGTCCACGCGTCCTGATAGACGCCGCAGCCGCGAAGACCCTCGAGACGGAGCGCGGGGACGCTGCGGCGCGCGCGCTCGGGCTTGACGAGGCCGCCGAGCTTCTCGCCCGCAAGGGTCGAGTAGGTCCACAGCCCGGCCTGGATCGTCGCCGGCCGGTACGGGCCGCCGCGATAGACGGGGAAGAGGAAGGGGATCCGCCGGACGAGATGCGGCGCCACGACGCGGAGCAGCGCCCGCCGCTCGGTGTGCGCTTCCCGCACGAGCTTCACGTCGCCGAGGCGGAGGTAACGGAGCCCGCCGTGGATCAGCTTGGACGACGCGCTCGACGTGGCGGCGCCGAAGTCGCCGCGGTCGACGAGCGCCACGCGAAGCCCGGCCCGAGACGCCTCGTTGGCGATGCCCGCGCCGATGATGCCGCCGCCGATCACGAGGAGGTCGTAGGGCGCGCGCCCGAGCTCTGCGCGCGTCGCGTCCCGTCGGTGGTCGGGCCTCAGGGCCATACGGGATTCGTCCACGCCCTTCCTCCCCGGGCATCGGCAACCTCGACGCGGGCATAGGCCGCCGTCGTCGGCAGGTCGAGCCGCGCAGCGGTGATCAGCCCATCCGTCGTCGTGGCAAGGATGTCGCCGCCGTATCGATACCCCAGGCGTCCCGCATGGACCGCCGCGCCGCTCGACACGCCGAACACGACCGTGACGCTGAGGCAGGGGTCGCACTGCACCACGATCGAGCCTTCGCCAGCGCTGACGTCGGTGATGCGGGGGCCGGTGGTGCCGTAGAAGCACCCGCTGCGCAGCGCATCGAGCACGCCTTCCGCCGTCGGCTCCGAGCGGACCCACGTCCACGCCAGATCCGAGTCGAACCCGGGATGGTGGCTGTCGTCGGTCGCGAGGGCGTAGCAAGGCCGTCCGGCTTCGAGAAGCTCGTCCCAGTGGACGGTGGAGAGGCCTCGCCCGATCTCGAGCTCGCAGCCGGCGTTGTAGACCTCGATCCCGGAGACGGTGTCGGGGAGCTCGAGCGAGCCCGGCGTCACACCGGTCCAGTAGGGATGCGCCAGGTATGCGACCCCGCCGTTCGCCGTGATCCAGGAGCCCGTGCCGGCAAGGTCGAGCCGCTGCCCTTCGAGCGAGGCGAGCGCGTCGTCGATCCCGAGCGCAAGGACATGCCCGTCGCGCTCGCCGGGCAGGAGGCAGTTCAGCTCCGCGCTCGGCAGGACGAGCAGTCGCTCCGTCGACGGCGGAGCGCTGCGTGCCCAGTGATCGGTGACCGCGAGGACGTCGTATCCCGCGCGCTCGTAGTGCTTGACGAGAGCACGAGGTGCCAGCTCCCCGTCGGACTCCGTGGTGTGGGCGTGGAGTGCGCACCGCAGCCAGGGCCGCTCCGATGTCCACGGAGATGTCATTGCAGGGGGTGTACTTCGGCCACGGTTCATGAGAAGGTAACGATCCGGTGTAAAACTGGTGAATACTGCTCCGGTCGGAGGTTCTCGCGGCAGTATCCAGCCTCACAGGCAGACGACGAAGGAGGACGCGTGGAAGATTTCCAGGAGCAGGAGTACGAGTTCCTGCGCAGGCTCGAAGAGGAACGGATCGGTCGACGGACGCTGGTCAAGAGGGGTCTTGTAGCCGGTGTGGGGTTGAGCGTCATGTCGTTGTCGCCGGCAGCGCTGGCGGCCCGGAAGCAGGTGCTCGCGACGCCGCCGTTGAGAGGGACGGTCGCCAGCCTCAAGGAGCTCGTGAAAGAGGCGAAGAAGGAAGGTCACCTCAACACGATCGCGCTCCCGCCCGACTGGGCGAATTACGGCGAGGTCATGTCGACGTTCACGAAGAAGTACGGCATCGCGATCACGAATGACAACCCCGACGGCAGCTCGGCGCAGGAGAACCAGGCGGTCGTCTCGCTGAAGGGCGATCCGCGAGCGCCTGACGTGCTCGACGTCAACCCGACGTTCGCCGTCGCCGGCACGGTCCAGGAGCTGTACGCGAGGTACTACCCCCGGAACTACCCGACGATCCCGCGGGCGATCAAGGACACCCGCGGCCTCTGGATGGGCGACTACTGGGGCTCCGTCACGATCGGCTACAACGCAAATCTGGTCAAGAACCCGCCGAAGACATTCGCCGACCTGCTCAAGCCGGAGTACAAGAACCAGGTCGCACTGAACGGGAGCCCGCTCACGTCGGGCTCGGCGATCGCCGGCGTGTTCGCCGCCGCGCTGGCGAACGGCGGCTCACTCAGCAACGTCGCCCCCGGGGTCGACTGGTTCGCAAAGTGCAAGTCGGTCGGCAACTTCATCCCCGTCCAGACGGTCCCTCAGACCGTCGCGTCGGGACAGACGCCGATCTCGATCGACTGGGACTACAACAACTTCGCGTACGTGAAGGAGTTCCCGTCGGCGAACTGGAAGGTCACGATCCCGTCCGACGGGCAGTACGGCGGGTACTACTGCCAGGCGATCAACGCGACCGCCCCGCATCCGTTCGCGGCTCGGCTGTGGCAGGAGTTCATCTACTCGGACCAGGGTCAGATTCTGTATCTGAAGGGGTACGCGCACCCGGCGCGCTTCGCCGACCTGGTGTCGCGGAAGGCGCTCCCCAAGTCGCTGACCTCGACGCTCCCGTCCGGCTGGCTCAACGCCAAGACGAAGTTCGCGAGCCTGGGTCAACAGGCGGCCGCGAAGGTGGTCATCAACGCCCAGTGGCCGTCCAAGGTCGGCTAGAGCTGAACCTCACGCAGTGCACGCAGTAGCGCATGACAGTCTCCGGCCGGGCCCAGCGCCCGGCCGGAGACGTCGGTCCTTCGCCTGGCTCGGGGTCGTCCCGTTCTTCGCGTTCGCCACGCTCTTCCTGTTCCTGCCCGCGGCAACCGTCATGATCGGCGCGTTCAAGAGCGACGGCGGCGGCTACACGACCGACAACGTCACCTCGATCGTCCGGTCCTCGAACCTCCGCAAGGCATTCGAGGAGAGCATCCGCATCAGCCTCACGACGGCGATCGTGGGCGGGTTGCTCGGACTTCTGATCGCGTATGCGGCGACCCGCAAGGGAACCCCGGGCTGGATCCGTTCGGCCTTCGGGACCTTCTCGGGGGTGGCGGCGAACTTCGGCGGCATCCCGCTCGCCTTCGCCTTCATCGCCACGCTCGGAACGATCGGGATCGTCACCCAGTTCTTGAACAACGTCTTCGGAATCAACATCTACCAGAACGGCTTCGCGATCTGGTCGCGGCGCGGGGTCGAGCTCACCTACCTCTACTTCCAGATCCCGCTGATGATTCTCGTGATCTCACCTGCGATCGACGGTCTTCGGGCGGAGTGGAGCGAGGCGTCTGCGAATCTCGGCGCGAGCCGGTTCCAGTTCTGGCGGCATATCGGCATCCCGGTGCTGATGCCCTCGATTCTCGGCGCCGTGATCCTGCTCTTCGGGAACTCGTTCGCCGCCTATGCAACCGCGTATTCCCTCACGAGCGGGACAGGGCTCCCGCTCGTGCCGATCATGATCGGCAACGACCTCTCGGGCGACGTTCTCTCGAACCCGCACGAGGGTCAAGCGCTCGCGTTCGGGATGTTCGTCGTCCTCGCGGCCATGATGCTCTTCTACATCCCGCTGCAGCGGCGGGCATCGCGGTGGGCCAAGTGAACAGGAAGAGAATCGCTCCCTCGGCCGTCGTGTGGCTCCTCCTCGGGGCGGCGTACTTCCTGATCCCCCTGATCGCGACGCTGCTGTTCAGCCTCAAGGACGCGCAGACGGGGAAGTGCTGCAGCCTCTCTGCCTACGGCGAGATCCTCCATGACCCGCAGTTCTGGGCGACGATCAAGATCTCGTTCCGACTCGCCCTCGAGACGATCGTGGTCGGGTTGCTCCTGTTCGTGCCGACGATCTACTGGGTGCATCTCAAGGTGCCGCGGCTCCGCCCGGTGGTCGGCTTCATGGCGCTCGTGCCGTTCGTGATCCCGCCGATCATCCTCGTCGTCGGACTGCTCAAGTTCTTCAAGGACACGTTGCATGCGCCGTTCTGGTTCCTCGGCAAGCCTGACCTGTTCCTCGTCGGCGCGTACGTCATCCTCGCCTTCCCCTACATCTACTTCTCCCTCGACGCCGGCTTCCGCTCGATCGACGTGCACACGCTGACCGAGGCCTCGAGAGGCCTCGGTGCGAGCTGGCGAACGACGCTCGGGCGCGTCATCCTGCCGAACATCAGGGTCGCAGCCCTCAGTGGCGCCTTCCTCACGCTGGCGATCGTGATGGGCGAGTTCACGATCGCGAGCCTCTCCGCGTTCCACACGTTCCCGACCTACCTGCAGCAGATCAACCAGAGCAAGGCCTACCCGGCGGCGGCGGCGACGCTCATGAGCTTCATGATCACGTGGGCCGCGATGGCGTCGATCCTCCTGATCGGGCGGCGCGGCGGCCAGCGCACCGTGCGAGTGGGGATCGGTCGGTAGTGGCGACCCCACGTCGAGCTCCGGGGTCTGTGGCGCTCCTTCGGCGCCGTGACGGCCCTGCAGGGCATCGACCTCGCGCTCGAGCCGGGCGAGTTCGTCTCACTGCTCGGGCCGAGCGGCTGCGGCAAGACGACGGCGCTGCGCCTCGTCGCCGGCTTCGACCAGCCCGACGCGGGCCACATCCTCGTCGGCGGCGAGGACGTCACGCGCACGTCGCCCGAACCGTCGCGACATGGGCATGGTCTTCCAGGCCTACAGCCTGTTCCCGAACATGACGGCCGAGCAGAACGTCGAGTACGGCCTCAAGATCCGAAAGAAGCCGAAGGACGGCCGGCGGGCGCGGGTGAGCGAGCTGCTCGAGCTCGTGGGGCTCGCCGACGCCGGCAAGCGGTACCCGCACCAGCTCTCGGGCGGGATGCAGCAGCGGGTGGCCCTCGCCCGCGCGCTGGCGATCGAGCCGAGCGTCCTTCTCCTCGACGAGCCGCTGTCGGCGCTCGATGCAAAGGTCCGGGTCCAGCTGCGGGAGGAGATCCGGCGGATCCAGCTCGAGCTCGGAATCACGACGATCTACGTCACCCACGACCAGGAGGAGGCTCTCTCGATCTCGGACCGGGTCGCCGTCATGTACGGCGGCAAGATCGAGCAGGTTGGCGCGCCCGCCGAGATGTACGGCAGCCCTGCGACGCCGTTCGTGGCCGAGTTCATCGGCACGATGAACCGCCTCATCGCGACCGTGGCCGACGACGGGGCGATCGACTACAACGGCCTCGTGTTGCGGGTGGACGCGGCGCGCGGTGTCCCTCGGGGGGAGCGCGTGCTCTGCCTCATCCGCCCCGAGACCGTCGATGTCGTGGCCTCGAATGGCTCGGTACCCGACAGTGCCCTCGCCGGTGAGGTCATCTCGAACACGTTCCTCGGCTCGACATCTCGAGTCCGGGTGGCCGACGAGGCGAACGACCGGACCCTTACCGCGGATATCTCGACCACGCGGGCCGCACCGCTCACGGTCGGCACGAAGGTCGTCGCGAGCTTCCCGCCGGACAGCCCACGGCTCCTCAGCCTGGCCGACGAAGTGCCTCACGCGCCAGACCCGGACAGTCTGTAAAGACCCCGTCGGCGCCGATCTCGCGCAGCGCGAGCATCCGTGACGGCTCGTTGACCGTGTAGACGAGCGCCCTGAGGCCGAGCGACCTGGCCTTCGCGATGCCGCGCGCCGTCACACGGGCATCGTCGAAGCCCGCCGCCCACGCGATACCGCTTGCGGCGCGGATCGACGTCCCGTAGCCGACGTGCTGCACGGTTCGGAGGGACGGCCGCGTCCGCCGAGCCTCACGGATCGCCGTGCGGGAGAACGACACGACGACTCCGTCGTCCGGAAGCAGGCGCACGGCTCGCGCGACGAAGTCGTGGCGGCGGAACAGCCACGGGCTCTTGAGCTCGGCCATGACGCCGATCCGTCCCGCGGTCAGCTCGAGCACCTCCTCGAGCGTCGGGATGCCGAGCTCGCGCAGCTCGGCGAGCGGACGGCGGCGCATTGGGCCGCGAGCGGGAGTCAACCGGTCGAGCGTGAGATCGTGGAAGACGACGAGCGCGCCGTCGCTCGCCGCCTGGACGTCGAACTCCACGAAGTCGGCTCCCATCTGGATCGCCCGCTCGAACGCCGGCAGGGTGTTCTCCCGCTCGTCCGCCGACGCGCCACGGTGGGCGATGACCCACGTCAGGCGGCTCACCGTGCGCGCCGCAACGCCTGCTGCCAGTCGTCACGCGCCCGTGCCGCAGTCCTGCGCCACTCATGGCGGGCTCGTACCGCTGCCCGCGTCTCAGCAGCGGCTCGAGCTCGCCGGTGTCGTTCCACGCACCCACCGCCAACCCGGCGAGCGCGGCGGCACCGAGGGCCGTCGCATCGGCATTCGTCGCCGGCTCGACAGGGATCTGGATCACGTCCGCCTGGAACTGCATGAGGAAGCTGTTCGCAGTCGCACCACCGTCCGCCCGCAGCACACCTGCCTCGATCGGGAGGACATCGATCACGTCGGCGACCTGATGGGCGATCGCCTCCAGCGTCGCCCGCGCGATGTGTGCCCGCGTCGTCCCGCGCGTCAGGCCGCAGATCAGCCCCCGCGCATCGGCGTCCCAGTACGGCGCCCCGAGCCCGGTCAGCGCCGGCACGAAGAAGACGCCGCCCGTGGAGTCGACCTCGCGGGCAAGCGTCTCGGTCTCCGCAGCGCTCGCGATGATCCCGAGACCGTCCCGCAGCCATTGGACGGCCGCCCCGCCGACGAGCACCGAGCCCTCCGTCGCGAATTGTCGAGGAGCGCCGGGGGCAACGGCGGCGGCAGTCTTCAGCAAGCCCGGCGGCGGCGGTCCGGCGAGCTCCCCGATGTTGGCGAGGACGAACGTCCCGGTGCCGTACGTCGCCTTCGCCTGGCCCGGTGCGAAGCAGCGCCTGGCCGAAGAGCGCCGCCTGTTGGTCGCCGGCCATGCCCGCGAGCGGCACGGTCGCCCCGAGCAAGGTCGCCTCCGCGACGACGCCGGACGATGGCACCACCTCGGGCAGGATGCCGCGATCGACGGAGAAGAGGTCGAGCAGCTCGTCGTCCCAGCTGCCGGTCTCCAGATCGAGAAGCATCGTGCGCGATGCGTTCGTCACGTCCGTGACGTGCGTCGATCCCCCGGTCAGCTTCCAGGCCAGCCACGAATCGATCGTCCCGAAGGCGAGCTCCCGCTGCGGCAGCGCCGTTCGAGCGAGGATCCACTCGAGCTTCGTCGCCGAGAAGTAGGGATCGCACACGAGGCCCGTCCGCTCCCGGATGAGCTCGGCGGGAAGCTCTGCGCAGCGCGCAGCCGTACGCCGGTCCTGCCAGACGATCGCGGGGTGCACGGGGCGCCCGCTCCGGCGCTCCCAGACGACCGTCGTCTCTCGCTGGTTCGTGATCCCCACCGCGCTGAGCTCGTCGGCCCTGATTCCCGCCTCTGCGAGCGCGGCCTCCGCGGTGAGGAGGACGCTGGCCCAGATCTCCTCGGGATCGTGCTCGACCCATCCGGGCTCCGGATAGTGCTGGACGATCTCCCGATAGCCGCGACCGACCGGCCGCAGCTGCTCGTCGACGACGAGGCACGTGGTTCCGGTGGTTCCCTGGTCGATGGCGAGGATCATCCGCGCGGGCCTCAGGCCTAACTCACAAGTCGCCGCACGAGGGCGACGTCGATCCGGTCGACGAGCTCGTCGGCGGCCGAGAGCCGCTCGTCGGGCAGCGTGCCGCGAACCGCGAGGCAACGCAACCCGGCGGCCTTTGCCGACGCGACCCCCGCCTCGGTGTCCTCGAATGCAACTGCGTCGGCGGGGTCGACTTCGAGCCGCTCGAGCGCTCGCAGGTAGCCCTCGGGATGTGGCTTACCCTGCGTGACGTCGTCGGCGGCGACGATCGTGGCGATGTCGTCGGCGATTCCGGCGGCCTCGACAACAGGCTCGATCTCGGCGCGGAACGCGCCCGAGACGATCGCCACCGGAACGCGCTCAGCCGCGAAGCGGAGCGCCTCGCGCAACGGCTCTGTCACTGTCCTGCCGTCCGCAGCTTCGGCTGCGTAACGCTCGATCCTCTCGCTGACGAGCGTCGCGAGGAGCGGCCCATCGATGCCGAGCCAGCCGCCGATGATCGCCTCCTCCGACAGCCCGGCGAGGCGGTCGTAGTACTGCTCCTCGGTCAGGGGCCGACCGTAACGAGCGAAGAGCCACTGGTAGATCGCGAGCAGCAGCGGCTCGTCGTGGGAGAGCGTCCCGTTGAAGTCGAACATAGTGCCCGTGCAGCTCCCATCCGGCCCGCAAGCCTACTCTGCTCGTGCGATGCCGCCTCTCGCGTTCACCCTTGCGCTCGCGGCCGCCGTCCTGCACGCCTTCTGGAACATCCTGCTCGCTCGGGCCCGAGACCCCGAGAGCGCGACCGCCGTGGCGCTCCTCTCGGCGGTGATCGTGTTCGCGCCCGTGACTGCTCTGCGATTCGACGCCGAATGGGCCGTCTGGCCGTTCATCGTCGTCACCTCGCTGCTGCAGCTCACCTACTTCGCGTTGCTCGCGACCGCATACCGGAAGGCCGAGCTTTCGTTCGTCTACCCGGTCGCGCGTGGAGCCGCTCCGGTCATCGTCCTCGTCGTGTCGGTCGTCGTTCTCGGCCATTCGACGTCGGTCCCGCAGATAGCCGGTGTTGCCCTCGTCGCGGCGGGCGTCCTCCTCGTCCGCGGCCTGCGGCCGCCCTCGGACCCGCACGCACTCGCGTTTGCCCTCGGGATCGCCTGCGTGATCGCGTCGTACACGCTGCTCGACAAGCGCGGCATCACGCATGCGAGCCCGATCACGTACCTCGAATTGAGCATGATCCCGGCAGCACTCGGATATGCCGCCGGCGCCATCGCCGTCAAGGGCCGGGCGCGTGTTCGTGCGGAGCTCGGTGCCTCGGCGATCATCGCGGGCATCGCCTCCTTCGCGGCGTATGCACTCGTCCTTGCGGCGCTCGCGCGCGCGTCGGCGGCATCCGTTGCCGCCGTGCGCGAGACGAGCGTCGTGATGGCGACGGTATTTGCCGCGGTCGTGCTGCACGAGCGCGTGAGCCGGTCGAGGCTCGCCGGGTCTGTCCTCGTCGTCTGTGGGATCGCGCTCCTCGCACTTCGCTAGCTCTCCTCTGATTGGATGCGTTCACGAAGGCCGACGAAGGAGTGCCGAACGTGACGAAGCCGGGCTGGACCCCAGCGGACATTCCCGACCAGACCGGTCGTACCGTCGTCTTCACCGGCGCCAACAGCGGCCCTGGTTTCGAGGCGGCGCTGGCGTTCGCCCGCAAGGGCGCGCGCGCGATCGGTACGTCGCGGAGCGTGGAGAACGGGCAAGCTGCTGCGTTGCGCATTCTCTCCGGCGCCGTGTCGGAGGTGAGCTGACGGTGGCGACGGTCGAGGAACCGCGGGCGTTCATTCGCCCGGACGGCAAGGAGAAGGTGACCGGCACGGGCCGCTACACGGCCGATCTCGTCCTCGCCGGCGAGCTCGTCGCGAAGTTCCGCTACGCCGACCACGCGCACGCGCGGATCACGCGCATCGACACGACGAAGGCGCGGGCGCTCCCCGGCGTGCTCGCCGTCGTCACGCACGAGGACGTTCCCGACGTGCTCTACGGCGGCATGGTCAAGGACCGCCGCCTCTTCGCGAAGGACACGGTCCGCTTCGAGGGTGATGTCGTCGCGGGGATCGCGGCGACGACGGCCGAGATCGCCGAGCAGGCGGCGGCGCTGATCGAGATCGACTACGAGCCGCTGCCCGTCGTGACCGATTTCGAGGCGGCGCTGGGCGACGACGCGACGCTCGTCCATCCCGATTGGGAGTCGTACGAGGGCTCGAAGGCGCTCGGTCGCCACCACAACACGCTCGGCTATTCGACGATCGTGAAGGGAGACGTCGACGCCGCGCTGGCCGGCGCAGACGTCGTCGTCAAGGGCCGCTACGTGACCGACTCGGTCAACGGCGTCCCGATCGAGCCGCGCGCGGTCGTGGCGCAGTGGCAGGGCGACAAGGTGACGGTGTGGACGTCGACGCAGGTGCCCTACGCGGCCCGCGGCGGCATCGCCGAGACGCTGCAGATCCCGGAGTCTCACGTGCGCGTGATCGTGCCCCTCCTCGGCGGCGGCTTCGGCGCCAAGTGCGACTTCCACTTCGAGGGCCACGTGGCCGCGCTCGCCCGTGCTGCACGCCGCCCCGTCAAGCTCGTCTTCTCCCGCCGCGAGGAGTTCGTCGCCGTCGGGCACCGTCGCGAGGGCATGGTGATCGAGCTCGAGACCGGCGCCCGCGCCGACGGCACGCTCGTCGCGCGCAAGGCACGGCTCGTGCTCGACAAGGGCGCCTACTGCGGCGAGGGCGGCTTCTTCGCGCAGATGGCGGCGATGCACGCGCTCGGGCCGTACGAGCTCGAGAACGTCCACGTCGAGTCCTCGCTCGTCTACTCGAACAACCAGCCGTCGTCGTCGATCCGCGCCCCGACGGCGCCGCAGGTGTGCTGGGCGCTCGAGCAGCACATGGACGAGCTCGCCGAGGCGCTCGGGATCGATCCCGTCGAGCTGCGTCGCAGAACCGTCATCGAGACGGGATCGGTCACGGCGACCGGCCAGGTGCTCGAGCGGATCGCGATGAAGGAGACGCTCGAGAAGGCGGTCGAGCTGATCGGCTACGGGCAGGAGCTCCCCGACGACGAGGCGATCGGCGTCTCGGTCGGCTGGTGGCCCTGCTTCGCGTCGCCGAGCGGCGCCTACGTGAAGCTGAACCCGGACGGCACCGGCACGATCATCACCGGCGCGCAGGAGAACGGCACGGGCGCCGTGATGGCGATGCCGAAGTACGTCGCCGAGCAGCTCGGGATGCAGCCGGAGGACTTCTCGCTGCTCTACCAGGACACCGACGCCGCCCCTTCCGACATGGGCTCGTGCGGCTCGCAGACGACGTTCAACAGCGGCCGCGCAGTGATCGCCGCGGCCGTCGACCTGCGCGAGCAGCTGCTCGAAGCGGCCGCCGAGCACCTCGAGGCCGCGCATGGAGGATCTCGAGCTGCGAAGGCGGCGCGATCCTCGTCAAGGGCTCGCCCGACAAGTCGGTCACGATCGCCGAGCTGGCCGGCGGCGGCACCTTCCACGGCAAGGGCGCGGGCGTCGTGCCGGACGCGCCTGCGGCCCATCCGGCAGAGGGCTGCGTCGGCCGGCTCGGCCTCGAGTCGTTCCACGCGCCGCAGCTGATGGCGCACGCGGCTCGGGTCCGCGTCGACCGCGGCACCGGCGTCGTGCGGGTGCTCGAGGTCGCAGCCGCGCACGACTGCGGCACGATCCTGAACCGGATCGGAGCCGACGGCCAGGTCTACGGCGGCGTCGTGATGGGCATCGGCCAGGCGCTCTCCGAAGGAACGCAGATCGACGCCGACGGCCGGCAGCGCAACGCGCACCTGACCGACTACAAGCTCGTGACGGCCTCCGATGCGCCACGGATCGACGTGGCCTGGATCGAGACCAACACGCCGAACGCCGGGCCGAAGGGCTCGAAGGGCGTCGGCGAGCCGCCGTGCGTGCCGACCGCCGGCGCCGTCGCGAACGCGATCGCGAAGGTGATCGGCGCGCGAGTGCACAAGCTGCCGATGACGCCGGAGCGGGTCTGGGAGGCTGGGCAGTGAGGCGTTCGTCTCCGACCGGCGACCGGCTGAAGCCGGTCACCCGCCTGCGACGTCGGGGCTGCCACGCCGATGCGCCGGATCGTTGGACGGTCCCGGATGAGCGTCACGTCCTTCATCTCGGCGACCTCGCTCGACGACGCGCTCGCGGCGCTCGCCGCGGAGCGCGGCCCGTTGCCGGCGGCACCGACCTCGTCGTCGGCGCTCGCGTCGGGCAAGTCGACGCTGCCGGAGAGCATCGTCGCGATCCACCGCGTCGGGGAGCTCCAGGGCCTCGAGGTGCTCGACGACGGCAGCCTCCGCCTCGGAGCGCTCGCCCGTCATGCGGAGATCGCCGCCAGCGACGACGTCTGCCGTCGCTTCGCCGCACTCGCCGACGCATGCGCGATCGTCGGCTCCCACGCGACACGCGCACAGGGGACGATCGGCGGCAACCTGATGAACGCCTCTCCCGCCATGGAGACGGGCGGTCCGCTCGTCTGCTTCGACGCGACGGTGACGCTTCGGTCGCGGCTCCGAGCCGCGGCTGATACCCGTCGCCGACCTCTGGGAGGGCCCTGGCAAGACCGTGGCGCGCGAGGACGAGCTACTGGTCGTGGTCGACGTGCCCGCTCCGCCGGCCGGCACCGGCAGCGCCTACCTCCGCCTCGAGTACCGGCGTCAGATGGAGATCGCCGTCGTCGGCGCGACCGCCGTCGTCACGCTCGTCGACGGCAAGGTGAGCGACGCCGGATCGCGATGACGGCGCTCTCCCCCACGATCAGGCGCGTGCCCGGGGCCGAGGCTGCGCTGAACGGCAGCGACGGCGGCGACGCTGCAATCGAGGCGGCGGGTGCCGCGGTCGCCGCGGCCGCCACGCCGATCTCGGACGTCCGCGGCTCGGCCGACTACCGCCGCGCGATGGCGGCCGTGATCGCGCGACGCGCGATCGAGACGGCCCTGAGCCGGGCCCGGGAGGCGGGCGCGTGAAGATCGCGACGACGCTGACCGTCAACGGGAACGCCTACCCGGTCGAGCTCGATCCCGGCATGAACCTGCTCGCCGCCGTCCGCGACGTCGATCGGCCTGACGGGCTCGAAGGAGGGATGCGACGACTCCGAGTGCGGGGCCTGCATGATGCTGCTCGACGGAAGCCCGTGAACTCGTGCTCCTACCTCGCCCTTCAGGCCGAGGGCAGCGAGATCACGACGGTCGAGGGGCTCTCCGACGGCGACACGCTGGCGCCGCTCCAGGCTGCCTTCCTCGATCTCGGCGGCGTCCAGTGCGGGTTCTGCACCCCGGGGATGCTCGTCTCCGCGACGGCGCTTCTCGCGAGCAACCCCTCGCCGACCGAGGACGAGGTGCGGATCGGCCTCTCCGGCAACCTCTGCCGGTGCACGGGCTACGACGGCATCGTCAAGGCCGTGCTCAGCGTCGCGACACGCTGAGCTTCGGACTTCCGTCATGCGCCCTGAGCAGGCAGGCCGTCGAACGTGCGGGCGACGTTCAGTTCGAGCTCGCTGAACGGAGCCAACACCGAGGCCCGAACGCCGTCGACCTGTTCGTCGCCGCGACGCGGGGATCAATGACCTCTCTCTGCTCCACTACGACCGCCACTTCGACGCGATCGCACGGGTGACCGGCCAGCCGACGGAGTGGATCGTCCCGCGGAACGCTCGACTGGCAGCGGGTCAGGGACCTGGCTTGCGCCCGGTGTAGAGCGCGGTCTGGTACGTCCGCCGCACCTTGCCGCCGAACTGGTCGTCGGCGACGGCGCGATCCGCTCCAGCATCTGCGCCTGCTCTTCGCGCGGGACGGATGCGCATCCCGGAGAAGGTGCTGAACAGCGCCGACAAGGTCGTCACTGCTCTGCTCGACCTCCCAGGGAAACCGCTCCGCGGTCACATCCTCGAAGCCCGCCGGCGCGCATCAGCGGCAGCCAGTGCTCCTCCTGTCTCTGGTCGACGTACGCTGGGCTCTCCCGTCTCCGAACTCTTCGAAGATCGGGATCGAGCGCCAGGCTGAACGCGTCCTGGCCGTCCGGGTCGTACCAGAGGTTCCACCAGAGCGCGACCCACCCTCCCGGGCGAAGCGCCGACAACACCTTGTCCATCCCGATCTCCGTGTCGACCCAGTGGAACGAGGTCGCCGCGACGACGAGGTCGGCCGCGCCCTCGGGCAGCTCCGCCTCCTCGAACGAGCTCACCGTGACGGTCAGCGCGTCGCCGCCGTGCGCCGCGACGAGATGCTCGGCGAGTGCCGCGCCCGGCTCGATCGCGTGCACCCTGGCGCCACGCCGCAGCAGCTCTGCCGTCGCCTGCCCGGTCCCGGGGCCGATCTCGATCACCGATGCGCCCGCGGCCGAGCCCACAGCGCTCCTCGAGCGAAGTCGAACACCACCGCGCGGGTAGCCGGGCCGGCCGGCGGCATAGCCCGGCAGGGTCGAGGTCGAACGTGACGCCGCGAACTCGCTCACGGCGACATCGTGCCACCGCGATCCGGAGTCAGGACGGGCTAGCGCCGTGCCGGTAGAACTCGACCTCTCGGCGGCGCAGCGGCGTGTTGCCGAGGATCAGGTCGGCAGCCTTCTCGGCCACCATCATCGTCGGCGCGTAGATGTTGCCGTTCGTGACGTAGGGGAACACGGACGCATCGACGACGCGCAGTCCGTCGAGGCCGTGCACGCGCATCGTCGACGGGTCGATCACCGACATCTCGTCGACCCCGAGCCGGCAGGTGCACGACGGGTGCAGCGCGGTCTCCGCGTCGCGGGCGACCCAGTCGAGAATCTCCTCGTCGGTCTCGACGGACGCTCCCGGCGAGAGCTCGCCTGCGTTGAACGGCTCGAACGCCGGCTGGGTGAGGATCGTGCGCGCCGCGTGCACGGCCTCGAGCCACTCCCGCCGGTCCTGGTCGGTCGAGAGGTAGTTGAAGCGCAGCGCCGGGTGAACGCGCGGATCTCTCGACGTGATCTTCACCGAGCCCCGCGCGTCGGAGTACATCGGGCCGACGTGCACCTGGTAGCCGTGCCCGCCGGCGGGCGACGAGCCGTCGTAGCGGATCGCGACGGGCAGGAAGTGGAACATCAGGTTGGGATAGGCGACGTCGTCGTCGCCGCGGATGAACCCGCCTGCCTCGAAGTGGTTCGTGGCGCCTGGCCCCGAGCGGAAGAACAGCCACTTGAAGCCGACCCAGGGGCGGTTGCGCCACTTCATCGCGGGCGCGACCGAAACGGGCTGCTTCGAGCCGTACTGGATGTAGACCTCGAGGTGGTCCTGGAGGTGCTCGCCGACGCCCGGAAGATCGTGTACGACGTCGATCCCGAGCGCCTCGAGCTCGGCGGCGTTGCCGACCCCGGAGACCTGGAGCAGCTGCGGAGAGTTGATCGCGCCGCCGCAGAGGATCACCTCGCCCGCCTCGATCCGCTCGGGCCCGACCCGGCCCGCAACCTCGACGCCGACCGCGCGCGTGCCGTCGAACAACACCCGGTTGACGAAGGCGCGGCACCGCACCTCGAGGTTCGGGCGGCGCATCACCGGGTGGAGGTAGGCGCGGGCGGCGCTGAGCCTGCGACCGTTGTGGATGTTGCGGTCGAAGGCCGCGAAGCCCTCCTGCTTGAAGCCGTTCACGTCGTCGGTGAGCGGATACCCCGCCTGCTGCACGGCCTCGAAGAACGCCTGGAACAGCGGGCTCGTCGCCGGGCCGCGCTCGAGCACGAGCGGCCCTTCGCCGCCGCGGAACTCGTCGGCACCGGCAAGGCAGGTCTCCATGCGCTTGAAGTACGGGAGGCAGTGCGCGTAGTCCCAGCTGCCCATCCCGGGGTCGGCGCCCCAGCGCTCGTAGTCGAGCGGGTTGCCGCGCTGGAAGATCATCCCGTTGATGCTCGACGAGCCGCCGAGCACCTTGCCGCGCGCGTGGTAGATCCTGCGCCCGTTCATGTGCGGCTCGGGCTCCGACTCGTACTTCCAGTCGTAGAAGCGGTTCCCGATCGGCGTCGCGAGCCCGGCCGGCATGTGGATGAAGACGTCCCACTGGTAGTCGGGTCGCCCGGCCTCGAGCACGAGCACGCGCGTCGACGGGTCGGCGCTGAGCCGGTTCGCGAGCGCAGCAGCCCGCCGAGCCGCCGCCGACGATCACGATGTCGTAGCGCTCGCTCACGCGCCGAGTTTGTGTTGATTCAACACAATGTTCGTTCCGCTCGGCTCGATGCCCGCACAACGCCTCGCCCCACGCGCTCGAACCACTTTGTGTTGATTCAACACAATGTTCAGCCGCCGGCGAGCTTGCGCTGCCGCCACGCCTCGGTGTCGGCGAGGTCGTTGAAGGTGAAGATGTGGAAGCCGCCGACCCGTGCTCGGGTGCCGCGAGCGCCGGCGCGAGGCCCTTGATCAGCTTGTCCGGGTTGAAGCCGCCCGGCTGGAGGAAACGCGCGTCACGAAGTCGCCGTGCTTGCGGAGGTAGCGGAGCGACTCGCCGATCCCGATCCTCGTCGACACGCGGAGGAGCTTCGCGCGCGGCACGATGCCCGGAATGCCGACGAAGATCGGCAGCCGTGTCCCGCGCGCCCAGACGTTGTCGATCCAGCGCCACCGTGACGCGCGAGTCGAAGCAGATCTGGCTCGCGATGTAGGTCGCATGGCGCGCCTTCTCGAACATCGCCGCGATCGTCGTCTCGTCGTCGATCAGCGGGTGGCTCTCCGGATAGCCGGTGATCCCGATCTGCTCGAACGGGTGGCCGAGCTCGGCCATCGCGTCGAGGAGCTGCGCGGCGCCGCTGAAGGAGCCCGGCCGGCTGATCGGCGTCGCCCGGCGACGACGAAGACGTCTCGCACGCCCATCTCCGCGATCCGCGCGACGAGCTCGGCGAGGTGCGCGCGATCGACGACGAGGCGCGCCGAGAGGTGGGGACGACCGGATAGCCGTGCGCGGCGAGCCTGCCTGCGAGCTCGAGCGTGTGGTCGAGACCTTTCACGGGCGACGCGGTGACGGTGAGCGTGACGTCGTGCGGCACGTGCTCGAGCACCTGCTCCTCCGCGCCCGCGAGCGGGATCACCTCGTAGCGGGAGCGCCGGAGCAGCTCGGCAACCGTGCGCGGGCTTGGCGGAGCGGTGGCGGTCATCAGGCGTTCGAGTCCGGGAAGGACGCCTTCTTCCGCTCGATGAACTCGCGCAGCTCCTCGTCGACCGCCTCGTCGATCGGCGGCGGCTCGTAGCTCGGCGAGCATCTTCTTCCACGTCGCGTTGGCACGCACGTTCGCGTCCTGGGCGCCGTCGAGATCCCACTGCTCGAAGCTGCTGTTGTCGGCGTTCGACGACCGCCAGAACGCCTCCTCGAAGTTCGCGAGCGTGTGCGGATGGCCGAGGAAGTGCACGCCCGGCTCGTTCGTCAGCAGCGCATCGAGCGCCTGACCGTTCGGGGACATGTCCACGCCCTTCGCAAGCGAGTGCCAGGCGGCCGCCTGATCGACGTCGAGGATGAACTTCTCGTAGCCCATCGTCAGCCCGCCCTCGAGCCAGCCCGCCGTGTGGAGGACGAAGTTGACGCCGCCGAGCATCGTCGGCTGCATCGTGTTCGCCGACTCGTAGGCGGCCTGCGCGTCCGCGATCTTCGAGGCGGTGAGCCCACCGCCGGAGCGGAACGGGACGCCGACGCCGGCGCGCGAGCGCGGCCATCACGTAGAGCATCAGCGCCGGCTCCGGCGTGCCGAACGTCGGCGCCCCCGACTGCATCGACATCGAGGACGCGAACGAGCCGAAGATGACCGGCGCCCCGGGCCGCACGAGCTGGCAGAACGCCATCCCGGCGAGCGCCTCGGCGAGCGTCTGCGTCGCGGTGCCGACGACGGTGGCCGGGCTCATCGCGCCGGCGAGGATGAACGGCGTGATCAGCACGCCCTGGTTCGCCTCCGCGTACGCCTTCGCCGCACCGAGCATCGTCGAGTCCCACACCATCGGCGAGTTGGCGTTGACGAGCGAGACGATGACCGTGTTCGACTCGAGGAAGTCGGCCCCGAACAGGATCCTGGCCATCGCGACCGTGTCCTCGGCCCGGCTCGGATGCGTCACGGAGCCCATGAACGCCTTGTCGGAGTAGCGCATGTGCGCATAGACCATGTCGTAATGGCGCTTGTTGACCGGCACGTCGACCGGCTCGCAGACGGTGCCGCCCGAGTGGTGCAGGAACGGCGTCAGGTACGTCAGCTTGACGAAGTTGCGGAAGTCCTCGATCGTCCCGTAGCGGCGCCCGTTGTCGAGGTCGCGGACGAACGGCGAGCCGTAGGCCGGCGCGAACACGGTGTTCGGCCCGCCGATCTCGACGGTGTGAACCGGGTTCCGTGCCACCTGCGTGAAGGTCGCGGGAGCCGTCGCCTGCACGATCTGCCGGGCGAGGCCGCGCGGGAAGCGCACGCGCTCGCCGTCGATGTCGGCACCCGCGTCCCTGAACAGCTGCAGCGCCTCGGGCGTGTCGCGGAACTCGATGCCGACCTGCTCGAGCACGGTGTCGGCGTTCTCCTCGATCAGCGAGAGGTGCTCTTCCGAGAGCACCTCGAACGGCGTCAGCGTCCGGGTGATGTACGGGACGCTGACCGCGTTCGAGACGGCGCGTGCGGCCTGGCGCGCGGCACGACCGCCGCTGCGGCGGCCACCCGTGGTCTCGGTCATACGGTGCTCCTCTCGGCAGGATCCGAGGAGGCTGCGCGGCGTCGCTGCCGGCCCGTCTGTCGGGATCGGCGACGCGGCGCGGCGGCAGAGTGACGACCGCACGCAGCTTCTCGTAGGGATCGGTGTCGTGCGGGATCGCCATCGCGCCGACGAAGAGCTCCTGGAAGCGCGGCTCGACCGCCGTCTCGATCTTCTCGACCTGGCGCACGACCTCTCTCGATCTCGGCCCGGGACGAGCGGTCGAGCAGCGCGATTCGCGCGCCGGTGCCGGCGGCGTTGCCGGCGGAGGTGACGTTCGCGGGGTCGCAGTCGGGGACGAGCCCGAGCACGAGCGCGTAGACAGGGTCGATGTGATTGCCGAAGGCGCCCGCAAGGCGGATCCGGTCGACGTGGTCGATCCCGTAGTGCTCGCAGAGGAGCATGCAGCCTGCGTGGAGGGCGGCCTTCGCGAGCTGGATCTGGCGGATGTCGTTCTGGGTCACGGTCAGCGTCGGCTCGCCGTCGGAGAGGACGTACGAGAAGGTCCTGCCGTCGGGGACGATCCGGGGCGAGCGGGCGGCGAGGGCGCCGTCGATCGTGCCGTCGGTCGTCAACACGCCCGCGAGGTGGAGCTCGGCGACGATCTCGATGATCCCCGAGCCGCACACGCCCGTTACGTGGGTGCCGGCGAAGCCGGGATCGTCCGACCAGAGCTCGCTGCCGATCACGCGGAAGCGGGGCTCGAGCGTCTCCGGATCGATGCGCACGCGCTCGATCGCCCCGGGCGCGGCTCGCTGGCCACAGCTGATCTGCGCGCCCTCGAAGGCGGGGCCGGTCGGGCTCGACGCGGCAAGCAGCCGCTCGCGGTTTCCGAGCACGATCTCGGCGTTGGTGCCGACGTCGACGATCAGGTTGACCTCCTCGCCGAGATACGGGCCTTCGGAGAGGATCACGCCGGCCGCATCGGCGCCGACGTGCCCTGCGATGCACGGCAGCACGTACGCGCGGGCGCCCGGATTGACGGGCAGGCCGAGGTCGGTCGCGGGACGGCGCACCGCCTCGTCGATCGTGAGCGCAAACGGCGCGCCACCGAGCTCGGTCGGGTCGAGCCCGAGCAGAAGGTGGTGCATGATCGGATTGCCGACGAGCGTGATCTCGAGGATGTCGTCGCGGGAGACACCGGCATCCTTCGCGAGCTCGGCCGTCAGCTTCGCGAGGCAGCCGCGCACGACGCGCGTCAGCTCCTTCTCGGAGCCCGGGTTCATCATCACGTACGAGACCCGGCTCATCAGATCCTCGCCGAAGCGGATCTGCGGGTTCATCTCGCCGGCCGACGCAGAGCACCTCGCCGCTCGCGAGATCGCAGAGGTGGCCCGCGACCGTCGTCGAGCCGATGTCGAATGCGATGCCGTACGAGGCGTCGTGGAACCCCGGCCACACCGCGGTCAGTTCGGTGTCGTCGTGCACCGCGACGGTGACCTTCCACTCGCCCTTACGCAACGTCTTCTGCAGGCCCGGCAGGACGTGGTCGTCGACCGCGAGCCCGGTGACCTTCCACTCGCGCTCGAGCGCCTCGCGCAGGCGGCCGAGATCGCTGGACGGCGAGGCGAGGTCGGGCTCCTCGACCTCGACGTAGTAGAGACGCACGACGGGGTTGATCTCGATCGGATGGGCGTCGGCCTCCTTGCGCACGACCTGCCTGTGCACCTGGCTCTCGGGCGGGACGTCGATGACGAGCTCGCCCTCGATGTGGGCGGTGCAGCCGAGGCGGCGGCCTGCCGCGAGGCCCTTGTCGGCGGCGTACGCGCGCTCCACCGCACCGATCGGCGAGAGGTGCGTCGCGGCAGAGGTGATCGCGTGCTTCGCGTGCTCGCCCTCGCTCACCTCGACCTGGCAGCGACCGCAGATGCCGCGGCCGCCGCAGACGGAGTCGATGTCGACCCCGAGGCGCCGCGCGGCGTCGAGCACGGTCGTGCCCGGATGCGAAAGACGACGCGGCCGTCAGCCACGGCCGCAACCCGACGCCGCTGAAGCCACGCACCGCCGAGATGTCCGGGTTTCGGATGTCCGGCTTCAGCGGGCGTCGTTCCACGCCGGCTCACGCCCCGCCGCCCTCCGCCTGCCCTCCCGGCCGCCGCGGCGGCCGGTCTGCGCCGCCTCGCCCGAGTCGCCGTTACGGGCGATCCATTGCGCGCAATTCTCGTCGTTCCCGTTCATCACATCGGCCGCCCAGATCGCGTGCCGCACCTCGGTGTGGAGCGGGCTCGTGATCGCGGAGGTGAGGCCTGACGCGATCGCCATCGGCAGGAAGGCGGCGTTCAGGGCGGGGCGATTCGGGAGCCCGAAGCTGACGTTCGAGGCGCCGCACGTCGAATTGACCTTCAGCTCGTCCTGCAGCCGCCGGACGAGCCGGAACACCTGCCGGCCGGCGGTGCCCATCGCGCCGATCGGCATCACGAGCGGGTCGACGACGATGTCCTCTCGCGGGATTCCGTAGTCGGCTGCGCGCGAGACGATCTTCCTCGCCACCTCGAAGCGGACGTCCGGGATCCTCCGAGATGCCGGTCTCGTCATTCGAGATCGCGACGACCGCGGCGCCGTACTTCGCGACGAGCGGCAGCACCCGCTCCATCTGCTCGTCCTCGCCCGTGACCGAGTTGACGAGAGGCTTGCCCTGATAGACCGAGAGACCCGCCTCGAGCGCCTCGACGATCGACGAGTCGATCGAGAGCGGCACGTCGGTGATCGACTGCACGAGCTCGATCGTCCGACGCAGGATCGCCGGCTCGTCGGCGAGCGGGATCCCGGCGTTGACGTCGAGCATCTGCGCGCCGGCCTCCACCTGCGCGATCGCGTCGGCGATCACGGTGTCGAAGTTGCCGACCTTCATCTCCTCGGCCAGGTGCTTCCGGCCGGTTGGGTTGATCCGCTCGCCGATGACGACGAACGGGCGGTCGAACCCGATCACGACCTCTTTCGTGGCCGAGGAAAGAACGGTCTCTGTCACGCGGGCTCCTCTTCTCCGTTCGCGCGGCGAGCCGCTCGAGTCTCTCGTCGGGGTAGTCGATGCTCGAGCTGCGCGGCGGCCGCCGACGACCTCGGCCTCGAGGTCGTCGCCTGCAAGGCCGGCCTTCACGCCGCCACTGCTCGAGGTAGGTGTCGGTCCCGATCAGCCCGGCTCGCATCGCGGCAGCGTCGATCGCCTCCTGGAAGCGGTCCGAGAGCTGCACCCGGGCTGCCCCGCGGCCCTTCCCGGCGGTTACCTGGGCGGGGATCGCGCGCCACGAGATGACCGTCAGCTCAGGCATGCGTTTTCATGTCGACGAACTCGACGAGCGACGGCTGCAGCTCGCCGTAGCCCGTGCGCCGCTCCTCGAACTCTGAGCCCGAGATAGGCGGCCGCCGCCCCGGCGCGCTGCCAGCAGGTCGGCGTTGTCGGTCTGCGCCAGGTACATCAGGCGCGTGTAGTTGCCGAACATCATCGGCAGCAGCTCCGGATGCGTGTCGAGCTTGAACGGCCGCACGATCAGCGCCTCGAAGTGCCGGGCGAGGAAGTCGGTCAGGTAGTAGGTGCCGAGCTCCTCCTCCTGCATCGCGTCCCAGGCATCGTTGCCCGCCAGGAAGCCGTAGCAATGGGCGCCCGGCAGCCTCTCCACATTGTGTTGATTCAACACAATGTCCAGCGCGCCGGCCGTGCCGCAGTCGGCGTAGGCGACGAAGACGCTCTCGTAGCTGCCCCTCGAGCTCGGTCAGCTTCGCGTCGACTGCGCCGGCGATCTTCTCGCGGCGTCGAGTGGAGCTTGGCAGGCAGGCAGCGGACGTCGACGTGCGTCCAGCCGTTGAGGCGGACGACGGCGAGCACCTCGCGGGCAATGGCGCCGCAGGCGAGGATGAGCACGTCGGGGCGCTCGGCCGCCACGAACGCGACCTCGTTCTCGAGCAGCTCGGTCGTCTCGCCGGCTCGCATCTACACCTTGGCCGCCGCACGGCGCGCGAGCACGAGCGCCTGCGCGGTCTCGGAGGCGACGGCAGCGTCGCGGCAGTAGGCGTCGGCGCCGATCGCGGCACCGAACTCCTCGTTGAGCGGGGCACCACCGACGAGGACGATGTAGTCGTCGCGCAGGCCCTTCTCCTTCAGGGTGTCGATCACGACCTTCATGTACGGCATCGTCGTCGTGAGGAGCGCCGACATGCCGATGATCTCGGGCTCGTGCTCCTCGAGCGCCTCGAGGAACTGCTCCACGGGCGTGTTGATGCCGAGGTCGATCACCTCGAAGCCGGCGCCCTCGAGCATCATCGCGACGAGGTTCTTGCCGATGTCGTGGATGTCGCCCTTGACGGTGCCGATCACGACCTTGCCGATGCGCTCGACGCCGGTCTCCGCGAGCAGGGGCCGCAGGATCGCCATGCCGGCCTTCATCGCGTTCGCGGCGAGAAGCACCTCCGGGACGAAGAGGATCCCGTCGCGGAAGTCGATCCCGACGATCCGCATCCCCGCCACCAGCGCGTCGTTCAGCACCTTGTCGGCAGCCCAGCCACGACCGAGGAGGATGTTCGTCCCCTCGGCGATCTCGGGGGCAAGCCCGTCGTAGAGGTCGTCGTGCATCTGGGTCACGAGCTCGTCGTCGGGAAGCGCGTTCAGGTCGATCTCGGGCTCGCTCATCCAACACCTCGTTTCAGGTCGTCATATCCGATTCGCCTTGACAGGGTAGAGGCCTCGTCCCGTATGAGTCGGCCGAGGTCGTCGAGGAGCCCGTCCTGGAGGCGGACGGTCGGCCCCGAGACACTCAGCGCGGCGACGACGACGCCACCGGCGTCGCGCACCGGAGCAGCCACGGACCAGAGCCCGTCCTCGAGCTCGTCGACCGCGGTCGCGTAGCCTCGGGCGCGCGTCCGCTCGAGATCGCGTCGGAGATCGACGGGATCGGTGATCGTCCGTGGGCCGAGGAGCTCGAGCTTCCCCTCGGGCATCGGCAGCGACGCCTTCGGCGAGGAAGACCTTTCCCACCACCGAGCCGTGTGGTGGAACGCGCCGGCCGACCCAGTTCGTCGAGCCGACGATGTGGCGGCTATCGCGCTGGTCGAGCATCTCCACGGCAGTCGGGGTGGCGATGCCGAGATTCGCGGTCTCGCCACTGACGTCGGCGAGGCGCTCGAGCGCATCCGACGCGAGCTCGACGAGATCGGGACGCGAGGTCTCGCGGCGTGCAAAGCGCAGCAGCACCGGCCCCGGGCTGATCGCGCCCCGGGAGGCGTCGCGCTGCACGAGCCCCTGGCGCTCGAGCGCCGAGACGAGCCGCGACGTCGTGCTCTTCGGGAGGCCCGCAAGCTCCGCGAGCTCGCCCAGCGTCGGCGCATCGTCCACCTCGACCACGCGCACGAGCAGCTGCGAGGCTCGGTCGATCGACTGGGTCCCGGTGCGCGTTTGCATGGCGTCGTCGAGTTGCGTGGAACGAGTGTTCCACAATATGAGTCTAGGCTGGTTGCGGGTCGACGTCAACGCCCCGGAACCCGGAACGACAGGCTGAAGCCCGGGCCGGCGACCGGCTTCAGCCGGTCGTTCGGGATTCGTCCGGCGGTAGGGCCTCGGCGAGCAGGGTGGCCACGTCCGCCACCCGCATCTCGGAGCCGTTCTGCTTGACGCCGTCGTCGAGCATGATCGTGCAGAACGGGCAGGCGACGGCGAGCGTCGACGCCCCGGTCGCTGCCGCCTCGCGCGCCCGCTCCTCGTTGATCTGGCTCCCCCGCTCCTCCATCCACATGTGGGCACCGCCGGCACCGCAGCAGAACGTCCGCTTGCCGCTGCGGGCCATCTCGAGCGGTTTCCCGACGCGCGCCACGATCTCCCGCGGGGCGGCGATCACGTCGTTGTGGCGCGCGAGGTAGCAGGAGTCGTGGTAGGTGATCTCCTCGGTGCCCGCGACCGGCTCGAGCTCGGCCCTCCTCGAGCAACTCCGTCAGGAGCTCGGTGTGGTGGACGACCTCGTAGCTGCCACCGAAGTCGGGGTACTCGTTGGCGAGCGTGTTGAAGCAGTGCGGGCAGCTGGCGACGATCTTCTTCACTCCGGCGCCGTTCAGGGTGGCGACGTTCTGCTCCGCGTACGACTGGAACGTGTACTCGTTCCCCATCCGCCGGGCCGGGTCGCCGGTGCACGACTCGCGCGGGCCGAGCACCGCGAAGTCGACTCCGGCGGCCTGCAAGAGCTTCGCCGTCGACTGCGCCGTTGTCCGCGCGCGCTCGTCGTACGAGGCGGCGCAACCGACCCAGTAGAGCACCTCGGGTGCCTCGTCTCCCGGCTGCAGCACGCGCACGTCGAGGCCCTCCGTCCAGTCCGCGCGCTCCGCCTGTGGCTTTCCCCAGGGGTTCTGCGAGCGCTCGACGTCGCGCAGCATCGTCTCGCCGTCGGCCGGGAAGCGGCCCTCGACCATGACGAGGTGGCGGCGGAGATCGACGATGTGGTCGACGTGCTCGATTGCGACCGGGCACTCCTGGACGCACGCGCCGCAGGTGACGCAGTCCCAGACGACGTCGTCGCTGACCGCGTTCGGCACGAGCGGGCTCGGTTCGAATCCGGCCGGGTCGGCGAGGAGGTTCGGGCCCTCCGCGAACAGCTGGTCGCGCAGCCCCATGATCAGCAGCTTCGGCGAGAGCTCTTTCCCCGTCGCGTAGGCGGGGCAGACGTCCTGGCAGCGGCCGCACTCGGTGCACGACATCGTGTCGATCATCTGCTTCCACGTCATGTCGGCGATCGTGTTCGCACCGAAGCGCATTGCGCTCTCGTCCTCGACCGTGAAGTCGAGCGGCTCGAGCCGGCCCCGTGCGCGCGTGCGGCCGAACCAGACGTTGATCGCGGCGGTCGCGATGTGGAGGTGCTTCGAGTGCGGCAGGTAGGCGAGGAACCCGACGACGAGGAGCACGTGCGCCCACACGAAGATCCGCTCGCGCACTTCGGCCCAGGTGCCCTCGCCGAAGACCTGCGCGATCGCGTTGGAGAGCGGCGACCAGCCGGCGGGCCATTCGTTGAGGCCGGTGGCGATCAGCGCCGCGTGCCAGAGGAGAAGGGTGAGGACGATCATCGCGATCAACCCGAGGATCAGATCCGCCTCGCCGAGGTGGCTGCCCTTGAACCGCTCCGGCCGCTGCACCTTGCGGATCCAGAATGCGGAGGCGACGCCGACGAGCACGAGCACGACGAAGAGATCGACGAGGAACGCGAACCAGCCCTGCGATCCGAGCCACGGCAGCGTCTCTCCCTTCGCGACGGCACCGATCAGCGCCATCACGATCGTCGGAAAGAGGACGAGGAAACCCCAGAAGATGAAGGCGTGGATCAACCCGGGGCCGAGGCGCTGGAGGAGCTTCTTCTGCCCGAGCACGTCGACCGCCTCGTTGCGCACGCGGCGTGGCACGTCGTCGAAGCGCCGCACCGGCTGTCCGAGCCGGACGAGGCGGGTCAGGAGGAGCGCACGACGGCCGAAGAGCGTGCCCGCGACGGCGAGGACGACGAGGAGGGCGAGGGCGGAGACTGCGGTGCTCATCGTCTCCACCGCGAACGACAGGCTGAAGCCTGTCGCACGGCAGCCGGCGTGGCGACCGGCTTCAGCCGGTCGTCCGGACCTCATCCCTGCCGCCGCCGCAGCTCGGCCGATACTGCAGGCACCACCTCGTGCAGGTCCCCCACGACGGCGTAGTCGGCGATCGACATGATCGGCGCCTCGGGGTCGGTATTGACCGCGAGGATGCGCTTCGCACCCTTCGCGCCGGCGATGTGCTGCGTCGCGCCGGATACGCCGCACGCGATGTAGATCTCCGGCGCGATCTTGTTGCCCGTCTGCCCGACCTGATCGGTATGCGGACGCCAGCCCGGACATCGTGACGGCGCGCGAGCAGCCGACGGCACCGCCGAGCAATCCTGCGAGCTCCTCGATCACCGCAAAGCCTTCCGCCGAGCCGACCCCGCGACCTCCCGTGACGACGACCTTGGCGTCGGTGAGCGAGACGCCGCCGGCCGGCGGCGCGACGCGATCGCAGACCGCGCACGACGAGATCGGCCTCGGCAAGCTCCGGCGTGAACGCGTCGACCGAGCCCGCAGCGCCACCCGCAACCGCACGCAACCGTGTGCGGCGCGACGGTCAGCAGCGCTCGATCGGAGTGCAGCTTCGCCTCCTCGAGCAGGCTCCCTCCCCAGCGGAGACGGGTCAGTGAGAGCGGCGTCACCCGGCGTGACGGTGGTGACGTTGGCGGCGAGCGGCTCACCCAGACGAACGGCAGCACGGGCCATCGCATCGGTCGCAGGCCCGGTCCCCGGCGCGACGACCGCTGTCGCGCCGATCGACTCGGCCAGCTGGCAGAGATCGCCGCCCAGGCGTCGGGCGCAAAGGCGGCAAGCGCCTCGTGCTCGGCGACGTGAGCCACGGCCACCGGAACGCCCGCAGCGGCCTCGAGGCCGCCCGGCCCGATCAGGAGCGCGTGCGTGTCGCCACCGAGCTCGGCGGCGAGCGCGAGCGCCTGCAGCGAGACGTCTGTGGCGACGCCGTCGGCATGCTCGACGAGCACGAGGTTCACGACGCCACCCCGATCTGCTCCAGCAGGTCGACGACTGCCGGCGCGGCGTCGGGACCGTGGCCGAGCACCTCTGCCTGCCTCGCATCTCCTGCCGGGACGACGAGCCGTGAGAGCTCGAGCCGCGAAGCCGGCCGCACCGGCGTCGTCGCCTCGAGCGGCTTGCGGCCTGCACGCATCCGGCCCGGAACTGACGGGTAGCGTGGAAGGTTGAGCCCCTCGAGCACGGTCAGCACGGCGGGCAACGGCAGCTCGTAGACGTCCCGCCCGCCGCCGACCTCCTGCTCGCACCTCACGCCCGCTCCTTCGACGACCACGCTCTTCAGCCCCGTCGCACACGGGCGGCCAAGCGCGTAGGCCGACACGAAGCCCGATCTGAAAGCCGCCGGAGTCGGCCGACTCGTTGCCGAAGAAGATCAGGTCGAACGGGCCAGACGCCGCCTCGTCGACACGCACCGCCTCGACGATCGCGCCCGCGGTCGCCTCAGGATCCCACTCCTCCCCGCCCGTCACCAGGTGGAGACCGCGATCGATGCCGATCGCCATCGCGTCGCGCAGCTGCTCCTCGGCGTCGGCCGGGCCGAGCGTCAGCACGACCGACTCGCCGCCGTGCTGCTCGACGAGCTGCACGGCCTGCTCGACGCCGCACTCCTCGTGCGGGCTGATCGCGAAGCCGAGGTGCCGCGTCTCGATCGCCAGCTCGTCGTCGGTGAGGACGATGCGGCCCCCGGTCATCGGCACCCTCTTCACGCAGACGAGGATCTTCACGAGCGGATCCTCGCATTCTCGGGATCGAACGGCGCGCGGGCGCCGACCACGTCGACCGTGACCGGGAAGCGCTCGTTCATGTACTCGACAGCGAGCGCATCCGAGCCCTCGACCGCCTGCTCCGGCGGCAGATACGCCATCAGGAGGTACTTGCCGATCGACGGCGCCGGCGCCGGCGCTCGTCACGTACGAGCGGCGGCCCTTCGCGTCGGTCAGCGGCGTCCCGTCGCGGAGGGTGATCGGCTCGCGACCGAGCGGGTAGCGCTTCACGCCGGCAGCCGAGCTGTGGTCGTCGATGCTCAGGGTGCAGAGGATCGCCGCCGGCTCCTCCTCACGATGGCGCAGGTGGGCCTCCTTGCCGACGAAGTCCTCCTCCTTCACGGTCGGGCGCTGCATGCCGGCCTCGACCACGGTGTACTCCGTCTCGAGCTCGGCGCCGTAGGCGCGGTAGCCCTTCTCGAGCCGTCCGGTTGTCCCGTAGACGCCGATCCCGCAGGCGGTCAGCGAGTGTGGCGCGCCTGCCTCCCAGAGCACGTCCCAGAGCCGCGCACCCTGCTCGATCGGCACGTAGAGCTCCCAGCCGAGATCGCCGACGTAGGAGATGCGCGATGCGAGCACGAGCTGCGAGCCGATCTCGATCGTGCGACAGCGCCCGAACGGGAAGCCTTCGTGGGACACGTCGTCGGACGTGACGCTCGCGAGGATGTCGCGCGCGCGAGGCCCCCAAAGGCCGATCGTCGTCCACGCCGGTCGTAACGTCGACGAGCGAAGCCGAGCCATCGTCGGGCAGCGCATCGACGAACAGCTTGCGGTCGGCCATGCCGTGGGCGCCGCCGGTGACGACCCGGAACTCCTGCTCGCCGAGCCGCATGATCGTGAGGTCCGGACTTGAAGCCGCCGCCCGGGCTCAGCACGGGCGTGTAGACGACGCGTCCGACCGGCACGTCCATCTGCGCCAGCACCGCGTGCTGCAGCGCGGCGAGCGCGCCGGCCCCGCAGACGTCGAAGATCGCGAACGCGGAGAGGTCGAAGATGCCCGCGTGCTCGCGCATCGCCAGATGCTCGGCATTGATGATCGGCGACCACCAGCGGGCGTCCCACTCCGCCTCGCGCGGCTCGACTGCCGTAGCGCTCGACGAGCGGCGCGTTGGCCTCGTACCACTGCGGCCGCTCCCAACCGACCGCCTCGTAGAACGCGGCGCCGAGCGCCTCTTCCTGGGCGTGCATCGGTGAGCGCCGGATGCCGCGCTCGCTCGCCCACTGCTCGGCCGGGTGCACGATCCCGTAGGTCTTCGGGAACGCCTCGAACGTGCGCGCCTTCACGTGGGCGCGGGTCTTCTGGTGGTCGTGGAAGCGGCTCGCGTCGGAGGTGTGGAGGTCGATGTGCGACTCGCCGTTCACCATCCACTCGGCGACTGACTTGCCGACGCCCGGCCCTTCCTTCACCCACACCGCCGCGGCCGACCAGAGGCCCTTCACCTCGGACAGCTCGCCGAGGATCGGCATCCCGTCGGGCGTCAGGGAGATGAGGCCGTTGATCGCGTACTTCACGCCGACCGACTCGTTGCCGACGATCTCCGGCATCAGGTCGAGCGCGTGCTCCATCTGGTCGGCGAAGTCGGCCTGCGTGAACGGGAACTCCGTCGGCGAGAGCGCAGCCTCCTCGATCGACGGGATCTCCTCCGGGTCGTGGAGGATCGAGCGGTGCGCGTAGGAGCCGATCTCGAGGCCGACGCCGTCCTGACGCTCGTACATGAACACGTCCATGTCGCGCACGATCGGGAACTCGATCGCGCTCGACGAGGCCTCGAAGCGCGGTACGGGGCCGACATCGATCATCTGATGCACGGCCGGCGTCAGCGGGATGTGCGCGCCGGCCATCTTCGCGAGCAGCGGGCTCCACACCCCACAGGCGATCACGACCACGTCGGCCTCGATCGCGCCCGCGCGAGGTTTGGACGCGCCGGATCCGGCCGCCCTCGACGTCCATGCCGCTGACGTCCGTGTCCGCGAACACCTGCAGCCCGCCGGACTCGATCCCCCGCTCGCGCATGATCGTGCCCGCGCGCAGGGAGTCGACGACCGAGACGGTCGGGCAGTAGAAGCCGCCGAGCAGGATCGTCTCGTCGATGTACGGCACGAGCTCCTTGATCTCGGCCGGCGTGACGAGTCGGGCGGAGTCGACGCCCCACGACTTGGCCGACGCCATCCGGCGGCGCAGCTCCTCCATCCGCTCCTCGGTGCGCGCGACCTCGATCCCGCCGCACTCGGTGTTGACGCCCATCTCGATGTACTGCCGCTGCGACTCGAGCGTGAGCTGGGTCATCTCCTTCGAGTGGTCGACCGGGAAGATGAAGTTCGAGGCGTGCCCCGTCGAGCCGCCCGGGTTCGGCAGCGGCCCCTTGTCGATCTGGACGACGTCCGTCCAGCCGAGCCGGGTGAGGTGGTAGGCGAGGCTGTTGCCGACGATGCCGCAGCCGATCACGACGGCGCGGGCATTCGCGGGGAATTCGCTCATGAGATGATCTCCTGCTCTGTTGTCATATTGGTATACTAGAGAACGGCTCGGATGGCGCTCTCGAAGGCTTCGATGTGGTGGCGCATGACGGCTCTCGGCGCGAGGCGCGTCGCCGTCGCAGATCGCCTGCAGCAGCTCGCCGTGCTCGGTGACTGCGTCGTCGAGCCGCGCGACCCGGTCGAGGGCGAGGAACCAGATCCGCAGCGTCAGCGTGTACCACTCGGTCAGCGTCGACTCGACGAACGGGTTGTGGGCGCAGCGGTAGACGTGGCGATGGATGCGCTGGTCGAGCTCGATCAGCGCGCGCTCGTCGCGCGTGTCGGCGAGGCCGGGCAGCTCGGCGAGCAAGCGCGCGGGCAACCGCGCGGTCGGTGTCGTTCGCGCGCTCGGCCGCGAGCCGCGCAGCGAAGCTCTCGAGCCTGATCCGGGCCTCGGAGAGCAGCGCCAGGTCGCCGACGTCGACGGGCGCGACGACGATGCCGCGGCGCGGGTACACCTCGACGAGCTTCTCCTGCGCGAGGGTGCGGAGCGCCTCGCGCACCGGTGTCCGCCCGAGCCCGAGCCGCTCCATCAGCTCCCGCTCGCTGACCGGTGCGCCGGGGGCGAGCTCGAGCGTGACGATCAGCTCACGGATCGCGTTGGTGGCGCGCTCGGCGAGCGACTGCTGCGCGTCGAGGTGCGGAGACGAGAACTGATATACGCGGTGTATATCAGAGCCGAGTGGTCAGATCACGACGCGTCGACGCAAGCGCGTGAACCGCCGGGCGCACTCACCACGAGGGAGGGTCACGGGAACCGTGGCTTCGGCCTCAGGCTCCGCGCGAAGCGCGGCAGCAGGACGACGCGAGGGAACCGCGTTCGGGGGTAGCTGCGGTACGCTCTTCCACCGCAGCTACCCCCGACCGTCTACTTCCCCAGCCAGGCCTTCGACTTTGCCGGGGTTCGCCTTGACCCACTTCTCCGCCGCCTTCGACGGATCCATGTGCTCGCCGGCGATCAGGTTGGCGACGAAGTTCTGGTCGTCGGCCGACCACTTCCAGCGCCGGATCACGGGCACCGCGGTCGAGCCGCTCTTCGCGAACTTCGACGTCATCAGCTTGTCGATGATCGTCTGGGCGTAACCGCAGCGGTAGATGCTCCAGTTGCTCCCGAGCTTCGGGTTGTACGAGTCGACGCAGTTCTTGCCCCGCGGCGGCAGCTTGATCTCGGAGAGCTGATACGCCTTGTTGAGGTACTGCGGCGTGTACCAGTAGAAGAGGATCGGCTTCTTCTGCTTGTACGCCTGCGTCCACCGTGCGACCTGGGCCGGCTCTGCCCCGACCGACACGAACTTGAAGTTGAGGCCGAGCTGCTTGATCAGCTGCGCGTCCTTCTGCACGTACGACGGGTCGCCGCCGAGGAACATCCCCTGCGAGCCGGACTCGGGGCTCTTGAAGATCGCTCTCCTTGCCCTTCAACCCCTGCCACGTCTTGAACTCGGGATGCTGCTTCATCAGGTAGGTCGGGATGAACCAGCCGATGCGCCCGATGACGCCGTTCGACCCGAGCCGGAGGATCGAGTGGCTCGACAGGTACTTCTGGTTGACCTTGAGGTCGATGTTGTTCCAGTCCTCGGGAACGACGTCGACCTTGCCGTCGGACATCGCCTGGAAGAGCGGCGTGCTCTCCGGCAGCTTCTCGATGTTGACCTTGCAGCCGAGGTTCTTCTCGAGCACGTACTTGAGGACGTACACGTTCGCCGTCGCGCCGGCCCACGCGTTCTCGTCCATCGTCACCGTGCCGCACGAGGCGCTCTTCGCGCTGCTTCCGGCAAGCGCGCTCGCGCGAAACCGCGAGTGCGCTGACGGCGCCGACCGCCAGCGCTGCGGCCACCCAGCGCCGCGACCATCTCCTTCGGGACATCCGACCCTCCTTGGCTGTTGATTGCTGCAGAAATGCGGACGATGTCCGCTGCTCGCTCTTCACCGACGTCACCGTGAGCCTTCTTGTTGGCTCGCGCGGGCGCCGCGCGTGATGCGGTCGAGCGCGATGCCCAGCGCCAGTATGGCGAGCGACGCGAGCACGCCGAGCCCGAAGTCGGACCGGGCGAGGCCCTGTGCGACCTCGTAGCCGAGCCCGGGCGAGCCGACGAGCCCGCCGATCACGACGACGGCGAGCACCATGATGATCCCCTGGTTGACGCCGAGCATGATCGCGTCCTGGGCGAGCGGGATCTTCACCTTGGTCAGGATCTGGCGTCGCGTGGCGCCGAACGACTCGGCCGCCTCGACGGTGTTGGCCTCGACGTTGCGGACGCCGCTCTCGACCAGGCGCGCGACGACGGGGAAGGCGTAGAGCACGCCCGCGATCACACCTGGGACGACCGAGACCGGCATCAGGTAGATCAGCGGGATCAGGTAGACGAGCTGCGGCAGCGTCTGGAGCACGTCGTTGATCGGGCGCAGGATCCTGGAGAACGTCTTGCTCTCGGCGGCCCAGATCCCGAGACCGACGCCGATGACGACGGTCATGACGGTGGCGACGAGCACCTGCGAGGCGGTGTCCATCGCCGAGCCCCACTCGCCGATCAGCGCCGATCAGCGGCGAGCATCAGGAACGTCGTGATCGCGCGAGCGGCGACCGCTGACGACCAGCGAGATCAGCGTGATCCCGATCAGGGTCACGGGCCACGGCGTCTCGACGAGGAAGTTCCGGAAGCGGCACGAGCCCGTACTGGACGATGTGGTCGCCGATCCAGCTCGTTACCTGGAACAGGATCGTGTCGGGGTTCTGGATGTAGTCGAGCACCGATTGGAGCCGTGCGAGCAGCCAGTCACGCGCCGTCGTCCTGGAGTAGTTCGCGCCTACCCCGAGCAGCCGGGCGCACGACGATCGTTGCGATCACGCGCGACCCCGGTGGCGATCGACGCCAGCCGCAGTCGCCGGCGCAATTCGTCGCGTGAGGTGGCGCTTGGCGGGGTTCGTTCGCTCGGCGACGGCCTCGGTGACACGGTCGAGCGCCATCGCCATCACCACGATCACGATGCCGGCGAGGAGCGCGAGCGCCGGGTACGAGTTGAGGCCGCTCGTGACGACGTCGCCGAGGCCCTTGCCCCCGATCAGTCCCGCGATCACGACCATCGAGAGCGCGAAGAGGATCGTCTGGTTGACCGAGAGGAGGAGCATCCGGCGCGCGAGCGGGAGCCGCACCTTGAAGAGCAGCTGACGGCGCGTCGAGCCCATCGACTCCGCGGCCTCGACCGTGTTGCCCGGAACGCCGCGGATGCCGAGCGCGGTGATCCGGATCGCCGGCGGGATCGCGTAGATCATCGTCGTGATCACCGCCGCGCCCGGCCCGACCGAGAACAGGATCACGATCGGCATCAGGTAGGCGAACGCCGGGATGATCTGCATCGCGTCGAGCACAGGCGTGATGACGCGGTGGAAGCGGTCGGACAGCCCGGCCCAGATGCCGAGCGGCACTCCGATCGCGAGCGAGAGGCCGACCGCGGCGAGCATCAGAGCCAGCGTCTGCATGCTCTCGAGCCAGAGCCCGCTCGCCCCGAACGCGACGAACGCGGCGAGGGCCCAGATCGCGGCACGCGCGCCGCCGAAGCGGAGCGAGACCAGGACGCCCGCGACGGTGACGCCGACCCACGTCATCCAGCCGAGGAAGTCCGTGAACCACGTGACGAGGTCGTCGAGGAAGCTCGCGAAGCCGTTGAAGGCGCGGATCACGACGCTCGGGCTGGAGGCGTTGCGCTGGTCGACGAGCCAGGTCTGAAAGTCGTTGAGGTGGGTCGGCAGCGCGTTCCACGTCAGCGCGCTCGGCCACGCGTACTCCCCCTTGAACGCCAGGTAGCAGAGGATCATCGCGCCGACGATCGCTGCCGACAGCGTCACGCGGCTGCGCCACCAGGGCCGATGCTCGACGAGAAGCGGGGTCGCGGCGACGTCGATGTCGGTGAGCGCCGACACGGCTACGTGCTCTCGCCGGCGATCGCCTTCAGCGCAGCCACCCGGTCGACGACTCCCACGATGGCCCCGTTTTCGACCGCCGCCACCGGAAGCTCGCTCGCGGCGATGACCGGAGACGGCCTCCTTGATCGTCGTCTGCACGTCGAGCGTCGGCCCACCCTCCTCGCCGGGCAGGGCCGGACGCATGATCCAGCGCAGTGTCAGCACATGGCTTCGCGGGATGTCTCGGACGAAGTTCGCCACGTAGTCGTCCGCGGGCGAGCCGACGAGCTCCTCGCCGGTGCCGAGCTGGACGATCTCGCCGTCTCGCATGATCGCGATGCGGTCGCCGAGGCGCAGCGCCTCCGGGAGATCGTGCGTGATGAAGACCATCGTCTTTCCCGTCTCGGCCTGCAGCCGCATCACCTCGTCCTGCATGTCGCGGCGGATCAGCGGGTCGAGCGCGCTGAACGGCTCGTCGTACAGCATCACGGCCGGGTTGCTGACGAACGCGCGGGCGACGCCGACCCGCTGCTGCATCCCACCGGAGAGCTGGTCGGGGAATGAGTTCGCAACGTCCTCGAGCCCGACGACGCTGAGAATCTCGCGTGACTTGGCGAGACGCTCCGCCTTCGGCACGCCCTGGATCTCGAGCCCGAACGCGACGTTGTCGATCACGCGCCGGTGCGCCAGCAGGCCGAAATGCTGGAAGATCATCGAGACGGAATGGCGCCGCAGCTGCCGTAGCTCCTGACCCGTGGCGCCAATCACGTCCTGGCCCGCGATCTCGATCGCGCCGGAGGTCGGCTCGATCAGGCGGATCAGCGTGCGCACGAGGGTCGACTTGCCGGAGCCGGAGAGGCCCATGACGACGAACACCTCGCCCGGCCAGACCTCGAGCGAGACGTCGCGCACTGCGGCGACACAGCCGGTCTTCGCACGGAGCTCCGATCGCGACAAGCTTCGCGTCGGGGGTCCCGATGAATGCTGCCGGCCTTCGGGCCGAAGATCTTCCAGACGCCGGTGGCCCTGATCACGGGCTGTCGGCCAGCCCCGTTCTGGGCGGGCGGCGCCACCACGGTGGTGGGCTCGGGCTGGGACGCGCTGCTCATTGAGGTGGCCTCGGTAACCCAGCGATCATCCTCGCCCAGGCGGCGTGTTGCAAGCGGCAGCGCCGCACGCGACGGCGTCCGTCGGCAGAATCGGGCAGATGAGCGAGCTCGTGATCGGCGAGGACGGCCTCGCCCGCTGCTGGTGGTGTGGGGACGATCCGCTCTACCGCTCCTACCACGACGACGAGTGGGGGTACGAGCTGCGCGGTGACGATGCGCTGTTCGAGCTGCTCTCGCTGGAGGGGTTCCAGGCCGGGCTCTCGTGGCTGACGATCCTCCGCAAGCGCGAGGGTTTCCGGAAGGCCTTCGCCGGGTTCTCGATCGAGCGCGTGGCCGACTTCGACGAGGCCGACGTCGATCGGCTGCTCGCGGACGCCGGGATCATCCGCCACCGCGGCAAGATCGAGGCGACGATCGGCAACGCGGTGGCGGCGCTCGAGCTGCCCGGCGGGCTCACGGAGCTCGTCTGGAGCTACGCGCCCCCGCGCCCGGCCGACCCGGCTGTCGGGCCGAGCCGAGATGCCGGCCTTGACGCCGGAGTCGAGCGCGCTCTCGAAGGATCTCAAGCGGCGCGGCTTCCGCTTCGTCGGGCCGACGACTGTCTACGCCTTCATGCAGTCGGCCGGGCTCGTCGACGACCACCTCGACGGCTGCACCGTCGCGGCAACCAAGCTGCGCCGAGCCTAGGGCGCTGGGCTGGGGAACGATCGGCGCTGATCCGGCACGAAGCCGTGACACTCTCGAGACTGCTCTGACGGCTACGTTGTCTCACATGACGACAACAGCGACAGCCACCATCGCAACACCATGGGGGAAGGCAAGCGCACTCGAGCAGGTGAACATTGCCCAACGCGCGGGGGAGCGGCGATTCGCAACGGTCGTGGAGCTGCTCGAGACGAACGGACGGCGAGCGGCTCGTGCGCTTCGCCTACACGACCGACGGCAGCGTCCGGCGGGGGCCGGTGACCCTGCGTGCGAAGGACGTCGAACGGATGCACAAGCTGCTCGAGCGCACGCCTGAGCTGAGGGAGGCGCTCGGGCCGTGAAAGAGGGTGACGACAACGATGGGCCGAGGGTCGCGATCGGACGCCTCGAGGAGCGCCGCAGGCGCCAGGGCTAGCCAGTCCGAACACCCACGGCGGCGAGGGCGAACGCTGCGCACGCGTGTGCATCGTCGTCGATGGCGAGACCGCTGAGGCCCTGGCTCCGACCGGCCGCCGCCGGTGAGCCGGCCACGACGTCGAGAATGCTCCTGGCGACGTATGTCGGCTCGCCGCTGAGGCGGAACGCCCCGCCGCGCTCGCCCGCAGCGAGCAGGTCGACGAGAAACTGGGTGTCCATCGTTGCGGCGTCCGAGACCATCCGTCCCACTTCCGACTCCCGGAGCGAGCGAGAGGAGGTGGCGACGATCGCCGATCCCTGCCAGTCGTAGAGGTGGAGCGCCCGGCGCGCGCTGACGAACCGTTGGAGTCGGCGGCGGGGGCTGCCGCCCGCCTCCTGGGCATATCGCAGCACGGCAGCGGACGCGTTCAGGAAGCCGGCCACGGTGGTCGTCAGGAGCTCTTCCTTCGAGGCAACGTGGTAGTAGAGCGAGCCCTTGAGCAGGCCTACCTCGTCCGCGAGGCGCTGAATCGAGGTCGCGTCGTAGCCGTTCGTGGCGAAGAGCCGCTTGGCCGCCGCGATGATCTCCGCTCTCCGCGGCGGCGCGGCGGCGCGGTTGGGCTCGCCTAACTGGCCCGGAAGCGGCGACGCTCCGCTCGCGGCGCGTGCAACTGCCCGGTCGAGCTCGTCCTCGACGAAGGGCTTGACGACGTACTCCGTCGCGCCCGCGACGATCGATCGTGCAAGGGAGCTCGGCCGGTCGTAGGCAGTCATCATCACCACCGGCGTGTTGCGTGCTCCGTGGATCCGCCGGGTCGCTTCGACGCCGTCGATGCCGGGCATCTTGAGGTCGAGCAGTGCCACGTCCGGCTCGAGGCCGTGAGCGAGGCGTACGGCCTCGCTCCCGTCGCGGGCTTCACCGCAGACATCCCACCCTCGCTTCTCGAGCGCGGCCCGGATATCCAGCCTGATCACCGTCTCGTCTTCGGCCACGAGAACGCGGCCCCGGATCGGCTGCACTGGGCGGCTCGGTGTGAACGTCGACATGCGTCTCCTTCGGGTTGTGGTCGTCTCTGGAACGGCTGAGAGGCGACATCACCCCCGAACAGGCTTCCATCGGCGAAAGAGCCGACCGGCGACGGTCGACGCCGACCTCACACGCAGGAGGTCGGCACACCCTGCGCGCAGCGTAGCCGATCCCCCGGATCGACCTAGAACCGATCGACGGCCGGAAAGCCGGACGTGGCTTCGATGCAGTCGAGCAGGTAGACAGCCGTGCCGGGATCGCCCGAGAAAAGCGTGTGGCGGCCGCGGCCGTGCTCGGCCCGAGCCTGCTCGACCTGACCGGCGGCGTGCATCGCGAAGCGGCGCGCGCGGTGGAGCCAGACCCCGTCGCCGGTGCGGTCGAAGAGCTTCAGGAACGCGTAGCCGTTGCCCGCCGTACCGTGGCAGAGCTGGGCAGTCTTGAGAGGACCTGCCTGCCAGGTAAGCGCGCCACCCGCGAGCAGCATCTCCGAGAGCTCCTCGTTGCCGGATGCGAACGAGCCGAAGGAAGCGACGATGCCGGGTGCGCCGTGGCACCACTGGGTTCGCGGTCCCTGTGGTGTCCGCGGAGGCTCGAGCGCCGGCGGCCACTGGCAAAAACCGTCCGAGCGCTCGGCGTGCTCGACGAGAGTCGCCACCGCCCGCTCCTCGAGCTCCCCACGGCGGGCCGGATCGAGGAGGTGGTCACCCTGCGCGAGCGCGAGGACGTTGCCCGCGAATCCGTGAATCGGCCCGAAATAGTGCGCGGGACGGCGGCTCGGGGGAAGCTCTTGCTCCCAGAGGCCGTCATGCCACGCCGACCACAGGTGGTCCGCCGACTCGCCCCATGCCTCCCGCCAGTGGCCGCCGCCGGTGCGGTCGACCATGACCCGGGCAGCGATCATCGTCCCGGGCGCGCCCCACATCAGCTCGCGGGCAGGATCGTCGACGTTCGCCCGCACGACCTCGAGCAAGCGCTCCTCCTGCCACGCGGCGGGCGCGAGCGTATGGGCGACGAGGAGGATCCCGGCCTCGCCCATCATCAGCGACGGCACCGGCCCGTCGACTTCCTCCGGGTAGTCCGGCTCCGCCCGGTAGCGATCGACAAGGCTCAAGGCAAGGGGCGTCCAGTCACGACCGAGGTCGACGGCATCTCGGCGCTCGAGGTCGTGCAGCGCCCAGATCACACCTGCGGCGCCGAGGAAGAGCGATGCCACCCTCGGCAGCGGGCCATCGTCGAGGTCGAGCGGATGCGCCGGCCAGAGCTCACACTCGTCGAAGGCGCTTTCGGTATCGGTCACGATCGCAGCTATTGCGGCGCGCGCACGATCCTCGTCCCAGGGACGCTCGCTCAGCGGCTCATGGCGGGCGGGGTCGAAGAGCACCGGGCGACGATACAGCCAGGCGATCGCTCTCGGCGCCCGACGGCGACTCGCAGGGCGGCGATACTCTTCCGAGGTGGCAGCCGTGACCGCGAGGCTCTCCGAGGGACAGCTCGCCCTGCTCGCCGAGCACGGCGAGGAGCGCCGCGCGGACAAGGGAGACGTGCTCTTCAGCGTCGGTGACCGGAGCTACCCACTGATCGCGATCATCGAAGGCGAGGTGTCCGTCCGTGACGCCTCGGGTGCCGAGATCATCCGTCATGGCCCCGCCGGGTTCCTCGGCGAAACGAACCTGCTCTCGGGCCAGACGGTCTTCCTGACGGCGGTCGTGACCGAGCCGATGCGCTACGTCGCCGTCGAGCGCGAGCAGCTGCGAACGCTCCTCTTCGAAGACAGCGCGCTCAGCGACGTCCTGCTGACGACGTTCATGGCCCGCCGCGAGGCCCTCCAGGGGCGCGACGGGATCGGGGTCGAGATCGTAGGGCCGCATTCGTCGGGGGCGACGAGACAGCTCGTCGACTTCATGCGCCGCAGCCGCCTTCCGTTCACATGGCTCGATCCCGAACGACCGGAGCACGCCGAATCGCGCGCCCAGATCGCCGGGCTTCCGGCGGACGAGATCCCGCTCGTGCGCTTGCCGGGCGGGCCCGAGCTGCGAAACCCGTCGGCAGGCGAGCTCTCCCGAGCGCTGGGAATCGGGCTCACTCTCGAGCAAACGGAGACGGTCGACCTGCTCGTCATCGGCGGCGGCCCGGCCGGGCTTGGAGCCGCCGTCTACGGCGCATCGGAGGGGCTGGAGACACTTGTGGTCGAGGGCAGCGCGCTCGGCGGTCAGGCGGGATCGTCCCGCAGGATCGAGAACTACCTTGGCTTCCCGGCAGGAATCAGCGGCTCCGACCTGACGGTCCGCGCGATCACCCAGGCACGAAAGTTCGGCGCCCGGACAGCGACGCCTTACCGCGCGATCGCGCTCGAGCCCGGAGCCGAGCACCATCTCGTCCGGCTCGACAGCGGCCAGGAGGTGAGAGCGCGCGCGGTCGTGCTCGCGACCGGCGCCGACTACCGCCGGCTGCCCATCCCCGAGATCGAGTCGTACGAAGGCGTGAGCATCTTCTACGCCGCCGGGCCCCAGGAGGCCCAACGATGCTCCGCCACTCGGGTGGGGGTCGTCGGCGGCGGCAACTCGGCCGCCCAGGCAGCCATCTGGCTCGCCCGCGGGGGCGCGCTCGTGACGCTCTTCCACCGTCGTGCCGACCTCAGCGAGACGATGTCCGACTACCTGATCCACGACCTCGAGCGGTTCGGCGTGCAGGTTCGCGGGCGTAGCGAGATCGCCGCCCTCCACGGCGCCGACGGCCAGCTCGAAGCAGCAACGCTGAGCAGCGGCGGACGCCATGGAGGACGGCGAGCGGATCGCCCTGTCCTACCTCTTCCTCTTCCTCGGCGCCGACCCGTGCACCGGGTGGCTCGGCGGCACCGTCGCGGTCGACGACGACGGCTTCGTCCTCACCGGTGAGAGCGCCGGCGCGGAGAGCATTCTCGAGACGAGCGTGCCCGGCGTCTTCGCGATCGGCGATGTCCGCTCCGGGTCCGTCAAGCGCTGCGCGACTGCGGTCGGTGAGGGAGCGATGGTCGTGCGCTTCGTCCACGACCGGCTGGGCGGCGCAATCGCGCCGGCGGCCGCAACCAGCTGACCGCGCTGCTGCTAGCCCGGCGGCTTCTCCCAGACAGAGACGTGCGAGCGGCTCTCGCTCGTGAACGGCTCGCGCCGCCAGCCGCTCCACCGCTCGCGCAGGCGCATGCCGGCGAGCTGCGCCATCAGGTCGAGCTCGGCGGGCCACACGTAGCGGAACGGTATCGACCTCCGCTCGAAGCGCCCGTCGACGAGCGCAAAGTGATGCGAGACGAGCCCCTGGTTCGCGATGTCGAACTCGTCGATGCCCCAGTGCGCCTCGCCCGCGTGGAAGACGTGCATCGTCTCGCCGGGCGGCACGCGCTGCAGGTCGGGAACCTCCACCTCGATGACGAAGCACCCACCCGGCTCGAGGTGCGCGGCCACGTTCCGGAAGCAGGCGACCTGCGCCTCCTGCGTTGTGAGATTCCCGATCGTGTTGAAGACCAGGTACGCGAGCGAGAACGTCCCTTCGACGGCCGTGGTCGCAAAGTCCCCGATCGTGAGGCCGATCTCGCCGCCGCCCGGCTTTGCCTGCAACCGCGCCGCCATCGCCCGGGACAGCTCGATCCCATGCACGGGCACCCCGCGCTGCGCGAGCGGAAGGGCGATCCGGCCGGTTCCGATCCCGAGCTCGAGCGCGCGACCGCCGCCCGCGAGTTCCGCGAGAAAGTCGACGGTCGGCCCGACGAGGTCCGGGGCGAACATGTCCGCGGCGGAGGCGTCGTAACGCGCAGCCACGGGCTCGTCGAAGTAGCCGTCAGCGCCGGGAGGCTCCATCACTTCTCCCATACGATCAGCCGCAGTCCGAGATCGAGCTCGTCCAGATCGAGCAGCTCGGCGTTCCGCCGCTCCCAGGCTCCGCTCTCGATGTCCTCCGCCAGTCGCTCCATCGCGCTCTCGACATGGCCCTGGTCGAGGAGGTGGAAGATGCTGATCCCGGCCCGTACGGCGGGATCGAGGTAGGCGTCCGGTCGCCGCCAGAACGAGAGCGCGAAGCCGTCCCTGCAGTCGTGGGGAACCGGGACAGGGCGGATCGGGACGGTGCCCGCCGCGACTGCCAGCTCGTAGAGGCTTGGATCCCGGTCACCGCGGACCGGCCGGTACTCGGTGAGGTAGTCGCGCGTCAGCCAGAAGTCCACTCGGGGAGCGAGGTCGATCGCGAGGGCCACGACGCGCTTCCTGGCGATTCGCTGCATCTCGTGAAGGCCGCGTGCCCGGTCGAGCCAGTGCTGATCCGTCATCACCGCGAGGGCTGCGTCGACGCTGCCACTCTCGAGGGGAATGCTCTCCGCGGTTCCTGCGATCGCCGGAGCGGCGCCGGGTGGCCGCTGCGCCCGCATCACCGCCGAGGGCTCGACCGCGATCACATCCCGGTCACGCGGCTCGTAGTTGCCGGTCCCGGCGCCGATGTTTGCGACCGACGTCGCGTCGCCAAGGGCATCCCAGATCTGCTGCGCGATCCGTGGTTCCTCGCGCCGCGTCGCGGAGTATCCAAGGCCGATTACGTCGTAGGCGGGCGCGCTCTCCATCCGACAATTATCGCTGTGACGGCACGACGTCAGCTCGAGCCCGGCTCGTCGATCTCCTCGCACTCGAGGCACACCCAGCCGCCGCCGCTCGGTTCGTGCGCGCTCAGCTCCGCCGGCACCATTGTTACGCCGCAAGCCGGGCAGATCGGGGGGTCGTTCTCCACCCGGCCAGTATGCGTGCTGCACGCGATCAACCGGCTGTAGGGTCGGATCGTGAATCGCGAGCGCGAGACGTGGGCGTTGCGTCTATTTTGAGCGCAGCGTTGAGTCTCCTCGTGCCTCGCCTGCGCGAGGCGTTCGCTGCACTTCACACCGCGGCTCGGAACGTGGACATTCGCCGCGCCGAGTTGGCGTGGGGCGCATCGGTGTCGGCCGAGTGGGCTCACTTCGTCGCCCTCGGCGTGTTCGCGTACGGCCACGGTGGCTCCGCGGCTGTCGGCGTCGCCGGCCTGATGCGACTGCTCCCGGCGGCCGCGATCGCGCCGTTCGCCTCGTCGCTGGGTGACCGGTTCCGGCGCGAACGGTTCCTGCTCGTCCTCGCGCTCCTCGGAGCAGCCGCTCTCGTCCTCTCGGCGGTCGGCGCTCAAATGGGCGACCGGATCATCGTCTTCGCGGCCGCATCGGTGGTCGGCATCTGCTCGACCCTGTTCCGGCCCGCCCTCATTTCCCTCCTCCCCACGCTCGCGCGCGCCGCGCGCGAGCTGATCGCCGCCAACGGAGCGACCTCGACGATCGAGAGCCTCGGCACCCTCATCGGCCCGCTTGCCGCCGGAGTGCTGGTGGCATTCGTCAACGTCGGCGTGGTCTTCGCTGTCGGTGCAGCTGCTCTCCTGACCGCTGCCGCCCTACTGGCCCGTGTGTCGGCGCAGGGGCGTGCGCCTGCGACCGGAGCAGGGACAGGTGTGTGGGAGGGCTTCCGCGCGATCGGGGACGTCCCGCGCGCACGACTCCTCGTAGGGCTGATCGCTGCGCAGACGTTCGTCCGCGGGTGTCTGAACGTCCTGATCGTCGTGACCGCCTACCAGGTGCTCGATGCGGGGGCAACGGAGGTGGGATACCTGACGGCCGCGATCGGGGCCGGTGGGCTCGTCGGCGCGCTCGGCGCGATCTCGCTGCGCGGCGAGCGACTCGTGCCGCCCTTCGCCTGGGCGCTCGTCTTCTGGGGCCTTCCGATCATGCTGATCGCCCCGCTGCCGTATCGCGTGCCGGTGATCGTCCTGCTCGCGGTGATCGGCGCCGCGAACAGCGTCGTCGACGTCTCCGGGTTCACGCTCCTCCAGCGCACCGTTCCAGACGCGGTGCTGACGCGGGTGCTCGGCGTCACCTGGGGTCTCGCGATGGGCGCGGCGGCGATCGGCTCGTTCGTCGCGCCCGCCGTCCTGAGCCTGATCGGCCTCCGGCCGGCCTTCCTCGTGGTCGGTGCGATTCTCCCCGCGCTCGTCCTCATCAGTCATCGCAAGCTGCTCGAGATGGATCTGGAAGTCGCGCCCGCCTCGCAGCTCGGCCTCGTCGAGGACGTCGCGCTGTTTGCGCCGCTCTCGCTCGTCGCCAAAGAGCGAATCGCCTCACATCTCGTCCAGGTCGACGTCGCGGCGGGAGACGTCGTCATTCGTGCGGGCGACAGCGGCGACCGTTTCTACGTCGTCGACCGGGGCAGGCTCACAATCGACGTAGGGCTCGAGGAGCGTCGAGGCCGAGCCTGGCGACTTCTTCGGCGAGATCGCGCTTCTCCGCGACGTGCCGCGGACCGCGACCGTGCAAGCGACCACCGACGCCGTCCTCTATGCCCTCGAGCGCGAAGACTTCCTCGCCGCGCTGAGCGGCCACTCCCAGGCGCACGCAGAGGCGCACGCTCTGGCTACCGCACGTTTCGAGAGCGGCTAGAGGCTCAGGCGGAGAGCGCGCGTTGCGATCTCGAGCGGCGTTCGCTGAGCAGCGCGAACAGCACCGCTCCGATGGCGAACGCGAGCAGGAACACCACACTCCGCGCGAGCACACCTCCATAACCGTGCCGTGTGACGTCGACGAACGGGTACGGGTACCAGTCGGTGGAGCTCCCACGCACGAGCGTGTACACGAACCACGCGAACGGGTACGCCAGCCACACAAGGGCGACCCGAAGTCCCAGGCGATGTCGGGGAGGATCGACGAACCAGTCGACCACGAGGACGACTGGGATGAGGTAGTGGACGACGAAGTTGACGAAGGCGATGTGCGTGTCGAGGTCTTCCTGGAGTCCCGAGAGCAAAAGGGCGAAGACGATGCCCGTGATCGCGATGTAGAACGTCACCGCGCCACGCAGAGCGTCGACCAGCCGCGATCTCTCGTCGCGGCGGACGAGCGCGGTGAGGACGAGCATCGTTGCCGCGAGAACGTTCGACTGGATCGTGAAGAAGCTGAAGAAGTTCCCCGGGCTGAAGCCCGGATTCCCGTTCAGCTTGGCGAACTGATACGTCATCGCGACGGCGCCCAGAACTGCAAACGCGACTCGCGTGACGTTCCGGGCGAGCTCCCAAGCGTCCACGCGAGAACTCTACTCGGCGCCACGGGGGCCTACTCCGACGCTCGCCTGGGCCTGACCGTTGCACAACATGAGCCGCCGCGTCGATTGCGTACCGATTGCCACCGCGCCGGGGATGACCACTTCGACCATGGCTCTCGCGCCGCCCGGCGCACCCGATGCGCATCGCGTCACGTCGGCAGAGCGACCGTTTCACAACGTCGGCGTCGTCCGACGCCGCCAGCGCCAACGACCTTGTGTTGAATCAACACAAAGCACCGGGGCCTGCCGCGGACACGCCCGTCAAAGTGAATGTGCGCTGCCAAGGCAGGCAGCGGGGTGGTCGCAACGACCGTCTAGCCGACCGGGGCCACGGCTCGCGCCGCGTCCAGGAGGCCGCGCAAGACGGGTACCCCGCCCGTCGGGCCGAGCAGCGGGTCGACCGCGTGCTCCGGGTGCGGCATCAGGCCGAGCACGTTGCCGGCCTCGTTCGTGACGCCGGCGATGTTGCCGACGGCGCCGTTCACATCCTCGCTGTAGCGGAACGCGATCTGACCGCGCGCCTCGAGGGAGGCGACGAGCTCGGCATCGCCGTACCAGTTGCCCTCGCCGTGCTTGATCGGGATCACGAGCTCGTCTCCGACGCCCCACGCCGCCGCCGAACCGGCTCGCCACGCTCTCGACCGTCACCGTGACGTCGGCGCAGAGGAACTGCTGCTGCCGGTTGAGGCGGAGGACTCCCGGGAGCAGCCCCGCCTCGCAGAGGATCTGGAAGCCGTTGCAGATCCCGAGCACGGGGCCGCCCGAGGCGGCGAACGCGGCGACCGATTCCATCACCGGCGCAAAGCGGGCGATCGCGCCGCAGCGAAGGTAGTCGCCGTAGGAGAACCCGCCGGGCAGGACGACGCCCTCCGTCCCCTCCGGCAACGCCGCGTCCGCATGCCAGACGCGCACGGGTGCGGCGCCGAGAAACTCGAGCGCAAGTACCGCGTCTCCGTCGTCGTTCGACCCGGGGAAGGTGACGACCGCAATCCGCGGGCCGTCGCTCACGCCTCGTTCCCGAGCTCGATCGTGAACGACTCGATCATCGGATTGGCCAGCAGCTCGTGCGACATCCGGTCGAGCGCAGCCCGTGCCTCGTCCGGGCCGCTCGCGTCGAGCTCGACGTCGACGAGGCGACCGACGCGAGCGCCGGAGACGGCGAACCCGAGCGTGCGAAGCGCATCGCCGACCGCCTCGCCCTGCGGGTCGAGGATGCCTTCCTTGGGACGGATCAGCACGGTCGCCTTCACAGCACCACCTTCGGGTCGGAGAGATAGCGCTCGAACGGGATCTCGGTCAGCCGCTCGAACGCCTCGATGTAGCGGGCACGCGTCCCGGCGACGACGTCCTCGGGAACCTCGGGGCCGGGATCGGTGCGGTCCCAGCCGGTCGCGAGGCAGAAGTCGCGCACGTACTGCTTGTCGAACGACGGCTGCGGCCCGCCGGGGCGGTAGCTGTCGCCCGGCCAGAATCGCGACGAGTCGGGCGTCAGCGCCTCGTCCCCCAGCGTGACGACGCCGTCGGGGTCGACGCCGAGCTCGAACTTCGTGTCGGCGAGGACGATGCCCCGCGCCTCGGCGTGCTCCGAGGCAAATGCGTAGAGACCGAGAGCGGCGTCGCGCGCAGCGTCGTACGCCTCGCGCTCCGCAGAGCTCGGCGGCCTCGGCTTCGGTGATGTTGAGATCGTGACCTTCCTCGGCCTTGGTAGCCGGCGTCACGATCGGCTCAGGCAGCCGATCCGCCTCGCGCATGCCCGGCGGCAGCGCATGCCCGCACACCGAGCCGGATGCCTGGTAGTCGACCCAGCTCGAGCCGGCCAGAAACCCTCGCACCACGAACTCGACCGGCAGCATCTCGAGCCGGCGGCAGATCGTCGAGCGGCCGTCGTCCCCGAGCTCGAGCAGGTGATTCGGGACGATCTCGCGGGTGCGGGCGAACCAGAACGCCGACATCCCCGTGAGCACACGTCCCTTGTCGGGGATCGGCGTCGGCAGGATCACGTCGAAGGTCGAGATCCGGTCCGATGCGACGAGCAGCAGGCGCTCGTCGTCGACCGCGTAGATCTCCCGCACCTTGCCGCTCGCGAGATGGGTCGCCCCCGGCTCAGACATGCGCGCCTTCGTGCCGCGTCGCGACGAGCGCCCGCAGGCGCTCGAAAACGACATCGACGTGGGCGGTGTACGCCCCGTTGTCGAAGACGGCGTCGAGGTCGAGCCGGCCGGCGATCTGGGGGTCGGCATCGACGAGGCTGCGGAAATCGATCTGCTCGTCCCAGGCGCGCATCGCGTTGCGTTGCACGAGGCGGTAGGCATCGTCCCGCGTCAGCCCCGAGTCGACGAGCGCGAGCAACAGTCGCTGACTGAAGTAAAGGCCGTAGCTCGATGCGACGTTCTCGCGCATCCGCTCCTCGCGAACGACGAGCCCTTCGACGAGCCACGTGAAGCGATCGAGCATGTAGTCGACGGCGAGGAACGAGTCGGGCAGGACGATCCGCTCGGCCGACGAGTGCGAGATGTCGCGCTCGTGCCAGAGGGCGACGTTCTCGAGCCCGACGAGGGAGTTGGCCCGGACGACGCGCGCGATCCCGCAGATGCGCTCGGCCGTGATCGGATTGCGCTTGTGGGGCATCGACGACGAGCCCTTCTGGCCACGGCCGAACGGCTCCTCGACCTCGCGCACCTCGGTGCGGGCGAGGTGGCGGATCTCGGTCGCGAACCGGTCGAGCGACGAGGCGAGCAGGGCGAGCGCAGAGAGGAGCTCGGCGTGACGGTCGCGCTGCAGGATCTGGGTCGAGCTCGGCGCAGGCTCGAGGCCGAGCCGCTCGCACGCGACCCGCTCGACCTCGGGCTCCGCCGACGCATAGGTGCCGACCGCCCCTGAGAGCTTGCCGACACGGAGTCCCTCGATCGCGTGGACGAGGCGCTCGCGATCGCGCTCGAGGGCGAACGCCCAACCCGCGAGCTTGAGACCAAAGGTGGTTGGCTCGGCGTGAACGCCGTGGGTGCGACCCATGCAGAGGGTCTCGCGGTGCTCCTCGGCGCGGGCGACGACGGCCGTGAAAGCGCGGTCGAGGCCCTCGAGGAGCACAGCGCCGGCCTCCTGGACGGCGAGCGAGAGCGCCGTGTCGAGCACGTCGGAGGAGGTGAGCCCGAAGTGGAACCAGCGGCCCTCCTCGCCTAGGCCTTCCGAGACGGCATCGACGAACGCCGCCACATCGTGGTTCGTCTCGCGCTCGATCTCCGCCACCCGCTCGGGTGTCGGCACGACGGCGCGCTCGCGGATCGCCGCCACGTCCTCGTGCGAGACGGTGCCGACCTCGGCCCAGCCCTCGAGCGCGGCCAGCTCGACATCGAGCCAGCGACGCAGCTTCTCCCCGTCCGACCAGATCTGGCTCATGGCCGGGCGGGAGTAGCGAGCGATCACAGAGTCATTCTAGAGCGCGGTGCGGAGGGGCCACCCGAGGCCCCTCGTACTGCGTCGCCCCTTCAGGCGATTGGCGGTACGCAGCGAGACGCGAACCGCATCGACCGGCATGAGCCGTCACCGAGCTCGGGCACCGTCCATCGACCGGCAGGAGCGGTCACCGTACGCAGGCACCGGTTCGAACCGGAGGTTCCCAGCTTCAGGATCCGCGCGGAGCGCGGCAGCAAGCATCAGCCGAGGATGCTGCGATACGCTCTTTCATCGCGGCATCCTCAGCGCAATGTCCTCGCGTCGGCGCACTCCGTTCCACGAGATCAGGTCGGCCGCCACGTACGCGGCGGCGCGCGCGGCCGCGAGGTCGGCGCCGAGGCCGGTGACGTTGAGGACGCGGCCGCCGTTCGTGACGACAGCGCCGTCGCGAAGCGCGGTCCCGGCATGGAACACGAGTGCGCCCGTCGCCTCTGCGGCCTCGATTCCCGTGATCGGCGAGCCCTGGTCGCCGCGCGCGGGGTACTCGCCCCCGGTCAGCACCACCGTCACCGCTGCACCGCCGCTCGCTTCAAGGGGGGCGGAGCCCACGTCCCCGGCCGCCGTACCCGCGAGCGTCGCCAGGAGGTCGCCGTCGAGGATCGGCAGCAGCGACTGCGTCTCGGGATCGCCGAAGCGGCAGTTGTACTCGAGCACCCGAGGCCCGTTCGGCGTCAACATCAAGCCCGCGAAGAGGACCCCGACGAACGGGTGTCCCCGTTCCGCGAGCTCGGCGAGCACCGGGCGACACGTGAGATCTACCAGCTCCTCGACCGCTGCCCCGTCGAAGCCTGGGACGGGCGCGAACGTTCCCATCCCTCCCGTGTTCGGGCCACGGTCGCCGTCGAACGCGCGCTTCGCATCCTGCGCCACCGGGAGCGCGCGGGCTTCGACGCCGTCGCAGAGCGCGAAGACCGACACCTCCGGTCCCTCGAGCAGCTCCTCGACGACGAGCGGGCCGTCGAAACCTTCGAGCTCGGCAAGGCCCGCCTCGACCTCGGCCTGTGTCGTGCAGACGACGACGCCCTTACCCGCCGCGAGGCCGTCGGCCTTGAGCACGCACGGTGCGACGGGCTCGGCCAGCGTCGCCGCCATCGGCACACCCGCCGCCGTCATCACCGCCTTCGCGAACGTCTTCGATCCCTCGATCGCCGCCGCCCCCCGCGAGGGGCCGAACACCACGATCCCCATCGAGCGCAGCACGTCCGCGAGCCCGGCCACGAGCGGCCCCTCCGGCCCCACGACCACGAGGTCGACGGCGAGCGCGCGGGCCAGGCCGAGAATCGCCTCGTTGTCGTCGGCGCGCACCGGGTGGCACTGGCCGAGCGCGGCGATGCCGGGATTGCCGGGCGCCGCGTGGAGCTCCGTCAGGAGCGGCGACTGCGCCAGCTTCCAGGCAAGGGCGTGCTCACGGCCACCGGATCCGACGAGGAGGACGCGCACCGGGCGAGTCTACTTCCACGGTCGAACGGGACACCACCGGAAGGCCTATCGTGGGCGGTATGTCACGGATCGACTGGGTCATCTCGAGCTGCCGGCTGCTGGCCGCGATCGGCGACGAGTTCGACCGCACGCGCCCGTTCGCCGATGTCTCGATCGGGACGGGAATCCACCTGGAGCCGAAGACGGTGGCGCTGCTCCTCGTCCTCGCCCGTGGCGGCGCACAGGTCATCGCGACCGGCAACCTCAACTCGACGCAGCCCGAGGCAGTCGACTACCTGTGCGAGCGCGGGATCGAGGTGATCGGCCGCCCGACAGCGGACGCCGAGGAGCACGACGGCTACCTTCGCGAGGTGCTCGCGACGCAGCCCGACCTGATCCTCGACAACGGCGGCGACCTCTTCGCGCGCTGGCTCGGCGATCCCTACCCGTCGCTCCGTGGCGGCACCGAGGAGACGACCTCCGGGCGCGCACGGCTGGTGCCGCTGCGCGAGCAGCTGGCGCGACCGATCCTCGTGATCAACGACAGCCCGATCAAGCAGTTCGCCGAGAACGAGCACGCCGTCGGCCAGAGCGTGCTCGAGTCGTTCATCCGGATCACGAACCGCAGCACGAACGGCAAGAGGGTGACGGTGTTCGGCTACGGCGCCTGCGGGCGCGGCGTCGCGCACAACTTCAGAGGCGCCAGGGCGCTGGTCTCGGTGGTCGAGGTCGACCCCGTGCTACGGCTCCAGGCCCTCCTCGACGGGTTCGCCGTGCCGGACCGAGAGAGCGCGATCGCCGAGGCCGACGTGATCGTGACGGTGACCGGCGCCGAGGGGTCATCCGCGCGACCGCCAGCGACCTGTTCAAGGACGGTGCGATCCTCCTCAACGCGGGGCATCTGCCGTGGGAGATCGACGTCGAGGGGATCAAAGCCGGCAATGACACCGCCACCGCGACCGACGGGATCGAGACGGTCACGTTCGCCGACGGGCGAAGCGTCCACCTTCTGACGGGAGGGCACATGGTGAACCTGGCCGGCCCTCGGCCGCTCGGGAACTCGGTCGAGTCGATGGATCTCGGCTTCGCCCTCCAGGCGCGCTGCCTCGAGGCGGTCGCGCGCGGCGAGGTCGGCGCCGAGGCGTGCGTGGTGCCGGTGCCGCGTGAGATCGACGAGGCCGTCGCGGCCGCGTTCGTCGCTCTTGCCTAGGCGTTCGAGCTGAGCGAGGGAAGCGTCAGCACGGCCTCGCGGCCCTGCCCCGTGCCGACGAGCGACACCGGCACGCCGAGCGCGTCCTCGACGAAGCGGACGTAGGCCGCGGCCGCGTCGGGAAGCTCGGTGCCGTCGAGCTCCTGCTCCCAGCCGGGCAGCGTCTCCCAGACCGGGCGGCAGTGATGGAAGTCCGACTGGTGCGCCGGGAAGTCGTCCGTCTCGCTGCCATCGGGCAGCGCGTACCGGACGCAGACCGGCACCTCCGCGAAGTGCGACAGCACGTCCAGCTTCGTCAGGGCCAGTGAGGTGATGCCGTTGACGCGCACCGCGAAGCGCAGCGCGGGCAGGTCGAGCCAGCCGCAGCGCCGCTCCCGGCCGGTCACGGTTCCGAACTCGCCGCCGAGCTCGCGCACGAGCTGCTGCGCCTCACCCTGGATCTCGGACGGGAACGGCCCCTCGCCGACGCGCGTCACGTACGCCTTCGCGACCCCGAGGATCTCGTCGATCCGGTTGGGGCCGATGCCGAAGCTGACCGCGGCGCCGGCAGCGATCGGGCTGGAGGAGGTCACGAACGGGTACGTGCCGTGGTCGAGGTCGAGCAGCGTTCCCTGCGCTCCCTCGAAGAGGACGTTGTCCCCGTTGCGGAGCGCGCGATCGACGAGCAGCGAGGTGTCCGCGATGAACGGCCGCAGCCGCTGCGCGTACCCCTCGTACGTGTGCTGCGACCTCCTCTGCGTCAAACGGGTCGATCTCGTAGACGCGCTCGAGCCAGACGTTCTTCTCCGTCACGGCGAGCTCGATCTTCTGGTGCAGGATCTTCGGGTCGAGCAGGTCCTGCACGCGGATGCCGATCCGCGTCGCCTTGTCGGCGTAGGCCGGGCCGATCCCGCGGCGGGTCGTACCGATCTGGAGGTTGCCGAGCTTCCGCTCGCGCGCGCCGTCGAGCGCGACGTGCCACGGCATGATCAGGTGCGCGTTGCCGGAGACGAAGACGAGGCCCGCGGTCGCGTGCCCCCTGCTCTCGAGATCGTCGAGCTCGCCGATCAGGACCTGCGGGTCGACCACGCATCCGGCTCCGATCGCGCACGCCTTGCCGGTGATGATCCCGGAGGGAACGGCGCGGATCTTGTAGGTCTCGCCCTCGACGACGATCGTGTGCCCTGCGTTCGGCCCGCCCTGGTATCGGCAGACGAGGTCGGAATCCTGGGCGAGCAGGTCGACGATCTTGCCCTTGCCCTCGTCTCCCCACTGCGCACCGACGATCACGGTGGCAGGCACGTGCGTCATTCTTGCACGTCCCGCGGAACGCGCGCCTCGGTACCGCGGCGGGGGCGGTCAGACGCTGACGGTTCGAGCAGGTGGGTCGGTTGCGCCACCGGGCGCCGCTTGCTTCCCGCCGGACGCCGATATCCGGGGCCGCGACTCGTGAGAACGTCCTCCGGAGGGACGACGGCCGCGCAGTGCGGGCAGTACGCGACGGCCTCGATCGGCGTCCCACACGGCTCGTGCACGAACAGCCGCGGCGGCCCGTCGGGCGTCTCGTACACGTCGCCCCAGGCCCGCAGCGCGTTGATCGCGGGCCAGAGATCCCGGCCCTTCTGCGTCAGGACGTACTCGTAGCGGTCGGGCCGCTCCTGGTAGCGCTCGCGCGCGAGGATCCCCTCCTCGACGAGGCGATGAAGGCGACCCGCGAGCACGGTGCGGGACACATCGAGTCGTTCCTGGAAGTCGTCGAAGCGTCGGACGCCGAGGAAGACGTCGCGCAGGATCAGCAGCGTCCAGCGCTCTCCGACGATCTCGAGCGCACGGGCGAGTGAGCAGTTCTGGGCGTCATAGGTCCTGGGAAGCACAGCCCGATCGTACCACTGAATCCATTGACAGGACTTACTCGTGTATAGTCGCCTGGGAGTAAGTCCAATTACAGGACTCATCCCTCTGAAAGGGACAGGCGATGACCGAAACACCGATCCCGATCCAACTCGCCGCCCGAGCGCGCCACGCCGACGACGCGCACCCGCTGGGTGTTCGCCGTCATCGCGGTCGGCGCATTCATGGCGCAGCTCGACCTCTTCATCGTCAACATCGCCTTCCCCGCGATCGAGCAGAGCTTCCCCGGCAGCACGCCCTCCTCGCTCTCGTGGGTGCTGAACGCCTACGCGATCGTCTTCGCGGCGTGCCTCGTGCCGGCCGGGCGGCTCGCCGACCTCCTCGGCCGCCGCAGGACGTTCCAGCTCGGCCTGATCGTGTTCGCGGTCGCATCGGCGGCATGCGCCCTGGCGCCGACCCTCGGCGTGCTCGTTGCCGCCCGTGCACTGCAGGCCGTCGGCGCGGCGCTGCTCATCCCCACCTCGCTGGGCCTCCTGCTGCACGCCTTCCCGCCTGCGCGGCGGGCGGGGGCGATCGGCGCCTGGGTCGCCGTTGGCGCCGTCGCCGCGGCGGGCGGCCCCGGCCTCGGCGGCGTGCTCGTCGAGGTGGACTGGAAGCTGATCTTCCTCGTCAACATCCCGCTCGCCGTCGCGGCGCTGATCGGCTCGTGGCTCGTCCTCGAAGAGGTTCGGCATCCGGAGGAAGGCGGCCTGCCCGACCTTGCAGGGATTGCCCTCCTGATCGCCGGCATCGGCGGGGTCACGCTGGCGATCGTGGAGGGGCCGCAGTGGGGCTGGACGAGCGCGACCACGCTGGCCACGCTCGCCGTCTCGGGCCTCGCACTCGCGGCCTTCCTCTGGCGCTGCAGCCACCACCGCACACCGGTCGTCGAGCTGTCGCTGCTGCGCACGCGGTCGTTTGCGGTGTCGAACGTCGCGATGCTCCTCTACGGGATCGGCTTCGGCGCAATGCTGCTCCTGAGCGTGCTCTTCCTCACCGGCGAGTGGGGGTACAGCACACTGCGGGCCGGCCTCGGGATCGCTCCCGGGCCGCTGACGGTGGCGCTCGTCTCGCTGCGGGCGAAGCACCTCGTCGTCCGACTCGGTAGCCGGACGGTGGCCGTTGCCGGATGCGTGCTCCTCGCCGCGAGCGCGGCCTGGTGGCTGATGCGCCTGGGCACCGAGCCCGCCTATCTGCGTGAGTTCCTGCCCGGAATGGTCATCGGCGGCCTCGGAGTGGCGTTGACCCTGTCGACGCTGTTCGGCGTCGTGGCCGTGGCGCTCCCCGCCGCATCGGTTTGCGACCGGCTCCGGGATCCTCAACATGTCGCGCCAGATCGGGCTCGCGCTCGGCGTCGCCATCCTCGTCGCGCGTCGTCGGCACCGCGCCCACCCTGGAGTCGTTCCACCGGGGCTACGTCGAGATGCTGGTCGCAAGCGCCATGGCCGGCGCCGCCGCGTTCCTCCTGCCCGCGAAGGCCGCACCGGCGCGCGTCGAGCGCGTGGTCGCATCCGCCGATGCTTCGGGAGCGAATCTTTAGCTACACTAACGTTCATGTCCGACTCCAACCAGCTGCCGGGAATCGGCCGCAACGTCTGGCCGCTCGCGCTCGTCGTCGTTGCCGGGGCGATCATGTCGATCCTCGACACGACGATCGTCAACGTCGCGATCGAGACGCTCTCCGTCGATCTCAAGAGCCCGATCGGCTCCGTGCAATGGGTGGTCACCGGGTACATGCTCGCGCTCGCCGCGGTGATTCCCGTCACCGGCTGGGCGTCGCGGCGCCTCGGCACCCGGCGCCTCTACCTCATCTCGCTCGTTCTCTTCACCCTCGGCTCGTTGCTCTGCGGCTTCGCCTGGTCGACCAACTCGCTGATCGTGTTCCGCGTCCTCCAGGGCCTCGGCGGCGGGATGCTGATGCCGACCGGGATGATCATCCTGGCGCGTGCAGCCGGACCACACCGGATGGGGCGCATGCTCAGCATCGTCGGGGTGCCGATGGTCCTCGCGCCGGTCTTCGGCCCGGTCACCGGGGGCCTCCTCGTGGAGCACTTCGGCTGGCGCTGGATCTTCTTCATCAACATCCCCGTGGGGATCGTCACCGTCATCCTGGCGTGGACGCTGCTCCCCGTCGGACGGGCCGAGGCCGCCGGCAAGCTCGACGTCCCGGGACTCGTTCTGCTGGCCACCGGCCTCCCTGCCCTCACGTACGGCCTCGCGAAGGCCGGCAGCGGCGCGGGGTTCGGATCCGCGCAGGCGCTCGTGCCGATCGCGGCCGGGATCCTCCTGACTGCGGTCTTCGTCTTCCACTCCCTGCGGTCGCGCAACCCGTTGCTCAACGTCCGGCTCTACGCCAACCGGGCGTTCGCGGCCGCCTCGGCGACCACGTTCTTCCTCGGGGCGTCGCTCTTCGGCGCCATGATCCTCCTGCCCCTCTACTTCCAGGTCGTGCGCGGAGACTCCGTCGTGCGCACCGGCTTGCTGCTCGTCCCTCAGAGCCTCGGCGCAGCGGTGGCCATGCCCCTCGCCGGCAGGCTCGCCGACCGCTACGGCGGCGGCCCGATCGCGCTCATCGGCGTACTCGTCTCGGCGGCCTCGACGCTGCCACTCGCGTTCGTCTCGGCCGGCACCTCGGTCTGGGTGATCGAGGTGTCGCTGCTCGTGCGCGGTCTCGGGATCGGGCTCGCGATGATGCCCGCGATGAGCGCCGCCTATGCCGTGCTGCGCCCGGAGCAGATCGCCGATGCGACCCCGCAGCTCACCGTCGTGCAGCGCGTCGGCGGCTCGATCGGCACCGCCGTCCTCGCGGTCGTGCTCGGCACGGCGCTCACGGGCGCGACCGGCCCGGCCGAGACGTCTTCCGCCTTCGCCTCGGCGTACTGGTGGGCATTCGGGCTCTCGATCGTCGCGGTGATTCCGGCGGTCATCCTGCTGCAGGCCGAGCGCCACAGCAGACGGTTTCAATCGGAGGGACGCTCCGATGCTGCGACCGAGGCCGCACTCGAGGCAGCATGACCGCGGCCGCTCCCGCCAAGGTCGCGTGAGGCTGCGCTCGAGGAGCTCCGGCTCGCGCTGCAGGAGATGCTCGGCGCCCACCGCCGGCTCCGGAGCCGCGACAGCCGCATCACCGGCGCGGTTGGGCTGACCCACTACCGGCTCCTCGCGGAGCTGCGCCGGGAGGGAGCGCTGACCGCCTCCCACCTCGCCCAGGCCGCGGATCTCGCCCCGGCGACGGTGAGCGAGATGCTCGACACCCTCGTCGCGGCGGGCCTCGTCGCGCGCGAGCGCGACACGGCCGACCGGCGCGTGGTCCGCGTCTCTCTGACGCCTCTCGGATGCCGCGAGTACGACACCAAGAAGGCCCGGTTCACGAAGGCGTGGGGCAAGGAGCTCTCCGATCTCGATCCCGAGGCGCTCGCGGCCGCAACAGTCGTGCTCGAGCGGCTCGCCCAGTTCTTCGACACGTTCTAGAGGCTTGGTGTGTAGTGGGAGTGCGTTTGTGGTGGTTCTGCACCAAGGAGCGTGTTCGACGAGGAGGTCGTCAAGGCTGGTTTGCCTTGATGATGTCCTCGGCGCACGCGATCCGCAGCGTGCAGGGCCGCATCCGGACGTGCCTCAACGGCGCACCAAGCCTCTAACTCCGCCGCAACCAGAACATCACGCTCGCGAGGCGCCTTGCGGCCCTGGTTCGTGGAAGATGGCCTGACCGGGATCATTACCAGGGAGGCGGGAACAAGCGTGAGCGCGTCATTCAAAGGCACTATCAACGTCGATATTCGGGACTCGGAGCCCGACTGGGAGCCGTTCGAGCCACCGAAGGCGCCCGACGGCGCGCCGAGCGTCGTCTACATCGTGCTCGACGACGTCGGCTTCTCGGCGCTCGGCTGCTACGGCGGACCGATCGACACGCCGAACATCGACAGGATCGCGAGCGACGGCGTCCGCTACACGCAGTGGCACACGACGGCGCTCTGCTCGCCGACGCGCTCGTGTCTGCTGACCGGCCGCAACCACACCCGCAACAGCATGGCGTGCATCACCGAGGCGGCGATCGGCTTCCCGAACGCGAGCGGCACGATCCCGCCCGAGAACGGGACGCTCGCGGAGATCCTCGGCGAGCGCGGGTGGAACACCTACATGGTCGGCAAGTGGCACCTCTGCCCCGACGATGAGATGAACCTCGCCTCGACCCGGCGCAACTGGCCGACCGGCCGCGGCTTCGAGCGCTGGTACGGCTTCCTCGGCGCCGAGACGAGCCAGTGGTTCCCCGACCTCGTCTACGACAACCACCTCGTCGACCAGCCGAAGCTGCCGGAGGACGGCTACCACCTCACCGTCGACCTCACTGACAAGGCGATCGAGTTCATCCGCGACGCGAAGTCGGTCGCGCCGGAGAAGCCGTTCTTCCTCTACTACGCGCCCGGTGCGTGCCACGCGCCGCATCACGCGCCGAAGGAGTGGATCGAGAAGTACAAGGGCCGCTTCGACGTCGGCTACGAGGCGATGCGCGAGCAGATCCTCGCCCGCCAGAAGGAGCTCGGGATCGTCCCCGCCGACACGCGAGCTGCCGCCGATCAACCCGATCGGCACGCCCGAGACGCGCACCGGGCCGGACGGCAAGCCGTTCCCGGCGCTGGACGTGACCCGGCCGTGGGACTCGCTCTCCGACCGAGGAGAAGGCGCTCTTCTGCCGGATGGCGGAGGTCTACGCCGGCTTCCTCGCGCATGCCGACGACGAGATCGGCCGCCTGCTCGGCTTCCTCGAGGAGTTCGGCTGGCGCGAGAACACGATCGTCATCCTCGTCTCCGACAACGGCGCCTCGGGCGAAGGCGGCCCGAACGGCTCCGTCAACGAGATGAAGTTCGCCAACGGGATTCCCGACACGATCGAGGCGAACCTGCCGCTGCTCGACGAGCTCGGCGGCACGAAGACCTACAACCACTACCCGAACGGCTGGGCGATGGCGTTCAACACGCCGTTCAAGATGTGGAAGCGCTACGAGTTCAACGGCGGCACGAGCGACCCGTGCATCATCTCCTGGCCGGCGGGGACGAAGGCGCGCGGCGAGATCCGCGAGCAGTACCACCACGCGATCGATCTCGTCCCGACGATCCTCGACGCCCTAGGGTCGAAGCCGCCGGAGGCGATCAAGGGCCACACGCAGACCCCGTTCGACGGCGTCAGCATGCGATCGAGCCTCGACGACGGCACGCAGCGCCGACCACCCGTCGGACGCAGTTCTACGCCATGCTCGGCTCACGGGCGATCTGGCACGACGGCTGGAAGGCGGTCACGAACCATCCGACGATCGCCGGCTGGGGCAACTTCAACGACGACGAGTGGGAGCTGTACCACACCGAGGTCGATCGCTCCGAGCTGCACAACCTCGCCGCCGAGCACCCCGAGAAGGTGCGGGAGCTCGTCAACCTCTGGTTCGCCGAGGCCGGCGCGAACGGCGCATTCCCGCTCGACGACCGCTCGGCGCTCGAGATCATGCTCACGCCGCGTCCGGTGCTGACGCCGCCGCGCAACCGCTACATCTACTTCCCCGAACACGGCCGAGATTCCCGAGTCGCAGGCCGTCAACGTGCGCAACCGCTCGTTCGCGATCGGCGCGCTCGTCGACATCCCGGCCGCCGGGCGCCGAGGGAGTGCTCTTCGCGCACGGCTCGCTGTTCGGCGGCCACGCCCTCTACGTCAAGGACAACCGGCTCCACTACGCCTACAACTTCGTCGGCATGTTCGAGCAGACACGTCGTCGCGACCGAGGAGATCCCGGCCGGCGAGAACCTGATCCTGTCGGCGTCGTTCGACAAGACCGGCGAGGATCCGCCCGGCGTCGCCGCCGGCACGCTCTCGCTCTGGCACGGCGACACGAAGGTGGGCGAGGCGGCGATCAAGACGCAGCCGGGCAAGTTCATGATCGCCGGCGAGGGCCTCTGCATCGGCCGAGACGGCGGCTCCGGCGTCACCGCCGACTATCCGGGCACCGAGCCGCTTCACGTTCACGGGCGGCACGATCCGACCGCGTCGCGGTCGACGTCAGCGGCGACCCTTACGTCGACCTGGAGCGCGAGGCCCAGGCGATGCTGATGCGCGAATAGCGACAGACGCGGTGCTGTCGGTGGGCCTTCCGGGCGGAGGGCTCACCGGCATCCCCGGCAAACGCACTATCCTCCCGGTGTGGCCGACGACTGGAGAGTGCGAGTAGAGCTCGCCGACGAGGCACGCGGAGGGAGTTCACCGAGCTCCTCCAGGACGGGCTGAGCCCGCTCGGCACCGACCTGGCGCAGGCGCTGCAAGGCGGGCATGTCTCGATCTCGGGCGACGACGAGAACCTCTTCGTCTACGCCGACTCGCCCGCGCAAGGCCGACCGAGCGCACGCCGTGATCCTCTCCGAGCTCGAGCACCACGCGATCACCGCGACGACGAGCACCGTCGAGCACTGGCTCGCCGACGAGGAGCGCTGGGACAACGAGCCCGCCGGGAGAGACCTGGGAGGAAGAGGCCGAGGAGAAGAGCTACGCGCCGTGGGAGGTGCGGGCCACCTGCGGGTCGCGGCACGAGGCGATGAAGCTCGAGAAGCAGCTCGAGGACGAGGGCTACCGGCCGATCCGCCAGTGGAAGCACCTGATCATCGGCACCGAATCGCGCGAGGACGCCGACGCTCTCGCGGCCCGGCTGCACGGCGAGGTCGAGGCCGGGCGGGGCGGTCGTGTGGGAGGAAGCGCTCGACTCCGAGCGTCGTGCGCCCGTTCGCCTTCTTCGGCTGAGCCGTCACGCCGCCGACGCCGATGATCCCCGACGACCTCGATCCGCTCGAGCAGCACCTTCTCGCGGCACTCGAGGCGCTGGAGCCCGGGGAGACCGTCCGCCCCGCTCGGCGAGGCGACTGACGCCGAGGCGCTCTGGCGGGCGCAGATCGAGAGCCGGCAGCTGCGATCACGCGGCGCGCTGGCTGCAGAAGGAGCGCCGCAGCTTCTACTCGATCGGCTCGGCTGGGCACGAGAGCAATGCCGCCGTCGCACTCGCCCTGCGCCCGACCGATCCAGCGCTACTCCACTACCGCTCCGGTGCCTTCTATCTCGCCCGCGCCGGCCAGGTCGGGCGAGACGGCGTTCCCGACGTGATGCAAGGCGTCGCCGCCGCGATCGACGAGCCGATCGCCGGTGGCCGGCACAAGGTCTTCGGCAACCACGAGCTTGCGGTGATCCCGCAGACCTCGACGATCGCCTCCCACCTGCCGCGTGCCGTCGGCGTCGCGATCGCGATCGACCGGGCGCGCAAGCTCGGCGTCGAGTGCCGCCTGGCCCGAGCGACGCCGTCGTCGTCTGCAGCTTCGGCGACGCCTCGCTGAACCATGCGACCGCGCAGGCCGCGCTCAACACCACCGCCCACGCCGCCCACCAGCACCTCCCGGTGCCGCTGCTCTTCGTCTGCGAGGACAACGGCCTCGGGATCAGCGTCCCGTCTCCCTCCGGCTGGGTCGCGAGCGCGCTCGCGAGTCGCGCCGACATCCGCTACGAGAGCGTCGACGGCGACGACCCGGCCGGCCGCGCTCGGCGCGGCTCGCGCGAGCTCGCCGACTGGGTGCGCGAGACGCGTCGCCCGGCAGTGCTCCACCTCCGCACCGTTCGCTACCTGGGCCATGCGGGCGCCGATGTCGAGGCCGCCTACCGCTCACCCGGCGGACGTGCGGGCCGATCTCGGACGCGACCCGCTGCTCGCCACGGCAGCGTGGCTCGTCGCGATCGGGGCTGCGCACCGGTGCCGGGCTCGCCGAGGACTACCTCGCGGCGAGAGCCCGCGTGCGCGGCGATCGCGCTCGCCGCGGCGCGCCGGCCGCAGCTCGAGAGCGCCGCGGAGGTGATGCGCGCCGCTCGCGCCACGGTCGCCGGCGGAGGTCGCCGAGCTGGCCCGGAGCGATGCCGTCGCTCGCGAGCCCGTGACGGAGCCGCTGACGCTCGCCCTCGCGATCAACGGCGCGCTCGGCGGACGCACTCGACGGCCCACCCCGAGACGCTCCTCTTCGGCGAGGACGTCGCGGCGAAGGGCGGCGTCTACGGCGTCACCCGGGGCCTTCATGCGCGCTTCGGCGCCGGGCGCGTGTTCGACACGCTGCTCGACGAGACGTCGATCCTCGGTCTCGCGCTCGGATCCGCGGTCAGCGGCTTCGTGCCGCTCCCCGAGATCCAGTACCTCGCGTATCTCCACAACGCCGAGGATCAGCTCCGCGGCGAGGCAGCGACGCTGCAGTTCTTCTCGCAGGGCCAGTACCGCAACGGGATGGTGGTGCGGATCGCGGGATACGGGTACCAGAAGGGCTTCGGCGGCCACTTCCACAACGACGACTCGGTCGCCGTGCTCCGCGACATTCCCGGGCCTCGTGATCGCGTCGCCCGCGCGGCCGGACGATGCCGCCGCGATGCTGCGCACGTGCGTCGCCGCGGCGAAGGTCGACGGCAGCGTCTGCGCCTTCCTCGAGCCGATCGCGCTCTACCACACGCGCGATCTGCACGAGGAGGGCGACGGGCTCTGGCTCGCGACCGCCGTCGCCGAGCCACGTGCCGCTCGGCTCGGCACGCACCTACGGCGACGGGCACGACCTCACGATCCTCACCTGGGGCAACGGCCTCCTGATGTCGCTGCGCGTCGCGCGCCGCCTCGAGCAGCGTGGCGTCGAGGCGCGCGTCGTCGACCTGCGCTGGCTCGCGCCGCTGCCGATCGAGGACATCGCCCGCGAGGCGGTCGGCGACGCAGCGGGTCCTCGTCGTCGACGAGACGCGGCGCACGGGCGGCGTCTCCGAGGGAATCATCGCGACGCTGATCGACGCCGGCTACGACGGGCAGCTCGCGCGAGTCGACGAGCAAGGACTCGTTCATCCCGCTCGGCGACGCCGCGAAGCTCGTTCTCCTCTCCGAGGACGAGATCGAAGCGGCGGCACTCGCCCTGGTCTGATCACAATGCGGTGATGGCAGCCGGTCGTCCCTCCGTGCGCGAGTTCTTCGGCGACCCGGTCGCATTCGCCGAGAGCCATCCCGACGGCCTCGTGGAGCTCTCGGCTCCGATCGGGAATGCAGCGCTCGTGCAGGACCCGGCCGAGGCCTGGCGCATCCTCGTCACCGATGCGGCTGCGTTCCGGCAGGGCAAGTGGAAGCGCCGCGCCCGACGCTTTCTCGGCCCCACGCTGAACACGCTCGACGGCGCCGAGCACCGCGAGCGGCGGCTCCTCCTTCAACCCGCGCTCGACCGGCGTCGCTTCGCCGACGTGACCCCACGTCTCGCGGAGCGCGCTCTCCGCGCGCAGGCGAGCTGGCGCCCCGGCGATCGGATCCGGGTGCGCGAGCAGCTCGACCCGCTCTCGCTCGCGATGGCCGGCGATCTCCTGCTCGGGAGCGACCTCGAGCCTCGGACTAGCGAGCTGGCTCGGTCGCTCGCGACGGTCATGACACGGATGCCGCGTCTGACCCCGGCCTTGCCCGGTACGGCGCAGGCACGTGCCCTCAGGAGCGTCCACGAAGTCGCGCGCGCGCTCCTCGTCGCGCCCCCGACCGACGACGAGCCTCGCAATCTGCTCGGAATCCTGAAAGCGAGCGAACTGCCCGAGAACGTCTGCGTCGGCGAGATCACGGCGTTCCTCCTGGCGGCAGTCGACGAGCCGCCGAGCGGCCTTGCTGCGGCGTTCTACTTCCTCGCCGTCGACCCGGAGGTCGAGGCAGCGGCTCCACTCCGAGCTCGATGCGGTACCCGAGACGGGGGCGAGCGCACCTGAGCTCCCGTATCTCGACGCCGTGATCGACGAGGCTCTGCGCCTGCTGCCGCCCGCCCGTCACATCGATCGCTGTCCGGCGGCGGACATGACAGTCTGCGGGATCAGGGTTCGCGCCGGGACGAACCTGCTGCTCAGTCCCCTCGTCCTCCAGCAGTCGCAGGCGGTCTATGACGACCCGGGCGCGTTCGTCCCCGAGCGCTGGCTCGACGGGGCGCGCGAAGGGATCGCCCGCGGCGCGTATCTCCCCTTCGGAGCAGGAGCCCACACCTGCATCGGCGAGTCGCTGGCGCGACTGATCATGACGGTGACGCTCGCGTCGATCTGCCGTCGGTGGCGCCTCCGGCTCGAGGGAGAGCCGGGCCCACCGGTGCCTGGTCGACCAGACCTCGAATTCACGCTCGAGTGCCGCCGATGACCCGCCGCGACGAGAACGCCGTCACGGAGGTGCTCGACCTCGTCGATGCCGCGGTCTACGCGGATGTCTTCGACAGTGCCGTCTCTTTCGCCGCCCTCCATCGCTTCGGGCGTGTCCGGATCGACCTCGAGATCCTCGCCTCGAGACTCGCCGACGATCCACTCGTTCGCGAGGCCGTCGAGTGCGACGGCTCCGGCGCCATCGCACTCTCCGGCAGGTCCGACCTCGCCGCCGCGCTACCCCGACCGCGCGCGCCGGGCGGCACGGCTCCGCGGCCGGGCCCTTCGGGTCGCTCGGATCCTGCGCCACGCGCCGTTCGTGCGCGGCATCCTGCTCACCGGCTCGGTGGCCGCCGACGACGCTCCGTCCGACGCCGATGTCGACCTGCTCGTAATCGTGGCCGAGGATCGCATCGGCACCGTCTTTGCGCTGCTCGGCACGACCTCGCGCGTCGTCGGGCGCCGCTGGTTCTGTCCGAACTTCTATCTCGCCGAGTCGCAGCTACCCCTGCAACCGAGCAGCGTCTACATCGGTCGTGAGCTCGGGCAGGCCGCGGCGATCGTCGGCGATGCCAACGCCCTGCGGGGCGCGAACCCCTGGCTGGAGGAGATGTTCCCGAACCTCGGCCCACCGGAGCCGGCCCCGATGAGAGCGGGAAGCCGGCCGCAGCGGCTGCTCGAGGCGCTCCTCAGCGGGAGCGCGGGCGGGGCGGTGGAGCGTCGAGCTCGCCGGCTCGCACGGTCGCGCCTCCGCGCGCACTACGGGGGCGAGATTCCGGACGATGTCGCGTCCCGACTCGAACACGGCACAGCACTGCGCTTCCACGCCAGCGGGGCCGAGTTCGGTGTGCCGGCGCTGTACGAGGAGCGGCGGCGGGCGCTCGCAGCGACGTTACGTGGCGAGCCGCGGGCTACCGAGGCGCGTTGACGGGTCGAAGCTCGTAGGCGAGCTCGATCCTCGGGGCAGCCGCAAGCGCCGCCCGCATGGCGTCCTCGTCGCCGAACGTCCCGCAGAGCACCCTCCCGTCGGTCCGGATCGTGACCGCCTGGTCGCGGAAGGGCCAGGGGTCGACCGTGAAGACGTCGCCCTCCCGAGCCAGGGCGAGGTCGAGAGCCCCCTCGCGCATCGGCACTCCACGCCGGAGGCGGGGGATCTCGCCCTGGATGAGATGGAGGGAGATCCCATCCCACGTCCTGAGCAGACGACGGTTCCGCTCGACCTCCTCGTCCGACGCTCCGACCGACCGTCGCACCTCGCTGCGCAGCTGCTCGACGGTGTCGAGGAGCGGCGCCGCGTCGCCGCCGCCACGCCCCGAGAACCGGGCCAGAAGGCTCGGGCGCTTCGCAAGAGACGCATGGTGGAGTGCCACGAGCAGCGCCGCGTAGGGGCTGTCGGCGGTGAGTTGCTCGAGCGAGGAGGAGTGGATCGCGAGGTGCTCGCCGGCCGGCATGGCGGCGAACGCGTACGGGAGCCCGGTAGCCGGATCGAGCGTCGGCGCCTGCTCCCAGGCCTCCCAGACCACGTCGTGCTGCTCAGCGGCGAGCACGACGTCGTCGACCACGGCTCGAACGTGCCTGACGAGCTCATTTCCCCACGCTCGCGCGATCTGGCCCGTCATGTCGCCGTGCGCCGGCTGGGTGACCGCAATGTGACCGTCGGAGCACGGCACGAGCAGCATCGGCCTGACGATACAGCCACCGCCTCGAGTTGTGCGATACGGTGCGCCCGATGGCTGTCTCGCTGTTCGGCCGGACGCTGACGCGCACGGCACGGGTGCTCGAGCACGAGGACATGGAGCGCTTCGGCCTCGCGAACACGACACGCCTCGCGCGCTGGTTGAACAGGGCCAACGCACCGCTGATCGATGCGCGACGGACGCTGTATGAGAACGCGATTCGACGCGCTGCTCGAGGAGAACGGCCCGCCGAAGGGAGTCGAGCAGTTTGACGCTCCAGGACGGATTCGCTCTCGATACGGCCGGGAGCCTGCCTCACCTCGAGCCGCTCATCGCCCAGATGAACGAGGTGATCGAGGAGCGTGGCTTGCGGGTGTTCGTCGACAAGCGGAAGCCGTACCTGCAGAACATCCTCCCGGACGACGCGATCGAGCGCTACGCGTCGCTCGATCGACTTCGGGACGTCGTCGAGCGTACTGGCAGCCGTGGCGCCTGCGTTCGGCTATATCCCGGCCTTCTCGAGGTCGATGCCGCGACGGGATCCGGCTCCAGGAGTCGAGCACCGTCCACGACCCGACGCCGACGGGCGCCGTGGCGCGACAGTCAGGACTGGCATCGCGACTACCACTCCCTGCCGACCTTCTACGTGATCACGCTGATCCGCGAGGTGACCGACGAATGCGGGCCGCTCCACTGGTCTCGGCATCTGTCTCCGAACGGGTCTCGAGGAGCGTTCCGCTACCGCTCGCGTCGCTGCTCTTACCGGCTCACGGACGAGCAGTTCTACTCCGTCGTCGACCCGGCGGAGGTGCACACGCTCGTCGGGCCGCCCGGAACGACGCTCGTGATCGACTCGAGCGCGTGCTTCCACATGGGTAGCCGCAATCCGGTCGTGCCGCGCTACCAGACGCAGTACGCGTACTCCTCACCGGTGAAGAGCGACTTCAGCGAGATCATCCGGCGCCAGCTCACGTACCCGGCATCGCCGTCGGACTCGACCCTGCGGCAGATGGTCTGCGACCGCGACTGGCGTCCGCCGCGACGCCGCCTGACCGCCCATGCGCGTCAGGTGGCGCGCTTCAGCCGGCTTCCGTCCCACCCTCACGTCAGGTGACTACGTCGCGGCAGCGAGGTCGGTGAACTTGGCGTAGCGCTTGAGGAAGCTGAGCTTGATCGAGTCGGTGGGCCCGTTGCGGTGCTTGGCGAGGATCACCTCGGCGAGGCCCTGCGAGTCGGACTCCTCGCCGTTGTAGTACTCGTCGCGGTAGACGAACGCGACGAGGTCGGCGTCCTGCTCGATGCTGCCGCTCTCGCGCAGGTCCGAGAGGATCGGGCGCTTGTCCTGGCGCTGCTCGACGGCGCGCGAGAGCTGGGAGAGGGCGACGATGGGCAGGTCGAGATCGCGGGCCAGCACCTTCAGCTGGCGCGAGATCTGCGAGACCTCCTGGACGCGGTTCTCGGGGTTCGAGCCCGACGTCATCAGCTGCAGGTAGTCGACGATGATCATGCCGAGCTTCGGCTCGCGCGACTTCAGGCGCCGGGCCTTCGAGCGCAGCTCCATCATCGTGATCGAGGCGGTGTCGTCCACGTAGATCGGTGCCTTCATCAGCTTGTCGCACGCTGCCGTGAGGCGCGGCCAGTCGTCCTGGGCGAGGCGGCCCGAGCGGAGCCGCTGCGACTCGACCTTGGCCTCGCTGCACATCAGGCGCTGGGTCACCTCTGCGTTCGACATCTCGAGCGTGAAGAGCGCGACAGGCGTCTCGAGGCGGACACCGAGGTTCGCGGCCATGCAGAGCGCGAGCGCGGACTTCCCCATCGACGGGCGGGCCGCGATGATCACGAGATTGCCGGCCTGGAAGCCCGACGTGAGCTTGTCGAGCTCGCGGAAGCCGGAGGCTGTGCCGGTGACGTCGACGCCGGCCTCGTAGAGATGCATGATCCGGGCGAAGCTCTCGTTGAGCAGGTCGTGGATGTGGGTGAAATCGCCGGTGACCCGCTCCTGCGCGAGCTCGAACACCATCTGCTCGGCGCGGTCGACGAGATCCGTCGTCTCGCCCGGGCGTGTCTGGCCGAGGCGCTGGATCTCCTGGCCGACGCGCACGAGCCCCCGCAGCGTCGCCATCTCCTTGACGATTCGGGCGTAGTGCTCGGCGTTCGAGGTGGCGGGGACGACCGCGGCGAGCTCGGCGATCTTCGCCGTGCCGCCCACGCGCTCGAGCTCGCTGCGCTCGTCGAGCTCGTTCGCGAGCGTGATCGCGTCGACGGGCTCGCCCTTGCCGTAGAGCGCGAGCGCGGCCTTGTAGATGGTGCCGTGCGATTCGCGGTAGAAATCGGCGGCCTCGAGCACCTCGGTGACGGCGCCGATCGCTGTCGCCGAGAGCAGCATGGCGCCGAGGACCGACTCCTCCGCCTCCAGGTTCTGGGGTGGGACGATGGCGGAGGGATGGCTCGGAGCGACGGTCACGGGCGCAGTCAACCTGTCCCGCCCGGGCATGACAAGAAGAGCCGATATCTGGGTGTTGTGCAGGGAAAAGAGAACATGTGTTCCCAGTCTATCCCCCACGGCGGACGGCTTCTCCCCAGGCGCGACCCGTGTTATCCACAGCGCTTCTCCGCTGTGAGCGGGAAATCCGGCCATCGCTCCACAGGCACTGTGGAGGGATCGGCTCCGGCGGCCCCCTCGAAGGAGAGCCGCCGGAACCAGCGTGGCTATGCCTGTTCGGCGGCCTCGGGTGCTGCTTCGATCGCGCGAGCCTCGGACTGCCTCGGGCTCGGCGACGTCCGCCGGCTCCTCGATCACGACGACATCGGCGATCTCGCCGGTCTGCGTCCTCCTCGACCTCGACCAGGATGGCGTCGTCGAGCACGACGGCGTCGTCGACCTCTTCCCAGTCGGACTCGTCGACCGACGAGGCCGGTGCCGCGGCTGCCGCTGCCTCTGCTGCGGCTGCCGCCTCGGCGGCCTCCATCGCAGCGAGCTCTTCCTCGGGCGGCAGCTCGCCGCCCTCGGGCACGACCATCAGCTTGACCTCGGTCGAGACGCCCTCGAAGAGGTCGATCGGCACCGTGTAGCGGCCGATCCGCTTGATGTTGTCGACGCCGATCTTGCGACGGTCGACGCGGATCTTGCGGATCCGCCAGATCTCGTCGGCGATGTCGGTCGTCGTGACCGAGCCGAACAGCGATCCGGTGGGGCCGGACTTGACGTCGAACCGCAGCACGAGCTTCCCGAGCGTCTCGGCGATCTCCGCCGCCTGCTCGGCGCTGCGCGCCTCGTGCATCGCCTTCTGGGCGTCGATGCGCTGGACCTCCTTCACCCGTCCCTCCGTCGCGACCTCGGCGAGGTTGCGCGGCAGCAGGTAGTTGCGGGCGTACCCGCGGGCGACGTTGACGACCTCGCCCCGCAGGCCGAGCTTCTCCACGTCCTTGAGCAGGATCACGTTCATCAGACTCTCCTAGCTCGCGACGTAGGGCAGGAGCGCGACCTCGCGGGCCCGCTTGACCGCGACGGCGACCTGCCGCTGATGGCGGCGGCACGCGCCGGTGATGCGGCGGTTGCGGATCTTGCCCTTCTCGGAGATGTAGCGCCGTAGCTGGTTGACGTTCTTGTAGTCCACTTCCGTGATCTTGTCCTTGCAGAAGTGGCAGCTCTTGCGCCGCCCGGGGGCGGAGCTGGAGCTGGGCCGCTTGCGCGGCGGGGTTTTCTGAGCCATGTGGTCGGTTCTCCTAGAACGGGATGTCGTCGTCGGTGGGCGAGGACGGGAAGTCGGCCGAGCTCGACTGCGCGGCACCGGCGGGCACGAACGGAGCGCCGCCGTCACCGCCGTCGTTCCGGCTGTCGAGGAACTGGACGGACTGCGCGATCACTTCGACCTTCGATCGCTTGCCGCCGTCCTGTGACTCCCATGACGACCAGTCGAGCCGGCCGTCGACGCCGATCCGGCGCCCCTTCCCGAGGTGCTGCGACAGCATCTCGGCCTGGTTTCCGAACACCTTCACGTCGAAGAAGTTCGGCTTGTCCACCCACTGGCCGCCCGCGTCCTGCTTGCGGCCGTTGACGGCGAGGCCGAGCTCGAGCACGGCGCTCCCCGACGGCAGGTGCTTCAGCTCCGGGTCACGGGTGAGGCGTCCCACGAGCGTGACGCGATTGATATCTCCGGCCATCAGTCCTCATCCTCCTCTGCGAGATCGTCGATCACGGCATCGTGACTCGCCGGGGCCGCCACGGGAAGTGGCTCCGCCGGACCTCCCTCGGGACGACGTGTCGCGAGGTGGCGCATCACGTTGTCGTCGATCTTGAGCACGCGGGTGATCTCGTCGAGCGTCGTCGGTGGGGCGCTGAAGAGCAGCAGGTGATAGTTCCCGTCGGCCTTCTTGTCGATCTCGTAGGCGAGCTTGCGCTTGCCCCATGCATCGTGGCGCGTGAACGTGCCGCCACCCTTCTCGATCAGGTCACGCACGCGCGTGACGACCTCCGCCTGGGGCTCCTCGGCGAGGTCTGGGTCCAACAACAGCAGGATCTCGTAGTCGATCACGGGTTCCCTTTTCTCCTTCCTTCGGTCTTAGGCGGCCTCACCGGCAAGCACGAGCTGGGAATGGCCCGTACGTGGAGAGGCAGGAAGCCCGCCTAGGGTACCTGACGAGAGCCTTGCGGCGGTCTCGCGCCGCGGGACTCCCTCCTGCTCCGGCCATCGCGATACCATCGAACCGTGAAGCGCGCACTCGCCTCTCTGGCCGGGCTGATCGGCCTCGCAGCACTCGGGCGCTGGCTCGCGCAGCGACGGCGGCCGACCGCGCCGCGTGAGCAGCACTGTCGCCGACCCGATCGCCGCCGAGACGGCAGACGACCCTGCCGAGGAACTGCGCCGCAAGCTCGCGAACGCGCGGGAGCCCGAGCCCAAGGACGAGCCGGCGGCAGAGCCGGAGTCCCTCGACGACCGACGCGCCCGCGTCCATGCGAAGGCGCGCGAGGCGATCGATGCGATGGCCGATGACGGCGAGGTCTCCTCGTGAGCGCGACCGAGCACACCGCGCCCGGCAGCGGGCCCGGACGCCGACGACGAGCTGACGACGGTCGTCCGCGACCTGTCCGACAGGATCGAGGCCCTGCAGGCCGATGTGCGCCGGCTCGGTGGGCCGGGTCTTCCCGACTCCGAGCCCGGCTGGAGCAGCGAGGATGCCGCTCCGACGGCACCGCCTTCCTATGCCTGGGTCAGCTCGATCGGGGCGCCGGTCCGGCGCCGCCGCACGATCCCGCGCTTGCCGCTCGAGGTGCTCTTCCTCGCGGGAGTGGCGGCAGCCGCGGCGATCGCGAAGCTCGATGCCGAGACGATCGCCGGTCTGATGGCCGCCTCCTGGGTCCTCGTCGCGCTGATCGAGTGGGCTGCATCACGCGCCGACCGCACCCGAGATCCGGTCCCCGCTGTCGAGCAGCTGACGCCGGCGGGGCCGCTTCCGGCGGATCCCTCCTGGTTCGTGCCTCCTGTCGAGCACACCCTCGTCGAGCCCGCTGCCGACTCGCCGACGGCCGTCACCCGGCTGCCGCCCGCTCAGCCGGACATCGAGGCAACCGTCGAGCGCCCGCCCGGCGCATAGCGCGTCGGCCCCGTTCAGAACCCTTCCTGGGCTGATCAGCAGCATTGCATGTGACTCCCTGTCCTGCAGCGCGCGCATCGAGAAGCAGTGAGGATGGCGACGATCCGGCACCGACGAGCGTCGCCGCGTTCGTCGCATCCGGTCCGCGAGCGCGATCAGGTGACCACGACGACGTGTCGGCAGCGTCGCCGCGACGTCCGCGCGAGGGTCGGCGATCCAGCGCGCCGATCGCCGTCCGGTCGAGGAGCCACACGGCGCCCACGCACGATCGAGGAACAGTGTCGACAGCACGACTTACCGCGGTCGCCTGGAGCACGCCCGCGATCGCGAGGCCGAGGCACGGTCCTCGGGATGCCCGCGGCGAGAGGCGCCGCAGCGGCGATGACCGCGATCACGAGAAGGCTCAGGAGCTCGGTTTGCACGCAAGCCCTTCGCCGGCGCCCTCGGCCCCGGCGTTCCCGGGGAGAGCTGGATGAGGCTCAGTGGCGCCCACGACCGGAACCTATCTGGCTTCGCGGCCGCGGACCGCGGGATCGGGGGCAGGAGTCGCCGGACACCCGCGGAACGGTCCGCAATGGCCAGGATGCGCTTCTCCCGCTGGCTGCGGGAGCACGGTTGGATCGTGCCGGGGCTCTACGTCCTCGCAGCGCTCGCGCTCGGCATCCTCCTGCCTCAGATCGACGAGCGCCACACGTTCGGCGGGATCCGCGTGATCGAGACGGCGGCCGTGGAGCAGCTGCTCGGCGCGATCGCGGCGGGCATGATCGCCTTCACCGGCATCGTGTTCTCGATCAGCCTGCTCGTGGCGCAGTTCTGGAACACCGCCTACTCCTTCCGGCTCATGCAGTGGCTGCGGAAGACGCCGCTGACCGGGCACGCGTTCGGCGTCTTCAGCGCCACCTTCGTCTACGCGCTCATGGCTCTCGCGGTCGTGGGCCGGAATCCGCACGCCCACCTCGCCCTCACGGAGGCGTTCTCGCTCGCCCTGCTGCTCGCGAGCGTGCTGCTCTTCCTGCTCCTGCTCTACGGCACGTTGCGACAGATGAACCTCTCGTACGTGCTCGCGCTGATCGGACGCCGCGGCCGCGAGGTGATCGACGACCTCTACGGCGACCCCGGCAGCACGCCCGTGGAGACCGGCCGCGAGCTCGAGAGTGCCACCGAGTCCGGCCACTACGTCCACCTCGGCGAGCCGCTCGTCGTCGTCGCCGTCGACTTTCACCGCCTCGTCGAGCTCGCGACCCGGGCGGACGCGGCAATCGACATCGAGGTCGGCGTCGGCGACACGCTCCTCAGCGGTGGCGTCGTCGCTCGCGTGCGCGGCGGCTCGGTCCCGCTTGCCGAGATCGAAAAGGCGTTCCTCCTCGGGACGGAACGGACGATGGAGCAGGACCCGAAGTTCGCGTTGCGCCTGCTGGTCGACGTCGCGATCAAGGCACTGTCCCCGGCCGTCAACGACCCCACCACAGCCGTGCAAGCGCTCGACCAGATCGAGGACCTGCTCCGCCGGATCGGCGTTCGCACCCTCGATCTCGGCCGGCTCGTCGGCGTTCGCGGCTACACCCGCGTCACCTATCCGGCGCCGACGTGGGACGACCTGCTCGCTCTCGCCACGGACGAGATCCGGATGTACGGCGCCGACTCCCTCCAGGTGATGCGGCGGCTACGCAGGCTCTTCATCGACCTCGCGACGCACGTGCCGCCCGAGCGGCGGGCGGCGGTCGAGGACCGGCTCCACCGCCTCGACGCCGCCGTCGAGCGGAGCATCGCGCCGACCGACCGCGCCGACGCGCGGATCCCCGATCCCCAGGGGCTCGGCCTCTCCCGGGTGGCGTAGTAGCCCATGGCGCGCTCTGTTAACCCGGCCCTCACAAGCTCTCCGGCATCGTGGAGAGCGAACAGCGATCGCGCGGTGAGCATCGGCAACCGGCCCGCGCTCCCACCCGCTGCGGGCGCGCTGTCCACCACGATGCGAACGACAACCACCCGACGCAGTGTTTCCGCGGCCGCACTCGCCGCCGCCGTGCTCGCCGCCGCCGCACTCGCGGGCACCGGCGCGGCAGCGCGCAGCAACGCTGTCGAGGTCACGTTCGTCGGCGACTCCGTGCCGGCCTCGATCACCTACACGCCGCAGGCGCAGGCGATCCTCGGCCGCGGTCTCGATCTCCGGCTCGACCTCCGAGTGTGCCGCAGGCTCGTTTCGGAGAGCTGCAGCTACCAGGGAACCGCGCCGCCGACCGCGCTGCAGTCGGTGCAAGCGGTCGGCACGAGGCTCGGCGACGTGCTCATCGTCGACGTTGGCTACAACGAGTCGGCGGTCGGCTACCGCGCCGGAATCGACCGGATCATGCGCGCCGCACGAGCGCAGGGTGCAGTCGGCGTCGTCTGGGTGACGCTGCGCGAGACGCTCGCCATCTACCGGCAGACGAACGCAGCGATCCGCGCCGCGGAGAAGCGCTGGCCGCAGCTGCAGGTTGCCGACTGGAACGCCTACAGCCGCGGCAAGCCGTGGTTCTCGTCCGACGGGCTCCACATGGGGCCATCCGGCGCCGAGGCGCTGGCCCGGTTCCTCCGTCCGTTCGTGTTCCGTGCCGCGAAGGCCTAGAGGGGTGGAAGGGGTCGCGGCCGGGGCAATGCTCTCCACACCCCCTGCCACAATCGTCCGATGAGCCGACTCTGGGGTGCTCTGCTCGTGCTCGCTCTCGTCGTCGCGGCGCTGCCGGGAACAGCGGTTCCGGCGGCGGGCACCGAACGCTGCGCCGGCGAAGGTCCTGGCGCCGTCGTTCGTCGCGATCGACGCGTCCACCGGACGCGTGCTTGCCGCCCGCGGCGAGAGGATCCGGCGCCCGATCGCCTCGTTGACGAAGGTGATGACGGCGCTCGTCGTGATCGAACGTGGCGATCTCGAGGGACGGGTGGTCGTGACGCCGCCGGCCACGCGGGTCGAGCCGTCCAAGGAGGGTCTCGTGGCAGGCCGCTCGTACCTCCGCGAGACGCTGCTCTGGTCGGCCCTGCTCGTCTCGAGCAACGACTCGGCCACCGCCCTCGCGATCGACGCAGGCGGTGGATCGCTGGCCAACTTCTACGCGCTCGCGAATGCCAAGGCGCGCGCGCTCGGGATGACTTCGACGACGTACGCGAGCCCGTCGGGCCTCGACGACGTCCGGAACCTCTCGACCGCCTTCGACCAGGCGGTTCTGGCGCGGGCGGCGCTGCAGAACCCGACCTTCGCGCGGATGGTCGCGACTCGCACCCACTGGACGAAGTGGGCGGCGCCGACGCGGGCGAAGCTGTGGGTGAACCACAACAAGATGCTGGCCACGACGCCCGGCACCTACGGCGTCAAGACGGGCTGGACGACCCGTGCAGGTGGCTGCCTGATCGTGGCCGTCCGCCGCGGCGACCAGTCGGTGATCGGCGTTCTGCTTCATTCGCCGAGCATCTGGTCGGACATGAACGCGCTGCTGAGCGTCGCGTTCAACCGTCTCGGTTGACGGTCGCCGCCTCCGAAAACCCCGGAGCACCAACGGGCTAGGCTGCTCCGATGCTCTTTCCCACCGCGACGTTCGCGATCTTCTTCCTGATCGTGCTGCCGCTCTCGTGGCTGACGATGCCGAATGTGCATCGCTGGCGGCCGTTCATCATCGTCGCGAGCTACGTGTTCTACAGCTGGTGGGACTGGCGCTTCATCTTCCTCCTCGCCGGCTGCACGCTCTGGAACCAGCTGCTCGCGCTGCGCATCCACCGCTCGACGACGCAGTCGCAGCGGAAGCTCTTCCTCGTCGTTGCGCTGGCCGGCAACCTCGGCGTGCTCGGCTACTTCAAGTACTACGACTTCTTCGTCAGCTCGTCGAAGAACATGGCGGCGATCGCAGGGCTCGAGCTGCCCGTGTCGCTGCGCACGATCATCCTCCCGGTCGGGATCTCCTTCTACACGTTCATGGCGATCAGCTACGTCGTGGACACCTATCGCGGCGACTTCGTGCCGACGACGCTCGAGAAGTTCGCGGTCTACCTCTCGTTCTTCCCGCACCTCGTGGCCGGGCCGATCGTGCGGCCGGGCGAGCTGATCCCACAGCTCGACAAGCCCCGCAATCCGCGACGCGTCGACACGAGCCGCGCCTTCTACCTGATCGCGACCGGCCTCTTCAAGAAGGTGGTGATCGCGAACTACCTCGCCTCGCACATCGTCGACCAGGTCTTCGGGGCTCCGGGCCAGCACTCGTCGCTCGAGATCCTGATCGGGATCTATGCCTACGCGGTCCAGATCTACGCCGACTTCTCCGGCTACACGGACATCGCGATCGGGCTCGCGCTCCTGCTCGGGTTCAGGTTCCCGCAGAACTTCGACTCGCCGTACGCCGCGCAGTCGCTCCAGGACTTCTGGCGCCGCTGGCACATGACGCTGTCGCGCTGGCTCCGCGACTACCTCTATATCCCGCTCGGCGGCAACCGCAAGGGCAAGATCATCACGTACCGCAACCTGATGCTGACGATGCTGATCGGCGGGCTCTGGCACGGCGCCGGCTGGACGTTCATCGTCTGGGGCGGGATCCACGGAGTGGGGCTCTGCTACGAGCACTGGCGCAAGGACCGGCCGGGCTACGTCGAGCCCCGCGACACGCGGCGGCGGCGCATCATCGCGCGGCTCGTCACCTTCAACATCGTCTGCCTCGCGTGGGTGTTCTTCCGCGCCGACAGCTTCGCGACAGCCTGGGACATGCTGACGGGCCTCTTCACCGGCTGGGGCCAGGGCTCGCCGCTCGTCACCGGCGGCGTGCTGCTCGCGATCGCGGTCGGGATCGGATCGCAGTACCTCCCGGCACGGTTCCCGACCGCGCTCATGGACCGGTTCGGACGGCTGCCCGTCCTCGGCCAGGCCGTCGTGCTCGCGTTCGCGCTCATGCTCACGAATACCATGGGCCCCGAGGGCATCGCCCCCTTCATCTACTTCCGCTTCTAATGGCGTCCGAGAACCCACCCGAGCTGCCGAAGCTGCCGCCGATCCGCGAGTCCGCGGAACACGTGCTCCCGCCGTTGTCGGACGACGCAGTCGAGCCCGTGGAGGGCGACGCCGAGCCCGAGCAGCCGAGCAGCGCTGCCGCCCGCGCGGCTGCCCGCGCGGCGGGCGCCGCGCGAGCCGGCAGCCGGGAAGCGGCCGGCGCGCCGACCTCCGCCGGATGCGCCGCCACCCGACGACGCGCTCGCCCTACACGGGCGACGGTCGCCGGCTCGGGACGGCCGGCCACGGGCTGATCGTGGCGCTCCTCGGCCTCGTCTTCGGGGCGTTGCTGCTCGCGCCCGGGATGCACAAGGCGGCGTTCAACGGCCAGCCCGGCACGAAGCGCGACGTCTCGCTCGCGCTGACCGGCGGCCTCGACCACGTCAGCCACGCACTCCTGCTCGACCGCCCGCGCGGGCTCGTCCAGGATGCGATGGGACGCGAGGACGCCGACAAGATCAACGTCGCCATCGTCGTGCCCCCGTCGACCGTGACGCCGAAGCCGGGGACGACACCGACCAGGCCGACGAAGCCCGACGTCGCCAAGCCGCCCGCCAAGCGGGCGTTCACGCCGAAGAACAAGCTGCGCCTCTGGGTCGCCGGAGACTCGCTCGTGATCGTGCCCGGCTACTCGATCGTCCGCGCGGCCATCGCCAGCCCCGTGATCCAGTCGGTCGGTGGCGTCGACGGCCACATCGCAACCGGGTTGACGCGCCCCGACGTCTTCAACTGGTTCGAGGAGCTGACGACGCAGGTCAAGGCTCTCCATCCGAACGTCGTCGTCCTCAACTTCGGCGCCAACGACAACCACGGCTACATGACCGGGCTCCCGGAGGGAACCTCGATCGGCGCCTTCCTGAGCCCGACCTGGGAGAAGGAGTATCGGCGTCGCGTCGGCGCCGCGATGGACATCGTCAACCGCGCCGGAGGCGTCGTCGTGTGGATCGGCCTCCCGGTGGCGCGCAGCGAGACGGAGTCGCAGGAGTTCGACAAGATCAACGCGATCGTCCTCAAGGAGGCGAAGAAGCGGCCGGGCAAGGTGCTCTTCATCGACACCTACACGATGTTCGCGGGCGACGACGGCGGCTTCACGGAGTATCTCCAGAACGACAAGGGCGACACGATCAAGGTGCGCGCGGGCGACGGCATCCACTTCGACACGGCCGGCGGCGACATGATCGCCAGAGAGGTGCTGAAGCAGCTCAACATCCTCTTCGACCTCACGAGCTGGCGGAACAAGAAGACGGCATGACCGCGTTCGTCGCGTTCCTGCGCGCCGTCAACGTCGGCGGGAAGAACAAGGTTCCGATGGCACCGCTGCGGGACGCGCTCGGCTCAGCCGGGCTGGACGAGGTCGCGACGGTGTTGCAGAGCGGCAACGTCGTCTTTCACGTCCCGGAAGTCCGCCAAGGCCGTCGCGAAGATCGTCGAGGCGACGATCGAGGAGACCTTCGGGCTGCAGATCGGGGTCGTGATCCGGTCGGCGGCGGAGCTCGCGGCCGTCGCTGCCACCAACCCCTTCCTCGACGCTGAGCCCGGCCGCGACGCGAAGACGCTCCACGTCGCCTTTCTCTCCGCACGGCCGACCGCTGCCGCGACTGCCAAGCTCGACCCCGACCGCTCGCCGCCCGATGCGTTTGCCGTCCGCGGCCGCGAGGTGTATCTCAGCTACCCGGACGGCTCCGGCCGCTCGCGGCTCACGCTCGACTATCTCGAGAAGACACTCGGCGTCAGGGGCACCGCGCGGAACTGGCGCACGGTGCAGCGGCTCGCGACGCTGCTCGAGGGCTGAGCAAGCGCGGACGACAGGCTGACCTGTCGCCAAGCCTGTCACCGGCGGTGCCTCACACAGGCCCGGCGTAGGAGTCCGCGAGGTACGCATCCGTGTCCTCGGCGCTCCGGCCGGTGCGGAGAAAGCGGCTCCACGCCTGCTGCTCGTGCCACACCGCGCCGAGCTCCCAGACGCAGAACGTCGGGTGATGGCCGCGGGCGAGCGGCCACGGGCGAAACATCGCGTCGCCGACACCGTCCTTGGCCCAGACCGTCTCCCAGAGCTCGTTGTTGCCGGCCCACGTGCAGGCGAGAAGGAAGTAGAACTCGTCGCCGCAGCGATGGAGGATGACGAAGCCGAGACCCTCGAGCTCGATCGCGCCACCCGCGATCTCGTCGACGAGGCATTGCCGCGCCAGATCCCCGATCTCGGCCGGAACCGGTGCGTCGGGAATAGCGATGTCGTACCACTTCACGGTCGCGTACCCGCGGATCTCGAGCAGTTGCCCGGGCGTGATCGACTTCGTCACGTGCCGGTAGTCCTGCATGTATGCCGGGAAGCATCGACGTGCTCATAGCGCCTCCTCCGCCGGGGTGAATTCCATCACCCAGTTCGTTTCCCACGTTGCTCCCCGGTCGGCTGAAAACGACTGCTCCCAGCGCGGGGTCGCCGTGGTGACGCCGGACCAGTAGAACCGGACGAGGACCGGCTGCCCATTGATGATGTCCTCGCCCTCGAAGACCCCGGTGTCGCCGTCGAACGTCCCGAAGACCGGCGGGTCGAGCACGCCGCAGCGGCGGCTGTCCGCCCAGTAGATCGACCATCGCCCGGACGCGGCGTCGAAGAACCGGAACGACATCCCGATGAAGCCGCCTTCGTGGTCGGTGCGGAACTCGTCCTCGTTGCCGAGGCCGTCGAGGAGCGGGCGGGCGACGCTCGTCGCCTCGAACTCCTCCCAGTCGTTCGATCCGACCAGGCGCTCGCGTAGCCGCAGGTTGCGGATCCGCCAACTGCCCATCAGGAAGTCGAAGTCGCGGGCGGTGGAGCCGATCGTTGCCGTGTCGCTCATGCCGTTTCTCCTCTCGTCGAGTGGTCGAGCTCTCGTCGGAACGCTACGTCGTAAATAGGGCGCTTTCCGCCCTCTATTCGTGCTGTACTCCGATAAATGCCGACTCCCGCCTCACGGCTGCTCGAGGTTCTCGAGCTGCTCCAGTCGCGACCGGTCGCGAGCGGACGCGAGATCGCGGACCACCTCGGCGTCGATGGTCGCACGGTGCGGCGCTACATCGACAACCTTCAGGAGCTCGGCATCCCGGTCGAGGGCCAGCGCGGCGTCGGCGGCGGATATCGCCTGCAGCCGGGCTACCGGCTGCCGCCGCTGATGTTGAGCGACGACGAGGTCGTGATGGTCGTGATCGGGCTCGCCGCCGCGCGACGGCTCGGGCTCGACGCGGGTGGCGACCACCCCGAGAGCGCGCTCGAGAAGATCCACCGCGTCCTGCCGACGACGCTCCGGCGACGCGTCGAGGCCCTCGAGGCCGCCGTTGCGTTCACGAGCTCCGAGACGATGGGGGTGCCGGTCGAGGCGGAGGTGCTCCTGCTCGTGTCTGACGCGATCCGGCGCCGGCACCGCGTGCTGACCGCCTACACATCGTTTGCCGGGGAGCAGAGCGACCGGGAGCTGAGCCCCTATGGCCTCGTCGTGCATTCAGGGCGGTGGTACCTCGCCGCGCACGATCACCGCCGCGAGGCGCTGCGGACGTTCCGCGTCGACCGGATGGATGCGGTATCGATGACGACGACGCCGGCCGCGCTCGCGCCGGAGGGGTTCGACGCCGTCGCGCACGTGGCGCACTCGCTCGCGAGCGTGCCCTGGCGCTGGGAGGTCGAGGTGCTGCTCGATCTCCCGCTGGCCGCGACGGCCGCGCGGATCCCGCCGACGCTCGCCGAGCTCGTCGCGGCGGGCCCGGGAGCGGGCGCCCAGACGCTGCTTCGGATGCGGGTCGACTCGCTCGACTGGATGGCGATCGTTCTGGCCCGGCTCGGTTGCGGCTTCACCGTCGTCCAGCCGACGGAGCTGCGCGAGAGCGTCGTCGCGCTCGCCCGTCATCTCGAAGCCCAGGTCGCGACGAGCTAGCCTCCTGGAGGCTCAAGTCCTAACGAAAGCTCAACAGCTGGCACATACGCCCGGCTTACCCTGCAGGAAGATGCGCAGGCTCATCACGATCGGCTTGATCCTCTGCGGCGCGCTCCTGGCCGCCGCTGCAGCAGGTGCGTCGGCAAAGCCGGTAGTGCCGCGCACGGTGCAGCTGCGGATGCTCCACGCGTCGCCCTCGCTCGCCTATGCTCCGACGCGCGTGGCACTCGGATTCCACTACGTGAGCTGGCAGAAGTCGCCGTCGAACCTCGAGGTCACCTTCGACAACAAGGCCGGGTGGGAGATCCGTTTCGTGGCCCTCGGCCAGACGGGTTCCTGCCGGACGGGGATGGAGAAGAGCTTCCAGCTCGACGGCAACAAGGTCTACTGGTCGCACACCGGCGCCGAGCAGCAAGCCTGGCGTTGCGTCACCGGCCCGCACGGCCGGCAGGTGCGGCTCGTCGCCTCGAGCCCACAGCCGCCGACCAAGTTCGCGGACGTCGGCCTGGGCCGCGTCGTCGCGTCGGGCAAGCGGATCGCCGCCTGAGGCCGCCCTCACGGCGGGCACGGCGTAAGACGCCCCGCCTTCATCGTGCAGCACCCGCGCACCATTCGAGAACATCGGCGAAGCGACGCTCGGCGAGGACGCCGAAGAGGGGATCGCGCGTGAGCTTGGCGCGCGACGTCGCCGGGCTCGTGATTCCGCAGAGGAATCGCGCCTGCTGCCGGAGGCCGGCGAGCGCGTCGGGGTGAGCCTCGACGAGCGTGGCGAGCGCCGTCTCGTCCACCTCCGAAGCGAGTGGCGGCTGAGCGCCGGGCTCCGGGAGGCTCTGCGCCCGCCCGGTGAGGCAGAACGTGCAGTGCCCGCACGGCTCGGCGCGCACCTCGCCGAAGTAGCCGACGAGCTCGTTGACCTGGCAGCCGTCGTGCGTCACGAGCGAAACAACGCGAGCGATCCGCTCCACCTCCGCCTGCTCGCGTCGCTCGAAGCGCTCGACGAGCCGGTCGAGCACCTCCGCCTGCGAGCCCGGGCTGCGCGAGGACCGTGTAGCGCTGCCGGGCGTCGCTGAGCCGAAGCTCTATCAGCTGCTTCTCCTCGAGGTGGCCGAGGGCGGCGACGATACGCGCTCGGTCCTCCCCCAGCGCGAGCGCTGACGCAGTCGGGATCGAGAGCTGTCCACACCCGCCCTGTCTTCCCGCTCGCGACGCAGCCGTCGCAGGAAGTCGGCGCGCTCGGAGTCGAAGGCTGCGAAGACATCGTCGAACGACTCGGAGGTGGGCCGGAAGCTGTAGCCCGCGTAGAAGGGCGTCCCTTGCCTGAGAAGCCCCTCGAGCTCGAGGTAGGTCAGGATCGTCTTCAAGACGAGCGCCCGTACGTCGAGCCGAACCGAGAGCTCGCTCTCGGCGACGACGAACTGTGCACCGACCTCGTTGGCGAAGATCTCGTCGAGAAGGCCGGCGATCGCCTCGGGCGTGGGTGTATCGCCGAAGGCGAAGTTCTCGAGCGTCGGGATGTCGTCCGCGCAGGCGTAGAGCTCGCAGACACCGGCGACGCCGTCGCGGCCTGCACGGCCGATCTCCTGCGAGTACGACTCGAGGCCCTTCGGCAGGTTGAGGTGATAGACGTACCGGACGTCGGCCTTGTCGATGCCCATGCCAAAGGCGATCGTCGCGACGACGATGCTGCTGCCGGACGCCGACCACCACTCCTGGACATCGACCCTGTCCTCCGTGCTCATCCCGGCGTGATACGGGCGCGCCGGCAGGCCGGCGGCCGCGAGGAGGGCCGCGACGCGGACCGCAGTGCGCTGCAGGGTGACGTAGACGATTGTCGTTCCGGGCGGGCGCTCCCGCAGCCGGTCGATCAGGAGCTGCTCCCGCTCGGACGCGCGCGCCGGCGTCGTCAGGAGCGTCAGGTTGGGCCGGTAGAACCCGGTCACGACCGCGTCCTCCTCCGCGATGCCGAAGCCGCTGCAGATGTCGCGGGCGACGGCCGGCGTCGCGGTCGCCGTCAACGCCAGAACGCGCTCGGCGCCGAGCTCGCGCGCTCGCGCCGCGAGCTTGAGGTAGTCCGGCCGGAAGTTGTGCCCCCACTCCGAGATGCAGTGCGCCTCGTCGACCGCGAACAACGAGATGGTCACCTGCTCGAGCTGCGCGAGGAAGCGCTCGTTGTTGAATCGCTCGGGAGCGACGTAGAGGAGCTTGAGGCTGCCGGCGCGGAGTCGTGCCGAGACGTCCCGCACCTCGTCCGCGTCGAGGCTCGAGTCGAGCCGGGCCGCGTCGATGCCCTGACGGACGAGCGCGTCGATCTGATCTTTCATCAACGCGATCAGCGGCGATGCGACGACGGTGACGCCGTCGAGCAGGAGCGCCGGCAGCTGATAGCAAAGGCTCTTTCCCGCGCCCGTTGGGAACACAGCAAGTGCGGAGCGGCCGGCGAGGAGCGCCTCGATGACGCGTTCCTGCCCGTCGCGAAAGGCACTGAAGCCGAACCGCGACGCGAGCAGCTCGCGTGCGGGTGTCTCATCTGTTTCCATATAAGGCAACGTAGCACGCCCGTCGGACCGCACGATTCAGCGAGGACCGGCTGCGCGATGAAGGAGCCGTGGGTGCCGCCCTCGAGTGGACGGCACCCATGGCAGCGGGGTCTAGCGGAAGAAGGTGCGCTTCGCGGGAGCGCTCGTGCTGCCGGACTTGTCACGCGCGGTGACCGTGATCGTGTACCGGCCGTGCCCACGGAAACGGAGAGCAGGCAACCAGTTGCGTGTGTAGACGCCACACGGCTGCGGCGCGATGAGCGTCGCAAAGCGCCTCGTGTATGAGAGCTTGCCGGGCTTCGAGTCCTTCTCGATGATCGCCAGGTTCTTCGACGAGTCGTCACAGATCCGGAAACGGGCGTAGACGCGCGCTCCGACGAACCGCACGGAGACCAGCTGGATCGTTGGCCGGCCGTTCGTGATCGGAGTCACGGGCTGGACGAAGTCGGTGAGGGCCGAGCGAGCGGTGTCGCTGCCCTTGCTGTTCGTCGCAGTGACGACGACGGCGAGGCGATAACCCAGATCGGCGTTGCGGACGCCGTACGTCTTACCGGTTGCACCCGAGACGCCGAAGCAATTCAGGGCATCGATGTCGCAGCGCTGCCACTGATACGCGTGCGACGTCGGGGTCCCGGTCCACGTGCCAGGATCGGCGGTCAATTCCTGCCCGACCGTCGTGTCGCCGCTGATCGTAGGACGCGCGGTGTTCTTCGGCGAGCCGGTCGAGCCGACGGCGGCGGTCGCCGCCGAGCGTGCGTTGGTCGCGCCGTCCGCGTTCACGGCGGTAACCCTGACGCGGAGAGTGCGTCCTGTGTCCGTCGAGGTAACGGCGTACGTCTTCTGCGTCTGGCCGGAGATGCCGACGCACGACTCACCCGATGTGCCACAGCGGAGCCACTGGTACTGGTACGCCGTCGGCGTCTCGGTCCACGACCCGTTCTGGGCCGTCAGCGTCTCGCCAACGGACGGTGTGCCCGTGATTGCCGGCGGGGCGGTGTTCACCGGAGCACCCAGGGCGGCGGCTTGCGCACCGGCGACGGCCGCTGTGCTGACGGCTGCGAGTGCAACCACGAGGCCGGCGCGCAGCATCGATCTCTTCGTTCGTTTCACGAGGTATCCCTTCTCAATAGGAGCGGGGCGCAGTCGTCTGCGGCCCGCGTGCGTTACGGATGGTCTACCCCGGGGTTGGCCGGGACAAAGCGGAATTTGACTCAACGCTTACAAAAGGACTACACCAGCCCTGATGGCCCGCATCACATTGTGCGACACCGCGGAGGCCGCGGTCGCGCTTCGACCGAACCCGACACCGTGTGCCTCCTGGGCAAGTACGCGTAAGCCCGGCACGATCTTACAAAGCCCGAACGTCCCTCTCATTCCGAGTTCATCGCGGAGGAGTTGGCTTGAGAGCATGATTCTCTCGATCCTGCTGATGGCCGCTCTGACCACGGTTCTCGTCTGCCCGCTGCTCGCCGCCTCGGCGATCGACCGGCTCTAGGCGCGGCGCTCCAGACATGTCGAGGCGCTCAGGCGCCGGCCGGCGCGTGCTGCCCGATGAAGGCGAGAACGCGGTCCCACGCATCGGCCGACGCGTCGGCGTACTCGGCGTAGCGCCGGTCGAAGAAGCTGTGGGGCGCGCCGTCGTAGACGACGAGCTCGTGCTCGACACCGGCGGCTTCGAGCGCAGCGTCGAAGGCGGCGTTGTGCTCGGGCAGGATGTTCTGGTCGTCGCCCGCCTGGAGGGCGAGAATCGGCGCCTTGAACTCCGCCGCCCGCTGCGTCGGGCCCGGCTGGCCGTTTCGCTCGTCGGTCGAGCCGTAGAACCCGACGGCGCCCGCGAGGTCGTGACCGGCCGCAGTCGCGAGCCAGGAGTTGCGGCCGCCGAAGCAGAAGCCGACGGTGAAGATCGCCGTGCAGTCGCCGCCGGCCGGCGAGCGGAGGAACTCGACTGCGGCACCTACGTCCGCCTGGACCCCCTCGGGAGTCGTCTGCGCCGAAGTGGTCCATGTACGGGAACTCGTCGTCGCGCTTCTCGACTCCCGCCGTGCGTCCGAAGTAGTCGAACGCGACGGCAGGGAAGCCACGCTCGGCGAAGCGCAGGGCGACCTCCTCGTAGAAGCGATACAGGCCTCGTACGTCGGGAAGCACGACGACGCCCGCGCCCCCTGGCTCGTCAGGAAGGGCCGCGAAGGCTGCGAACCGGTTTCCGTCGGCCGCCTCGAGGGTGAGATCCTCCGAGCGAACAGGTGCGCCGCCGGAGAGAGGCGGGATCGGCGGCAGGGAGTCGAGCTCGAAGCACATTCCGACAAACCTAGCGCGTCGGCGCCTTCCTGAGCAACGTGCCCGCAGCGGTCGCCGGTAGCCGTCCGAGCACCGTTGACACGCTGGAGGGCGCGCACCGATACTGGAAACCGACCGGCTGGACGACCGCGAGAGGAGAGACTTCATGATCGTGCGCATCGGCCGCGGGCACATCCGGCCCGGCACGTGGGACGAGTACGAGTGCGTGTATCAGCGGCTGCTGGTCGACGGCGAGAAGCCTCGCGGCCTCCGGACGCGGCTCCTCGTCAGAGACGTCGATGACGAGCATGGCGGTTACACGGTCGCGATCTGGGACGACGAGGCAGCCCTCGCCGAGTGGCTGGACAGTCCCACCTTCGCCGGGATCCAGGAGGAGATGCGCCCCTTCTTCGTGGGCGACTACCAGGTTCACACGTGCGACGTGCGCGTCCACGAGCAGCTTGCCGGCGGCTGAAAGCGCCGCCGGCGCGTCAGACAGTTACTCGGCACCGCCGGTATCGAGGCTGTACGCCTCCCAGAGAAGGTCCGCCCCGCGCTGGCGGTGCTTGACGAGGAGCCCGAGGACGTGGTGGATCCCGTCTCTCGCCTCGGCGACTTGCTCCGGCGTCTCGACGGGTGTCGTCTCCAGACGAGCCTTGAGGGCCGCTGTCTCCTCCTGCATCTGCGGATGCTCGGAGCGCAGCAGCTGCACGTTGTGGCCCAGCCTCGGCGCCGCCTCGACGATCTCGTCGTAGAGCCCGTCTTCTCGCTCGGTGATCTCGATGTGGTCGACGATCTCCCGCGCGACCTCGTCGAGCGCCTCGATCACTCCGAGCGCCCACTCCTCCTCCCGTGCGACTGCCGGCCGGGCGGCGGCCCGCTCGAGGGCCAGGATCGCCTGGTAGAGGTCGGCACGACGGCGAACGACCTCTTCCAGCGTCGGTGTGATCTCCTGCGTGCGGGTCTGATCGGCCATCCGAACTCCTTCCATCGGCACCCGGGGCGGCATCCGCCTCCCCGGGTGCACCGACGGTTTCGGTGAAATCCTCTTCCGGCTCAGTCACCACTCTCGTATTTGAACGAGAGGCCGAGACGTACGCGGTAGCTCGTGATCTTGCCGTCCTCGATCGTGACGTCCTGACGGCTGACCTCCGCCACGCGCAGGTCGCGCACCGATCCCGCCGCCGTCGCGACTGCGTTCGCCGCGGCGTCCTCCCATGACTCGCTGCTCGTCCCGATTACCTCGGTAACGCGATACACACTGCCACTCATTCCTTGCCTCCTTGGGAAAGGTGCCGAGCCAACAACAATGACAGGCGTAGGGCCTCTTGTCACTCGCATTTTCGTCGTCTACTTGCGCTCGGTCGTAGACTGGTTGGGATGCCTCGCCTCTATGGAGACCGGGTCAGCGATGCAGAAAGCGCCTTGCTGATTGAGAAACTGCGCTTGCGTGGGAGCTCCGGCTCCCTCATCGCCGCCAATACGGTCGGCAAGGGCCCGAGCCGCGACGCGACCGCGGAGACCTCGAACAAGGCCCGCGAGGCGATCCTGCTCGAGCTTCAAGAATGGGTCGACCTCGACAAGGTGGCTCCCGACCTGGCCGTCCTCCGCGATCACCTGTCGGCGCCACAACAGGGCAAGCGCATCATCTAACGCGCCGGTGGAGACGACCGCAGAGATCACACTCCCGCTCGAAGGTGGCTGCCTCTGCGGAGGCGTGCGCTTCGAGGTGACCGATCCTCCGCTCTCGGCGGGGTATTGCCACTGCACCCGCTGCCAGAGGCGGACCGGTACCGCCGCTTCAGCACAGGTCGCGATCGTGCCGGGCTCGTTGCAGCTTCGATCGGGCGCGGAGCTCGTCCGCGTCTACCAGCCGCCGGACGGCTACGGGAAAGCGTTCTGCTCGTCCTGTGGCTCGGCTCTGTGGTCGGTCGACCCGGTCACGGAGGCTCCTGCAGGCGTCCGCTTCAGCGCCTTCGACAGCGACCCGGGCGTGCGGCCGTCGTACCGCACGTTCACCGCTTATGCGGCCCACTGGGAGCCGATCCCGGACGACGGCTTGCCGCGCTATCCGGAGCCGTCGGGCGCCACCGCAGATTGACAAGACCCTCGTAAGCCGCGACGAGTGGCTCGGCGATCCGGAATCGACGCCCTCTGTGCCGTTCCTGTGCGGCCGGTTGCCAGTCCTTGAAGGCCCCTTGAGGGCGATCAGACTTGCTTACGTTTTTCTTGTGGCGTGCGGACAACGATTCGCTTGCCTTCGATGCGGCTGATCGATGACCACTCGATTTCGTCGCGGTGGTGGGAGCCGATGCCGAGCCTGGCCAGGTAGCCGGCCCGTCCGACGCAGAGGGCAACGACTTCGAGCCTGTCGGCCGTGAGCTCGGCCCGGAGGTCGTGGCAGCGCCCGAGTCTGAGTCCTGACTCGTCGACGACCTCCCGCCCGATCAGGGATGAGAGGGTTCTCATCGGTCTGCTCCCGGGATCCGTTCGAGGAGCGGCCGCAGCCGATCATCGGCGCTGCCGAGTCCGTACTCGGTTGCGGTGTTGCGCAATTCGACCGCCGAGTTCACGCGTTTGACGTTCGTCCACGCGACGCTCGTTCGCTTCGTGCCGCCGAGCCGCCGCGCGAGTCGGCCGATCCGGCCCGATCGCTGTGGCCAATAGCCCGGGCCGACGAGGATGGCGGTGACTTCGCCGGCCTCGCCGGCTCCCCCCTCGATCGCGAGATCGTCGACTTTGCCGCAACGACGGCCGTCCTTGTCGAGTAGCTGGTGGTCCAAGACGTTTCGGGCGAGATAGATCGCGGTCACTAGTTCTGTCCCACGTTGGTGAGAAGCATCAGCGGGATGGCGGTGATCGCGATCACCAGGATCACGACGAGGTATGCAACCCCGAGGGTATTGGCGAGACGTCCGTTCGCGAAGGAGCGCATGTAGGTGCGGTCGTTCGCCACCAGCAGGATAGGGATGTAGGTCAGCGGAAGCGCGACCGCCGAGAAGATGACAGCGTATTCGGTGAGCATCACTGGATCGACACCGGTCATCACTATGGCGAGCGCAGCGATCAAGAGGAACATCCAGGTGAGTGCGAAGCGTGGCGCTCCGGTCGGGTGGCGGTAGCGGCCCCATTCCCAGCCGAAGAACTGGGCGAGGTTGTAGGCGCCGGAGAACACGGTGTCGATCGAGGCGCCGCCGACGGCAAACAGGATCCCGACGAGCGCGACCAGCAGTCCGATCTTCCCGAGAGGCTCCTCTGAGCCGAGGCTGATCGTGCCCAGGTGTTCGGGGCTGATGCCGTGCTTGAGGAAGACAGCGCTGCCGACGATCATGAGGGCGAGTGAGAGGAGGCCGCCGAGGCTATAGCCGACCATCGCGTTCGCTCGGTTGAGACCAAGATCCTTTTCCGTCCAGCCATCCTCGATCCCGCCGGATGAGTAGAAGTAGACCTCGTACGGGGTCATCGCAGCACCGAGCAGACCGATCACGAAGTACAGGTAGAGCACGGGGTTGTTCTGTGGGAGATGTGGAATGAACCCGTTGCCGACTTGACCCCAGTCCGGCCCTACCTTGATCGCGGCGACTATGAAGACGATCATGCAAAGGCCTCCGTAGCCGAAGATCCGCTCGATCCAGTCGAGTTTGATGGTCCAGATCACGATTGCCAGGCCGACGACCGCGAGCACGAGGAGCAGACGGTACGGGAGACCAGAGAGCAACTGCAGGACGATCGCGACTCCCCCGATCTCCGCTGCGAGCGTCAGCAGATTGACGAGCTCCGAGGAGAGCAATGCGAAGAGCCCAACGGTGAAGCCCGTGCGCTCCCGCACCGTGTCGAAAACGGCCTTTCCAGAGACAGCGGCGACGCGTCCACACATCTCGGAATAGACGATGATCCCGCCGACGCCGATCGGGATCACCCACATCAGTTGATAGCCGAACGTCGCCCCGGCCGCGGTGTTGAACACCAGATCGCCGATGTCGACGAACCCGCCAATCGCCGCCAGGATTCCCAATGCCAGGTTGAGGAGCTTGCTCACGAACAGTGCCCCGCCTTCCTGAACTGCTGGGCGAGTTCGACTCCAGTCCCCCGGCTTGACGGATGGTCGCGAAGACGGCGCAGCCGGTCTGCGAGAACGCCTGCGGAGCGGCCGGCGGTGCGCACCCGTCGCTCCAAGCCGGAAGCCGCCGGCCGTGTGCCGAGCGCGTCCGCGAGGTTCGCGGCCTGTAGCCGGAGCGCGTCAGCCTGCTCGCGCGCGTAGGCCCTCGTCACCCGGCCGCGACCAACGGCACGGGCGACGAGGAACGCCTCGCAATTGATCGAGCCGATCGTCGCGGCATCGTTCGTGAGGGCGTGCCGATCGACCGTCCCGCCGTTGCAACCCGCCAGGAGAATGACACCTAGGAGGGCGATCCACCGCATCACTGTCCGTTGTCCCCCGGGCAACCGATACGGAAACGAAGCGACCGGTGACGCAGCTAGCCGAACGTGCTACTGAGTCGTCGCGGCCCGCGATCGACGAGCGAGCCGCTGAAGCCTTGGCTCGAGGGAAGCGCGGGCCGTCATCACGATCCGTGGCCTGCACAATACGATCCGTGGCCTGCACAATCGCCTCGGCGCCCCAAGAGCCCGCCGGGCGCATGTAGACCTCGGATCAGGTGCCTGCTGTCAACCGTCGAACGACGAGCGCTCCGACGATCGCAGCGGCGACGGCCGCCAACAGGAGCGCAGGTCGGATAGGTCGAGCCCTGTCTGGGGCTTCGCCCGCCTGGATCGGAACTCCGGGTTTCATGTGCCCTTTCCTACTCGTCGTCGAGCTGCTGGCTGAAGTTGGCTGTCGTGCGTCCGACCGGAGGCCTCAATGCTCTCTGTGTTGTCCATGCGAGTCGCTCTCCGGGTTCGCGCATGAGGCGGGCGTGCCCGATGTGTCGGGCACGCCCGCCGCTCACGGGACCTCAGTGCTTGTCGATCCTGTCCTTGACGTCGTCGACTTTCTCCTTGGCCCAATCGGCGGCGTCATCGAGCTTCTCCTTGATGCCGCCCGCGGCCTGATCCGCCTGGCCTTCGTGCTTGAGGTCGTCGTCGTCGGTTAGCGCTCCGGCTGCCTCTTTGGCACGGCCCTTCATGTTGTCTGTCTCACCACTCATTTTGAGTTCCTTTGTCGTTGGATTCCGTTCAAGGTGTCCAGGTCCTAGTACCAGCGTCCTCTGGCGAAGCCGCCGAAGGCGATGAGCCCGATCAGCGCGACGATGATCCCGACCCAGAGGCTCCAGACGATCGCCAGCACGACCCCGACGATGACGAGGATGCCTCCCAGCCCGATCCCGCCCATGCTTCCGCGTGTTCCGTCTCCGTCTGCCATGTCGTGCCTTCCCTGTTGCGTCGGAGGGTCCTAGACGGTTGCTGCGACCTTTTCCTTGCTGACGCGGGTGGCGATCCGCTCGACGATCTGGAGCGCTTCCTTCTCCTGCTTCAGGTTCAGGTCCAGGAGAACCACGGCGTCTTCCTCGCCGAGCGCCTTCGCCATACGCCGCAGCGTCTCGTACGCGGCGATCTCGTAGTTCTCGGTTCGCGCGGCCGCACCCAGATCGACAATGTCGATCAGGTCGTCGGATGTCTCCTCGACCATCTCGGCGTGCTCCTTGGTCAGCCCCTGGAACGCGAGGCACTCCTCCGGCGTGGCGCTCTCGCCCATCAACTCGAACACCCGCTCCACGTTCTCGACGTGTCCCTCGGTTTGCTTGAGATGGTCCTCGAGCGCGGACTGCAGCTCCTCATCGTTGACCTCGCTGATCAACATCGGCAGCGCCTTGCTGACGAGCTGCTGCTCGACGTAGAGAATGTCGCCGAGCTCGTGCAGGAACAACTCCCGGGGTGTCGTGATCTCAGCCATTCGTGTTGAGTCCTTTCGTGAAACGTTGTTTTTTGAGAACCGTCATGTGAGGCTTCTTCCCCGGCCCCGGCCAGCTCAACCCACTGCCCAGCCTGCGGCCTCGACCGTCGCAGTTCTGCTCCGTCACGCGGGCGAGCCGACCCTACGACGCCCAGGACAGAAACGTTTGTGAGAGCGGAGCGCCGGGGAGAACGGTCTACCTTGCCTGAGCGCCCACTCGCCATCTACTTGAAGGATCACCACGCGGCGGGAAGCGCCGGCAGGCGCCTTGCCGTCCGGGCGGCCAAGAACGTCTCTCCTGATGTCGAAGGCCGCGGCGAGCTTTCTCGCATCGCGAACGAAATCGGGCTCGACCTTCGCACGCTCGAGGGGATCATGCGCTCGGAGGGCGTTACCCCGAGCTCGCTCAAGGACACGCTTGCCGTCGTCCTCGAAGCGCTCGGACGGCTGAAGATGAATGGTCGTCTCCGCGGCCGCGCGCCGCTCAGCGACGTCATCGAGCTCGAGACGCTCCTGATCGGGATAACGGGCAAGGCGGCGCTCTGGACGGCACTCGGCCGGGCATTGCCCGACACCGAGCACGACTACGACTCACTCGTCGCGCGGGCGCACGCCCAGATCGAGACGGTCTCCCGCTGCCGGGACAGTGCAGCCCTCAACACCTTTGGCGGGTCGGGGCGCGTGACGACGCCATGAAAGCGCACGCCATTGACGATGGGTCTCCGGAGGGAATGCAGACTCTGAAAGCACATCAACCTGGATTCTCGACGGACGATTGGTCCTGAGTCGGGCGCTCGTGGCTGCGAGAGCCAACCACGCCTTGGGAGATCGCCCGCTGTCGTAACATCCGCAGCATCCGATGCCAGGGAGGTACGACTTGTCTCGCACGGTGACCGATGAAGAGCTTGCCGCACTCGTTCACCGAACGACGGACGCGGCACAAGCACTGATCTCGGGCGATGCCAAGGGCTATGCCGCCCTCATCGAGCACGCGGACGACTACACGCTGATGTCGCCCTACGGTGGCGACGTGGTGCGAGGATTCGACGACTCAGACGCGGCGTTGGATGCCATGGCGCAGTTCTTTCGTGGCGGCGAAGCGACGGTCGAGGTCGTGGAGACGTATGCGTCGGGTGACCTGGCGGTGCTCGTCGTCATCGAGCGACAGCATGGAACGGTCGGGGATCTCCCGGAGCAGGACTGGTCGCTACGAGTGACGTGGGTATTCCGGCGCACCGCGAGCCCGGATTGGGAACTCGTGCATCGTCATGCAGACGCACTCGTCCATCCCATCGATCACGATCGGTTGGGAACACTTGCGCGCGGTGAATGACTGGCGTCACCAGGATGCTGGGTGGGCTTGGTTCTTGCTCGGCTTAGGATCCTCCGAAATGAGAGAAACATCTCTCTGCGCCCGTGTTCGGAGCGTTAGGGCCGCGCGAGTTTCTCGACACTCTGGCAGGCCTTGCTTGGTGGTGTTGGCGACTCTGACGTGAGTGACCTGATGGCTCCGTTGGCGAGTATCCGCTCGATTGCGTTGCCGCTGACTTCGCCTTGGTCGTACTTGCCGGAGGCGTGCACGGTTGAGATCTTGCCGGTGCCGCCGGCGGTGGAGAACGTGCCAGAGGCCGGGACAAAGTCTGACTTGCCAGGCTGGAATTTGCCGTAGACGGCTGTGAAGTTCAGGCAGAGGGAGCCGAGACTCGGCGACTTGAATGTGATCACGGCGGTGCCGTTGTGATTACCGTGCGCGTCGATGTCGTAGCGGACGACATAGGAGCCGCCATTCGCGACCGATGTGATGGGGACGCCTTTGACAGCTCCGAGAAGCGTCGCGCCGAGCTTCGCGCCCAGAGTCAGCTTCCCCGAGATGGTGCCCTGACCGACGACGCCCGTCGTTCTCTGGCCAACGTCATGTCCCTCGTTTGTGATCTTGAACGTGACCGAGCCTGAGACGCCCCGCTCGACCATGCGCGCGATGCGCGTCTCGACGCCCCGCGCCAACGTCGGGCTGACGACGGCGACCACCGAGACAGCCACCACGACGAGGATGCGTGTGCGGCGCACATTCACCAGCGGGATCCTAAACGCGGTCGCCGTCCTGCGCTCGTAAGCCCGGCTGTTCGACCCCCGCGGTCCTCCGGGAGGCACCTCGCTGTGGCAACGATGTGTCCAGTAGGGGCCTAGGCCTGGACGGCGTCCTCGGCGTGCTCGCCGCGCTCGCCCGCCTCGACGATGTCGCCCTTGGTGAAGAGGATCTCCTTCAGCGCCGCCTGCCACTTTGGCGTTCGGCGGAGGAGAAACTCGAGATCCATGCCGAAGTGCTTGAACTCTTCCTCCTGCGCGTTCTGCATGATCGCCTTGGCCTGCGGGTCCTTTCGACCGCGATCCGCTGCTCGTACCAGCCGATCGCCTCTGCCTCCTCCGTGAGCGATGCGATCATCCGGGCGAACGTGCGCGTCTCGGCGCTCAGCTCCTCCGGCGGCTCGTGATACTGATCGAAACCCATCGTGACCTCCGTTCGCGGGTGAGCTCCCGACACTAGCGCCGCCGAGCAGTTCGAACACCCGGAGAGGGGTGCACGGGGTTCGTGCCGCCCGCGGACTCAGGGCTCCTCCGAATCATCTTGGAGGCGCCGAGCTGGTGGCGACGACATGTGGCAAGAAGTAGCGCGCGAGCGGCGAGCCGTTTCGGACCGTTGCCCCTCCCTTCCACACACGGCTTGTCTCGACCGGTACCAGCTCAGCGGAGCCAGGAAGGCAGTGCCTCGGCCGGGTCGAAGACAGCGGCATGAATCGTGGACGAGTCTTCCGTGGGGCCACGGTCCTTGCAATGGCGGTGACGATTGTTCTTGCGGCACGACTGACCGCGGCCCACGGTGGTTCGCCCCTGTCGCAGGCCACCGCCGCAGGCCAGGCGCCGTCTGCGACCGTCGCGTTCGTCGCCGGTGACACGAACCGGTACGTCACACGGGCTACGACCGGCAAACGTGGTCAATACATCCACCTTGAATACAGGATCACCGAAGCACGCCCCGGCAATCGAACCGTGACCTACGCCATCAACAAGTACGTCCGAGCACCACACACCGACATCATCCGCTGCAAGCAAACGTGCTCCGGTTACTTGACCGCGACGATCTGGAACAAGGCTCGACACGCCCGGTACACGGGAGCCGGCAGCGTGACGGTTCGTGTTTGGAAGTCCTGAGGTACTCCTTCCGCAGGCTCCGCGCTCAGAAGCGCCGAAACCTAACTGTCTGTGCGAAGCGTTCCTGTAGGAAGAGCTCGGGCCTGCGGCATGGCCACGGTCTTCTCGATGGAACTGACACTCGACGAAGCCCTTGCACTCGTTGTGTCGGAGGGCCGGGGTTCGCGTTCTCAGTCGCCCTCTTTGAGTTCGGCCTCCACTGGTGTCTCTGCGGCCCAGCCGGCCAGGTGCGTGATCCAGATCGCGTATAGCGACATGAACCCGACGCACCAGAGGGCCTGGCGGAGCACGATCCATGTTGCGAGCCCGACGGTCAGCCAGCCTATCGTCAGCCAGTAATGAATGACGCGCCGTTGCTTCGCGTCCGTGTGGTGGATCAGCCACTCGCCTGTTAAGACGCTCGTCCATCGTTTCGAGCTTGGGCGTGCAATCTCGGTTGCTTCGGACACCGCGCTCCCCTCGTTGTTGGGATTGCGGGAGCCGCGCTCGATGCCGCGTCAAGCGACACCAAGCGCTCTCCCCTCCGCGATCAGGTCGGGCGGGCGAATCGTCGGTACGGCTGGCGGCGAAGCATCGTCCGGAACTCTGTCCGGCGTAGAAACGGGCCAAACTTCCTCAACGGGAAGGATGACCTCCGGCTCGATCACTGCCCACTGTCCGTCTGACAACTCCTGCTCGCCCCGCTCGATCGGAGCATCCCTACCCGCTCCAACGAGTCGGTAATCCAAGGTCTTGATCGCGGGAAAACGGTGGTTAAACCGCGTCGGATACCCGGAGAGACCCACGGTTGGTTGGCCTCGATGCGCCCACCGTAGATCGCGCCAGCCTTCGTCACATAGCGGGTCGGGAGTTCTCGTCCGCCCTTGATCTCGTTCAGCCACTCCCCGTGCTTGTAGACCGTATGAACAGACCCTGCGGCCACTCGGACACCCGCGTGGAATGTCAACTCGCCCTATTTGTAACCTCGAGGGCATGCGGCTGGAACCCACCTATGGCGCGAACTGCATTCGACCTTCGTCGAGCCTCAGGCAGGACTCTGAATACCAAGCCCAACACCGTGGGCGTGATAGAGCTCGGCCGCCTCGGCTCTCGATTCGAGTACCTTTTGCCGATAGATCGACCGTCTTGAACGTCAGAAGCCAGACCCGTTCGGCGGACTGGTAGCTGCCGTCCGGCGTCTGCATGCGAACGGTAGCGCGCAACATGCCGGCGCTCTCGTCGATGGGGATCAAGTCAATCGGGCCGATCAACATCGTCCGATGCAAGACGTCGTCCCGTTCGAAGATCTCGTCTCGGCCCAACGCCACGTCCGGCGCTGCCGCGCTAGAGATCAGAGCATCATCCGCATAGAGATCCTTGAGCGAGCGAGCGTCTCCACCTGTGTAGGTCTCGGCGATCTGATCCAGAAGGGCGCGGCACGGCACGGCGCAAGCGTTCTACAGCAGTCAACCCGCATTGTCGAGATGAGCCATGCACGCTCAGATAATCATCAACGAACCCATATGAGAACATACGTTCTTGACCCCCGAGCTCACCCTCGGGTCAAGTTCGCTCGTGCGATCAAGCCCCGTAGCGTCTTCCTCGCTGAAGTAGCCCTAGGCGAACTCGAGCCCGTCCTGCTCGAGGACGCGCTCCAGATGGTCTCTACGGCGAGGAAGGCGACCCGAAGTACGAGGTCGGGTGCCGGCGCTACCTCGCCCGGTGGATCGAGGAGGAGTCACCGTGTCTCGCGGATATCGCTGCGACCGCTTGCTCATTCGTCGAGGGCTGACCGGTCTATCACCTTTGCCCGATAGCCCGAGAAAGCCCCCCGGGGCGACTAGAAGCGTCCCGCTTGAGGCTTGCCGGATTTAATACGTCAGTACGCAGCACACCCTCAAAGGTGTGCGTGTGTGTCTAGGTAGAAGCGGGAAGGCGGGTTCCTCCCCCCGCCGCGTGATCTACATGCCGTGCAAGTCAACGAGCCGCGCGCGCAGATCCCCGATCCCGTCAGACGCGTCGCCACTGAGCAGCAAGAGGTCGAGGACAGGCACAAGCCGGCGCTCCTCGTCAGCATCCAGGGCCAACGGTCTCGTCGTTCCTACGGCCTCGAACTTCTCGGTCGTCGCGTCGAACGCCGGCAGCGTCTTGATCACTGGGACGATCTGCTCGCGTGCTGCCCAGGGGATGACGTACTCGCTGTCGTCGCTGAGGTAGAGGGTGATGTTGTTTATCCGGTCGGCAGGCATCCCGGCCAGCCTATCTGCGGTGTCGGGGACAGCGGTCGCCACGACCAGAGCAAGTTAGGCACAGGGCCGGGAGAGCGGTTCAGGCTCCGATCGTCCGCCTGTCGGAGCGTTACTTCGCGCAGGTTCCCCCGACCCTGATTCGCAGCTTAAGAAGCCAGCCCGGCAAAGCAAGGTGCATCGAGGACGTGGAGAGGGCCAAGGCCGGCGAGTCCATCTCCTGCGCAATGCGCCTTCTTCGGGATACGGCCCCGACCCTCCGCAGGACTGTATGACAGCGAGAGCGTGGCCACAAGGCGTCTTAGGAGACGTGGCCCGTACGGAACCACCCCGCAACACGTCACTACGTATATGGACGGTCCAGAGGTGAAGTACCGGTGTGGATCGACCCCACGCCGCACCCGTGCGCGAAATCTACAAAGCCGCGAACGCTGACAGCTATGTGCCGGCGTAAAAGACGCACTAGATCGGCGCGCTCGTCGCCTGCGCCAGTGATGCTTCTATGTTTGTCAAGCGTCTAGTGGTGCTCCGTTCTCGAGGAGGCGGAAGAGGCTGCGGGCGAGGTAGCGGTTGAGGCAGCGGTTGGCCTCGCGGTGGGTTTTGCCTTCGCTGAGGCGTCGTTCGATGTACGCGGTCGTGGGTGGATGGATCCGTCTGCGGGTGACGAGGATTTGGTGCAGGGCGCGGTTGAGCTGTCGGTCGCCGCTGCGGTCGAGTCGGTAGCGGATTGTTTGTCCGGAGGAGGCGGGGATCGGGGCGACGCCGGCGAGCCTCGCGAACGCGGCTTCGTTTCTGATCCGGCCTTTGTGGGACCAGGAGAGCACGACCTGGGCCGCGAGGAGCGGCCCGACGCCTGGCTGGTCGAGCAGCTTGGGTGCGAGCCTCTCGGTGAGGGTCTTGATCTCGCGTGCGAGCTCACGCTCCTCGACGATCAGCTGTTGGATGCGGCGTGCGACGGAGCGCAGTGCCAGTAGCGCCCCCCGCAACTCCGTGTCCTGTCTGCTCTGAGGCCGAGTCGCCGCGAGACGCGCGAGCAGCCGTCCTGGGTCAACGGCCTCAACTCGGCCCGCAGCGGTTCGGGTGTCGTGACGAGCAGGTCACGGAGCTGGCAGAGGCCGGCCCGTTTCGCGTTCACCGCTCCCTGACGAGCGGCCATCAAGGCCCGTAGCGCCTCGCGTTCGCCGTCGCTTCGTGGCATCGCGGGCCGCTCCTGCGCAAGGACGCTCCGAGCGGCCCGGACCGCGTCGAGCGCGTCCGTCTTCCCGCCACCGTGCCGCTGCTTGGGCAGCCGCCCGACCTCGAATACGCGCTCACCGCTGGCGGTCAGGAAGCGCGTCACGATCAATGGGGAGGCGAGTCCGTGCTCTCCCCACTATGACAGTGGGACGACGAAAGGCAAACACCACAGGTGACGATCTAGGGGCGGGCGTCGCTGGCGCAGCGCGTCAAGTTCCGTCGTGCTGCCGGCGTAGCGAAGGGTTCCCGGTCATCATCCTCGCGTCAACGAACGCGACCGCTCAGCATCGCACGCAGCTCGTTCATTTCCTGGGTGGACTCATGACACTTGGTGGCACTCGAGGCACTCACGACTCGCCTCGAGGTTTCGGCAACACGCGGAAGCTGAGCTTGCTGACGCAAACCCGTACGCCGTTCCGCACCCACACTCCGCAGTAGCTGCCGCACTGCCGCGAATTGTCGGCCGCGCCGGGGCCTTGCGCATCGCTTAGAAGGGGTACGTCCCGCCAAGTCAGCCACCCTCGGAGTGCTGGCGCTACCTCGCTAGATGGATCACTGAGGAATCGCCTTCGCTCGAGCGCACTGTCCAAAACGGACATCTACGCAAGCCCTCGTGATCGAAGTACCGTCGTGGCGCGGCCGGGCGCGTTCGCGGGCTAGCACCGAAGGCGCCTCGGAGTTCGAAACTCGCCGGCCCGGCCCCTGCGACCTCATTTTCGCCATAAGTCGCGGTGCTCACTCGCGAATTCCGGCGCGGTACGCTGCCAACGAGAAGATGTACGCGCAATCTCCATAGGAGCGAGCTTCAGCTCGATCCCGCTCTCTACCGGAGTGTCTCGACGCTCTTGGTCGGGTCGTACCGCGTTCGCGGACACGCTCCCCACAGGCCACGGCGTTGGGTCTTCGCGCGGAGCGCGAGCGTTTGAAGCTTCGCGGCATACCGGCCGTGCTCGCCGTCGTAGTACCAGGGTGCTGCGGCGCCGACTGCGACCAGGCGCAGATTGATGTTCGTTCCGTCGCTGGCGCGGACGACGTAGCGCAGGAGCCGGCCGTACTTGTCGATCGGATCGCCTCCAGGCTCGAGCAGGAGACGTACTTGAGTGCCCTTGGGCAGGAGCCGTTTCGTTGTGACTGACGCTCGCTTGCCGTAGCACTCGAGGCCGAAATAGATCTCTGGTGTGTCGATCTGGACGAGGCGAACGTGCCGGCCATTGCTAAGCTCGATCGTGTCGCCGTCTATGCCGCGGGCGACCCGGTAGGTCGGGGTGGCTGCGAGAGCGTTGCTGCCGCCGGCGACGGCGAGCGCGCAGGCAACGAGCATCGAGCGGCGCAACACACGTCGCGTCAGGAAGATTCGCAGGCGATGCCGTCCTTGTCGCGATCGAGCCCCTTGTTGTAGCTCATCCCCGTCGCGTAGAGCGCGTTACTTCGTTTGAAGGTCGTCACTGGCGTGCCGCTCGTGTGGTCGCGGGCACCTGCTCTGCCGATCCCGTGCGGGTACTTCGCGTTCACCAAAGCGCGCTTCTTCCAGGGCGGCGGATGGCCGCGTTCACGCTCGCCGCGAAGCTTCCTGACACGATCACGCCTGCCGCAAACAACGCGCAGACCGCACCCGGGGCGCGAGGCCACATCGGTGTCCAGCCCTCCGAGGTTTAAGGCACTCGTACACGTCGCGGCAGACAGTAGACAAGCGATCAACATCCCGCCGGTTCTACGAGTTCAGACGAGGCTGAACCCGGGGGCGAAGACTAGGCTCTGGCGATGCGGCCTTTTCGCCTCATTCTCGTGGAGCAGGACGCGAACCGCACCACAACCTTCGTTGTGCCGCTTGAGCGGGCGCCGGATCGTGGCAGCACGGTAGAGCTACCGCACGGGCAACGGGTCGTCGTCAGAGACGTCCTCGGTGCCGGGAGCTACGGGACGGCCGGCACCGTGATCGCAGCGCCCGCCTGAGTCCCTCGGCTTCCGGGTCGATTTCGGTGGCCGCCTCTCAGGCCGAGCTTACGCAGGACATTCTGGGCAGGGTAGCCGCGCGCGGGCAGCGCGACTGGCGGAGTCCATCCGTTTGTCCGTTTAGGCGTGACGCCGGGCGGGGAATCGTGCGGTGGTGTCGGCAGCCGCCCTGATCGATCTCGACGGCACGCTCCTTGATTCGAATTATCACCACGCGTTCTGTTGGTACCGAGCCTTCGCTGAGCACGGGATCGTGCTCCCGCTGTGGCAACTGCACCGACATATCGGGATGGGGGGCGACAAATACGTTGCTGCGGTGGCGGGGCAGCTGGTGGAGGATTCGCAGGGCGATTCTCTCCGCGACCGCTGGGAGAACCTGTTCGACGAGCTGATCGACGATGTGCAACCGGTAGCCGGTGCTCACCAATTCGTTGAGGCTCTTAAGAATCGAGGCCACGGTGTCGTCATCGCGAGCTCGGCTATCGAGCGTCACCTGACGGTCTACCTGGCAAAGCTCGAGATCGCAGACCTCATCGACGGCCACACCACAAGCGACGACGTCGCAGAGTCCAAACCTGAGGCTGATCTGATCGAGGCCGCACTCGCGAAGGCAGGAACACGCGAGGCAGTCATGATCGGCGACAGTCCCTGGGACATCATCGCCGCACGCCGCGCTGGTCTAGAAACGATCGCTGTCCTCAGCGGCGGATTCGCGACCTGCGAACTCAACGGCGCCGCCGCGATCTACGAGTCGGTCGACACGCTGCGAGCCGGGCTCAACACGACGCGTCTTGCCTGACACAGGATCCTCTCGCAAGCTCGGGTTCGCATCTCGCCACTTCGGAGTCGCTCCCGAGAATCGAGCTTCACCTATTCCCGACTAGTCGTCCTCGTTGCTTGCCAGCAGAGGGGGAGGGGTAGGTGCGCGGGTCGACCAGTACGTGGATCGCGCCGTTGATGCGGTCGACGTGTGTGCTGTGTTCGCTCGCCCCTCGATAGGCTCGAGCGGATGGTGGGCGTCGGGGTGTCCGGGACCGAAGGCCGCACGATCGTCGATCTCCTCCTGCGATAGGCCGAGACGTTGACCTCGCGCTCGCACGCCGGATCGAGCGAGGCTCCTCGCGCCAGAACCCCGCCGTCGAGCTCTCTCGCCCGAAGAGAGCGATGTTCTCCTCGGCGTCCTCGTCGAACCGCCCGCGGGTCTCCTCGAGCTTCGCGTCAAACTCGCGAGACCACCGCGACCGGCGGTAGCCCCCTCAGGAACGACAAAGCCCGGCGTGCGCGGAGCATGTGCGCTTCCGGGCTCTGCCTGAGACATCCGCCAGGAGGAAACGCGAATATCTCGTTACAACGACCTGGCGCTTCGTACCCCACCGTCGAGCGGGCTCAAACATCACTTGGCGAAGAACCGCGAGAGTCCGGCGAGGGGCGGCCTGCATGGCGCTCTGCCGGACTCCGTAGGGCCGGCGTGCCCCGAATGTCACGCCAGCCAGTCCGGCGATACCCCGCGCGTGGCGTAGATCAAACAACGCCACCGCGGCACCACGTGGCCGCCGCGGAACGTACAGCGATCACGGAACGCCAGGAAATCCCGAACCGTGATCATCGGACGCGAGAACGCCGGCAGCACCTGCACCATGAGCCGTCGCGCATCACGTTCTTGAGGATGACGTCGATCGCGCGTCGCGGATAGCCGAGCTCCGCCAGGTCCGAACGAGTGAACGGCCATCAGGGTTCGCGAGACGCTCGGACGCTGGCGGCGGGCCTCACGACGACGCACCCGGATATTCTCCGGAACGCGCTCCTCGACGATCTACGCGACGTGCCCGAGTAGCTCATGACACACCGCTCTCGCCGGGGCGTCCGAGGTTAATTCAACGCCGAAGCGGGTACGGAACCGCGACATGACCCGGCTACAGACAGCATCCCTGCTCAGCGCAAGCGTCGCCTCGATCCTCGTCGGCATTCTGATCGTCGGCACGGGCACAAGACACCGCTGACGCCAACTCCCGGCGAACAAGCCGATCTTGAGTAACGGCCTTCTACGGCGTGCGGCACCAGTTGTAAAGCATGAGGATGGTGCGCTCCGCTGCACTGAGTGGGTCGGCCTGGAGGTCGAAGTTCGGGGTGGGGCTCCCCGGGGTGAGGATGACACCGGTGATCTTCTCGCGAACCTGGTCGACGCTCGCGCAGAGAGTCTGCTTATTTTGTCGCAGTTGGGCGATCGCCCGTTGAGAGGCGGTATCACTCTGTTCCAGCGCCGTGACTCGCCTCTCTAGCCGTTCGGTTTGCTGTTCGGCTCTATAGGAGCCGTAGGCGACGCCTGCCACCGCGGCCAGGCTGATCACGATTAAGGCGATGGACGTGCTCGCTCTCAAGACACGAGCACGGTAGCTACTCGCTTCCGTACTCCGCGACCCGTTTTGAACGACGATGGAGGGTTAGGCTCGTCCTCATGATCGTTAGCGGTCGCGCTTGTCATGGCTTACGCGGGGATGTGGTTGGCCAGCTGTCGTGACCTGTCAAGCGTGTTATGGGCTTCCCTAATGCTTTGTGTTACCGGCGCGGTCTACGAGATCAAGTCCCTCGCTCCGGCCGCAGCCTCACGGGATCCGCTCGGCCACGTCGTTCTCCTTTGGCTCACGCTCGCTCAGCTCGATTCACGACACGTCGTCGACGTCGATGGTTTGCGCGTCGGCCAGGTGGGCTACGATCCGGCCGGTGGGGTCGTACGTTGGGAAGATTCGCGTTGCCGCGGTGTGTGCAGCCGCGCTCGGGCTCGGGGTCGTTGCGGCGATCACGGGCGCGACGCCGGCTACCTGGGAACACGTCGGCACGGGCGCCACGCCCACCACTCCATCGCTCATCGGAGCGGTGAACGCGCTCGACGCGGACGCGCCGGGCGGGCTTCTTGTCGGCGGGGCGTTCACCGATGCGGGCGGCGTCGGCAACGCCGACTTCGTCGCGAGGTGGAACGGGAGCGCCTGGAGCGCACTCGGCGCGCCGCCGCTCGACGGGGCGGTGAATGCGATCGCGGCGCGGAACGGGAAGATCTACGTGGGCGGCCTCTTCAGGAACGCCGGCGGCGATCCCGCCGCGGACTACCTCGCGGTGTGGGACGGCCGGCGCTGGGCGCCGGCTTGCACGGGCGCCCCGCTCGACAACCCGGTCTACGCGCTCGAGGTCGTCGGATCGACGCTCTACGCCGGCGGCACCTTCCAGAACGCCGCCGGGAACGCGGCCGCCGACTACCTCGTCGCCTGCGACACGGCGACGGGCGCGCCGCGCGCGACGGTCGGTGCCAAGGAGCCGATGACGGGAGGAGGCGTCTCCGCGCTCGCGGTCGACAGCCGCGGGCGGCTCTACGCGGGCGGCGGGTTCTCGCGGGTGGCCGGGATCGCCGCCGCGAACAAGATCGCCTACCTCGACACGACCGGCTGGCACGCGCTGGGCAGCGGCAAGGCGTCGGGCGGCGCGGCCCTCGGGCTGCTCGTGCGCAGCCTCGCCGCGAGCGGGACCAACATCTACGTGGGCACCGACTCGGTCGACATCGCCGGCATCCCGCAGGCAGACCACGTCGCGAAGTGGAGCGGCTCCGCCTGGAGTGCGCTCGGCTCCGACACTGCCGGCGGCGGCGGCTGGTTCCCGTCCAACGCGTTCGTCTACTCGCTCGCCACGTCCGGATCCCACGTCTTCGCCGGCGGTGCCTGGTCGAACGCGAACGGCGACCCGCTGGCCGACCGGATCGCAGAGTTCGACGGACAGAGTTGGCACAGCCTCGGCTCGAACGCGGGCGACGGACCATTCAACGGCACCGTAAACGCGCTCGCCGTCTACGCGTCGCGCCTCTACGCCGGCGGCAACTTCAGCAACGCGAGCGGCGATCGCCTCGCACGCTCGCTTGCGTCGCTACCACTCGCCGCGGTACCGCCCGCCGGCGGCAGCCCGCCGCCCACCACGACCGCGCCGCCGTCCGCCACCGCGACGGGAACCGTCACCGTGGGCGGCCGACCGTTCACGAAAGGCACGGTCCCGTTCGGGGCCATCGTCGACATCACGCGCGGCGCGATCACGCTGACGACGGCGACCGGGCACCTGAGGCTCATCCCGGCAAAGGGGGTCGCAGCGATCTTCCGGCTCGCGCGGGGCACCGACCGCGGGCAGCCGCTTGTCGAGATACGCCTTGCGGGCGGAGACTTCAGCGTCTGCCCGAAGCGCAAGCCGAGCAGCGTCGGGGGCCAGACGGCGCCGGTGAGGGTGGTGCGCTCCCTCTGGGGCAACGGCAAAGGCCGGTTCCAGACGAAGGGCCGCTACGCCTCGGCGACGGTGCGAGGGACGAACTGGCTGACTGCCGATCGCTGCGACGGCACCCTGACGACGGTCAAGCGGGGCGTCGTCGAGGTTCGCGACATCAAGAAGAAGAAGACCGTGCGCGTGCCCGCCGGCAAGAGCTACCTGGCCACCGGATAGGACGCGGGCCGCGCGGCAGGGGCCGCGGCGCGTGCGGGCCGGTACGCCGGCCGCTGGGGGGCATCCGCTTACGCGACCATCCCCGACGCTCGCGCGCCCGAGCGTGCTCTCATCGACGGCGGCTACCGAGCATCGGACGTAGAGGAAGGACGGATCGACGGTTTCGCCGGTGAGTGTTCGGTCTTGAGCGGACTTGAGCGGAAGATGTTGTCCAGCGGTTCGCGTACCCGAGTCCGCCACGATCGGCGTGAACACGCCAGAAACGGCTTAACGGAGCGGCGCCGGAGTCGAACCGACCGAGCGTGGGGTTACCACACCGCACAGGTTTTGAAGACCTGCTGGGCCACCGGGCCCATGCCGCTCCGGGAGGCAGGCTACCGGCCGCGCGGGTAGGGAGAGAAGGGCCGGGGAAATAGTCCCGAACCCGGTACAACCTGCAGTCGGACGGTGGCAGGGCGGCCGGCCCGCCGGTCGAGTCGGGCCAATCCGGCAGCCAGGCAGGCGACCCGGTACGTTGAAAATTCGTGGCTTACAAGAAAATCTGGATCGTCCCAGTGCTGGGCGTGGGATGGGCGTCGATATTGCCCAGGCGGCGCCTAGCGGTGACCTCAACTTCGGCAACATCCAGGTCGGACATTCATCTTCGCCGCAAAGCGTGACGTTCACCAATACCGGCGGCCGCGATACCTCTATCGTCCGTTGACATCTGAAGTGTCGTCACCAGCTTCGGGTTCGAGGACAAACATCTCGGTAGCGATCGCTGGGTCGATGTGGTTCTGCGACATGAAGGCGCGAACCTTGCGACCGGTGGCGTTTTCGATGATCCCGATGTAGTTGTCTCGCATTAGTTCTTGGAAGGCGAAGCGGCAGTCCAGTACGAGCTGGGTGTGGCCGCCGGAGATCAGGGTCTTCTCGAACGGTGTGTAGATGTCTTCGAGGAACGTGACGACGAAGCCTTTTTGGATCACGGTCTTGACGTTGCCGGCGCCGCGGCCGAAATGTTCCCGGTGGCTGCGGGTCAGCTGATTGGAGATCTCGACAGCCTGACGGCTGCGGTCCTCGACTGTTGTCTCCACGACGTGCCTGCTCTCTTCCGCTCCAGCATCTAGTGACCGAGAAGAAGCAGTGGAGCGGAAGGAGCGTGTCCCCGGGTCGTGCTCTACCGACCCACCGTAGCTGCGATCCGTGCGAACGAGGCTCTCGCTCAGATCCGCTGCAGCAACCGGAGTGTCGTCCCGCGGTCGTCGGATTCGACTTTGGCGGCAGAAACGAGTCCCTCGATCAACGTCGGGCCTCTGCCGCGTCCTTCTTCGTCGCTACGGATTCGTCGCCAGCGACCGTGATCTCTGACCTCGACGACGACACTGGTCAGTGAACGTCGAGCGTGGATCTCGATTGGTGAGAGTGAGGCTGCGTGCTCGATCGCGTTGGCTGCCGCCTCATGGGCTGCGAGCACGATGTCCGACCGCCGCGGATCGGCCACACCGACGCCCTCGAGCCAGACCTTGAGCGCACTCCGCAGCGAGGCGAGAAGCGAGAGGTCAGGCAGAAGCCTCATCTCAAACGCAGCCATCGTTGAGGAATGCCCGTTCGGCCAACGACCAAACGGATGATCCGTCATAGACCCTCGACCGGGCCGCTGCTCCTTAAGGGTGCGAGTGCCTCTTCTCGTGTCGAAACGCTGTCCAGGTGAGCGAAGATGCCGCTCACTTCAAGTGCCCGGCGAACGATCAATTCCGTGCTGTGCTGGAGTCGGAATTGAGCCCCGCGCTCGCCTGCTAGTCGATTCGCCTTGACCAGGTTGTGGATGAATGATGAGTCGACGAACGTGGCCTCGCTCACATCGACGACGAGCAACTCGTTCTCCGCCACGAGTTCGCTCAACAGACGGCCGAGTTCGTCCCTGCACGTCAGGTCGTGCTCTCCCCTGCACTCGACCACAGCCACTCCGGGTCGAGGATGAACCACCTCAAGATCAGTCAAGCATGGCATCCGAAGCTCCCTTTGTCGTAATCGTCAAATGACTGATTACGACGCCCGCCGGGGAAAGCCCGATCAGAGCAATCCCGGGGCGGAGCGTCAGATATGGGGTGACCGCAACCCGACAGAGTCACAGCACCGAGCGCCTTGTAGCTCACCCCAACTGCACCTGTCAAGTCATAGAGGCACCACTACATTTCGGGACCTGCACCAGCGTTCGGATGTTCTGGACCCGCTGCCGAATGGATTCCCGGACTAGGTGGCGCGGAGTGCTTCTCCGACGAGGTTCGGGGCGAAGCATCGGCGCGGGGGCTAGTTGCTGGAGAAGAATGCGCACGCCAGCGTTACGAACGCCAATAGAATCCCTGCCCTCACGCCTCGCGGAGCCGAGTCGGCCGGTCAAGCCGAGAGCGCACACCCGCCGGCGGCGGTTACCTGGTGGCGCCTCAGATTCGGCGCCGGACGGCTATCCAGGTTGGTGACGATTGTTGCGTCGCCGCGAGGAGTGCTTGCGTCAGCTCCGGCTCACAAGGAGATACCGCTCGTCCGTGATCGGCCCGCCCCAGAGGGCCGGGTCATCGAGTCGGGTGATCGTGAGCTCCCGGCGGAGTGGTTCCACGAGACGCTCGCACTCCGCCGCTGTCAGTCCGGCGCCGGTCGACCAGCGGCCCTCGACGAGCACGAGAGTCCCGGGGTTCCTCAGGAGGGCAACCCAGCGACGGAGAGCTCCTGCCGGATCAGGCAACGCCCACAGGATGTGCCGACCGAGCACGACGTCGTAGGAGGCAGTGTCTGCCGGGGGTGCCTGGGCGTCACCGACCTCGACCCGCACCGCCACGCCGGCCCTCGCCGCCTTCGCCCGCGCGAGATCGATCATCCGCTCCGAGAAGTCGACGCCATGAACCTCGTGGCCGGCCTGCGCGAGAAGGACGGACAGGCTGCCCGTCCCGCAACCGACGTCGATGACCGAGGCCGGCGCCGGCGGCAGCAACCGCAGGATCAGGTCGAGCCCAGGCACGGCGGACGTTCGGATCGAGCAAACCATGATCCGGTTCGTCGTCGAAGGCGTCGGCGTGTGTGTCCCATTCCGGCGGATCCATCGACACGGCAGGTCAGCCAGGCCTCCGGGCTCAGCCCAGCACGCCCTCGATGCTGGCCGGCTCGGGGTCGGGCAGGCGTCTCATCCGGACGCCGTTGAGCAGGCCGAGGAGGCTCGCGAGGACGGGGACGAGCAGGGCCACCTGGAGGGAGCGGTCGCGCGCCTGCTTGTTGATGTGGAGGACCTCGGCCTGCACGTCCTCGGGCTCGCCGGCGAGGAGGGGCTCGAGCTGGCTGTTGCTCATCACCTCGGCGTCGTCCTCGAGCGTGTCGGCGATCTGCTGCTGTTGGGCCGGTGGGATCACCGCGCTGTTCTCGGTCTGGTTGGTGAACGAGAAGGAGAGGAAGGCGAGCATGATCCCGCCGGCCATCGCGAGTCCGAACGAGAGCCCGAACGACCCGGCGGCGGAGTTCACTCCGGCTGCCTCGCTCACCCGTTCCTCCTCGATCGGGGAGAGGGTGTAGTTGTTCAGCTGCGAGACGAGCAGCCCGAGCCCGGAGCCCGTGATCAGCAGCGGGACGAAGAGCGCCAGGCCCGAGTCGGTGCGCGGGATGATCGGGATCATCGCGGCCAGCCCGACCGTGCAGAGCGCGAACCCGACGAGGATGATGTTGCTCGGGCGCCGCCTGCCTGCCCTGCGCCCCGCGAGCAGCGCGACGGCGAACATGCTGAGCGAGAGCGGCGCCAGCGTCAACCCCGTCTTCATCGCGTTGTACTCGAGCGTCATCTGGAGGAAGATCGGGAGCGCGATCATCGCGCCGCCGAGCGTGACGTTCTGCAGCAGCTGCCCCGAGATCGCCGGCCGTGAAGTGCGGGAACTTGAACAGGCCCGGGTCGAGCAGTGTCGGCTTCCCTGCCCGCTTGCGCCGCACGAGCCACCAGGCGAGCAGCGCCAGCGCGACCGCCCCGATCGCGATCAACAGGCCGACGAACCTCGCCGCCTTCCTGCCAGACGAGAATGCCGAGCACGAGGCCGCCCATGCCGACGCACCGAGAGGATCGCGCCAACGAGGTCGATCTGGCGCGGCCCCGTGTAGGCCACGTCGTGGACGAGCTTGATCTGGGACAGCACGACCGCGATCACGACGACCTCGAGGCCGAAACCGACGCGCCACGAGAGGTACGTGGTCACGAAGCCGCCGATCAACGGCCCGACCCCGGCAGCGATCGCGGCCGCGGCGCCGACCAGCGCGTAGGTCCTCGTCCGAGCCGCGCCCTCGAAGTTCCCGTGGATCAGGGACTGCATCGCGGGCAGCAGCAGCGACGCTCCGAGCCCGCCGATGATCGCCCAGAAGATGATGATCGCGGTCAGGCTCTGGGCCAGCGTCATCGCCAGCGCTCCGGTCGCGTAGGCGAGCAGAGCCCGAGCACGAACGCCCGCTTGCGCCCGATCAGATCGCCCACCTTGCTGCTGATCAGGATGAACGCCGCAGACACCAGCGCCTCCAACGCGATCGCGGCCTGAACGTTGCTCACGGTCGTGTCCAGATCGTTCACCACGGCCGAGATCGAGACGTTCATCAGCGACGTGTCGACGACGAGCACGAACATCGCCATCGCAAGCAGAAGGGCGAGCCGCGACGTGCCTGCGCCAGCCGACTCAGGCACGGCGCCGTCGGCCCCGTCACTCATGTGCGATCCACGACTCCGGCTTGGCGACGGTCAACACTGCAATCGATCCTACGACACCGCTCGGGCTGCCGTCTCTCTACGATGCCAACCATGCGAATGAATCCGAGGTGGCAACGATGAGCCCCTCCGACGCAGGCGGCGACAGCGAGTCCGCGCCCGAGCTGATCACGAGGAGAATCGCGGAGCTCGACGACTGGCGAGGCGAGACGCTCGCCCGGATCCGCGCGTTGATCAAGGAGGCAGACCCCGACATCATCGAGGAATGGAAGTGGCGGGGCACGCCGGTCTGGTCGCACGACGGAATCGTCTGCACCGGCGAGACCTACAAGAAGGTCGTGAAGATGACGTTCGCGAAGGGCGCCTCGCTGGCCGACCCTTCCGGCCTCTTCAACTCGAGCCTCGAGGGGAACGTCCGACGAGCGATCGACGTCCACGAGGGTGAGGAGATCGACGAGCCCGCCCTGAAGGCGCTCATCCGCGCCGCCGTGGAACTGAACACCTCGGGCAAGAAGCCGAAGAGCTAGGGAACCGCGCGGCTCGCCGTCACCAGCGGCGAGCTCAGCGCCACGTGGTTCGGATATCCGAACCACGCGCCTCGGGAGCGCCCCCCTGTTCGCTCCACACCACCGGGTCAGGCTGATCCTCAGACCGCCCAATCGCTGAGAGGAGCCTCCGAGCAGATGAGCACGATCACGACACGCCGCCCTGGTGCGCGCGGAAGCAGACCGACACAGAGCATCGACCGCCGCACCGCGCACGCAGCGGCGAGCACCCGGGAGCCCGCCGGGCTGCCGGTCATCCTCCTCGTGTCCTCGGACCTCTCGGTGCTGCACGCCCTCGAGGAGGACCTCGGCCGCCGGTTCGCCACCGACACGCGGATCGTGACCACCCTCGGCCCGCACGCGGGGCTCGCGGAGCTGGACGCGCTCGCCGAGGCCGGGGCCGCAGTGGCGCTGCTGATCGTCGACCAGCGGATGCCGGAGATGACCGGCGTCGACTTCCTGGCGCGGGCTCACAAGCTGCATCGGACGGCCAAGCGAATGCTGCTCGTCACCCGCGACTACACGAGCGCGAATCCGATCATTCCCGGCGATGACGCTCGGCCAGATCGACTACCACCTCGTGAAGCCGTGGCTCCCGGATCACGGGCTCTACCCGGCTGTCAGCGAAGCGCTCGCGAGCTGGGCGGGATCGACGGGCGAGCACAGCTTCACCTTCTTCCGCATCGTCGCTCCCGAGAACAGCGCGCGCGCTCACGAGATCCGCGATCTCCTGACCCGATTCACGACGCCGTACGCGTTCCACACGACGGACTCCGACGAGGGACAGGCGCTCCTCGACGAGGCGGGGGCAGCCGGCTGCCGCGTTCCGGCCGCGGTGCGGCACGACGGAAAGGTGCTCGTCGACCCGACGAACGCCGACCTGATCGAGGCGGTCGGTGGCGCGACGGAGCTAGGCCCCGGCGTCTACGACATCGCAATCATCGGGGCCGGGCCGGCCGGGCTCTCCGCCGGCGTCTACGCCGCCTCCGAGGGCCTCGAGACCTTGATCGTCGAGCGGAACATCTCGGGTGGCCAGGCGGGCTCGAGCTCGAGGATCAGGAACTTCCCAGGGTTCACCTGGGGGATCGGCGGCCACGATCTCTCGTATCGCGCCTGCGAGCAGGCGTGGCTTTTCGGGGCGAACATGGTCTTCGCACAGGAGGTGACCGCGCTTCGACCCTCCGATGCCGGGCTCACGGTCGGGGTCGGGGACGGGCGCGAGGTGACTGCGCGCGCCATCGTTCTTGCACTCGGCGTCTCCTGGCGACGGCTCGGGATCCCGAAGCTCGAGGCGCTGATCGGAGCGGGTGTCTTCTACGGAGCGGCCGGGAGCGAGGCGCGCGGCATGCAGGGCAAGAACGTCTGCGTCGTCGGCGCCGGGAACTCCGCGGGCCAGGCTGCTGTGCACCTCGCGAAGCACGCCGAGACGGTGACGGTCCTTGCGAGGGGCGACTCGCTCTCGAAGAGCATGTCCGACTATCTCGTCACCGAGCTCGACGCGCTGCCCAACGTCGTCGTACGCCTCGGCGTCGACCTCGTCGACGGGGAGGGCGACGAGCAGCTCGAGGCGATCGTCGTCCACGATCGCACCAAGGGCGCGACCGAGCGGATGCCGACCTCGGGGCTGTTCGTGATGATCGGCGCCGAGCCACGCACGGACTGGCTCGACGGGGCCGTAGCCCGGGACGAGAACGGCTTCGTGCTCACCGGCGCCGAGGTGGCAGGGGAGAGCTGGCCTCTCGGGCGGGCGCCGATGCTGCTCGAGACGAGCCTGCCCGGCGTATTCGCCGCCGGCGACGTTCGCCACGGCTCCGTCAAGCGGGTCACGACCGCGATGGGTGAGGGTGCGACAGCGATCCAGCTCGTGCACGAGTACCTCGCGGCGCAAGACGAGCGATCACAATGAGCGTGTGATCCAGCGGCCCCTGCTCGTCGTCGTCAGCGGCCCTCCGGGCTCGGGCACGACGACGCTGGCGCACGCGCTGGCGCGCACGATCCCATGTCCTGCCGTCTGCCGTGACGAGATCAAGGAGGGGCTTGCGCGTTCTGAGCCCGGCTACGTTCCGGCGCCGGGCGATGACCTGGCCGTTCGCACGCTCGACGCCTTCTTCGGCGTCATCGGCTTCCTCGTCGACGCGGGCGTGTCGCTCGTCGCCGAGGCCGCGTTTCAGAACAGGCTCTGGGAGCCGGGCCTGACGCCCCTCCTCGACCGCGCGAGCCTCGCCCTCGTGCACTGCCGGGTCGATGCCGCCGTCGCGTGGGAGCGCGTCAACCAGCGGGCAGCCGAGTTCCCCACGAGGCGCCTCATCCACGGCGATCCGTCCCTGGATGAGCCGTTCGAGAGCTTCCGCTCGAAGTTCGAGGGCTTCAACCCGCCCACCCTGCCGGTTGCGGCGATCGACGTGGACACGACCGACGGCTGGAGCCCGCCGCTCGAGGAGCTCGCGGTTTTCGTCGGTCGTGCGGGGCTATAGGGTCGCGCCATGACCTACTCCATCGTCGGCCGTGACACGGAGACGGGCGAGCTCGGCGTCGCAGTGCAGTCACAGGCGTTCAACACCGGCGCCGCCGTGCCGTGGGCCTGGCCGGGGGTCGGCGCAGTCGCGACGCAATCGTTCACCGATCGCCGCTACGGCTGGCGCGGGCTCGAGCTGATGGCCGGGGGGGCGTCGGCCGCGGACGCTCTGGCCGGACTGCGCACCGACGACGAGCTTGCTGACTTCCGGCAGGTGGGGATGATGACCGCCGACGGGCGCACGAGCCAGTGGACGGGTGCGAACTGCGTTCCGTCGGCCGGAGGTACGGCCGGCGAGTGTTGGATCGCGCAGGCGAACATGGTCGAGTCGCCGCGCGTCTGGGAGGCGATGGGCGAGGCGTTCGACGCAACCGCCGACCCGCTCGCCCTGCGACTGCTCGCGGCGCTCGACGCCGCCGAGGCGGAGGGTGGCGACTGGCGCGGGCGAGGTGGTGCCGGAATCGTCGTCGTCCCGGCCGAGGGCGAGCGCTGGGAGCGCGTCGTCGACCTTCGCGTCGAGGAGGGCGACACGTCGCTCGTCGAGCTGCGCCGCCTCCTCGAGCGCGCGCTCGGCTATCGCGAGGCCAATCGGGCGAGGGGAAACAGCGCCGAGATCGCGAGGCAGCACGGCCTCCCGGAGCTCTACGTCCGGCAGTGCGCGCTCTACGACGCGGTCGAGAGCGGCCAACGGGATGAGGCGCTCCAGGCCCTCGCAGAGCTCGAGGCGCTGGACCCGCGCTGGCGCGACGTCGCGCATACGGTCTCGAAGCTCCCCGAGATGGGCGAGCTCGCGCGCTTCATCGCGGACCGCTACCCGCCACCTCCCTGAACTTTCCGGTGGCTACGATCGCGCGGTGCCGCACATCCGCCTGATCGAGCCGGACGACGCCGACGGCGTGCTCAAGGAAGAGTACGACGCCGCGCTTGGCCGGGCCGGGAAGATCTTCAACATCGTCAAGGCGATGAGCCTGCGGCCCGAGGTGCTGCGGCAATCGATGGAGATGTACAAGGCGATCATGTTCGGCCCCTCGAGCCTGACGCGGGCCGAGCGCGAGCTGCTGGCCACCGTCACCTCGCAGATCAACGAGTGTCACTACTGAACGCTGGCGCATGCCGACGACCTCCGTGCAGAGGGCGCAGACGAAGAGCTCGCACGTCACGCAGCGCACGACTACCGCCGCGCCGATCTCGAGCCGCCGATCCGCGCGCTGTGCGACTTCGCGGTCAAGCTGACCACGATCCCGTCCTCCGTCGGGCTCGAGGATGCCGATGCCCTCCGCGCCCACGGCTGGGACGATGTCGCGATCCACGACGCGATCCAGGTGATCTCGTACTTCAACTACATCAACCGCGTCGCGGACGCGGTCGGGATCGACGACGAGCCGGAGTGGTCCGGCTCCGTCTCGCCTCCACCAGTTCTGTAGTCCCCGCAGGTCCGTCGGACATCGCCATCGGCGTGAACCTCGCGGCCCGACTCCTGTTCTCGGCCGATTCGCTCGACGACTACCGGAGCTCGGACTGGGTCGACATCGTCGTCTCCCTGCTCGACATCGCCGCGACAGTCCTGGCCGTGATGGTCGTCCGGCGCATCACGGCGCCGCTGGGCCGGAGCCGGATCGCGGCCGTGTACGTGGCCCGGCCTCTGCCAGTAGGCAGCCGGCTCAGTCCTCACGGCCGGCCCGTCGCAGTATCCGGCGGTCACCGATCCGCCGCGTGACACCGTCCTGGTCGAGCCGCTCGAGCAGGAGCTGCGCATCGCGCCGGCCGACGCCTGCGAGGTCGCGAAAGCGAGCGAGGGTGATCTCTCCGGCTGCAGTGCACTCCGCGACGACGAGCTCCCGCGCCCGCGCGTACGCCTCCGTCGAGACCACGTACCCTTCGCCGAGCCGCACGAGCCGGCCGTCGGCTTCGAGGTAGCGCGCCAGCTCGGCGTCGTCCACCTTCACGGCGGCGAGCCCGGCTGCTCCGAGCTCCGCGCCGAGCTCCTCCGCTGCCGCGCTCCTCGCTCCCAGAGACGCTGCCACGCCCGGCAGATATGCGATCCCGCCGCGCCGCTCGATCGGCAGCAGGGGCAGGATCGCTGGTGCCCAGGGCTCGGCGGGGAGCAGCTCCGCGACGGCGAGGCCCGGCTCGAGCGGCGACTGCTCGGCCCGGACGCGGAGCCGGTCCGTCACCGCATCGCTCGTCTCCCGAAGCCATTCGCGCGAGAAGGCCCAGCCGCCCGCCTGCTCGACGGCCGCGAGGCCGACCTCGAGCTCGGCGGGCGACAGCAACCCGCGGGCGGTAAGCGCCTCGACCGAGACGGGCGAATCCACGGTCGCCGCCACGATCGACGCCGGGTCGCCCTGCCCGAGCAGGACGAGGCGCTGCTCCTCGAGGCGTCTCGGCGGCGCTGGATCGAGCACTGTCGCGCCGCCGAGGGTCGTCTCACCCCGGAGCACGACGCGGTCGCCGCGGGCTGCGACGACGGGAGCCTCGAGGCGCAGCTGCGCCGTCCCGGCGCCCACGCGCGCCACCCTGGCGGGGATTCGCGAGGTGCCGTGGTGGACGGAGACACGTGCTCCGTTCTCGATCGGGGCGAGCTCCTCGAGCTCGACATCGAGCCGGTAGGAGACCGGGAACGCACCCGGGGTCACGAGGACGTCGCCGCGGTGGAGGCCACGGCGTTCGACGCCGGGAAGGCCGAGCGCCACGCGCTCGCCGGCGCTCGCGCTCGGCACGTCGCGGTCGTGCACCTGGACCGAGCGGACGCGAACCTCCTCGTCGCTGCTGCGCGGCGCGACCTGCAGCACATCGCCTTCGGCGATCGTTCCCGACCAGAGCGTCCCCGTGACGACGGTCCCGATCCCGCGCAGCGTGAAGACCCGATCGACGTAGAGGCGAGCCGGCCCGCTCGCGTCACGCGCCGGCGCCTCGTCGGCAACCCTCGCGAGGGCCGCCCGCAGCTCGTCGAGACCTGCCCCCGTCTTGGCGCTGACGGCGACTACCTCGGCTTCGGGCACGAGCTCGCGTGCCTCCTCGACCGCGATCTCGAGCGTCTCCTCGTCGACGAGGTCGGACTTCGTGATCGCCACGACTCCCCGCTCGACGCCGAGCAGCCGCAGGATCGCGAGATGCTCGAGCGTCTGCGGGCGGGCGCCTTCGGCGGCATCGATCACGAGCAGGAACAGGTCGATCCCTGTGGCGCCGGCGACCATCGTGCGCACGAAGCGCTCGTGGCCGGGAACGTCGATCAGCGAGAGCCTGCGCCCGTCGGGCAACTCGAGCGGGGCGTAGCCCAGGTCGATCGAGATCCCGCGCCGCTGCTCCTCGGGCAGCCGATCGGTGTCCTTCCCGGTCAGCGCCCGCACGAGCCACGTCTTGCCGTGGTCGATGTGCCCGGCGGTGCCGACCGTGAGCGCCATCTCAGCGACGCACGAGCGCGTGCCCGGACGCAACCGCATCGCGCAACGCCGTCACGTCGTCGACGACGTTCACGAGCCGCCAGCCTGCCGCGGCGAACCGGCCCGCCTCGGGCGCCCGGATCGTATGGACTCCGGCGGGAAGGCCGACAGCGTCCGCGGCGGCGCGGATGCGCGAGAGTGCTGCCGCGAGCTCGTCGCCCTCCGTCTCCGGCGGCACCGGCAGGCCGAGCGAGACCGAGAGATCCCACGGGCCGACGTAGAGCGCCGCGATCCCGTCCACCCGCGCCAGCTCTTCCACGCAATCGAGCGCGGCCCGCGACTCGACCTGGGCGATCACGGCGATGTCCTCGAGCGCGTCAGGCCCCAGGGTCAGTGCCGCGCGCACCGGTCCGAAGCCCCGGGTGCCGCGGGGTGGATAAAGCGTGGAGAGCACCGCGCTCCGCGCCTCGTCCACGGAGTCCACGTTCGGGACGATGATCCCCTCGGCGCCGAGATCGAGGACACGGCCGATCTCGACCCCGTCGTTCGAGCGCAGTCGGACGACCGGCGCGGCGCCGTGCGCCTCGATCGCAGGAAAGAGCAGCGGGAGATCGCGTTCGCCGAGGAGGCCGTGTTGGAGATCGAGCACGACGTAGTCGACCCCTCCCGCGGCGAGGAGCTCCGCCGGGCCGGGACCCGGAAGCGAGCACCAGGCGCTGACGAGCGACTCGCCTGCGCGCAGCCTCGCGGCGAGGCTGGGGCGGCTCATCGGGGCGCGGGCAGCGAGGACTGCCGCCGCGACCTCGTCGATCTCGCCGTCGGCGAGCGCGCGCACGTCGAGCAGGAGCCGGCCGTCGCGCACGATCCCGACGACGGGCGGCTCGCCGGCACGCAACGGATCGAACAGCGACTCCTCGATCGCGCAGGCAAAGCTCGGGAGCTCCTCGAGCGGAAGCGCGCCGCCGCCCACGCGGGCGACCGTCTCCTCGACCTCACCGTCGAGCAGGCCGGCGAGACGCACCGCCCGCTCCCGCACGGACGCGGCGGGCTCGGCCAGCATCCGCAGCATCGGAATCTCGCGACGGCCCCGCTCCGGGTCGAGCGCCAGCGCAAGCGTCCCCTCGAGCGCCGCGAGCGTGAGCTTGTCGGCGCGGAGCGCACGCTGCAGCGGATGCCGCCGTAGCTGCTCGATCAGGTCGGCGCGAGCCGACGAGGATCCCTGCCTGAGGCCCGCCGAGCAGCTTGTCGCCCGAGAAGCAGACGAGGTCTGCGCCCGCTGCGAGGCTCGCCGCCGGAGTCGACTCGTCCCCGATCGGCGAGAGCGCGCCGGAGCCCAGATCGTCGACGAGCGGCAGCCCGGCGCTCTTCGCGACCTCGGCCAGAGCGGACAGCGTCGGCTGCTCCGTGAACCCGACGACGCGGAAGTTCGACTGGTGCACGCGCAGGATGAGCGCCGTCTCGGGGCCGAGCGCGCGCTCGTAGTCGGCCACGCGGGTGCGGTTGGTCGTGCCCACCTCGACGAGCCGCGCGCCCGAGCGCGCGAGCACGTCGGGGATCCTGAAGCCGTCGCCGATCTCGATCAGCTCACCGCGCGAGACGAGCACCTCGCGGCCCTCGGCGAGCGCCGCGAGCGCGAGCATCACCGCGGCGGCGTTGTTGTTGACGACGAGCGACGCCTCGGCGCCGGTGAGCCGCTGCAGGAGCGCCGAGAGATGATCCTGGCGCGAGCCCCGCGCTCCCGCGTCGAGGTCGTACTCGAGATTCGAGTAGCTGCCGCCGACCTCGGCGACGCGATCGAGCGCCGCCTGCGCGAGCGGTGCGCGCCCGAGGTTCGTGTGGATCAGGACCCCGGTCGCGTTGAGCACGCGCCGCAGGGACGGCCTGGTGCCCGCCTGCGAGCTCCGCGAGCGTCGCCGCGACGAGATCGCCGGGATCGCGCCCGGCGCGGACGTCCTCGCGGGCACGGTCGAGCGCGGCGCGGGCCGCCACGACGGCGAGCGTGTGCGGCACGTCGGCAAGCCGCTCGTCCGCAAGCACGCGGTCGACCGAGGGCAGCGATCGCAGCGAGGGCGCCATTGCGCCAAGTGTAGGCACCCCGGCCGCGGAGGCTAGAGCGCGGGCAGCACCTCGGCGAGCAGCGCCGTCAGCCGGCCTTGCGCCTGCGCACCGACCGCGAGCACGTGCTCGGCGTCGATCGGCTCGGGCAGGATGCCCGCGGCCATGTTCGTCACACAGGAGATCGCGAGGCAGCGCAGGCCCATGTGCCGGGCGGCCAGCACCTCCGGGACGGTGGACATCCCGACGAGATCGCCGCCGAGGATGCGGATCATCCGGATTTCGGCCGGCGTCTCGAACGCCGGCCCGAGCCACGCTGCGTAGACGCCCTCCGACAGCGACTGGCCGAGACGCGCGGCGGCCTCGTGTGCGATCGCGCGGAGGGCGGGGTCGTACGCCGCGCTCATGTCGGGAAAGCGCGGCCCGAGCGAGTCGTCATTCGGGCCGACGAGTGGCGATTGCCCCTGCAGGTTGAGGTGATCGGAGACGAGCACGAGATCACCCGGCGTGAGGTCCTCGCGGACGCCGCCACATGCATTCGTGACGACGAGCGTGCCGGCTCCGAGGCGCCCGAGCACCCGAACCCCGAAGACGACCCGGTCGGCAGGGTGCCCTTCGTAGAGGTGGGCGCGACCCTTCATCACCGCCACCGGCACCCCGGCGAACGTGCCGACGACGAGCGTGCCGGCATGCCCGAGCGCGGTCGAGACCGGCCAGCCGGGGATCTCGCCGAACGGGATCTCGACCGCGTCCTCGATCCGGTCGGCGAAGCCCCCGAGGCCCGAGCCGAGGACGACCGCCGCTCGAGGCACGAGCGGAGTGCGGGCGCGGATGAACGAGACCGCTTCGTCGATCACGTCGACCCCTCGGCGACACGGGCGTCGAAGCGCGAGACCACGAACTCGACGGCCTTCGCCGGGTCGTCGGTGCACATCAGGAGGTCGAGGTCGGACATCGAGATGAGCCCCTCCTCGAGCACGCGTGAGCGGATCCAGTCGAGCATCGGGCCCCAGTATGCGGTGTCGAAGAGCACGACGGGGAAGCTGCCGATCTTGCCCGTCTGGATCAGCGTCAACGACTCGAACAGCTCGTCCAGCGTGCCGAAACCGCCCGGGAAGATGACGAAGCCCTCGGCCGCCTTCACGAACATCACCTTGCGGGCGTAGAAGTGCTTGAACGTCAGTGAGATGTCGCAGTACGGGTTGGTGCCCTGCTCGTGCGGCAGCTGGATGTTGAACCCGACGGAGACTCCGCCGGCCTCCTGGCAGCCGCGGTTCGCCGCCTCCATCACGCCCGGACCGCCACCGGTCACGACCGCGAACCCGGCATTCGCGAAGAGGCCTGCTGTCTCGCGCGCGCTGCGGTAGGCCGCCGAGTCCTCACCCACGCGCGCCGAGCCGAAGAGCGACACCGCCACCCGGCCGATCTCGTCCACCTTCTGGAATCCGGCGAGGAACTCGGCGGCGATGAACGCGACGTCCGTCTCGATCTCGGTGTCGCGGCGACGCAGCAGCCTGCTGTCGAACTGTCCGTCCGTCACAGCCGGTTCTGCGGGACGTGCGCCGCGACCATGCCGATTGCGAGGCCCGCGGCGAGGGCGACCGAGTAGGCAGCGACGACGCCGGCGAGGCGGCGGGCCTCGACGGGGCTCGCCGCGCCGCCGCCCGCGCGCAGGATGCGCCAGGCTCGGAGGATGTGGCCGCCGTCGAGAAACCCGATCGGGATCAGGTTGAACAGGTTCAGCATGAAGCCGAAGTACGCGAGCGCGCGCATCAGGTCCGAGTCGACGGCACTCCCGTAGACGAGGCACGCGAGCGCCCCGACGCCGCCGGCGACCGGCCCGGCGACAGAGACGAGCGCGTTGCGCCAGGGATCGAAAGGCTGGTTGCGCAAGGCGACGTAGGCGCCGAAGAACGGGATGAAGACCGGTAGCTGCGGGTTGAGCCCCTGGCGCCGCGCCTCGACGTAGTGGCCGAGCTCGTGGACGAGGATGAGCAGGACCAAGCCGACGCCGAAGCGCCAGCCCCAGATCAGCGCATAGCCGCCGACGGCGACGAAGATCCCGAGGAACTTGAGCGAGCCGGCGACCTTCAGCAGCACGGTGCCGACGAAGAAGAGCGGCGCCAGGATCCGCGCCCAGCCGCGCCGCGGCGGGCGAGCTTGCGGCTGGTCGGGGACACTCGGGAAACTCGGTGCTCACGAGCCCTGCCCGATCCATTCCTCGCCGCCGACGTAGATCTCCTTCTTCCACAGCGGCACGGTGCCCTTGAGGGTGTCGATCGCCTCGGCGCAGGCCGCGAGGGCATCCCCGCGGTGCGCGGACGAGACCGCTATCACGACGCTCGTCTCGCCGATCCCGACGACGCCGATGCGATGATGGATCGCGACCGCGATCAGGGAGTGGCGCTGCCGCAGGTCGGCCGCGATCCGCTCCATCTCGGCCTCCGCCATGCCCTCGTAGGCCTCGTACTCGAGCTGCACGACCTCGCGCCCGCGTGAGTGGCGCGCGCGTCGTCCCCGAGAAGGTGGCGATGGCGCCCGCCTCGTCGGCCGCGACCTCGCGTACGGCTTCCTCCAACGAGAGCGGCAGCTCGGAGAGCCGAAACGCGCCTCCCGAGACGGGCGGGATCAGCGCCACCTCGTCGCCCTGCGCGGAGCACCGTGTCGCGCGGTGCGTAGTCCTTGTTGACGGCGAGCAGCAGGCCCGGCGGCTCGGCTCCGAGCTCGAGCGCCGGCCAGACATCGGCGGCCGTCGAGCCCTCCGGCAGCTCGATCTCGGTGGCGCGCGTTCCGGCGAGCTCACGCAGGCCGGCAAAGAGGCGAACAGCGACCTTCATCCGGGCCAGCGTAGCTAGAGGCTTGCGCGCATCAGGAGCACGTCAAGCCGCTGGGCTTGCAGACTGCGGTCGCTGTCATGTTACATCTGTGCCGTGGCGACAATGCTTCCGCGGACGAACCTCAACGAGCAGGTCTACGAGACTCTCCGCCTCCGCGTCCTCCGCCGCGATCCCGGGCCGGGCGCCAAGCTGAGCCTGCACGAGCTGGCCACGGAGCTCGGCGTCTCGCGGAGTCCCGTGCATCACGCGCTCACCCGGCTCGTCTCCGAAGGGCTGCTCTCGGTGAAGGCGCGGCGCGGCTACTACGTCACGCCGGTGACGGCGTCGACCGTGAGCGACGGGTACGACGTCCGGCTCGCGCTCGAGCTGCATGCGGCCGAGCGGGCGGTCGGCGCCGTCGATGCCCCTCGGCTCGATCACTTCCGCGCCCTGATGGAGGAGTCCGAGGCCGCGCTCTCGCAGGAGGAATGGGACACCGCCAACGCGGCCTTCCACGAGTTCCAGATCGACCTCGCCGGCAACCCGATGCTCTCCCACGTCTATCGGCAGCTGTCCGTCAACCTGATGATGCAGGTGATCCGCGGCGGCATGCTCGAGGGCGGCGAGTACCTCGCGCGCGAGCATCGCGCGATCGTGGACGCCTTCGCAGCGGCCGACCTTGCCCGCTGCCCAGCAGGCGATCAGGACGCACATCGAATCGGGCAAGGGCATAGCGCTCGACGCGATCGAGCGGGCCGGCGGGGTGCTGTAGCGCCAAGAGTGGCGGGCCGGTCTACCGGCCCGTCCGGCGCGTCTCGACGTAGGATCGAGTGGTGGCGGCGACCCCCGACAGACGCATGCTGGACTCCGGCATCGAGGTGAAGCCGCTGTACCGCGCGGCGGACGCCCCGGCCGACGGAGCGCGAGCCGCCGGGCACGTTCCCGTTCACGCGCGGGCCGTATCCGGACATGTACCGCGGCCGTCCGTGGACGATCCGCCAGTACGCCGGCTTCGCGTCGGCGGAGGAGTCGAACGAGCGCTACCGCTACCTCCTCGAGCGGGGCCAGACGGGGCTCTCGGTCGCATTCGACCTTCCCACCCAGCTCGGCTACGACTCCGACGACGCGGTGGCCGAGGGCGAGGTCGGGCGCACCGGCGTCGCGATCGACTCGATCGCCGACATGGAGCTGCTGCTCGACGGGATCCCGCTCGGCGAGGTGTCGACGTCGATGACGATCAACGCCCCGGCGGCACTGCTGCTGCTGCTCTACGAACTGGTGGCCGAGCAACAGGGCGTGCCTGGAAGCGCCCTGCGCGGCACCGTCCAGAACGACATCCTCAAGGAGTACATCGCCCGCGGGAACTACATCTTCCCGCCGCGCCCCTCGATGCGGTTGACGACGGATCTGTTCGCCTACTGCGAGGAGCGGATCCCGCGCTGGAACACGATCTCGATCTCGGGCTACCACATCCGCGAGGCGGGATCGACCGCCGTCCAGGAGCTCGCGTTCACGCTCGCGAACGGGATCGCCTACTGCGAGGCGGCTGTTGCGGCCGGCCTCTCGCCCGACGCCTTCGGCGCCCGGCTCTCGTTCTTCTTCAACGCGCACAACGACTTCTTCCAGGAGGTCGCGAAGTTCCGCGCCGCCAGAACCCTCTGGGCCCAGATCATGCGCGACCGCTTCGGCGCCCAGACGAAGCAGGCGCAGGCGCTCCGCTTCCACGCCCAGACCGGTGGCTCGACTCTCACCGCCCAACAACCCGAGAACAACATCGTCAGAGTTGCCGTGCAGGCACTCTCGGCCGTCTGTGGCGGCGCGCAGTCACTCCACACGAACAGCTTCGACGAGGCGCTCGCGCTGCCCAGCGAGCACGCGGCGACGATCGCCCTCCGCACCCAGCAGGTGCTGATGCACGAGGCAGGGACGACCGACACCGCCGACCCGCTCGGGGGCAGCTACTACATCGAAGCGCTCACCGCCGAGCTCGAGCAGCACGCCCGCGAGCTGATCGAGCGGGTCGACGAGATCGGCGGCGCGGTCGCTGCCGTCGAGGCCGGGTTCGTCCAGGGCGAGATCGAGGAGTCGGCCTACCGCTTCCAGACCGCCGTCGAGTCCGGCGCGCGCGTCGTCGTCGGCGTCAACGAGTTCACCCAGAAGTCCGCCACCGACGTCCAGCTCCATCGCGTCGACCCGGCAGGCGAGCAACGCCAGCGCGAGCGCACCGCACGCGTGCGCTCCGAGCGCAACGCGGATGTCGCCGCGGCCGCGCTCGCTTCGGTCCGTGAAACGGCCGCCGGAAGCGACAACCTCCTGCCCTCCATGCGCGAGGCGTTGCGCGCCCGCTGCACGGTCGGCGAGATCTGCGGAACGCTCCGCGAGCTCTGGGGAACATACGACAGCAGGTGAGCACGGCCGCACCGACAGCTGACCTGGAACCGGTCGACGACGTCGCGCCACGGGCCGAGAGCCCGGGACGGCTCGCCTGGCGGCGCCTTCGGCGCGACCGGGCAGCGCTGATCTCGGGCGGCTTCCTCGTGTTCCTGCTGCTCGCCGTACTGCCGGGCGCTCCATTGCTCGGCAAGCTCGTCGGCCACGGCCCGAACGACCCGTTCCCGTACGCCGTCGACATCTCGCTGAAGCCTGTCGGCCTGTGGACGCACGTGCCCGACACGTCGAGCGTGCCGAACATCGACCCCGTCACCTTCAAGCAGTCGCCGCCGCCCAAAGGCACCGGAACGACGTTGATGGTTCTCGGCGCCGACGGATCGCTCGGGCGCGACGAGCTGCAGCGGCTCCTCTACGGCGGCCGCGTTTCGCTGACGGTGGCGATCGGCGCGACACTTCTGGCGCTGATCATCGGCACGACGCTCGGAACCCTCGCGGCGTACTTTGGCGGCTGGGTTGACAGCATCGTCTCGCGGTTCACCGACCTCGTGATGGCGTTCCCCGTGCTTCTGCTCGCGATCGTCCTCGGGAGCACGTTCTCGAAGAAGCTGGACGACGTCACGCTCCACGGAGCGCTGAACCAGGGCGTCCTGTCGCTCATCCTCCTGATCGGGCTCTTCACGTGGTTCTACCCGGCGCGGATCGTACGGTCGCTGATCCTCTCGCTCCGCGGCCGCGAGTTCGTCGAGGCGGCGGAGATGATCGGCGCGAGCGACGCCAAGATCATGCGGGCGCACCTCTTCCCGCACGTGATCCCGGCACTCGCCGTATGGGCGACGCTCGCGGTGGCGACGAACATCATGCTCGAGGCAGGGATCACCTTCCTCGGCGTCGGGATCAAGCTGCCGACGTCGAGCTGGGGAACGATGCTCGCCGCGACGTGGGGCACGGTGCTCTCTCCCAACACCTACAACCCCTCGTCGTTCTCACCATGGCTGACGCTGATCCCGAGCCTTGCGATCTTCCTCACGGTGCTCGCGCTGACGCTGTTCGGCGAAGGCCTACGCGAAGCGTTCGACCCGAGGGGGATCCGGTGACGACGGTCAGCTACGCGCTCCGCCGGCTCGGCGCCTCGGCCCTGCTGCTGCTCCTCCTCACCTTTCTCACGTTCTCGCTCTACAAGGCGATCCCGGCGAACCCTGCGGGCTTCCTCGTGGACATGCAGAAGGCGACGCCGGACCAGATCGCGAAGGCGGAGGCGGCGCTTCATCTCCACGACCCGTTCTACAAGCAGTACGGCGATTACCTCTGGCGGTTGGCCCACGGCGATCTCGGGATCGCGTACCAGGGCACGACTCTGACGCCCGACGGCTCACGCGTCGGCAACCCCGTCGGCCCGGCGGTGGTTCGCGCCGCGTTGGTGACCGGGGCGCTCGTCATCGGCGGGGCGCTGCTTGCTCTGTTGATCTCGATTCCCCTCGGGGCGATCGCCGCCGCGAAGCCGCGGTCGGCAACCGACCGAACGATCCTCGCGGTCTCGCTGGTCGGGATCTGCACGCATCCACTCGTCGTCGCACTGCTGCTGCAACAGTTTCCCGGCAACCGCTGGGGCATCGCCCCCGCGCGCGGCTACTGCCCGTTCTTCGGCACCGCCGGCGAGCCGGGCAAGTTCGACGGCTTCTCGCTGTCGCAGGACATCGGCTGTGCCGGCCCGACCGCGTGGGCCTCGCACCTGATCCTCCCGTGGATCACGTTCTCGCTCTTCTTCGTCGCGATCTACACGCGGCTCGTCCGGGTGCGGATGATCGAGGTCATGGACGAGCCGTACATCCGCACGGCGGAGGCGAAAGGGATGTCGCGCGCGCGGGTCGTCCGCCATCACGCGTTGCGCAACGCGATGAGCCCGGTGCTGACGCTCGTCGGCATGGACATCGGTCTGGCACTCGGGATCGCGCTCTACGTGGAGTCGGTCTACCGCCTGCCCGGCCTCGGGCTGACGACGCTCTCGGCGCTGAACGGCGACACGGGCTTCGATCTACCCATGATTCTCGGCGTCGTGCTCGTGATCGGGTTCGTGATCGTGGTCGCGAACTTCATCATCGACCTCGTCGTCGCGTGGATGGATCCCCGCGCTGCGGAAGCCGGCACGCGGAGCTCGGTCGTCGGCCGCGTCGCCTGACTGTTCGGCATAGGCTCCGAGGCGTGCGCATCCTGCTCGTCTCCCAGATGTACCCGGGGCGCGACACGCCGGATCTCGGCTCGTTCGTCGCGACCATGGAGCAGCGCTCGCGGCCCGCGGGCACGAGCTCGCGCGGGCGGTCGTCGACACGCGTGGCGGGCGCGCGGCGCCACGCCGGCCTCGCGGCGGACGTTCTCCGCACCGCGCGCACGTTCCGTCCCGACGTCGTCTACGCGCACTTCCTGGTCCCGGCGGGCCTACTCGCGGCGCTCGCCGGCCGTGCCCCGCTCGTCGTCACCGCCCACGGCCAGGACGTCGAGAACGCACGGCGCAACCGCGCGGCTCGGTCGGCGACGGCGTTCACGGTGCGGCGCGCGCACGCGGTCGTCGCCGTCTCGGGATGGCTGCTCGACCGGCTCGTCGAGGTCGTGCCCGAGGCACAGGCGAAGAGCTGGGTGATCGACATGGGCGTCGACCTGGAGCGGTTCTCTCCCCGCGACGCGGGCGACGCCCGCGCGGCGGTGGGCTGGACGCCGGCCGGGACGGGATTCCTCTGCCTCGGCTCCCTCAGCGAGCGGAAGAACGTGCTCCGGCTCGCGCGCGCGTTCGAGCGGCGCGGCGAAGGGGAGCTCGCGTTCGTCGGCGACGGGCCTCTGCGCGGCGCGCTCGAGGGACGTGCCGGGATCCGCCTCGCGGGCGCCGTCGCGCACGACGAGGTGGCGACGTGGCTCGCGGCCGCCGACGTCGTCTGCCAGCCCAGCCTCATGGAGCCGTTCGGGCTCTCGACCCTCGAGGGCCTCGCGTCGGGACGCTCCGTCGTGGCGACGAGCGTCGGCGGCCCGCCCGAGTTCGTGCCTCCGGGAGCGGGCGTGCTCGTCGACCCAACCGACGACGATTCGGTGCGGGCGGGTCTCGACGAAGCGGCGCTGCTGCCGCGGCCGAACCTCGACGCTCGCCGCGCCGCCGAGGCGCACGACGTCAGGCGGCAGGCGGAGCGGGTGGAGGAGCTTCTGCTTCGTGCTGCAGCTTCTCGAGGTCGGCCAGCCTGATCTCGACGAGAGGCCTGACCGTCTCCTCGAGCCCTGCCTCACGGGCCGCCTCGAGCGCCGCCTCGTAGCTCGCGCGCACCTTGTCGAGCGACACGCCCTGCTTGAGCCGGTTGTCGCCGGTCACGAGCAGATGCTGGATCTTCGCGTGCGCGTCGTCGGGCGAGGCGTCCATAGGAGGGGAGGGTAGCGCTGGTACCATCCCGCGTCGATGGTCCCGTTCTTTGCAGTTACCCAGGTGCTGATCTCCGCGGCGTTGGTCGTGCTCGTGCTGATGCATTCCGGCCGCGAGGCGGGATTCGGCGGCATGGGATTCACACCGCAGTCGCAGGGTGGCACCCACATCGTCGAGCGCAACCTCACGCGCCTGACGGCCATCATCGCGGTGCTGTTCTTCGCGAACACCGTGGTGCTGTACCGGGTTCTCGCCTAGTCCGGGTAGAATCGCGCCGCGCGCTGGTGGCGGAATTGGTAGACGCGCAAGGTTGAGGGCCTTGTGGGGGCAACCCCGTGGAGGTTCAAGTCCTCTCCAGCGCATGATGACGAAGGGCCGCCGGATAGCTATCGCGGCCCCTCGTCATTCCATGCCGCTTCCGGAGGGGCGGGACCCGTCCCGCCCTCGTCGGCCTGGCCACCCGCTAAGGGCGGCACAGGCACCTCCCCTGCGGTCGCCGTAGGCGACTCTTGACGCCATCCGGAAGGATCCCTACCCTTCGTAACGAACACATGTTCGGACATCCCACTTCGGAGGCATGATGCTGACCGCACGGCAACAGGAGATCTGGCAGTTCCTCGTCGAGTACACGGACGGCCACGGCTACCCGCCGACCGTGCGCGAGATCGGCGAAGCGGTCGGGCTCGCTTCGCCGTCGACCGTGCACGCCCACCTCGCGAACCTCGAGCGTGCCGGCCTGCTCAAGCGCGACCCCTCCAAGCCACGGGCCCTCGACCTGATCGGGCACCGCACCGTTCAGGCTCCGGCCGCCGCCGTGATCGAAGAGATGGCCCGGCTTCCCTTGCTCGGTCAGATCGCGGCCGGTGCGCCGCTGCTCGCGGAGGAGAACATCGACGACCGCATCGCCGTGCCGGAGCCGCTCGGGCGCAATGCCGACTTCCTGCTCACGGTCAAGGGCGACTCGATGATCGAGGCCGGCATCCTCAACGGCGACACGCTCGTCGTCCAGGAGACCCAGGACGCGTCGAACGGTGACGTCGTCGTGGCTCTCGTCGGCGACGACGAGACTGCCGACGAGGCAACCGTGAAGACCTTCTACCGCGAGAACGGCCGCATCAGGCTGCAGCCCGAGAACAGCGACCTCGAGCCGATCTACGCCGACTACGTCGAGGTCATCGGCAAGGTTGTGGGGGTGTTCCGAAGCCTGCGATGAGCGATCAGGTCGTCTCCCTCGCCCGCACGCTCGACCAGGAGCTGGTCGCGCTCGCCCGCGGTGTCAGCCTCGCCTGCCCAGTGTGCAGTGAGTTCGTCCTGCACCTCCGGGGCGCGCACGGGCTTGCGATCGCCTGTCCCGAGTGCAAGTCGATCCTGGCCGAGGGTCACGAGGTGCCGGAGCTCGCCCTGCCCTCGGTGGCGCAGACCGCCTAGCGCTAATGGCCGGTCGCCGGTGTTCCGCGCGCCAAAGCTCCGCGCCACGCCGCCTCGGCCACGGCTAGTCGTGCCCGCAACGTTGCTGCCTCAGGCGCGAGCGCTCGTAGCACTCGACCAGGCCCGGCCAGCCGAAGCTCCTCCGGGTCGGCGACCGCCTCCGGCGCGAGGCCGAACAGCGCCAGCGAGCCGAACGCCGAAGCGCCGTCGAGTACCGCCGCCGACGCCTGCTCCCTCCCGTCGATCCTGATCTCGTCGTGGAGCAACGGCCGATCGCCGAGCTCGCAGCGCACGTGCGACCGGTAGCGCCCCGGCGTCTCACCGAAGCGGCCCAGCACGACCTGCTCCCGCATGAGCGCAGCAGCACCCTCTTCCAGCTCGAGCTCGAGCGACGCCTCGAAGTCACACCCTGCGGTGAGGACGAGTGGCTCGGGCAACCAAGCGAATCGCGCTCCCCGACCGACCCGGATCCGAACGTCGTGATGCGCAGGCTCCACGCTGGGCAGCGCAACCGTTGCGCCGTTGCCGACGAGCTCAAGCGCTGCGCCTTCGCCAACCTCGACATCGATCCACGTACTGTCGCCCGCGAGCGGCCCCGCAACTGTCTGCACGAGCACGAGTCGAAGCCAGCCGTGCCGGCCGGGCACCTCACGAGCTGCGTAGGGAATGTGCCCTGCGGCCTCCGCCAGGACCGAGCGCTCTCCCCGACGCTCGACCCGCAGTCGAAGCGCCCCCGACTGGCTCGCGCTAGTGGTCGTGACGGTGATGGTGCCCATGGCCGTGTGGCTCGAGCTCCGCCGAGGTCACGAGCGCATCGTCCCGGTACAGCGTCACCTGCTCCCGCACCCACGCGGCCACCGGCACGGCCTGCGGGTCGTGCCGGAGCGAGAGGAACTGCACCGGCCGCGGGCCGCGCTTGTCGCGCGCGTCGGTCTTCATCCGCTCGAGATCCGAGCCGACGTACTCGGCGAGGTCTTCCTTGTTGATCACGAGCAGGTCGCTCCGTGTGATTCCCGGTCCACCCTTGCGTGGGATGTCGTCGCCGCCGGCGACGTCGATCACGAACAGCTGACGTCGGCGAGTGCAGGGCTGAAGATCGCGGTCAGGTTGTCGCCGCCGCTCTCGATCAGGACGAGGTCGAGCGGGCCTTCTTGCGCTCGAGCTCGTCGACGGCCTCGAGGTTCGCCGAGACATCGTCGCGGATCGCCGTGTGCGGGCAGCCGCCCGTCTCGACGGCGAGGATCCGCCCAGCGGGCAGCACGCCGGTGCTGCGGAGGAACTGCGCATCCTCTGTGGTGTAGATGTCGTTCGTGACAACGCCGATGCGGAGCTCGTCCCCGAGCGCGCGGCAGAGCGCCGCCACGAGCGAGCTCTTGCCGGAGCCGACCGGTCCACCGACCCCGATGCGGAGCGCCCGCTCAGGAGGCAAAGAGCTTCCCCTCCCGGTCTGCGTGTGCGAGCGAGCGCAGCTCGAGGGCGGGCGCGAACCCGGCCGGCAACAGCTCGGATCGTCCGCTCGCCGCTGCAGCATCGGCGAGCCTTTCGACGAGAGGGCCGACCTCGATCAGCCAGCGCGCGGTCTCGGCCGAGTCGACCGGCAGTAGCCGCACTGCAGCCGCCGTCACCGTGGTCGCATCCTCGTAGAGGTAGCCCTGTGCGAGCTCCCGGTCGTCGAGACCCGCGGCCGCGGCGACGACGCCGAAGGCGATCGGACGAGGCGTCGCAGCGCTCCGTTCCCGGTAGCGGGTCAGCACGGCGTCGGCCGGCCAGACGACTGCCGCGCTCCGCAGCAGCTGCGCGCCGAGCCGCCGAGGCGCGCCGCCGCAACGGACGGGCTCGGACATCGGCGCCTGCGCCTCGACATCGAGCTCGAGCAGCGCGTCGACGTCGGCCGCGCGCGCGGCCCGAGCGCGCGGCCACAGCCAGCGCGCTTTTCTCGGCCGCGACAGCCTTGCAGCCTTCCCGCCAGGAACCCGGGCACCTCCACGAGGCCGAGTCCGCCTCGACGGCTGCCTCGAGCCCGCCCGAGTGCGCGTAGCCGCCCGCCGGGAAGCGGCCGTCGGTGAGGAGCAGGAGGGAGATCGGCGCGCTCAGAAGAGGAAGTATCGCTGGGCCATGGGCAGCTCGGTGGCGGGCCTCGGCTCGATCTCCTCGCCGTCGACCCATACCCTGAACGTGTCCGGATCGACGCGGATCTCCGGCAATGCCGTGTTCTCGGGCATGTCGGCCTTGCCGAGTGGCGCGTATCGCCCACCGCGACGACCCGCGCGCCGCAACCCGAGCCGCTCCTCGATCCCGTCCCCGAGCGCAGCCGCGGCGACGAAAGCGAGCGACGACTCAGCGGCCGCGCGGCCCGCTCCCGCAAACATGGCCCGCCCGAGCACGGGCTGTGGCGTCGGGATCGACGCGTTCGCATCCCCGATCGGCGCCCAGGCGATGGCGCCACCCTTGAGCACAAGGTGGGGCCGCACGCCGAAGAACCGCGGCTCCCACAGCACGAGGTCAGCCAGCTTGCCCACCTCGACCGAGCCGACCTCGCCGTCGAGCCCATGCGCAACCGCCGGACAGATCGTGTACTTCGCGACGTAGCGCCGCGCCCGCTCGTTGTCCGCGCGGCCACCCTCTGGGACACCCAGGCGGGCCTTCATCGCGTGTGCCGTCTGCCACGTCCGGATGATCGTCTCGCCTGCGCGCCCCATGGCCTGCGAGTCGGAGCCGATCATCGAGATCGCTCCGAGATCGTGCAGGACGTCCTCGGCCGCGATCGTCGTCGCCCTGATCCGGCTCTCGGCGAAGGCGAGATCCTCTGGCACGCGCGGGTTGAGGTGATGGCAGACCATCAGCATGTCGAGGTGCTCGGCGACCGTGTTGACGGTGTGCGGCCGGGTCGGATTCGTCGACGAGGGCAGCACGTTCGGGTACGACGCGATGCGGATGATGTCGGGTGCGTGTCCGCCGCCCGCGCCCTCGGTGTGGTAGGCGTGGATCGTCGCGCCCTGCGATTGCCTCGACGGTGGACTCGAGGAATCCCATCTCGTTCAGCGTGTCGGTGTGGATCGCGACCTGGACGCCCATATCGTCGGCAACACGCAGGCAGGCGTCGATCGCGGCGGGCGTCGATCCCCAGTCCTCGTGCAGCTTGAAGCCGCCGGCGCCCGCGACGCACCTGCTCGCGCAGCGCCTCGGCCGAAACGGTATTGCCCTTGCCGAGCAGGAGGACGTTCACCGGGCTCGCGTCGAGCGCCCGAACATCGTTGCGAGCGCCCGGATGCCTGGCGTGACCGTTGTCGCCTTCGTGCCCTCCGCCGGGCCGGTGCCGCCCCCGATGATCGTCGTGATCCCCGACGCGACGGCCTCATCGATGATGTGCGGTGCGATCAGGTGCACGTGCGAGTCGACCGCCGCCGGCGGTGAGGATGCGCCCCTCGCCGGCGATGATCTCGGTCGAGGGCCCGATGTTCAACTCCGGATGGACGCCGTCGGCGATGTCAGTGTTCCCGGCCTTGCCGAGCGCGACGATCCTGCCATCGCGGATGCCGACGTCGCACTTGACGATGCCCCAGTGGTCGAGCACGACGACGTTCGTGATCACGAGGTCGGGCGCTCCATCCGCCCGAGTCGTCATCCCCTGCTGCATCGACTCGCGGATGGTCTTGCCCCCGCCGAACACGGCCTCGTCCCCGCCGACGCAGTCGGTCCTCGCTCCACTTCGATCCAGATGTCCGTGTCGGCGAGGCGTACCTGGTCGCCGACCGTCGGCCCGTACAGCGCGGCATATCGGTCGCGCGAGATCCTCATTCGAGCGTTCCCTCCAGCCTGAGCCCGGGCACCCGGCGCGCGCCGGCCAGTGCGACGAGGTCGACGTCGCGATCGACGCCGGGCTCGAACCTGATCGACGTCCCGGCGGGAACGTCGAGCCGGAATCCGCGCGCCCGATCGCGATCGAAGGCCAGAGACGGATTCGACTGCGAAAAGTGAACGTGCGAGCCGACCTGGATCGGCCGGTCGCCGGTGTTGAGAACGCGGAGCGTGACGCGCTCGCGGCCGGCGTTCAGCTCCAGCTCGCCCTCGCCGGTGCGGATCTCGCCGGGGATCACTGGATCGGTTCGTGCAGGGTCACGAGCTTGCGGCCGTCCGGGAATGTCGCCTCGATCTGCACCTCGTCGACGAGCTCCGGGACTCCTTCCATCACGTCTCCGCGGCCGAGCACTTCACGGCCCGCCTGCATCAACTCCTCGACGCTGCGGTCGCCGTCGCGCGCGCCTCGAGCACCCAACAGGAGAGAAGGGCCACCGCCTCGGGCTCGATTCAGCTTCACCCCTCGCGCCCGCCGCTCTCGCGCCACCATCCCCGCGACGGCGAGCAACAGCTTCTCCTGCTCGGAGGGCGAAAGGCGCATCTCGTACGTCTATCAACATGCGGTACCCCGCGTCCCGCGCTACGCTCCACCCGCAGGCCGGGTGACCGCGGGCGTGCCGCTTCGGCGGTGCGCTCGAGGAAAGTCCGGACACCGTAGGGCAGGACGCTGGGGAAACCCCAGACGGCGAAAGCCGATGGACAGTGGCACAGAAAGGAGACCGCCGGGGCTTCGGCTCCGGTAAGGGTGAAACGGTGGGGTAAGAGCCCACCAGCGCCGTGGTGACACGGCGGCTAGCCAAACCCCGTCCGGTGCAAGGCGAAGCAGGTTCCGTTGACGCGGCCCGCCGAGGAACCGGGTACGCCGCTCGAGCCGTCAGGTAACTGCCGGCCCAGAGAGATGGTCACCCACGACAGGATCCGGCTTACAGGCCTGCTACCGAAAAAGCCCTGGAAACAGGGCTTTTTCCATGCCTCATGGATTGATGCTCACCGGCGACGCCTTGATCTTATCTCAAAAATGAGATATACCTAATTTGAGATAATCGAACGACGAGGACGGGAGGCAACCCATGCGCATCAACACCACGCGCGTCGATCTCGAGGAGCTCGAGATCACGAAGACCGAGAAGCTGCTCGCTGTTGTCCTGACGATGTTCCTGCTCGTCGGCGGCCTCTGGATGTACTCGAAGATCGACGACATCGGCCGGTCGACCTACCAATCGCCGGCGACGTACTACACCCCATCCGAGCGCGCGGCCGTTGCGCGGGCCGACCTCGCCCGGCGTCGGCTCGGCGCAGCCGAGACCGCTGTGTCGGTGACGCGACGGGATCTCGAGCTGGCACGCGAGACGTATCGCACGGCACTCGATGCCGGCAGGAAGGCGCCCGTCCTCGAGGAGGCGTACCGAGCCAGGCAGCTCGACTACGCGGCGGCACAGCGGACGGAGCAGGCGGCGGAACTGGCCGTTGCCTCGACACAGTCCGCGGCGGACGATGCGGAGCACCGGGCCGGTGCCGAGGCGCTCGCGTCGGCGCGCCAGAGCGAGCTCGTCACGTTCGGGATTCGTCTTGCCGCCGTCCTCGCCATCCTCGCGTTCGGGTACTGGCTCTTGATCCGGCTGCGGCGATCGAGCTCGCACTATCTCAGCGTCGCCTTCGCCGTGGTTGCGTTCGCAGCGCTCATGGCGTTCATCATGGCCGGCGATTACCTGAGCGACTACATCGACGTGGGGGAGCTCGGGCCGGTCGTCCTCTCCCTCGTCGGCATCGCGATGACGCTCGCGACCTTCTGGTGGCTGCAGCGCTATCTCGCCCGACGCGTCCCACCGCGCCGCGTCCGAAAGGGCGAGTGCCCCTTCTGCGGCTATCCGGCTCGCGGCGGGCAGCACTGCGAAGGATGCGGCAGAGCGGTGATCGGGGATTGCACGACGTGCCACGAGCCGCGCCGCGTCGGCACGTTCCACTGTGGGACGTGTGGCGCCTCCTGAGAGTGGTCGCAGCTCGGCACTCCGCGGAAGCCTAAACCGGCCGCAGCACGACCTCGATCGACGTTCCCTTGCCCGGCGTCGAGCTCAGCGAGAGAACGCCCTGGATCGATGCCGCGCGGCCACGCATGTTCTTCAGGCCCTGACCGGCTCCGGCCTCGTCCGTCACGAGCCCCGAGCCGTCATCCGAGACGCACACGACGCGTCGCCCGTTCCGCTGCGTGATCGAGACGACGGCGTTGCGGGCGCCTGCGTGCTTGCGCACGTTCGCGAGCCCCTCCTGGACGATGCGGAAGACCTCGATCTCCTCGTCGGGGCCGAGCACCACCGTCCGGGTCGACCTCCATCTCGACGTCGAGCTCGCCGTCGGCGACGAGGAGGTCGACGTAGCGCCGCAGCGCCGAGTCGAACGGCGCCGAGCCGGAGGCGGCGGAGAGCGCGAGCACGGCGAACTGCGCCTCCTGCTGGGCCGCGGTCGATGCGAACTTGAGCCGCGGCAGGATCGTCTCGAGCGCGACGCCCGACTCGAGCATGCTGATCTGGGCCGAGATCGCGAACAGGTACTGGGCGAGGCCGTCGTGGATCTCCCGCGCCACGCGGGCGCGCTCCTCCGCGACGGCGCGGCCGAACTCGGCCTGGCCGATCGCGCGCCAGACTCCGGCCAGAAGGACGCCGAAGGCGAGCAGGCGCAAGACGTCGCTCGGCAGGACATACGCGCTCGAGCGGAGCGGAGCGAGCACGTAGTGGAGGTCAGCGAAGACGACCAAGCGTCAGCGCCAACGTGAGCCAGCTGTCGAGGTCGCGGCCATCGCGGCGGTAGCGAAGACCGAAGCCAACGACCGCGACGAGGGAGAGCAGGGCGAGGAGCCCATACGCCCCGACGATTGCCGGCGAGCGGATTCCGACCGCGCTCGAGGGCTCGAGGTCGAGGCCGAGATAGCGGACGTTGAACCAGATCGCGAAGAGCGATATCACGACGAGCACGACGGTGACGGCGAGAGCCCGGCGTCGCTTGCCCGTCCGCCGTGAGAGATACGGCGCGAATGCGATCAGCGCAGCCCCGAACAGGCCCGCACCGATCGCCGCCCAGATCGCGGCGGGGCCGAGACCGAGCTCCGAGCCCGAGAGGACCGGCCCGACTGCGAACGTGAAGGTGCCGATCCCGATGGAGAGGAATCCGCCGGCGAGCAGCAGATCCATCGCGCGCCCCTCGACGAGGAAACGGGTCGCGGCGAGCACCGCGACCATCGAGGCCATGACCGCAACAGCCGTGTCCAGGGCGATGCGCGTATTCGGGAGCGAGTAGCCGTCGAGACGCCCCGTGTAGAAGAGCAGCACCGTGCCGACGGCAAGCACGATCACGAGGATGAGCTCGCCGACGAGCCACGAGCGATACCTCTCCGATGGACGAGTTTTCACATCCCCCTAATCGGCAGGAGGCAACCTGCCGATGAGGGGTATATGGAGAGCATCCTGATCGCTGACGATCACCCACTCACGCGCGAGGCCCTGGCGTCGTTGCTCGAGCAGCACGGCTTCGAAGTCGTCGGCCACGCATCCGACGGCGAGGAGGCGATCGTCGAGGCCGGGAGGCTTCGTCCGCGGCTCGTTCTGCTCGACCTGACGATGCCGGGCATGGACGGCCTCACTGCTCTGCCGCACATCCGCGAGGCCTCGCCCGAGAGCGAGGTCGTCGTGCTGACGGCCTCCGGAACGGACGAGAACCTGCTGGAGGCGATCCGCGCCGGCGCGGCCGGCTACCTCCTCAAGAGCGAGCCGCCCGAGCGCATCGCGCTCTTCCTCCGCGGCGTCGCGCACGGCGAAGCAGCGCTTTCGGGCTCGATCGCCCGGCGCCTGCTCGACCGCGTCCGCGAAGGCGGCCGGATGGGCGGCATCCCCGACGAGGTCGCGCAGAAGCTCTCCGCCCGCGAGGTCGAGGTGCTGTTGCTGCTCGACGAGCACCTTGGCACCGACGAGATCGCAGCCCGCCTCTACATCTCCGAGCACACGGTGCGCTCGCACGTCAAGAGCCTCCTCCGCAAGCTCGGCGTGTCCTCGCGCCGCGAGGCTCTCGAGCGCCTCGCGACCGCTCGGCACTGACCCAGAGGCCGCTGCAGAGATCCCTCAACCGCGAGGGATCCGATTCGTCAAAGCGGGGCGATGGCGGGAATCGAGACGACGCCGCATACTGTGACCACGCAGGTTCCCAGCAGGAGCTAGCGGGGTTGAACCGCACCGAGACGGCCGGGCCGCACCCCGGCCGTTTCGCTGCCGTGGATCGGCCCTACGAAGAAAAGCCGTCGAGGGCCGCCTCGACGAGGCCCGGCAGCGTCTCCAGGTTGTACCCGCCTTCGAGGACGGCCGCGATGCTGGGAGCGAGCTGCGTGCAGCGCGCGGCCATCTCGCGGAACCCGTCGGACGTCACGAGCATCTCTCCGAGCGGATCGTCGACGTGCGCGTCGAACCCTGCCGAGACGATCAGGAGCCCCGGCTCGAACGACTCGACCGCCGGCTCGACGATCTTCCTGAAGGCGTCGATATAGCGCCCGTCGCCCGGATCCCGCCTGCAGCGGGATGTTGACGATGTTGCCCGTCGCTCGAGTCGGGACCGCCGCTGCCGGGATAGAACGGCCACTGGTGGAGCGAGACGAAGAGAATCGAGTCGTCGCCGCGGACGATCGCCTCGGTGCCATTGCCGTGATGGACGTCCCAGTCGACGATCGCGACGCGCTCGACGCCGAGCTCTGCCTGCGCATGGCGCGCCGCGACGACGGCGTTGCCGAAGATGCAGAACCCCATCGCCCGGTCGAAGAGCGCGTGATGCCCGGGTGGCCGGATGAGCGCGAACCCTCCGATCTCGACCGCGCGGATCGCGCACCCCGCCGCGAGCCGCGCCGCCTCCCAGGTGGTCGGCTGGCCGAACGTGTCCGCATCGAGCCAGCACTCCTCCGAGATCGCGGCGATCCGTGCGACGTACTCGGGGTCGTGAGCGCGCTCGATCGCGGCCGGCGCGGCGGGGCCTCCCTCGAGCTCGGGCTTCAGCGCGGCGAGGAGGTGCACGAGCCGCTGCTCGGTCTCGGGATGGTGATGGCTCCCCGTCGGGTGGAGGTGCGCCATGGCGGGATGGCTGACGGGCTCGATGGTGCTACGCCTCCCTGAGTCGCGATGCGAGGCGCTCGACGCCGAGCTCCTCGGCGGCTCGTGCGCCTGCAGCCCAGTCGGGCTCGAGATCGGGCACGTCGGGCAGCGGCGCGGTGGGATCGAGCGTCGCGATGTGCCTGAACATGCGGAGCTGGTCGGCCTCGGCCTGAAAGCGTCCCGCAGCGAGCATCGCCTCCAGATCCGCGTACTGATGAAGCAGAGCCGCCGCCGGTCTTCGCCCCGACTCCTCGCGCGCCGGGAATCTTGTCCGACGGGTCGCCGCGCAGCGCAATGAAATCGCAGACCTGACGCGGCTCGACGTCGTAGCGCTCACGCACCTCCGCAGGCCCGATGCGCTGCAGCTCACTGACGCCGCGCACCGGCTGCAGGATCGTGACGTCGTCGGCCGCAAGCTGGAACGCGTCCCGATCGGAGGTCGCGACGAGCGTCGTGCCTCCGCGTGCGCGCTCGGACGCCACCGCTGCCGCGAGAAAGTCGTCGGCCTCGAATCCCTGCTTCTTGCCGCAGACGATCCCGGTCGCCGAGACGAGAGCGGGCAGCAGGTCGAGCTGGTCGAGGATCTCCGGGTCGAACTCCCGGCCGGACTGGTAGGTCGAGAGCAGCTCGTTGCGGTAGGTGGGGACGAAGAGCGTGTCCCAGCCGACGACCACGGCCCGCGGCTGCTCTGCCTGCCAGAGGCGCAGGAGCATCGACATGAACCCGATCAGCGCGTTCGCAGGCCCTCCGTCGTCGCGCCTGAACGAGCGCGGCAGAGCGTGGAAGGCGCGATGGGCGAACGAGTCGCCGTCGACGGCGAGCAGCGGCTTCACCGAAGCGTCTCCTCGAGCTCGGCGATCCTGGCGCTGAGCCGCTCCGTCGCCGTCTGCGCCGCGTCATCGAGCGGCAGCTCCGCCAGGTCGTCGACCGGGATCGGATCGCCGAACGCCACGCGCAGCGCCTGCGAGGCGGCTCAAGCCGTCCGTGCCGGAGATCGCCGCGGGCACGAGCGGAACTCCCGCCTCGAGCGCAATTCGCGCGGCGCCGGAGCGCCAGCGTGCCTCGTGTCGCTTTCGCAGGCCCTTCTCACGCCTCGTGCCCTCCGGGAACATCACGACGACATTCCCGTCGCGGCAGAGCTGAATCGCCGTCTCCACCGCTTCCAGATCGTGCTGGCCCCGGCGCACCGGAAAAGCGCCGCACGCCTTGATGAAGGGACCGAGCGGGAACCAGAACAACTCGGACTTGGCCATGAAGCGCAGGTACCGCCGCGGGAAGAGCGCCATCCCGAGTGGCCAGGGGTCGGCGTTCGAGATGTGGTTCGCCGCGAGGACGTAGCCACCGTCCGCCGGCAGCCGTTCCTGGCCCTTCCAACGCTCCCGGAACACGAGCCGCACGACGGGGTAGCTGAGGCCGCCAATGAGGAGATACGGCCAGCTCGGACGGGGATTTTCGGACATCGACCATGCCAGTATCGCCCGTTCCGGACACTTGCGGTGTGGCGAAGCCTCGCTATGGTGACGCGCGCACCCGGCTGTCGGCCGGGGAGGATCCAGCACTCCGACCCGAAAAGGGCACCCGTGGCCGAACGTCGTCTCGTCATCGTCGAGTCTCCCGCCAAGGCAAAGACCATTGCCGGCTACCTCGGCGACGGCTATGTCGTGGAATCCTCGATCGGCCACATCCGCGACCTCCCGAACCGCGCCGCCGACATTCCGGCTGCGGTGAAGAAGGAGCCGTGGGCCCGTCTCGGCGTCAACGTCGATGACGCGTTCCAGCCGCTCTACGTCGTCGACCCCGACAAGAAGAAGAAGGTCGACGAGCTCAAGCGCGAGCTGAAGAACTCCACCGAGCTCCTCCTCGCAACGGACGAAGACCGCGAAGGCGAAGCGATCGCCTGGCATCTGCTCGAGGTCCTCAACCCGAAGGTCCCGGTCAAGCGGATGGTGTTCCACGAGATCACGAAGGACGCGATCCAGCGCGCGCTCGGCGAGACCCGCGAGATCGACGCCGACCTCGTCGATGCGCAGGAGACACGGCGGATCCTCGACCGGCTCTACGGCTACGAGGTGTCGCCGGTGCTCTGGATGAAGGTCGCCCCGCGTCTCTCCGCCGGTCGTGTGCAGTCGGTCGCGACGCGGCTCGTGGTCGAGCGCGAGCGCGAGCGGATGAAGTTCGTCGCCGCGTCGTACTGGGACATCGTCGGCACGTTCGATCCCGAGGCCTTCGAGGCCAAGCTCGTCGGGGTCGAGGGCAAGCGGATCGCGCAGGGCCGTGACTTCGGCGACGACGGGCGCCTCAAGGGCGACCTCCTCGCTCTCGACGAGGACGCCGCGCGCACGCTCGCGGCAGCGCTCGAAGGCGCAGCGTTCACCGTCCGCTCGGTCGAGGAGAAGCCGTACAAGCGCAGCCCGGCGCCGCCGTTCATGACCTCGACGCTGCAGCAGGAGGCGAGCCGCAAGCTCCGCTTCTCGTCGCAGACGACGATGCGCGTCGCCCAGCGGCTCTACGAGAACGGCTACATCACCTACATGCGCACCGACTCGACGACGCTGTCCGAGTCGGCGCTGACCGCGGCACGGGCGCAGGCGGCGAAGCTCTACGGGGCGGAGTTCGTACCCGAGGCGCCGCGGCGCTACGAGCGCAAGGTGAAGAACGCGCAGGAGGCACACGAGGCGATCCGGCCCGCCGGCGACTCGTTCCGCATGCCGGCCGATGTCGAGCGCGAGCTCTCGCGCGACGAGGCTGCGCTCTACGAGCTCGTCTGGAAGCGGACCGTCGCCTCGCAGATGGAGGACGCGCGCGGGCAGACCGCCTCGCTGCGGCTCGGCGCGACTGCGTCCGACGGCCGCGACGCCGAGTTCGGCGCCTCGGGCACCGTGATCACGTTCCGCGGCTTTCTCGCCGCCTACGAGGAAGGCCGCGACGAGGAGCAGAAGAACGGCGACGCCGAGCGAAGGCTGCCGCTCCTCCAGGTCGGCGAGAAGGTCGAGGCGACCTCGCTCGAGCCTGACGGCCACTCCACCGCGCCGCCCGCGCGCTACACCGAGGCGTCGCTCGTCAAGGCTCTCGAGGACCGGGGCATCGGGCGGCCCTCGACGTACGCCTCGATCATGGGGACGATCCTCGACCGCGGCTACGTCTTCAAGAAGGGCACCGCCCTCGTCCCGACGTTCCTCGCGTTCTCGGTCACGAAGCTGCTCGAGAAGCACTTCGCGCGGCTCGTCGACTACGAGTTCACCGCCCTGCTCGAGAACGATCTCGACGAGATCGCCGAGGGCAGGGAGAACAGGGTCGACTGGCTCAGCCGGTTCTATCGCGGCACGCCGGGCGAGGAGGGCCTCCATGCGCTCGTCACCGACCATCTCGAGGAGATCGATGCGCGCGATGTGAACTCGATCGAGATCCCCGGCTCGGACGACATCGTCCTCCGCGTTGGGAAGTACGGGCCGTACCTGCAGCGAGGCGACGAGCGTGCGAGCGTGCCCGACGACATGGCGCCCGACGAGCTGACGCTCGCGATGGCGGAGGAGCTGCTGGCGAAGCCGTCCGGCGACCGCGTGCTCGGCGTCGACCCCGAGACCGGCCGCGACGTCGTCGCGCGAGACGGCCGCTACGGCCCGTACGTGAGCGAGGTGCTCGAGGAAGGATCGACCGAGAAGCCCCGCACCGGCTCGCTGTTCAAGACGATGTCGCTCGAGACGATCACGCTCGAGGAGGCGCTGCGGCTGCTCTCGCTGCCTCGGATGCTCGAGCCGCCGGACGGCGAGGAGATCCAGGTCGCGAACGGGCGCTACGGCCCGTACATCAAGCAGGGCAAGGAAACCCGCTCCCTCGCCGACGAGGAGCAGCTGTTCACGGTCACCACCGAGGAAGCGCTCGCCCTGCTCGCACAGCCGAAGGAGCGGCGTGGCCGCGGCCAGGCGAAGCCGCCGCTGAAAGATCTCGGCGCAGATCCGGCGTCGGGCAAGCCGATCATCGTCAAGGAAGGCCGCTTCGGGCCGTACGTCACGGACGGCGAGACGAATGCGAGCCTGCGCCGCGGCGACGATCCCGAAGGCGCTGACGATGGATAGAGCGCTCGAGCTGCTCGCCGAACGCCGCGCCAAGGGCCCGGCGCCGAAGAAGACACGCCGCGTCGCCGGCAAGCGCTGACGCAGACCTCCGGCGAATCCTCTATCGTCAGGTGTCCGACCCGTGGACGCGTTCACGGGTCGGGGGATGTCGTACTCGCTCGGACGGGTCGATGGAATAACGGTCGCAGCGACCTCGTTGTGAGCTTGTGACAGCTGTACCGCGGGTTCTGCCCTGGAAAAAAAGGGCAAGCCCACATAGAGTCAATGGAGATTGTGCACACCGGGGTACGCCGAAAGGACTGACACACCTCTTGACGCAAAACCAGCTGACAGAACTGTTCGAATCCGATCAGATCAAAGGTCTGATCGAGCGCTCGGAGGAGCGCGGCTGGGTGGAACCAGTCGAGCTCGAGGCATTTGTGCTCGAGCACGAGCTGAACGACGAGGAAGCCGAGCAGATCACACGTGAGCTCGAGACCATCGGTCTCGAGGTGGGACAGCCGCAGGCAGACGCCGATGCGAAGAAGCAGCTCGCGGACGCCGAGCGGAAGAAGGAAGAAGCCGAAGCAGCCGTGTGGGCCGCCGAGTCGCTCTCGGGCGCCGCGGACTCGCTGCAGCTCTTCCTTGCAGATGTGGGCCGCCACAAGCTCCTGACCGCCGCCGACGAGGTGACGCTTGCGAAGCGCATCGAGCGCGGCGACCCGGTCGCGAAGCGGAGGATGATCGAGTCGAACCTGCGGCTCGTCGTCTCGATCGCGAAGGGATATCGCGGCCTGGGCGTGCCGTTCCTCGACCTGATCCAGGAGGGAACGCTCGGCCTCAACCGCGCCGTCGAGAAGTTCGACTGGCGCCGCGGCTTCAAGTTCTCGACCTACGCGACCTGGTGGATCCGCCAGTCGGTGCAGCGCGCCGTGGCGAACCACGCTCGCACGATTCGCGTGCCGGTGCACGTCGTCGAGCGGCAGCAGAAGCTGTCGCGCGCCGCACGCCGGCTCGAGGTCGAGCTCGGCCGCGAGGCGACGAAGCAGGAGCTCGCCGAGGCGACCGGCCTGCCGATCCAGCATGTCGACGAGGCGCTCGGCGCCGCACACGCGTCGGTGTCGCTGAACCAGACCGTCGGAGCCGACGACGAGGGTGAGCTGGGCGACCTGTTCGCCGATCGCGAGGCAGCCGACCCGTTCGAAGAGGCAGAGGAGTCGCTGCGGCGCCAGGGCGTGCGCCGGGCTCTCGATGCGCTGCCCGAGCGGGAGCGCCGGATTCTCGAGCTGCGCTTTGGCTTCGAGGGTGAGCCGTGGACGCTCGAGGCGATCGGCCACGAGCTCGATCTGACCCGCGAGCGCGTGCGTCAGCTCGAGGGCCAGGCACTCTCACGGCTTGCGGCCCTCCGCGAGCTCGCATCTCTCGCCGCCTAGTCTCGACCTCCTGAAACGCCGTCGGAGCGGGCTCCGGCCCGTTCCGACGGCTGCCTCGGGCTCCGACGGGCGTCCGCCTCCCCCACCGTGAGTGATTGTGGCCAAAATCGGCTTGCTTGGGCTAAAGGCGGCCCTGCGGGGCGCCGATGCAAAGCGCTATGGACGCAGCAGAGCGTAAGGAAATCCTCAGCCGATATCGCGATCACAGCCGCCGTTTCGAAGCAGCAGCAGCCCGGCGCAGCACGAGCCGCTCAGGGGCCGTGATCCCGTTCAATCCTCCCGTCCTCCGCGAACTGGCGCAGGAACCCACCGCTCGCGAGATCGAGGTGCTGCAGCTCGTTGCAGACGGTCTCGTGAACCGGGAAATCGGACAGCGCCTCTTCCTCTCGGAGGAGACGGTCAAGTCACATGTGCGGCATCTTCTCGCGAAGCTGCAAGCGCGCAGTAGAGCCCACGCCGTAGCTGTTGGCTATCGGCGTGGGCTCATTGCTTGACGTTGACTCGTATGGTCGTTGACCGTCCGATCCTGATTCCTCTGCCTTCCAGACCAATCCCCCAAAAGAGGGATGACCTGTAGGAAGGTGGAACTCAGGATCTGACGGCTACCAGTCCTTGACGCTGCTCATGAGGGCATGACGCAGCGACGCGACGCAAGAAGTTTCGCATCTGTGACTCCTATGCATTGGGGACTAACGGCACGGCGGATCGTATACCCCGTTACGAGGGATAATGCAAGTTGAAGACCGACATTACAACGCAACACCCAGCTCTACGTCGCTCGGGTCTGGCGCCTGCAGCGGTCGCCGCTCCTTGTCGTGCTCGTGCTCGCGGGCTATCGACTTAGAAGGCGGTCTTTGGACGGTCCTTGCCGCTCGCAGTGGTCAACGCCGTCGCGGAGCGGAGCGGCATCTTGCTCGACTCGAACGACCGAGATGTCGATCGCGCTTCTGCCGACTCTTTTCGCTGCTGTTCTTTTCGGACCCCTCGCAGCGGGCATCGTGAACGCATCCTCGATGCTCGGCGACCCGGAGCTCCTGTCGCGCATTCAGCGACCCGAACGGCACCGCGTCTCAAGCTTGCGAGCTACGCGAGCTCGCGATTCTTCGACCGGGGTTGCCGCTGGTCTCGTCGCCCAAGAGCTGCTCGGCGTCACGTCGTCGACGATCTGGCGGACTCATGATCGCGACGCTCGGGGCGGCGTTCGTCGCGGAGGCTTGATCGACATCATCTTTCGGCGTACCGCTCGGATTCGCGGGACGCAACATCATCAGCGGCGTGCTGCGCGTCGATCACTCCGCTGCTTCTGACCTCGGTTCCGCTCTTACGCACCGACAGTCGCCGTTCTTGCCTCGCCTACACCGCACTTCTCTCCGTGGACGTCACTTCTGTTCTTCATTCCTGCCCTTGCTGCTCAGCGCCTCTTCGGGATGTACCAGCAGCAACGGCAACTGGCTGATGACCTGAAGCGTGCGAACATGTCATTTGCAGAAGCCCTAGTCGCGACGCTGGAGAAGAGCGATCAGTACACGGCTGGTCACTCCAAGGCCGTCGCGATCTACGCAAGGGACATAGCCGGACGAATGGGTCTTTCGGCGGACGTTCAGGAGCGGACATACCTCTGCGGTCTTGTCCACGACATCGGGAAGATCGGACTCCCAGCGAGTCTCCTCCTTAAAGATGGGCCGCTTACGCTCGAGGAACGGCGACAAATGCAGGAACATCCGGCCATTGGTGAGGCATCTTGAAGAAGTTCGATCTCTATGCGCGATGTGGCCGTCATCGTTCGCCATCACCACGAGCGTGTCGACGGCGAGGGTTATCCCGACGGGCTGGCGGGTGACGATATCCCTCTCTCTCGAGATCATCGCGGTCGCCGACGCGTACAACGCGATGACCTCAAATCGTGCCTATCGCGAAGCAATGCCGAGCCGGGTCGCGCGACTCCGGCTCGCTCAGGCGGTCGAGAGTCAATTCGATACATCGGCGGTCGCAGCTTTCGAGGCGATCCTGGCTGGCGCAACCGAGGACTACCGCACGGCGACGCGGGCCGACTTTGAGCCGAACTATATGGAGGACGCCGACTTGCTCAACGGCGCGCGGACCGCCGAAAGCCCCGACAGATCAGCGGAGAGACGCCTGCTCGGTGCCGCCTGATGCGGGTCAGACGCGACGGCTGTGTGCGCACGAGCCCGTGTGAAGTCGCCGGCCACGAACTGCACCGATCGCTAGAGCCGTCCTCGATCGAACGCCGAGCTTGTCGAATACGTGCTGAACGTGGACCTTCACTGTCCCCTCCGTGATGAACAGCCCGTTTGCGATCTCGCCGTTCGATAGACCCTCGCAGAGGAGCTCGTAGACCTCGAGTTCTCGCGGTGACAACGACGCTGACGGGATCTCCGGCGGAGGTTGCAGCGAGTCCTGCCACCTCGACATGTGACTCGATCGCCAGCTCTCGCAACGTATCTACATCGCCCGCTCTCTCGTGATCGTGGGACGTCAAGCAGCGCCTCTAGAAGGTCGGCATTCCCACGATAGGCCGCCACGACGAGATCCACGCCGCCGGCGTCAAACGCAACGTTCGACCAACCCTTCAACCGTCATCTCTCCACTCGCTTGTCCTGACCTCGGATGGTCACAAATCGCCTCTATCGCAGGGACGAGAACCCGCGCCTCAATGCGCGGTCGTCGTCTCGGACGGCCTTGCTCGCGAAAGAACGCGCCTCAGCCAGATGCCCCAGCGTCGCAAGAGCTAGACCCCTTGAAGCAAACACTTCTCCCTCGCATGGATCTCACCGCATGTTCGAGAGATCGGGCGGCTCGATCGCGCACGCCTCGTTCAGCACGGCCCTGCTGTCCACGAGAACTCGGCTACGAATTGCAAAGACATTCTGCATGTCCGTATTCGTCATTGCATCGCCTCGATTCCCTTGATTGCGTCGTCCAAGGCACTATGCGCGACCCTCGTACTGGCCCCGGCCAGCGAAAGACGTCCGCAACCATCGAATGCGCGTATGGCAAGTACAGGATCGACGCGGAACTCGACAGCGTCTGAGAACATGCAAGGGACGCCTGCTCGCAGGCTTCGTCGTAGAACGCACCCATGCTTCAGGGCAGTACGCGAAATTACACCGAAACGAACACCGTGCGAACGGATCTTCGACTTTGCCCACTAGCCCGAGAACCCGACGTGCGTTCGTCAAGACTTCGAACCGTCCCCGATCCGAATCTCCGCCCCAAGTCGTTTTGTCGGCCATCCGCACAAGCTCGTACCGATCCGAGCGGTCCAAGTCCCGCCTCGAGAACATCGAGCAGCGCTTGTGTTTCGTCCAGCTCCAATGCCGACGAAGCCATCAATTGTCCCCAGAGTGCGTTGCGCCTGTTTCGGGGTGTATCGGAGAAGCGCTCGGCGACCCTGTAGAACTCGAGTGCCGACTCCTCTCGCGATCCAGTATGAGCGGCTCTTCCGGCGACCATCGCTGCGCGCCAGGCCTCCGGCTGGCGGTCAGCCCGCAATGAGTGAGCGCCGACTGCGCGATTGTCTGCGCGCTGAGGTGCTTCCCTTCGCGGAGAGCGAGCTCGGCCTTCAGCCACGCTCGATCGTCGATGACGAGATTTGCTTTGCGTCTAGCCCGCCCGATCCACGTTTCGACCGTTGCTAGTCTCGCTGCGTTCAGAAGTGCATCGAGAGCATCTGAGAAGAGCGCCTCGAAGTCAGAGGTCGTCCCGTATCTGTCCACCAAATCGAATGCCGCGTCCCACTCCATGCGCTTGCGGTACGCAGACACACATCTCGCTACTGTCTGCTCGATGTCGCCGGACGTCTCCCGCCGCCCCTGCCGCTCGAGGAAGGCTGCGGCGAGTGGGTGGAACTCGAGTTGCGCATCGCGCTCCTCGAGCACGCCTACGCTCAATGCCTCGCTGCACAAACGCGGTTCGAACTCTCTGCGCCCAGAAGTTCTGCCAGCGAGTTCCCAATCCAGAGCTGGAGCGGTCGCAAGCAGAGCGAGACCTGTTCTACTCTCCCTGTCCAACGACCGATAGACCTCCTCGGCAAAGAACTCATACAGCCGTTCGGGAATGTCGAGGCCCTCCTCCGGGAGAGGTGCCTCGCTTGTCGTGAGGCTCGCGAGACTAACGACGGCAGGCCACCCACCTGCAAGGGCTAGCAGGCCGGAGCTCATCCCTTCGTGCGCACCGGCAAGCAGGTCGTCCACTTCCTCCTCGCTCATCGCCAGCATGGTCTGTCCAACCTCTAGCACCTCGCCGTACAACACACTGCGTGTCGAAACCCAGGTCGGGCGCTCGCGACTCGTGAGCAGTACCTGCATCCGAGATTTCTGGAGACCCCTTCGATAAAGGCTTCTGCGATCACCGACTCCTTGGCGTGGTGGTAGTCGTCGACCACGACCCAAGCGTCCTCCGGCCAGTCGGCCAGATCCGCCGAAAGAAGGTCGACGAGCACATCTAGTGCATCCGCCGGGTCTGGCGTCACATTTAGCCGCTCGCAGAGCCTGCGGTCGCTGCCGGGCAGGAGCTCGGCGCTCGCCGCCGCCATTTGGCGAGCCAGGACAGCAACATCCGCCGACGAACGCCGCGCCCGCACCCATGCCACCTTCCCCTGCTGTGCCGCCCACTGCTCGGCCAAGTCGTCTTGCCGTACCCTGCCCCGGCGACCAGCATCCGCACGCGGCGCTCGAACAATCGAGCGCCCGGATCAGCCGCGGGCGCTCCAGAATGCGGCGCCGCCGCAGCGGCGGGTTCGGAAGCTCGACCATCGCGTTGACCGCCGAGCATACAGTGGTCGATTAATCGAGAAAGCGCATGTCATCGGTTGTAGTCGCGGCTTGAAGCAATTCTCGCCGGCTCTGCTTCGCGAATCGACAGCGAGTCAACTCAAGCCGTTGTCCACCCCTTCAGAGCCGATTTCCCGCGCTACCTGTCGCGTTCGCTCGTGAAGCGCGTTCATTGCAAGCGCCGTTCGCGACCTCACGCCAACTTTGTCGAACATGTTGTGGACGTGCACCTTGACGGTTCCCTCGCTGATAAAGAGCCTCTCTCCAATCTCGCGGTTCGAGAGCCCTGCACACACAAGCTCGTAGACCTCTCGTTCACGCACCGATAGCGACGACCGCGGATCAAGGCTGGTTGCAATCTCTCGGCCCGCAGCAGTTGCGAGACCCGTGTCACCTGCGCGACTCAGCGCATAGACGGTTCGATCAACGCAGCTCGGAGTCGACAAGAGCGTTGCGAGCAGCTCTGGGTTGGCCCGATAGGTGCAAACCAAAAGGTCAACTGCGCCAGCTTCAAACGCAACGTCCACCAACTCTTCGGCAAGAGCAATGAAGCGCGAATCTCTCGATTTGAGAGCGACAACCGCCTTTACTGCCGGCCAAAGCACTCTCGTCTCAACGGCTTGCGTCGACGCAGCTGCCGCCGTTCCCACCTCGGTCGCCTCGCCGAGCCGTCCAAGCGTGGCCAAGGCTAAGGCACGCGAAGCAAGAACCTCGCCACGCACGCTCTTGATTGATCCTGTGGCCTCTGGCGGCTCCAATGCGCAGGCTTCTACAGCACGACCTTCTTGAAGCATCACACGGATCGTCAATGCATAGCCGTTGCCATCTCCGGTCGGGTCGTTGATCGCCCTCGAGGAGAGCCGCGACGAACGGAGTGCTTCGTGAGCCTCTTCAAATCGGCGCAACCCGGCCAGCGAGCAGCCGAGAATTGCCTGGGCGTATGGCACGGCGACGTCGACTCGATACTCGGTTGCCTCATCCAAGAGATACTGACCCTGTTCACGAGCCTCCGCGTAGAAGCTTCCCAACACGAGCACCCATCCATACACGCTCCGGAACGAACATCGCGAAAAAGGATCCTCGACCAGAGGTAAAAGCTCGGCCACGCGGCGCGCGTCATTGAGATGCCTCACATAGCCAAATCTGTAACCCACAGCGAGCTGTCTGTCGACAAGACGCACCATCTCGGCGGGCTCGTGGCGTGCCGAAACCTCCTCGAGTTGCTTCAGCAGATCGTGCGCTTCCGGGAGTTCTAGCGCTGCTGCGCACATCACTTGTCCCCACATCGCTCTCCGCCATCGAGTTGCGTCCGGGGCGACGACACCGGCGCGCCTATACAGATCAAGCCCCTCTTCTTCGCGCGAGCCCGTGTGCGCGGCGCGTCCGGCCACCTCGAGTGCTCGATACTCGATATCCCTCACGCCCACGGATCTATCCGCGGCTCTCCGGGCCGTCGCTTCAGCGGACGTGTGGAGTCCATGTCTCAGGTCGAGTTCTGCCCTGGCAACGAGCAGGATCGGAAAATCGAGCCCTCGTTGCATGGCTCGAGTTACCCATGCGTCCAGCGTCGCGAGTCTTGCGGAGTTCAAGAGATCATCAAGCGCCTCGCCGATAAGCGATTCGAGACCCTCGGGGCCAAAGCGATCCAGTAGTTCGAACGCCGCGTCCCATTCGCGCCTCGCGCGGTAGACACCGATCGCGGTTCCAAACGCGTCCGCGAATTCGGTCGTGGCCTCCCGCTTTGCGCGCTGCTCGAAAAAGGCGGCGGCAAGCGGATGGAGGTCGAGCCTCCCGTCCCTTTCCTCAAGAACGCCGAGCTTCAATGCCTCGCCACAAACGCGCTCGGCCCTCTCATGGCCAAGGAGCTCCGCCGCAAGGTCACGGTCGAGGCTTGGAGCGGTGGCCAACAGGCCCAGCCCGATCCTACTTTCCGGTTCGAGCGCTCGATAGACCTCATCTGCGAAGAATTCGTACAGTTGCTCCGGAAGCTCCAGAGCACCGGCTGGCCTCACGGACGTGGTTGTCATCACGCTCGCAAGACCGACCACGGCTGGCCACCCTCCCGCCAGGGCCAGCAGACCGGAGCTGATCTGATCATGCAGCCCCCGCGAGCATCTCCTCGACCTCATCCTCGCTCATCGCCAAGAGGGTCTGGCCGATCTCGAGGACGTCGCCGTATAGGACGCTCTCGCGTCGAGACCCAGCTAGGCCGTTCGCGCGTTGCGATCAGAACCTGCACGGGCGACTGCTGCGACGATCCCCTCGACGAACGCCTCGGCCGTCGCCGACTCATTCAGGTAGTGGTAGTCGTCGATCACGATCCAGGCGTCGTCGGGCCAGTCCGCCAGATCCTGCGACAGGAGGTCGACGAGGACATCGAGTTCGTCGGCCGGATCTGCTGTCGCGTTCAGCCGCTCGCATGAGCCTGTGATCGCTGCCGGGCAGGATCTCGGCGCTTGCCGCCGCCACTTGGCGCGCCAGCACGGCAACATCCGCCGACGAGCGCCTCGTCCGCACCCACGCCACCTGCGCGCTGCTGCGCCGCCCACTGCTCGGCCAGCGTCGTCTTCCCGTACCCCGCCCCGGCGACCAGCATCCGCACGCGCGCGCTCGAACGATCGAGCGCCCGGATCAGCCGCGGGCGCTCCAGAATCCGGCGGCGCCGCAGCCGCGGCTTTGGAAGCTCGACCATCGTGTTGACCGGGGAGGTTACAGCAGCGTGATTCATTGAGAAAGTGGGCGCCCGCTGGAGCTGGGGATGCTGCTGCGGGCGCCCTCTGCCGTCAGACCCCCGGTGGCCGATACGGCACACCGAGGCTTGCCGAAAGCGGGTCTTCCCCTGTCTGCACCCTGAACGCGACCGGGATCTGCCGGCGCCTGCTGACGCCGAGCTTCGAGCGCAACGTGTCCGAATGCGCCTTCGCCGTTCGCGGAGAGATGCCGAGCCGCTGACCCACCTCGTCGTTCGAGCACCCGGCCGCGATCAGCGCAACCACTTCGCGCTGCCTCGGCGTCAGGCCCGTTCCTGTGTGGATCGTCCTTGTGATCATGGCGCTGGAGGCTAGTACCGCGCGCTCGTGTGAACCATTCCCCGGCAGGTGTAACTCGGGGTGTAGGCTTCTACAGACCCCCTGCGTAGCCGTCGCCGCGGCCGTCCGAGCCGCCGATCAGCGAGGTTCCGAGCCGCAGGATCATCTGCCCCACGCCGAAGCCGTGAGCACAGCGTGGCGACCCGCGCGTCATGCCCTTTCGACCGCAGCTCTGGCAGGAGGTGCGCCAGTCCCGGCTCGAGCTCGACGACGCCGTCGTCCTCGACCCGCCAGCGTGGAGCATCGAGTGCCGCCTGCGGGTCATCGCCGTCGTCCACGACCCTGCGGACGACCTGGAAGTGGCCCTGAGGCTGCATCGCCCCGCCCATCACGCCGAACGGCCCGAGAAGCTCGCCTCGCTCGAGGAGCATGCCGGGGATGATCGTGTGGAAGGGCCGAGTCGCCGGCGCGAGCGCGTTCGGATGGCCCGTGACCCTGCTGAAGCCGGCGGCACGATTCTGGAGCACGACCCCGGTGCCGGGTGCGACGACGCCCGAGCCGAAGGAGCCGTAGACGCTCTGGATGAACGAGACCGCCATCCCGTCGCCGTCCACGGCGCAGAGGTAGGTCGTGCCGCTGCTGGGCGGCACAACGCGGAGATCGATCGCCCGATCCGGCTGCACCAGCGCCCTTCGGGCGGCCAGGCGATCGTCCGCGAACAGATCGGGGGGCAGCGGGCCGTCGTGCACGAAGGCGTGCGCGTCGGCGAACGCGAGCTTCATCGCCTCGATCTCGGAGTGCATTCCCGGCTCGAGGCCGTCGTAGAGCGCGAGCGCGAGGAGAGCCGCGACGCCCTGGCCGTTCGGCGGCAACTCGCAGACCTCGACCCCGCGGTAGACGCGGCGCAACGGTTCCACCCATTCCGAGCGGTGAGCCAGGAGATCGTCCTCGGAGAGCCACGTCGCGGTGGCGATCGCCGCCGCGACCTCGCCTCCGTAGAGCGCATCGGGCCCTGCCGTCGCGATCCGGCGCAGGGTCTGCGCAAGCTCCGGCAGCGCGTAGCGCTCACCGGCGGCTGGCGCCGGCCACGGTGCGTGAGCGGCCCGCGCCCACTTGTCCGCGATCCGGGCGCTACAGGCGACGCCGGTGGCCGCGGCGTCGGCAGCCGGGCCGACGGCGGCATCGAGACCGAACCGCCCGAACCTCTCGGCGAGATCGCCCCACAGCCGCACGGCTCCAGGCACGGTCACCGACCGTGGCCCGTCGTCCTCGGCGGTGGCGCCGTCGAGGACAGCCGGGGAGCGGCCGGAGCCGTTGATCCCGTGCAGCACGCTCCCATCCCAGATGAGCGCGAACGCATCGCCGCCGACACCGTTGTCGGTCGGCTCGGCGACGGTGAGCAGCGCCGCCGCCGCCAGAGCCGCATCGACGGCATTCCCGCCCCGCTCGAGGGCGCGCAGGCCGGCGCGGGTCGCGAGGGGATGACTCGTCGCCACCATCGCCTCGCCGGCGATCGAGGGCATCCGCCGCCACCCGCTCGAGGTCGCGCGCCCGGGTTCGAAGAGGGCATCGAGGTCGAGCTTCATCGTCCGAGCATCGCACGTTACGGTTGGGCAAAGACGCAGTCCGGCGCTGCGGCGCTCCACCCTGGTTGCCGGGCGCGGATCTACACTGGAGTCATGTCAGCCGCCGCGCATCCCTTCGATGTGGACCGGACGCGGCGCTCGCTGACCGAGCGTGGCGGCGGCTACGAAGTCGTCCACAGCTCGCCGGGACTCGAGATCGGCGTCTACGTGCTCGTCGCCCCCGAGCCCGACCGGCAACAGCCGCACGATGAAGACGAGGTCTACGTCGTCCTCGGGGGCAGTGGCATCCTCGAGGTCGGAGAGACGTCAACGCCGCTCGACGAGGGCATGGCGCTCTTCGTTCCGGCCGGCGCCGAGCACCGCTTCACCGCGTACGAGCACCTGTCCGCTGCTCGTCGTCTTCAACGGTCCGCACTCGGACTGAAAGGAGGACATACGTCTCGAGAGCGGGAAGTGAGCGCAGAAAACCGCGGAACTTCACACGTCGACCCGCATATATCTTTTGATATAGACATGGATATAGCCGGGTGTGAGAGAGTGAGCTGATATGGCAACGAAATCGATGACATTCAAGAGGGCACGTACGCCCCACTACGACGACCCAGCGGCCGTCGGGCGGCGCGTCTTCGAGGCGCGCGAGGCTGCCGGCCTGAGCCAGCGCGAGCTGGCGTTCCCCGGCTGCAGCGCCGCCTACATCTCGCGGATCGAGCGTGGCGAGCGCGTTCCGTCGCTCCAGGTGATGCGCGAGCTCGCACGACGCACCGGGGTCTCCGAGCAGGAGCTCGCCTTCGGTCGCGAGACGCTCGACGTCACCGTCGCCGAGCGCGTCCGGGCAGCCGAGGCAGCCGAGGCGGCCGGCGACAAGGCCGAGACGGCCGGCGCCTACAAGGCGCTCGCCCGCGCGGCGACGAAAGCAGCAAAGACACTCGGCGGTTGACGCCCCGGCCCTCGACGGCCATCAAGCTCTAGGATCGGCGCGATGGGCCGCGATGCCGACATCGTCGTCATCGGCGCCGGGATCACCGGGGTCGCGACGGCACGTGCGCTCGCGCAGGCGGGGCGAGGCGTCGTCCTCGTGGAGCAGTTCGGCCTCGGGAACGATCGCGGCTCGAGCCACGGCGCCTCCAGGATCTTCCGCCTCTCCTATCCCGATCCACAGGTCGTCCGACTGGCGCAGGGCGCGCTTCAGAGCTGGCGTGAGCTCGAGGCGGAAGCCGGCGAGCAGCTGATCGTGCAGACGGGCTGCCTCGACTTCGGCGCCAGGGCACATGACAATGCTCGCGCCCTGGCCTCGTGCGGAGTCGCGCACGAGCTCCTCACGGGCGCCGAGGTCGTCGGTCGCTGGCCGATCGCGGCGGCCCCGGACGAGCCCGCCCTCTTCCACCCGGATGGCGGAATCACGCTGGCCGACCGTGCGTATGCCGCGCTCCTCGAGGCGGCGGTCGGCGCCGGAGCAGTCGTGCTCGACCATCGCCGCGTCACCGAGATCGAGCCATCCCCCGGCTCGGTTCGCATTACGCACCGACGGCGACGAGATCGTTGCCCGCGCGTGCGTCGTCGCCGCCGGCGCCTGGGGCCGCGGGCTGCTCGGCGGTGCCGCGATCGAGCTCGCCGTCGTCCCCACGCGAGAGACGGTCACGTACTTCTCCCTCCCTGACGCGCTGGCGCTGCCACCGATCGTCGACGACGCCGTTCCCGATGCGGTGGAGCACGGGCTGCTCCGGCCAGGGCTGATCAACTACGCGCTCCCGGCGCCCGGCGTCGGCCTGAAGGCAGGCCTACACCACGCCGGCCCACCGGCTGACCCGGACGAGACCGGCGTCGTCGACCCGGCGGTCGTCAAGTGGGTCTCGACCTGGGCGGCGCGACGCTATCCGGAGCTCGACCCCGAGCCGCTTGCAACCGAGACCTGTCTCTACACGAGCACGGCCGACGAGTCGTTCGTGCTCGAGCGGCACGGGCGGATCGTGGTCGCGTCGGCCTGCTCGGGGCACGGGTTCAAGTTCGCCCCGGCCTTCGGACGCACGCTGGCAGCACTCGCGCGCGACGCAGCCGGCTAAGCCGTCGAGCCGGCATGACTCGATGGATCGAACACTGTTTGCCCGCCCACTGGCATCGGGCTGCAGGCAGACTGCATCTCGATGCCCCCGGTCCCGAAGCCACCGTCGGAGAAGAGCGGCCGCAACCGCAACCTGATCATCGCCCTGGCCGTCGCGGCCGTCGTTGCCGTGCGCGCTGATCCTCGGTAGCGTCCTCCTCACAGGCGGGAGCAGCGACGAGACTGCGAGCAACCACCGAGACCGCCACTGCCACGACCGGTAGCTCCGTGCCGGCGCCTGTCAAGCTCGTGGCGGGCATCCCGCAGAAGGGGACGATCCTGGGCAACCCCGCCGCCACGGTGCGGATGTTGCAGTTCGAGGATCTCCAGTGCCCGATTTGCAAGCAGTACACGGACAATGCGTTCTCGTCGATCGTGAACGAGTATGTCCGCCCCGGCCGCGTCAAGATCGACTTCCGCGGCCTCGCGTTCCTCGGCCCCGACTCCCTCAAGGCATTGAAGATCGCCGTCGCCGCCGGCTTCCAGAACAAGCTCTGGCAGGTCGTCGGGCTCTTCTACGAGAACCAGGGCCCGGAGAACTCCGGGTGGGTGACGGACTCACTGATCAACGAGATCCTGGCAGAGGTGCCCGGCCTCGACGCGGCCAAGGTCAAGGCGGACGCCAACGGCGTCGCGGTCTCCAAGCAGGATCACGGCGTTCCAGAACCAGGCGACCGCGCTGCAGGTCAAGGGAACGCCGTCGTTCTTCATCGGCGTCGGCGTCAACAAGCTCGTCCCGTTCGAGCCCGCAGCGTTGGAGCCGAGCGAGTTCCGGCCGGCCCTCGACGCGGCGCTCCGGGGATGATCGTGCGCGCACACCGGATCGTGGCGCTGCTCGTCGCCGCCGGGGCTCTGTCTCGCGATCGCGACCGGCGTCGGCGCCTCCACGAGCTCGCCCGGGACGGCTCTCGTCGACGGGATTCCGCAGCGCGGCACGGTGATCGGGCAGGTCGGCGCGAACGTGACCCTGATCCAGTTCGAGGATCTCGGTTGCAGCCACTGCGCCGAGTACATGAAGGACGCCTTCCCGACGATCGTCAACGACTACGTCAGGACCGGGCGCATCAAGGTCGACTTCCGCGGGCTCGGCGTCGTCACCCCCGCCTCGGCGCCGGCGCTCCGATACACGCTCGCCGCCTCACGGCAGAAGAAGCTCTGGCAGGTCGCCGAGCTCTTCTACGAGAACCAGTCGCGGCTGAACGAGCTCGCGACGGACAAGGGCGTGAAGCGGATGGTCAGCGGCGTCAAGGGCTTGAACGCGACGCGCCTCGTGGCCGACTCGAAGAGCTTTCCGTGAGGAAGCAGGTCGCCGCTCACGCCGCCGAGGCGACCCGCAGGAACGTGCCGGGCACGCCGTGGTTCTTCGTCAAGATCGGCTCCGCGGCGCCCAAGGTAGTGCACCCCGAGGCGTATGACGGGGAGTCGTTCAGCGCCATCCTCGACGACGCGCTCGGCCGGTGACCGACCGGCTCCTCCGCGTTGCCCTGATAGTCGTCTCGGCCGCGGGCATCGGGGTCGCCGGCTATCTGACATACGTGCACTATCAGCCTCACGCGCTGATCTGCACGACGGGAGGCGGCTGCGAGACGGTGCAGCAGTCGAAGTACGCGCGTGCTCGCCGGGATCCCGATCGCGATCTTCGGCCTCGCCGCCTGGATCGCCGCGCTCGTGCTCACGATCTGGAACTCCGAGCTCGCCCGCACGCTGACGGCGGCGCTCGCCGTCGTCGTGCTCGCGTTCGCGGCCTACCTCGTGATCCTGCAGCTCTTCGTGATCGACGCGGTCTGCGTCTGGTGCATGGCGAACGACGTTTTCCTGACGCCGCTCTTCGTCGTGCTGGCACTGGCGCGGATGTGGACGGCGCCGCGACGCCTCAGGCGCCGCGACGGCCAGAGCTATAGCCTGGCGTCGAGTCCGCTGCACGATCCGCGCAAACCGCGGACAGCGTGACGCCTGGCTGAAGCGCGAGGCGTCGCAACGCGGTCACGTCATCGGGACCTGACGAAGGATATCGGTCTGGATGCGATCCAGGATCTCCGTCAGGGAGTCGCCGGTCGCGGTGATGCCGTGGTTGCGAAGCCCGATCACGGCATGGGCCGGGTCCGGCTCGCGGTCGATCAGCTCGGCGACCGACTCGGCCAGCTCCTGCGTTCCGCAGGGGTAGTTGACGTCGGTGGCGGCGATGCCCTCCATCCATGCGTGCACGTGGAGGATCGCGCCGACGTCCGGATGCGCCTGGTAGATCATCCAGTGCTCGATCGCGTCGACCGAGACACGGCGCGGCTCGATCCCGGGCGCGACGCTGATCCGCATGCTCGCGTTCTCCTCGTCGTAGCCGGTCACGAGCAGGATGTCGCGGCCTGGCTCCTCGAGCGCTGTCTTGTCGACGCCGGACGCGCTCATCCAGAACCGCGTGTCGTCCTTGCGCGCGGACAGGTTGCCGTACGAAAGGCCTCCGACCTGGTACAGGCGCATCACGTGGCGGAGGTCGCGCTCGTTCAGGAACTCGTGCACCGGGAACGGGGCCGGCAGGAGGTCGAGCTCGCCCATCCGCTTTCCGGCGGCGCTGACGTCCGCGGTGATCTCGTCCCCGTCCCAGAGCTCCGGCTCCAGGTCGGGGATGAACTCGTTGGCGATCACGAGCTTCGACTTTGCGAGCGGCGAGAGCCGGTCGAAGACCTCTGCCGGATCATCGGAGATCTTGTACGTCCCCTGCTCCATCGTCGTGAACCAGACGCCCTGCCCGGGCACGTGGAGGACGACGACGTTCGCGAGCGTCCGGACGAGGTTCGGATAGCTCGTGCGGAGGACGTCGTCCGGTACCGCGTCGAGCTCGTAGAACGACGCCGAATAGGTCCCGCGCGACGAGCGGCGGAATGCCTTCGGATCGTCCGCGTCGAACATGTTGAGGACGAAATCGGCGTCGGCGTGATCGTCGACGAGCTCGAATCCATCGGCCTCGAACGCCTTGCCGACGGCGCGGACCCACTGCTCGTGGGACGGCGAGGTCGACGTGCCCCAGATCGCATATTTGTGCATGACCGGAGTGTAACGTCGCGCCCGGTATCCACCCGTTTACCAGGGACGGAACCTACGAGAAGAGGTCGCGCTCGCGCGGCATCACGAGGTCCTGGCCGCTGCCGTCGCCGGCTGCTGCGACGCCGCGGACGATCGCTGCGGGCACTCCCGTGCTCTTGCCGAGCACGAGCTCGGCGGCACCGGCGATCTCGTCGGCGACCGCGATCATCGTCGACTGGAGCTCGTATCCGACGCGCGTCGCGCGACCCGCGGAGGTCTCGGAGGGCGGTGAGGCCCGCCACGCCGAGGGCGACATCGGTCGTGCCCTGGCGCCACGCCCGACCGAACGAGTCGCTGACGATCACGCCGGGGCTGACGCCCGTGAGCTCGACGAGCCGTTCGCGGAGACGCGCAGCCGAGGCGTCCGGATCGAGTGGCAGCAGGATCACCGTGCCCGGGCCCTTGGCGTTCGACGCGTCGACTCCGGCCGAGGCGCACACGAACCCGTGCCGCGTACGCGCGATCACGAGCGGCGGCCGCGACCGCACCACCTCGTCCGACTCGTCGAGGATCACCTCGACCTGGCGCGGATCGCCCTCGTCGCCGGCGAGCTCGACGGCGCGCGGCGACGGCTCGACGTCTCGGAGGTGCACGATTCTCCCCTCGACCTTCGAGACCGCCTTCTGAGCGACGACGAGGATGTCGCCGGGCTCGAGCCCACCGGCGCGGTCGCACGCATCGGCGAGCAAGCGTGCGAGGTCGTCTCCCTCTTCGAGCTCTGGAATGCCGCCGAGGCCGATCACGCGCACCTCGCCGGCCGCTCCGGCTTTGTGTTGATTCACCACAATGTGCCCGTGCGCGGCGTCAGTGGAGACCGGTGATGCGGAGACCCGCGTGCGCCTTGTAGCGCTTGTTCATGTTCACGATTACGGCCGTCATTCCCTCGAGGGCTCTCGCGCTCGCGAGAGGGCCTGCATCGACGGCCGCGCCTGAGGTGATCTTGGCCGCAAGCTCGAGGACGATCGCCTTCGCATCGGCATCGTCGCCGCAGACGAGGGTGTCCTCGTCCGGGGCTTCCTCGCCGCCGAGATTGGAGGCCGCGAGGGAGTGGAGACCCGCGATGACAGGCCCGTCGACGACGTCCTGGATCCTGGCCGCGATCGAAGTCGCCTCGCCGGTTGGGCAGACGCCTTCCTTCTTGAACGAGAGCTCGGCGGCGACCGACAGCACCGGAGTCGATCCAATCGCCTCGCGCAGGGACTCGGCGGTCTCGACGGCGCCTTCCGCCTTCGTCGTGAGGACGACGAGATCGGCGCCGCGGGCGGCGTCCTCATTGGTCGCGCCCTCGACGCCGAGCTCGGCGGCGGCCGCCTGCGCGCGCTCCGCGTCCCGCGAGCCGATCACGACGGCGTACCCGGCTTCGCGGAGCCGGACGGCCAGCGCCATCCCGAAGCTGCCGGTGCCTCCGATCAGCGCAATCTTCACGTGCGAGCCTTCATTGCGGCCTCCAGGGTCGTCCGCGCGAGCTGCCGGGCGGCCTCGCGGTCGCTCATGAGCGTATCCGAGACGACAAACGCGACCTCCGCCTCCCCGGTCGCGTCCCCCTCGTCGGCGCGGTCGATCACGAGAGCGTCGAGCAGATCCTTGTAACACTTTGTCACATGCCTCGGGGTCGTCCCGCCGACGAGTCGCAGCATCATGCGGTCGAGCGGGCCGCGGACGGCGAGGCCGCCGATCAACGGGCTGACGGCGACGGAGACGACGGCACGGGCCTCGATCGCGTCTCTGATGCCCGGCACCGCGAGGATCGGATGGATCGAGACGAACGGGTTGCTCGGCGCGATCACGATGGCGTCGGCCGCGGCCAGCGCCTCGAGCACTCCGGGCGCCGGCTCTGCGTCCTCCGCGCCCTCGTAGACGAGGGCGTCCACCTCGTCCTCGTGCCGGCGGCCGACGAACCATTCCTGGAACGCGAACGTCCCCTGCGGGGTGACGATGTGCGTGCGCAGGCGATCGTCGGTCGCGGGGAGCAGCCGCGTCGCCAGGCCCGCCGCAGCTGTCAGCTGCGCCGTCACGGACGAGAGCGGCTCGCCTGAACGCAATGCGTGCGAGCGCACGAGGTGGAGCCCGATGTCGAGGTCCCCGAGCATGAACCAGCCTTCTCCGCCCCAGGCCCGGGCCGACTCGAGCGCCTGCCAGGTCTCGCCGGCCCGGCCCCAGCCACGCTCCGTGTCGTTCAAGCCCGCAAGGCCGTAGAGCACGGAATCGAGATCGGGGGACACGTGTAGGCCGAGCACCTCGAGGTCGTCGCCGACGTTGCCGATGATCGTCAGCTCGCCGGGCGCGAGCACGTCATGCAGGCCCGCGGCGAGTTTCGCGCCACCGACGCCGCCCGAGAGCAGAACGACGTTCATGCGCGAGCGGCGATCGTGGCTTTGTGTTGATTCAACACAAGGTTCGTCCGGCGGCCGGCCTGGAGGGGCATGGCCTCGAGGTCCGAGACCGTGTCGACGTCGTACTCGAGCTCGGGGAGCGCGACCGCCGCGAGACCGGCTGCGGCGAAGCGAGCGGCGCTGCCCGGGCCGTAGACGGGGTCGAACCAGCCGGCACCGGGCAGTGCAAGCGCGTTGGTCGTACCGTCTGCCGCAGGCACGTGCGCGGGGGCCTTGTCTGCCAGGCGTGCCAGCGCCTCGGTCGTCACGCAGGGAAGGTCGGCGTTGAGCACGAGGCACACGCCCGTGACGCCGGCGAGCGCAGCCTCGACCGCGGCTCCCTGGCCGCCTCCCGGATCGCCGACCACCGCGACCTCCAGGGAGGCTGCCAACGCCGCGGCCGCGGCGTCGCCCGTCACGAGGCGTACGCGATCCCCGTACGCGATCGCCGCCTCGAGGACGTCGCCGAGCATTGCCATCGCGAGATCGGCCCGAATCTCGGCCGGCAGCCTGCTCTTGCCTCCCGCGCGGAAGGGGACGACGACCGTGGCCACGCCAAGAGCCTACGCGCGGCCGGCCCGGCTGAGAGGCGCTGAGTCAGCGTCAGGCGGCGTGGCTCGAGGCGCCTGGCCCCGAGGTCGCCCACTCGTGGACGTCGAACCAGTGCGTTCCCGCGAGCGCCGCCACGACCTGAGGGTCGGTATGCGCGCTGTTGAACACGTGATGGTCGAGGTCGCAGCAGATCTCCACGTCACCGAGCGAGACGTGCGAGATCTTCGAGAGGACGTCGAACGGCAGCTGGGCGTCCGCCACGGAGATGTGCTTGAACTGGAGATCGGGCGCGAGCTCCATCAGCTCGGGCCACTCCGGGCAGGTCTTGTAGCTCATCGGACCTCCTGTTTCGCCTCGACGCGCCACGTTCCTCCGAGGTGGATCAACCCACGCTCGTCACCGTCCGGATAGACGAGAAACGTGGCCGCGTCGTCGAACTGATGCAGCGTCCGGCCGTCTGCGCCGATCAGCCCGAGCCGTACCCGGAACCGGCCGAACGCGAGGGACGGCCGGGCGATATCGAGCGTCGCCGTCAACGCTCCGGCGTCGGCGGGCCATCCGATCGCAGCGGTCTCGACGGTCTCCTCTGCCACGAGCAGGCCGGTCGTGTCCCGAATCTCGAGTCGCAGGCTCGGGGGCGGCTCGATCGGAGTGTGGGCGCGGAGATCGACCTCGAGCCGGAACGGCTCGCCGGCGAGGAACTGCTGTCGCTCGTCGCCGCCGCCGTCGAGCAGACGGGCGCCCGTGATCTCCGCCTCGCCCGTGCCCCACTCGCGCAAGCCACCGCTCTGCTCGGCCGGGTCGAGATCGTCGGCGAGGAGCCTCCGGTAGCGGGCGATCGCCTCGTGGGTCGGCCCGTCGTAGGCCTTCTCGCCGCCCGAGAGAAGAATCGACCGCTCGCAGAGCCGCTCGACCGCTTGCGCGTCGTGTGAGACGAAGAGGATCGTCCCTCCCTGGCTCTTGAACGCCGCGATGACGCCGAAGCACTTGCGTTGGAAGTTCTCGTCTCCGACGGCGAAGACCTCGTCGAGGAGGAGGACGTCGGCCTGGAGGAAGGCGGCGATCGCGAACCCGAGCCGCATCGCCATGCCGCTCGAGTACGTCCGCACCGGGCGGTCGATCGCGTGCTCGACCTCGGCGAAGGCGACGATCTCGTCGAAGCGCTCGCGGATCTCGGCTCGGCGCAGGCCCTGGATCGAGCCGTTCAGATAGACATTCTCGCGGCCCGTGAAGTCGGGATGGAAGCCGGCCCCGAGCTCGAGCAGCGACCCGATCCGGCCCTCGACGCGGACGGTTCCGGTCGTCGGCTTGATGATCCCGGCAAGCACCCGCAGCAGCGTCGACTTCCCTGAGCCGTTGCGTCCGATCAGGCCGACCGCCTCGCCTGGCGCGATCTCCGCCGACACCCCCTGCAACGCCCAGACGTCCTCGCCGCCGGTTCGCCCTCGTGCGACGAGGAGATCCTTGAGGGTGCGCGTCTCGCGCGCATGGACGCGGAAGCGGCGCGAGACGTCCGCGGCAGAGATGGCCCCCGGCGTCATGCGCTCTCGCTCCCGATCGGAACTGGTTGCTCGGCCGGCTCCGGCACCGACTCGCGGACGAGCGCCGCGAGCCGCGTCAACGTGTCCGGGTCGACGGAGGGGAAGACGCCGTGGCCGAGGTTGAAGATGTGGCCGGGACGCCCGCCGGCGCGGGCGAGCACGTCGCGCGCCTCCGCCTCGACGACGGGCCACGGTGCAAGCAGCACCGCCGGATCGAGGTTGCCCTGCACCGCGCGTCCCGGGACCGCGGCCCAGCCAATGTCGAGCGGGATCCGCCAGTCGAGCCCGATCACGTCGCCGCCGGCGGCCGCCATCTCGCCGAGCAGGGTCGCGGTGCCGGTGCCGAAGTGGATCGTCGGGACGTCGACTGCGGCGAGGACCCGGGCCGAGTGAGGCGCGACGTGCTCGCGGTAGTGCGCTGGCGAGAGCGCGCCCACCCAGGAGTCGAACAGCTGGATCACGTCGGCGCCCGCGCGCGCCTTGGCCGCGACGTAGGCGGCGAAGGTCTCGGCGAGCTTCGCGAGGAGCGCGTGCCAGACCTCCGGCTGCGCCAGCATGAGCGCTCTTCGTGAGCGCGAACTCGCGGCTCGGCTTCCCTTCGACGAGGTAGCCCGCGACCGTGAACGGCCCGCCGCAGAAGCCGACGACGGCCTGGTCGGGGCGCAACGCCGCTCGCACGAGGCGCACCGCCTCGAGCACCGGCCCGAACGCCTCCTCGGGGTCGGGTATGCGAAGGCGCTCGACATCGGCGAGCGTCCGCACCGGCTGGTCGATCACCGGCCCGACGCCCTCGACGAGCCTGACGTCGATCCCCATCCCGAGCACGGGGGTCATGATGTCCGCGAACATCACCGCCGCATCCACGTCGTGGCGGCGAACCGGCTGCAGGGTCACCTCTGCGCACAGCTCGGGCGTGTGGGCGACATCGAAGAACGCGTGCTTCTCGCGGATGGCGCGATATTCCGGAAGCGACCGGCCCGCCTGGCGCATGAACCACACCGGCGTCCGCTCGACTTCCTCGCGCCGCGCGGCGCGCACGAGAAGCGGCTCGGCTCACACGCACCTAGAGTAGCCCTCAGCGTGCATCTCGTCGGTGAGCATTTTGTTGCGGCTGGGCCGCTCGCGCCCCGCTGGCTCGCGTGGTCGCTCGAGCCGCCGCCGCGGGCGGGCGCCACCTCCATCGCCCACATCGAGCTCGAGAATGCAGGCACGGCGACCTGGCGCTCACGTGGCGAGGACGGCGTGCAGGCCTCGTACCACTGGCTCGACCCGCTCGGCAACCCCATCGTCTGGGACGGCCCTCGAACCCCGCTCCCGCGCGAGGTGGCGCCCGGCGAGACCCTCGAGCTGACGATTGCCGTGACCGCGCCCCGGCCGCCCGGCGCCGTATCGGCTGGCGTTCGACCTGGTCGAGGAGCACCGCTTCTGGTTCGCAGAGGTCGGCGGCACCCCGCTCGAGCTCGAGATCTCGGTCGCGCCGAGGATCGCCGCCCGCACGCTCGCCGTGCGCGTGCACGGCGGCCCCGATCCGGCGACGGCGGCGGCGCTCGCCGCACAGGACGAGGCCCTCGTCGCATCGGAGGAAGACGCCGTCGCCGTGGCGCATCTCGTCGCCGGGCGCGACGCCGCCGCCCTCCTGGTCCCGGCTGCTGCTCGACGCACACGCGGAAGGCTGGGCCGCGGTCGGCACGGCGCTCGCTCCCGCGGGCAGAGCCCGCGAGCTCGCTCCCTGGCGTGGCGGCGGCGGGCGCAACCCGCGATTCGGGCATCCGTTGCTGCTGCCTTCGCTGCTCGACGGAATCGAGCCGACGGAGCACCTCGGCCTACCGGCCTACGACGGCGACGACGGGCTGTTCGACGGCAGAGTCGCGGTCACAGTTCCGCGGCAATCCGGTCGTCGACGGAGCTGAACACGCGCGGCGCCGAGCACGAGGGCGACAACCGTCTCGACGAGCAGGTAGACGAGGTCGCCGGTCGACGGGATCTCGCCGTAGAAGAGCGGCGTCCGGAAGCACTCGACGAGGGGTGTGAGCGGGTTGCCCCACTGGATCAGGTCGATCAGCCACGGATGCGTCTCGGCCACCGGCAGGTTGTCGAGGCTGTAGAGGACAGGCGTGAGGAAGAAGAGCGGCAGGAGCAGCGCCGCGACGACGAACTCGATGTCGCGATAGATCGCGTTCGCGGACGCGATCGCGAGCGACAGCCCCGAGACGAACAGGACGATCACCGCCCCGATCGGAATCGCGAGCCATGCCGTCGACCGTGAATCCGGCAGCACGATCATCGCGAGCACGATCACGATGCCGGTCATGACGACGAACGCGACGAGCTGGGTCGCCACGATCGAGAGCGGCACGAGCTGCCGTGGGAACCGCACCTTCCGGATCAGGCTCGCGTTCTCGAGCAGGCTGCGGGCGGACGACTGCAGCGACGTCGCGAAGAACACCCACGGCGGCAAGCCGCAGAGGAGGAACAGCCAGTAGTGGTCGACGGCGGTCGTCGGCGACTTCCACATCACCGAGAACACGACGAGGTACACGAGCATCAGCGTCACCGGCAGGGCCAGCGTCCAGACGAGGCCGAGCGCCGACCCCTTGTACTTGGCCCGCAGATCGCGCTGGAAGAGGCTCGCGAACAGCTCGCGGTAGCGGATCAGGTCGGCGTAGACGGACACCGCGCGGATTGTAGGGGCAAGGTCAGCGGCGGGCCATGCCAGCCATCTGTCCGAGGAACTACCCTATGCCGCGTGCACGCGGCCGTCACGATCGCCGCTCTGCCCGTCGCATTCTCGTGATCCGGCTGCTCCTGCACTCGGGTCTCGGGAGGCGGATGGTCGCGGTTCCCACCAGCGAACGCTGGCATGACGCCTCGACGCCGACGTTCGGCGGGATCGGGATCTACTGCGGCCTCGTCGCGGGCATCGGCGTCGCGTCGCGACCGGCGTGATCGAGTCGTCGACCGAGGTGCTCGGGATCGTCGCCGGTTGCACGCTCATCTTTGCGGCCGGACTGCTCGACGACGTCTCTCACCTCGGCCCCCTGCCGAAGCTCGCTGCGCAGTTCGCTGCGGCCGGGATCGTGATCGCCTGCGGGCTCCGCGTGGAGCTGTTCGCCAACGACGTCGTCGCCGTGGTCGTGGCGCTGGTCTGGCTCGTCGGGATCACGCAACGCGTTCAACCTGCTCGACAACATGGACGGCCTCGCTGCGACCCTCGCCGCCGTCGCGTGCGGCTACTTCGCGATCGACGCAGCGACCACGCACAGCAACGATCTCGTCCTCGTCCTCGCGCTCTCGCTCGGCTTCGCGTGCGTCGGGTTCCTGCCGTACAACCTGCGCCTCGGGCGCAACGCCAGCGTGTTCATGGGAGACGCCGGCAGCCAGCTGCTCGGGTTCACGCTGGCCAGCATCGGCCTGGCGGCGAGCTGGACGGCGGCCGGGACGACGGTTGCGACCGTGATGCTGCCGCTGCTCGTGCTCGCGATCCCGATCATGGACACGGCATTCGTGACCGTGATGCGCATTCTCGAGCGCCGCCCGGTGAGTCAGGGCGGCAAGGATCACACCTCCCATCGCCTCGTCTACTACGGCCTCTCGGAGCAGGAGGCGGTGGGCTCCTCGCCACGGTCGCAATCGCGCTCGGCGCAACCGGGCTCGCCTACAACGTGCTCGGCAACGGGCGGATCACGGCGATCGGCGTCCTCGTCAGCGTCGTCCTCCTCGTGCAGTTCGGCAACTTCCTGACGGAGCTGCGCGAGCATTCCGACGAGCAGGGCCCACGGCCGTCGTTCGTGCGCTCGGTGTTCGCACCGCGCAAGGTGATCGAGATCGTGGTCGACTTCGGGCTCATGGTGGGCTCGTTCCTGGCCGCCTACCTGATCATCGTCAACGGGTTCGGGAACCTCGACGGAGCGCGCGGCGTTCCTCGCCGCCCTGCCGATCGTGCTCGGAACCCGCTACCTCTGCTTCGTCCTCGGCGGCATCTACCGGCGCGTGTGGCGCTACGCGACCACGACGGACGAGCTCGTCGTCACCCTCGCCTGCGCGGTGTCGGCCATCCTCTCGCTGACGTCATCATCGTGCTCCTGCGAGGGTATCGCCGGGTTCCCATCGTCCGTCTTCCTGCTCGACGCAATCTTCGCGACGCGTGCTCGTCGGCGGCTCCCGACTCGCGTTCCGGCTCTGGGTGGAGCGGGACGACGCGCCAAGCCGCGGCGGAGCGCGGCCGCGTGCTGATCGTCGGCGCAGGAAGATCGGGACGCAGCCTCGCCCGCGAGCTTCGGGAGACGCCGGGGATGCGCGTCGTCGGCTTCCTGGACGACAATCCGTCGCTGCGTGGACGCCGGATCGGAGGCTCGCGGGTGCTCGGGCCGCTGCACGAGGTCGAGCGCGCCATCCACCAGAGCGACGCCACCGAAGTAATCGTCACGATCACCGACCCGCCGTCCGAAAGGCTCGCGATCGTGACAGCCGCATGCGAGGAGGCGAAGGTATCCTGCAGCCTCATGCACCGGCGTTTCGAAGCCGTCTCGCTCCCGGCCGAGGCCCCGGCGGAGTGACCGACACCGAGACGCGCCGGCGTTGGCTGTCGCCCCACATCGTCCTGTTGTTCCTGATCTTCGCTGCGACGGCGGGGATCGCGATCTGGCAGGGATCGAACCGGCCGACGCCCACGATCTTCACTGACGAGATCGAGATGGCGCAGCGGCGCGCCGGCGCCTGCCGGCGCCGCACATTATCGGCCTGTTCCTGATCTACGCGGCGACGGCGGGGCTCGCGCTCTGGCAGGGCTCCAACCATCCCTCGCCGACGATCTTCACCGACGAGATCGAGACGGCGCAGCTCTCACGGTCGCTCATCGAGACGGGCCATGCCACCCTGCGCGGCATGCCACACGGGCTCGCTCCGCTCGGGGCGTATGTGATCGCCCCGTTCTGGTTGATCAACGACGTTCCGACCGCCTACATGCTTGCTCAAGGCTCTCGGAGCGATCATGATGGCGCTTGTCGTCTTCCCGACCTATGCACTCGCGCGGCTCGCTGTCCGCCCGGGTTGGGCGCTCTTCGCCGCGGCCGGCGCAGGCATCTCGCCGGCGCTCGTGTACGCCGCGTTCCTCGTCAAGGAGCCGACTGCGTACCCGATCGCGACGCTGGCCCTGTTCCTCATCGCACGGTGGATCGCGAAGCCGACCGCCCGATGGCCTGCTGCTCGCTGCGGCAGTTTGCCTGGTCGGCCGCCTGACGAAGGAGCAGCTGCCGGTCGCTGTTCCCGGTTCTCGGTCTTTGCGTCCTCGCCGTGATCTGGCGCGGCGAGCGGATGTCACGGTTCCGCTCCACGTGGACGCGCGCCGACTGGGTCGGTGCCGTGACGCTTGCAATCGGCGTCCTGATCGTCGGCGGCGCCTACCTCTCGGCGAGATCGCCGATGTGGTACCTGACGACGACGTTCTTTCAGGACCGGATGATCGATTACGGCCTCTGGGCTGCGGGCGCCCTGACCATCGGCCTCGGCCTCGTCCCCCTGATCGCGGGCCTCGCGTCGCTCGTACGCCCGAAGGGCGAGGCGCCACAGCCCGGCGTCGAGGCGCTCGCGACGGTCACCGTGGCGGCGATCATCTGCTTCGGCCTCTACACGGCGATCAAGGCCGCCTACCTGTCGACGGTGTACGGGACGCCGACTCTCGAGCGCAACCTGATCTACCTCGTGCCCCTCCTCTTCGCCGGGAGCGCGTTGTTCTTCCAGCGCCGCGGGGGCGGTGGTGGGCCGTTGTCGCCGCCGGCTGCTTCGCGCTCTACCTCGTCCACACGACCCCGTACTCGCTGACGCAGTACCCGAACTACGAGGCGCACGGCCTCGCGATCATCGCGCTCGCGAACCGGATCTTCCGCTGGCCGGCCGACACCATCGAGCACGCCCTGATCGGGATGACGCTCGTCGTCACCGCAATCCTCGCGCTCCTCTCCCAGCTCCGCGGCCGCCGGGTCGCGATGCTGCTCACCGCGATCGTCGCAGCGGCCACGCTGGCGTGGACCGGGGCCGCAGAGGTGTATGCAGCGCACGGCGAGCAGCTGTTCTCGGAGCAGCTCTACAGCACCTTGGCGAAGCCACCGAATTGGCTCGACCGTCAGACGCAGGGCCAGTCCGTGGTCCTCCTCGGCCAATCGATCAAGGACGCGAATCCCATCAACCTGCTCGAGTTCTGGAATCGGTCGCTGACCAAGATCTGGGCTCATCGACGGAACGGCTCCGGGGCCGGGCGCAACAGCCACTCCGGACATCGAGACGCCCGACGGACGGCTCACGGACCCTCATACCGACTACGCGCTCGACGACACCGGGCGTCGATCTTGTCGGGCAACGGGTAACAACCGTCGGGGGCAACACTCTCGTCAAGCTCAACGGGACCGGGTTGCGGCTCCGCACCGCCCAGACGGGCATCTACCCGGACGGCTGGATGGGCAGCGATGCGAGCTACTCGCACTACGATGTTGCTCCGGGACAGCGAGGGCGCCTTCAGGTCGTGTTGTCACGGGAGGCGTGGTGCGGCAAGGACGTTCGAGGCGAGATCCTGGTCAAGGTCGGGCCCAATCAAGATCAAGTCCCTGCATCCGATCATCTCGCGCGTCACCGACGAGGCCACGGGCGTGATCCACTCGTGTCAGGCCAAGAACTTCACTCTCGCGACACCACCGGGGCCTTGGCGGGTCGAGGTGCATATCAGCCCGACGTTCTCGCCCTCCGAGCTCGATCCGTCGCTCGGCGATCCGCGCCAGCTCAGCGCCCGCCCAGGCTTCGCCTACCACCTCGACCGCTAGCCGCGGCGCCCGACGAGCGCCTCCGGGTACTTGCGCGCGAACCGCGCCATGCCCCGCAGGTGCCAGAGCGTGTGGCGGGAGAGGAACGCCTGTCGATCACGGCCGCGTACGCGTGGTGGACGACCGCGGCGGGCACGTACCACCGCTCCCAGCCCGGCCCGCATCGCGCGGTAGCAGAGGTCGATGTCCTCGCACGTACATGCCGGTAGCCGGCGTCCCAGCCGCCGAGCTCGTCGAGCATCGTCCGGCGCAGGAGCAGGAAGGCCCCGAGCATCCAGTCCGCCTCGACCGGCTCGTCGGGACGCTCGTCGAGGTAGGTAGTGGCGCGCGCTGCCGCTCGTACGGCGGGAAGAGCCGGCGCAGCGGCGTGCGGCGGACGATCGTGCCCGACGACGGTCGGGAAGCGGCGGCGCGACGGCTGCCAGCGTCCCGTCGGGCCAGAGCATCTGCGGGCCGGCGACGCCGCAGCGCGGGTGCTCGTCCATGAACGCGCGCAGCACGGCGACGGCGTCCGGCTCGCGGGACCGCGTCGGGGTTCGCGAAGAGCACGTAGCTCGCCGCGTCGTGGCGGCGATGCCGACGTTGGCGTTCGCCGCGAACGAGAGCGGCCGCGCGTTCTCGAGCACGCGGACGCCGGCCGGCAGCTCGCGCGGACGCTGCCGGGGATGTTCGCGATGACGAGCAGCTCGTCGACCTGCGGCGCGAGCGCCGGCAGCGAGTGCTCGAGCTCGGCGGCGTGCCCGTGCGAGACGACGACGGCGGAGACCTTCATCGCCGAGCGCCTCGCGGTAGACCTCGACCGTGCGCCGCGCCGTCTCGTCCCACGAGAACGCGCGGCGCGCTCGAGGCCGGCGGCGCGCGAGCGCGTCGCGCTTCGGCGAGCGCGCGCGCGGATGCCGCCGCGAGCCGCCGTCCGGCGACGACGACGGCGGCGTCGCCGCACGACCTCGCGCACCGCCGCGTCGCGGCGCGCGACGACCGGCGTGCCGCACGCCATCGCCTCGAGCGACCGGCAGGCCGAAGCCCTCGTACGCGACGGGATGACGAGCACGCGGCGCCGCGGTAGAGCCGGCGAGCTCGTCGTCGTCGACGTAGCCGCGCAGGTCGGCGCCGCGCTCGCGCAGCTCGCGCGGCGAGCTCGCGGATCCTTCTCGGGGCCGACGACGACGAGCGGCAGCCCGACCGCCTGCGCGGCGTCGAGCGCCGGCGAGCTGGTCCTTGCGCGGCTGGATCGCGCCGACGAAGAGCAGGTAGTCGCGCGCGCCGCCGTCCGCCGGCCGGAACGCGGGATCGACGCCGTGCGGCGTGACGACGATCTTCGCTCGGGCGAGCCCGTACAGCTCGACGAGGTCGCGCTTCGTGCGCTCGGAGACGGCGAGCACGCGCGCGGCGCGGCGCGCCGACCGGGGCACGAGCGGCGGAAGACGGCCGGTCGCGGCGGCCCATCAGCGGCGGCGTCGCGCTCGAACGAGAGGTCGTGCACCGTGACGACGGCCGGGCACGGGCAGCCGCAGCGGCAGCGCGTGCTGCGAAGTGCACGAGGGTCGGCGCCGAGCCGGCGCAGCAGCCGCGGCAGCGTCCACGGCCATCCGCAGCTCCTGGCTCGACGTGCCGGCAGCTCGATCGGCTCGATGCCCGTCGGGCACGAGGTCGGGGCGCCGCGTGACGGCGGCGATGCGCAGCCCGCCGCGCGGCCGGCCGGGCAGCGCGCGCAGCAGCTTGAGGACGTAGGTCTCGTCGCCCGGTGCGGCGGCGGCCGAGCACGTCGGCGTCGACGACGACGAGCGGCGCGCTCATGCGAGCTCCCGCCAGAGCGCCTCGACGAGGTCGGCCGCAGTCGCGACCCACGTGTACGCGCGCGCACGCTCGAGCCCGAGCGGCCGCAGCTCGTCGCGCCGGGCGATCGCGCCTCGGATCCCGGCCGCGATCGACGCCGACGTCGAGCGGATCGACGAGCACGGCCGCGCCGCCCGCGACCTCCTCCGTCGCGCCGCCGCGCGGTCGTCACGACCGGCGTGCCGCAGGCCATCGCCTCGAGCACCGGGATCCCGAAGCCCTCGTACAGCGACGGATAGACGAGGCAGACGCGCGCCGCGGTAGAGCGCCGCGAGCTCCTCGTCGCAGACTCGGCCCGACCAGCGCCGTCCGCCGTCGACCTCGACGCCGCCCCAGCCGCGCGCGCCCGACGACGCGCAGCTCGACGCCGAGCCGGCCGCGCCGCCTCGATCGTGCGAGCGAGGTTCTTGCGCGGCTCGAGCGTCCCGACCGCGAGCACGTAGTCGCCCGCCGCCCGCGGGCCCGCCGGCCGTGAAGACGGCGTCGACGCGCGTTCGGCGACGACGCGGATGCGCTCTCGCCGGGCACGCCGAGCAGCTCGACGAGCTCGTCCCGCGTGAACTCGGACACGGCGACGCACGCGCGTCGGCGCTGCGCGGACGACGTGCCGCAGCGCGACGCGGCCGTAGTGCCGCGTCCACGGTGGGAACGCCTCGGGATGGCGGAGCACGGCGCAGGTCGTGCACGGTGACGACGACGGGACGGCGGCGCGCGAGCGGGCCGCGCGATACGTCGTGCAATGGAGCACGTCGGCGCCGCCGCGCGCTCGTGCAGCGAGCCGAGCGGGTACCAGGCGAGGTCGCGCACGAGCGGTCGCCGCGCGCCCGCGACCGTCGAAGCCGACCGGCACGAGCTCGAGCTCGGCCGTCCTGCTCCAGCGCGCGCGAGCAGCGCCGCGGACGTAGCGCGCGGTGCCGGCGCGCGTCTGCGCGAGCGGCGCGACGTCGACGGCGACCTTCATCGCGCCGCCTCCAAAGCCGGCGAGCATCGTCTCGCCCGCGGCGCGCCACGTGAACCGCGCGCGCGTGCTCGAGCCCGAGCGGGACGAGCCCGTCGCGCTCGGCGAGCGCGCTGCTCGATCGCGCCGGCGATCGCCTCGCGGATCGTCGGGGTCGGCGCGCACCGCAGCGTCGCCGCGACGCCTCGTCCAGCGACGCGTGCGCCGACGACGACGCACGGCGTGCCGCACGCCATCGCCTCGACGATCGGGATCCCGAAGCCCTCGAAGCGCGACGGGTAGACGACGACGGCCGCGCCGCGGTAGAGCGCGGCGAGCTCGCTCGTCGGAGGCGAACCCGAGCCGGCGCGACGCCCGGCGCGTCGAGCGCCGGCTGCTCGCCCCAGCCCGCGCCGCCGACGACCGCGAGCAGGACGTCGGCCGCCCAGCAGCCGCTGCGCGTCGGCGAGCACGCTGCGAGGTTCTTGCGCGGCTCGAGCGTCGCCGACCGTGAGGACGTACGGCGCGCCGAGGTCGGCGCCGCGCCCGTCCGGCCGTGAACACGCGTCGACGCCGGCGTAGGCGACATGGACGCGTGCCGGGTCGACGCCGAGCGTCTCGACGACGTCGTCGCGCCGTGAACGCCGAGTTGACGAAGACGACGTCGCACGCTGCGGCCGCGTGGCGGTACTTGCGCCGGTGCATCGCATCGGTGCGCGGTCGTCACCCAGTCGGGGAAGTGCAGCGGGACGAGGTCGTGGATCATCGTCGAGCGGACGCCCGCGCGCTGCGGCGGGATACATCCAGTCGCTGAAGTGGAGGACGTCGAAGGGCCCGAGAGAGCGCTCCGCGGCGGGATGCCGACGACGCTCCACGCCGTGCGCAGCGCGTGCGCGAGCAGGCAGCGGCAGCTCCGCACGCTCGACGTCGACGCCGTCGAGCGCCTCCGCGATCCGGCGCCGGGCCGCGCGGCTCGTGGGCGCGAAGGCGACGACCTCGTGCTGCCCGCCGGCCGGCCTCGAGCAGCCGGCGAGCGATCCGCGGATGTAGTTGCCGACGCCCGTCGCGCGGTGCGACAGCGGGCGACGTCGATCGCGATCCTCACGGCGTGAAGACGGACCCGTTGAAGTGGGCGCCGAGGACCGCGGTCGTCGGTACTGCCCGGGATCACCTCGCTCGGCACCGCGTCGGCGAGATCCGAAGCGCGCATGGCAGACGCCGCCCGTGGTTTCACGGGCACCTTGAGTGTTGCCGCGCGTTGGGGATCACCTTCACGCTCTGACCGTCTGACGCCGTCACGGTGTTGCCGTCGGGGAAGAGCAGGGCATCGCCCGAGAGCGAGACCGTGAGAAAGCCTCCCGGGCAGTGCTGCCGCGTCCAGGTCACGGTCGGGCCGGACCACGTGTCACCGGGATGATGCCTGTTACCTTCGTCTGTGCGAGGATCAGCGCGCCGTCGACCTTCCATACCGTCATCCCGAGCAGGGGGTCGCGCGCGACCGCGACCGCGACGGGCTCGACCGAGCCGTCTGCGAGCAGGTATCGGACGTGAGAGCCTTCCGTCGGCCGTCGTCACGGCGCCGACTGCCATGGTCGATGCGCACGGGGACCTCGCCGGCACCGCCGGGCGTCGGCGCACCGTGTAGTAGACCTGGCCGACGCGGCGGTTGAAGAACTCGTTCTGGTTGACCGTGAAGCGGTCGCTCTTCCCGGTCCAGAGGACGGCGACGTCCGCGCCTGCAGGGACAGCGCGGTCGATCCAGTCACGATCGACACCGCGGATGCCCTGGAAGACCGCTCCCAGCCCGGCCTGGCGGACGCCGTAGGGATACGGGCCGAACCAGATCGGCTTCGACGCGAGCGAGCCAGTAGGCGAGGACGATCAGCGGCAGCGCCAGGGCGAGCCGCCGCGGCAGGAAAAGGAACGCGAGCAGCGAAGGCGCACGGCGCCGAGAAAGACGAGCCACCCGAGCCAGCTGATCCGCCAGTGGATCTCGATCGCCCAGAGCGGCAGCAGCATCAACGTGTCGGACTCCGCCGCCGTGCCGATGAACCGATCGAGCGGGATCGCGAGCACGAGTAGCGCCGAGCAGCTGCCGCCAGCGGTGCGATCACCCGCGGGCGCACGGCTCCGCGCTCGACCCAGGCGAGCAGGAGGATCAGGAACAGCGGGGCCAGCGCGAAGGTATTTCGCTCCTGGATCCGGTCGGCGAACCGCGAGGCGAAGGTGCCGACGACCACGACGGTCCAGGCGACGAGCGCGATCGTGACGGCAAGGAGTACCTGCAGCGGCGGTCCAGCGTTCGCCCGCGGGCCGTGAGCACGATCGCGGCGGCGAGCGGGACGACTCCCGAGATAGAGGTCGAGCTCGGCGAGGTGGTAGACGACGAATCGAACGCCTCGCGAGGTCGTAGTACACCTCGTTCGACGACGACGGCAGTACGAGCCGAGCAGCGAGCTGAGCGGCATCCCGCGGAGCGCTGCGCGGCTACGACGAGCACTGTGGCCGCCGACGAAGATCGCGTAGAGCCAGCGGAAGGGCCAGACAGTGGTCCGGAACGCGCCCGCGCGGAAGACGCCGAGGAGCACGGGCGCCGTGACGGCGGCAGCGGCGATCACGATCGCCTGCGAGCGCGTCAGGTATGCGAGCCCGAGCGCCGCGAAGAAGGCGACGTAGCGCAGCGCGTCGGGCGCTCGAGTAGCCGCACGAGCGCGAGCGCGCAAGGAGGAAGACGGATATACGCGTTCTCCGTCATCACCGTCGCCGTGTAGACCATCGACGGCACCGCGACGGCGAGCAGGGCCGCAAGCAGCGCCGGCCACTGACCGACGACCCGCCGTGCGATGCAGTAGGCGGGCACGGCGGCGAGCGACATGCGAGGCTGTTGATCGTCTTGACCGTGGCATACGCGGCAGGGACGCGGTCGAAGACCAGTACAGCGGGCGAGATCAACACCGGATAGACGGCGCCGTAGCCACGGACCGGGAGCCCGCGGACGGCGAACCTGCAGGTCGGAGGCGAAGCTCTTCGCCATCTCCGAGTAGATCGAGCTCGTCGACCATGATGAACGGCCCGACGTTCCGCGGGCGAGCCACGCTCGCACCGCGGACGAGAATGCCACGATCGCGAGCAGCCAGGCCCACGCGGGCACGGCGCGCAGTCGGTCAGCCACCGAGTTCGACCTCGCCGAGCCGCCCTGCGATCTCGTTCGCAGCAGCCGACCCGGGCTCGATCCCGACCTCCGCCGCCGCTCGGCTGACGTCCCGCAACACGGCGTCGGAGACTGCGCCGCCGCCGGCCGCCTGCTCGAACGCTGCCGCATAGCGCTCGGCGACACGGTCGAGGTCGTGGATCGCGGCGCGCGAGCTCGCGCGCCGCCTCACCCATCGCCGCGCGCACGTCCGGACGGGAGCGAGAAGGTCGAGCGCCGCTGTGAGCGTGTCCACCTCCTCGTCGTCGACGGGAACCTTGATCGCCACCTCGTCCGGCAGCTCGGAGAACCAGCCGACGTCGCTGACGACGAGCGGCTTCCCGAGCGAGAGCGCGCGGATCGCCGTGCCCGACGTCTCGCCCATCGTCGGCGAGCGGAGGTTCACGATCGACATCGCACGCCGCCATCAGCGCCCACAGCCGCTCCTCCGCGACGTACCCCTCGCGTACGACGCCGGCGCCGTCGAGGCCGGCCGCTCGAGCCGCCGGTCGAGGTCGAAGCCCGGCGACTTAGCGCCGACGAGCAGCAGCCGCGCCGTGCCGCGTCGGCGCAGACGCGCGCGAACGCCTCGAGCAGCTGCGGCACGCGCTTGTTGGCGTTGACGTTGCCGAAGCTGCCGAAGAGCGGGATCGCCGGCGACCTCGACCGGCGCGACGGACGGAACGGGGAAGGCGGGATGCGCACGATGCAGATCGGCCCGTCGTATCCGGCTCGCGCACGAGGTCTCGACGTAACGCGAGTGCACGATCAGCCCGTCGGCGAGACCGAGCACCTCGCCCGCGAGCGGGAAGTCCTCGGGCCGCTTCTCCCACAGCGGCGGCATGCGCTTTTCGAGCACGCCGTACCCGAGCAGGCGCCCGGCGACGCCGGCCTCGCGCTCCATCGCGTCGAGGTACGCCTTGCCGTCGTGGCGGCCGATGGTCAGGCCCGCGACGAGGTGGTGGATCACGAAGTCGTGCAGCACGACGACCCCGGGGGTGCGGCGCAGCGCGTCGACGATCCAGCCGTGCGCTTCGGTATCGTTTCCGACGTGGTACATCGCGACGTCGTGTTCCGCGCGGTGGACGCGTCGCACCACGCTTCACGGTCCCGACCTCGCAGCGCGCCTCGAGCGCGGGCAGCAGCAGCGCCGAGTAGTCGGCGATCCCCGACGTCGAGGCGGCAGCGGCTGAAGATCGCGACCTTCACGAGAGGAGCCGCGTCGATGCGCGGTCCCACGTCACCCCGCCGCGCGACGCCTGCCGGCGCGGCCGAATGCGACCGCCTCGTCCGCGTGGTCGCGCAGCCAGACGCATGCGGCGCGAGCTCGCCGGCTGCGGCCGCGACGACGAGCCCGGTCTCGCGGTCGCGCACGACATCGAGCGGCCCGCCGGCATCCGTCGTCGTCACACGGGCTTGCCCGAGAGAA
>CAWCOI010000010.1:0-188935 GCA_963797125.1 uncultured Thermoleophilia bacterium | reverse complement strand
CCGTGCTGGGATCGAACCAGCGACCTTGGGATTAAAAGTCCCCTGCTCTACCAACTGAGCTAACGGCCCCGGCGGGAAGTCTAGGCCGACGCGGGCGGGACACGTCCCGCCCCTACGGCGCAACCTCGCGCAGGATCTTGCCGGGGTTCATGATCCCGAGCGGGTCGAAGACCTGTTTGATCCCCCGCATCAGCGGGATCAGGTCGCCGTGCTCCTGCTCGAGGGCGCCGATCTTGCCGATGCCGATCCCGTGCTCGCCGCTGCAGGTGCCGCCGCGGGCGAGTGCGTCCTCGACGACGCGCCGCACGAACTCGTCCGAGCGCTCGAGCGCCGTCGGGTCGTCGGGATCCATGTGGAGGCTGACGTGGAGGTTGCCGTCGCCGGCATGCCCGAGGATCCCGCCCTGGAGCCGCAGCCGCTCGAGCTCCGAGCGCGCGAAGGACACCGCCGCGGCGAGCTCGGTGACGGGAACGCAGACGTCGGTCGTCCGCTCGCTGCTGCCGGGTGCGAAGGCCGCGGCCGCATGTGCCGCCATGTGGCGGGCCCTCCAGAGCCGGAGGCGAGCATCGGGATCGCGCTCGAAGACGATCTCGAGCGCGCCTTCCGCCTCGGCGACCGCCTGCACCAGCTCGAGGTCGCCCGCGACCGCCTCTGCGGTGCCCGTGGCCTCGACCATGAGGCAGGGCGCCTCTGGCAGCGACAGCTCGGAGTAGGCGTTGACCGCCCGGACGATCCAGGCATCCATCAGCTCGACTCGCGTCACCCCGGCGCCGGCGCCCACGACGGCCGCGGCGGTCGCGCACGCCGCCTCGACATCGGCGAAGCTCATCCGCAGGACGACAGCGTGCTCGGGGATCGGCTGCAGGCGCAGGGTCAACTCGGTGATCACGGCAAGCGTCCCCTCGGAGCCGACGAGAAGCCCTGTGAGGTCGTAGCCGGCAGAGGTCTTGCGGGCGCGGGAGCCGGTGCGCACGATGCTCCCGTCCGCAAGCACGGCCTCGAGCGCGAGCAGGTTGTTGCGCATCTTCCCGTAGCGCACCGTCGTCGTGCCTGCCGCGTTCGTCGCGGCCATGCCTCCGAGCGTGGCGTCGGCGCCGGGGTCGACGGGGAAGAAGAGCCCGTGCTCGCCGGCCGCCCGCTCGAGAGTGAGCCGCGTAACCCCTGCCGACACCGTCGCCGTGAGATCGCCCGGCGAGATCTCGAGCGTGCCGGTCATCCCGGAGAGATCGAGGCTGATCCCGCCGCGGACGGGGATGACGTGACCCTCGAGACTCGTCCCTGCCGCGAACGGGGTCACCGGCACGCGATGCTCGCTCGCGAGCGCGAGAACCTTTGCAACGTCGTCCGTCGACGCGGCGACGACCACGAAGTCGGGCAGATGGGCCTGGTGGAACGAGAGGTCGTGCGCGTGCAGCTCGCGCGCGGAGTCGCCGTCGGTAACGCGATCGGCGCCGAGCGCGGCCTCGAGATCGTCGCGGAGGAGGCGGGAAACGGGTGTCTGCGCGGCACTCACTTCCCGAAGTCTGCTCGAAATCGAGTACTGCGTGCCGGGGCGCCGTTCGGCACGCCGCCGCGGCGCCAGGCAGAATGGGAACGTGGCCATCGTGGTGAAGCCGCGCCTGCGCGGTCTGTTCCACCTCTGGGCCTTCTTCGTTGCCCTCGTCGCGGGCGTCGCGCTCGTGTTCTTCGCCGACGGCGCGCTGCCGCGGTTCGCCGCGTGGGTCTACGTCACCGCGCTCGCGGCGATGTTCGGGGCAAGCGCGCTCTACCACCGCTACCCGTTCAAGTCGGCGGCGCGGCGCGTCTGGGCTCGACGGCTCGACCACTCGACGATCTTCCTCTTCATCGCGGGCACGTACACGCCGTTCGCCCTGCTCGCGTTCAACGGCACGATCACCTGGATCGTGCTCGCCACCGTCTGGTTCGGCGCCGCGCTCGGGCTCGTCCTCAACTTCGTCTGGCTCGATGCGCCGCGCTGGGTCTCGGTGCTCGCCTACGTGGCCGTCGGTTGGGTCGGCATCGTCACGATCCCGCAGATGTTCTCCGGCGTCGGCGTTCCCGGCTCCGTGCTCGTGATGGTCGGCGGGCTCCTCTACAGCATTGGGGCGGTCGTCTACGCCACGCACTGGCCGAACCCGTTCCCGGCCACGTTCGGCTTCCACGAGATCTTCCACCTGCTCGTCGTCGTAGCCGCAGCGACGCAGTTCGTGGCGGTCTCACTCGTCGTCGTGTAACGCCCGGGCCCTTCGCCGGACGGTACGGTCATGACCATGGAGAAGACTCACCTCACCGACGCCGAGTGGCGGACCCGCCTTACCCCCGAGCAGTACGCGGTACTGCGCGAGAAGGGAACCGAGCGGGCGTTCACCGGCGCCTACACCGATACGAAGACGCCGGGCGTCTACCGTTGCGCCGGCTGCGGCACGGAGCTCTTCCGCTCCGATGCCAAGTTCGACTCGGGCTCCGGCTGGCCGAGCTTCGTCGAGCCGGCCTCGCTCGAGAGCGTCGACACGCACGTCGACACGAGCTACGGGATGATCCGTACCGAGGTCACGTGCGCAGCCTGCGGTGGCCATCTCGGGCATGTGTTCCCGGACGGCCCCGGGCCGACGGGACAGCGGTTCTGCATCAACTCCTGCGCGCTCGAGCTGGAGCCGCAGACGCAGTAACGCAATAGGCGGGGCTCCGGCCCCGCCTTTCTCGTTGCGCGCTGGTAACGAGCCTGACTTTGGTCTTGTCTGCGCGAACCGGAGCGAGATCCACAACACCCTCGTCGGCGCCGCCGCCGCGAACCACCCGGGGAGCTTCGCGCGGGCATAGGCGCAACGCGCCGTTGAAAGCACGAGAGGCCGGGCGCGAGCCCGGCCTCTGACGTGGTCTGTGGTCGCCTCCGGGCGCACTGACCTCCTCAATGCGTCGAGCCTGTCAGACAACCAGCTACCCGAGGCAGCCTTTCACCCGCCGGATCGAGATCAGCAACACCACGAGGAAAACCGATCCGGACCGTGCGTGCCAGCTTCTCTCGGTGCTCCACGCGATGGGTGTCCGAATTTCGATCGACGACTACGGCACGGGCTATAGCTCGCTCTCCTACCTGCGTGACCTCCCGATCGACGAGATCAAGATCGGCAGGTCATTCGTGACTGCGCTGACGAACAATCCGCGCAATGGCGCGATCGTGGGCTCGACCATCGAGCTCGCGCACGCTCTAGGTCTCGGCGTCGTTGCCGAGGGCGTCGAGGACGAGAGCACCATCGAGAGGCTCCGAGCATTGGGCTGCGACCGCGCTCAGGGGTTCTAATTCAGCCGGCCACTCCCTGCGGAGGAGTTCGGCGCGTGGCTTGGTCTCATGTGCGTGGAGTGACGGCCGCGTATTAGACGGGAAGCTCGGCCTCTTGCGGGCTACCTGATCCGCAGCTGCAGGCTGAAGTGCCGCTGGCTCGGCGCCCAGACCCGGAGCAGCGCGCCGCGCTTGAGGCGGATCGTCCGGAGGAAGACACCGTGCGTGTTCGTCAGCCGGTCCGGCTTGACCTGCTTCCACGCGTTCTTCTGGAGCACCTCGAGCCGGTAGGTCTTTCGACCGGGCCGCCCGCCGCGGACCTGCCCCCAGACGATCGCCCGGTCACCCTCTCGGCCCGACTGTGCGAACGGCAGCTTGAATGCCTGCAACGATGGCTTCGGGCGGTCGTCCGCGTAGACGAGCCCGCTCTGGAATCGGCTCAGCTGGGGCTCGTCGCGATAGAGGTACTGGAAGAGCATCGTCACGCGTGGCAGCTTCCATGCGCGCATCGCCGCGAGGCTGAGCATCGTCGCCTGCCGCTTGGGTGGCACGCCGAGGAACGTGTCGGGCGGGTTCGTCTGGTAGCCGTACTCCGTCAGCCAGATCGGCTTCGACCCGAAGTCGCGCTTCACGAGGATGAGGAGCTTCCGATCGTCGCCATCGTGATCCACGGGCAGTTCTTGCAGCCGCCGCTGGACGGCGTCTCCGACGGCGTCGCGGGGTACGGGTGGTGCGCGTAGGCGTCGAGCTTCGCGTGTGCGCGTGCCATGCCGCGAATCCAGTCGACGGGCGAGACGCCGCCGTTGGCGCCACGAGGCCCGGTTACCCCTCCGCCGACGCGGGCGTGGGGTAGGACGGCATGGATCGCCTCGTAGCCGGGGTTGAGCAGATGCTGGACGTAGATCGCCGGCTTCGTCGGCCTCAGCCAGAGGCGCTTGTTCGGCTCGTTCCAGATGAGCCAGTAGCGAACCCATGGGTACCGGCGGGCCGCGGCGGTAGCGAAGCCGCGGAAGTCTCGGACGTGTGGCGGTGCGAAGTTCGGCGTGCGCCCGCCGTTCGCCCACGCCGGAGTCCCGACGAGCGTCAACACCGGCGACAGTCCATGGCGATGCAGGCCGCGCAGGATCCTGTCCGGCCGATGCCAGTCGTAGGCGCGATCGGCGGGCGAGCCCGCATTCTTCGGCCTGCGAAGCGCGATCTCGTTCCAGCGCAGCGTGAACCGGACGAGCGGTACTCCGAGACGCTTGAACGCCCCCATGCGCTGGTCGAGCTTGCCTGGCCCGAACTCGAGCCACGTGTCGTCCTGGATCCCGAACTGGACGCCCGACGAAGCGTGCGAGGAGCTCGTGGCAGCACAGGCCGCGACCGCGAAGCAGCAGCCCCAGGAGGATGATTCGGCGAGCGATGGTCTGCATCGGCCCGTGGAACGTACCTGACGGCAGATCGCCGCAGCGCGCAACACCGATGTCGTCGGCCGAAGCCCGTCAATGTCGAATTGCGCCGATGGTGACTCCGCTGACTCTGTCCCGAGGAACGGCAAGGAGGGCAGAGTCAGCGCTACGTTGGCGCGACGACGAGCCGGCTGCGATGGCGGTGAGGGGCTCGAACCGCGAGGCACCCGTCGCCGCCACCGAGACGTGGAGGCCGCTAGGCAGGCACGGGCCAAACTTCTTCGCCCCCGGCGTGCTCGAACACACCCCCTAACCAGAACGCGTTTGGACGCGTCTTTAGTTGGGAACTTTAAGAACACAAGATCGGCGCGCCTGTGGCTTTAGGTTTGTGTACCGATTCCCTATCAGTCCAAATGCAAGTGGTTGACGAGCTTGCAATCGGTATGCACTCCTAAAGCCCTTGGGCCCTTCTCGTTCGCGGGTGCTCCGAGTGGCCCGTTTGAGCGACTGACCTTGCGCAGCGGTCGGCGCGGGCGAGCACCGAGGTTCCCTTCTCAGAGTCCGGGGTTTCGGTGCTCGGAAACCACGATGCTCGGCGATCGGGCAGGCCGCAACGTTGAACCGTGGCCGCTGGCGTCCCACCGTGCCGGTCGCGCAGCACATCGGAGATGCTTGCTTCCCGCCCGAGGTTTGTGGCATGCGGCGCACGTCTTGGTTAGCACGCGGCGGTGCGGGTACAAACGGAGTCCCAATTGAAAAGGAGGCGACAGGAGTGCCCGAGTCAGATATCAACCCACCCGATGAAATACTGAAAGATGGCGATCCGGACGACGAGGGGACAGCCGAGGAGCGGACTGTTCCGTCGGAGGACCTCGAGCCGCGCCAGCCCGCGGAGCAACACCAAGGTGGCTCGGTCAGGGTGGATGAGGGCGCCGAGTAGCCGGAGGGCGGTAACGCAACGGCCAGGTCAGGGTGTCGTCAGGTCGTCTCCGGGAAGTGTCGTTGGCACGTAGCCGACGGCGCTCGGAGGGCAGCCGGGATGGAAGAAGCGACCGACTGTCCCGACCTCTTGCTGATCGACGACGGCGTAGACGACACCGCGTTCGTTGGGATCAACGGGCAAGCCGCAACGAGGACACTCGAGCTGGGCATCAACCTTCATCGCCTACTGATCCCGGTGACTTCGGTCGTAGAGGACCGCTGCCACGACCACGATCGCGATGAGCAGAATGGTTCCCAAGGCCGCAGCGCCCATCAGTCAGCGCTCAGGTAGCCCAAGAGATCAACGTCTGAAATGAGGCGTCGGAGGAGAAGGCCCACCGCCACGGCAATCACGAGTGAAGCAACGGCGACGACCCATCGCCCTGGTTTCGCTCTATCGGGTGCGCCCGCCTGCATTGCTTGTGTCTTCCCGTCTAGAGCCCGTTTAACTCAACTGAAGTGACCTAGCCGCCTCGAGCCCAGAGGGCGCGCCGCCCGTCGCTCAGACCTCGGCCGCTCGAACCAGCCTCCGTTGCAGCCGGCAAGGTCACCTCCGTCGCGAAGAACGCCGGCGCGAGCTTGTCGTTCTCCGCGTTGGCGAATCCCCGCAGCTGACCGATCAGAGTTGCAAAGCTTTCTGCCTCGTCCTGGTCCATGGATTACCCATCGGCGCACCGTCTTTCCGGATCAATCCCCCACCCGACAGCACTCACGTGGAACATGCCCGAACACAAGTGATCTAATAGTAACATCTGATCATCAACACAAACTCAAATTAACAACAAATAAATATATTAAAACATATCAACAATAAAAAATTAAATTAAAAAAATTATATAAACAACAATATAAAAAAATAAAAAAAAATAAATTAATAAAAAAATAAAAAATTAAATAAATAAAAAAATATACAATAAAAAATAAAATTACAACAATAAAAAACAATATCAATAATAATGATAAATGTAAAAATACAAAAAAAATATTTAACAGCAGTCAATGTCAACGAAATTAAGCAGTCATTTAATGAGAAGACGAGCGTCAACGGTACAAGATTGATGATGTGATCGGGGTCGATACGCGGTGAGCGCTGTGAGCGATCGAGGATAAACGGCAGATGACGCGAAGAATCGAGCGTGATATCGTTGACGCGGCGAGCGCTGATGCGGTGACGACGAAGATGAACGCAACACAGAGACGGAACGCCGGGAGCGGGGGAAGTATGAAACGATCGACGCGATCGCGTCGATCAGGCGGCGTTGGGGAAACGCGCTCGAATATATTCGAGGAGGGCGTAATGCGGGAGATGAAGATGATCGTTGATAAAGTGATAAAATCGTTGACGAGCGAAGCGGAAAAGAAAAGGTTGCGTTGAATTATGCACGAGATCGAATACGGATTAAAGGTGAAGTGGGTGGGATTGAAAGGAAGGTATGGATAGAAAGGATAGGAAGGCGTTTCGAACGCGGCGAGCAAAAGGTACAAAAATATTGGTCCAGCCGAGCGGTCTCGGCGCGCAACGCCGCGCGAGCGCGCCGGTATCGTCGAGAGGGTGAGGTTCTTCGCGGTCGGCACCAACATGGACGAAGAGCTGTTGCGAAATTGGATCCCCTCTGCAGAACGGCTCACCATCGCGTCCTTGTCGGGCTTCACGTTGAGATGGCACAAACGAAGCTCTGAAGGGGGGAAACTCGCCCCACTACGCACTGGTCACCCAGATGACATCGTTTGGGGGGTCGTCTATGAAGTCGACGGCCCCGCCTGGCAGCAGATCGACGAAGCACAACGGGGTGCTGGCTATCGGGACGAGCGCGTGACAGTCGTAGGCCCAGACGGCGCCGAGCACGACGCCTCGGTGTACGTCGCCCGTGCCGGGATGATCGATGACACGATTCTGCCGATGCGGTCGTATCGAGACCCGATCGTGAGCGCGGCACGGGCCAACGGACTTCCCGCGGAGTACGTCGACGAACTCGCCAGAACGCCGGTCGCGGACCCGTAGGAAGCGCCTGCCCGGCGCATCCTGTCGCTGCGTAGAGACTGAGGTGCCGGCTCGAGATCCTGGTACTGCACGACCGTTCCCATGTGCGGGAGCCGCGATCGCCGGGCCGTTGCCGAGGTACACGGCGAGATGGTGCTTCGTCGGGATGGCACCAATGGCACAAACGACGGAATGGACGAGGCGCTCGCCGAGTTGAGCGCTGCCACGATGGAGCGCCACCCCGCAGCGGGAACGCTTTTGCGCTGATGGGCGGTGACGGGCTCGAACCGCCGACCCCCTCGGTGTAAACGAGGTGCTCTACCAGCTGAGCTAACCGCCCTTGAGCCTCGCCATTGAAGCGGTTTTCCGTGTTCGGCGGGTGAAGCGGGTTCGTCAACCCCATTTGGGGGAGCGGTCAACTCGCGATCGGGTGAGTGCGCGGGACTGCCGGGCCGAGCAGGATGTGGCTACCTCGACGGAACGCGACGGTGCGGCGGACGCGGAGGTCGAGAGATACGTGCTTCCCTCGAGGGGAAGCCTGCGCGACGGGGAGGCCTCGGCGGTGGCCTCCCCTTCGTCGTTCGGACCTACCCGTCGCCGGCGCGACGTTCCTTGCGCCAGACGAGCCGCAGCCCCGACCAGGTGGCGTCGATCGCGCACACCTTGTTGTCGACGAGGCCGAGCGGGAGCGCCACCTCGCGCACGACATCCTCGGTCATGTCGGTCGCGACGCCTGAGCTCCGCTTCGGCCACGCGACCCAGAGGGAGCGGTCCGGGTAGATCGCACGGCCGAGCACGTCGATTCGTGCCTCGAAGGCACGGCGCTCGCCGACGAACAGGACCACGACCTCGGCGCCAGCCGGGTCGTCGTCGAATGTGGCCCCGGCGGGGAGCGGCGTGATCAGCTCGCGCGCGTTTCCCGGGTCGCCGAGGATGCAGACGGCATCACCCTCGCGGATCCCGAGCTTGATCGGCAGCGGCGTGCCGGAGTAGCCGGCGTTGGAGGCCACGCGATGAGGCTAACCCGGCGGTGTTCTCTTGCGCTGCGATTGCCCTATCGTTCAACACAGATGGCACAGCATGTGGCCGGCGGGAATGATCGCGCGGAGGTGCGTCTGGCGGAGCTCGTCGCCGCGCTCTCGCTCGGCATCGACCTCGGCTTCGGGCAGCCGATGGAGCACGTCCTGCGGCAGTGCCTGATCGCGCTGCGCCTGGCCGAGGGGCTCGGGCTCGACGAGGAGCAGCGTGCTGTTGTCTACTACACAGCGCTTCTCGTCAACGTGGGCTGTCACACCGACGCCCACGAGCAGGCCAAGTGGTTCGGTGACGACATCGCTCTCAAGTCGGGCAAGTACGACCACGACCCGAGGAGCCTGCGGATGGCGACGAGCGGAATCCGGCAGCTCGGCGCCGGGAGCGCTCCGTTGCACCGGTTCCGGCTCGGCCTCGCCTTCGCGCTGTCGGGGCACCGCGACGTCGACGGGATGATCGAGCACCATGCCGCGATCGCGCGCACGATGGCCGAGCAGCTTTCACTGTCGGACGGCGTCGTCGAAGCGATCGGCTCGGCGTACGAGCGCTGGGACGGCCGTGGCTGGCCGGGCGAGCGCGAGGGCGAGGATGTCCCCCTCGCCGCCCGCGTCGCTCACGTTGCCGAGTACATCGAGGTCGCCAATCGCCTCGGGGGAGTCGAGGCCGCACAGAAGCTCGCTCGCGAACGGGGAGGAGGGAGACTTTGACCCGGTGGTTGCCGGGCTGGTCGAGACCGAGGGCGACGTGATCCTGTCCGGCCTCGACGCCGTCGCCGTCTGGGGCGCCGTGATCGACGCCGAGCCGGCGCTCGCGGTCGTGCTCGTCGGAGACCGCATCGACGAGGCGCTGCTCGCGGTCGCGAACTTCGTCGATCTGAAGTCGCCGTACTTCCTCGGGCACGCGCGTGCGGTCTCCGAGCTTGCCGCCGAGGCCGGCCCGGGGTTCGGGCTCACCGAGCCCGAGGTGGTGCTCCTTCGCCGCTCCGGTCTCGTCCACGGCCTCGGACGACTCGGTGTCTCGAACGCGATCCTGGACAAGCCCGGCCCGCTCGGCGCGGGCGAGTGGGAACGCGTCCGCCTCCAGCCCTACGTGACCGACCGCATGTTGCGCCAGTCCGAGTCGCTGGCACCCGTTGCCCGGATCGCGGTTCAGCACCGAGAGCGGATCGACGGCTCGGGGTACCCGCGCGGCCTCTCGGGCGCCGCCATCTCCCGGGAGGCACGCATCCTCGCCGCTGCGGATGCCTACCAGGCGATGCGCGAGCCCCGTCCCCACCGCCCCGAGCGCTCCGCCGACGAGGCAGCGGCAGAGCTACGGGCCGACGTGAAGGCAGGTCTCTTCGACGCGGATGCCGTCGAGGCGGTGCTCGGCGCCGCCGGCCACCGCGTGCCGCGCCGCCGGGAAGGCCCGGCCGGGTTGACCTCCCGCGAGATCGAGGTGTTGCGCCTGCTCGCCCGGGGGCTCTCGAACAAGCAGATCGCGCAGCGCCTCGTCATCTCGCCGAAAACCGTCGCCAACCATACCGAGCACATCTACGCGAAGATCAACACGTCCAGCCGTGCCGCAGCCGGGCTCTACGCGATGCAGCACGGGCTCTTGCCGGAGGAGGAGTTCGCCTGCTAGGCGTGTGCCGCTTGCATCGCCTGCATGTTCCTCAGCATCACGTCCGAGGTCTTGTGAAGCTCGTCCGCCGGGCTGAACATGACGACCTCGCTGCCCGGTTGATGCTTGACGGGAGCATGACCGGGCGGCGTGAAGAAGGCATCGCCGGCCTCGAAGCTCTCCTCGCGGTCGTCGAAGCGGAAGGTCACCTTGCCGGCGATCACATAGCCCCAGTGGGGGCACTGGCAGCGGTCGTCCGGCAGGCCCTTCAGCAAAGGCGTGCCGTCGATGTCCTCCCGGAATGTCGTGAAGTTGATCGAGTAGCCCTCGACCTCCTCGAAGCGATCCACGACCGCGCCGTAGTCGCCACCCTGCGTTGCACTGTCCCTCGAGACCTTCGGCATCTCTTCGTCTCCTTCGTCGGATACGAAGCTCAGGCTAGGGATGGCGGCGCCGGGCGTCATGAGGCATTTGCCCCATCTTCGGGTCTGCGGCGCGGGCTGTCTGGCGAGAGTGCCCCCAACGGGATTCGAACCCGTGTAGCCACCTTGAAAGGGTGGTGACCTAGGCCGCTAGTCGATGGGGGCGGCCGGGCGATCGTACCTGTGGACGTCCGCCTGCCCGATGCCACGAACGCACATCGGGCCGCGATCGCTCAGGTCGGCTTCCCGGCCTCGACCCACTGCTGGAAGCGGTCGACCTGCTCTTTCGGCCACGCGCCGTCGCACGGCATGCTGCCGTCGGCCACGGCGCCGAGGATGGCGTCGGCCTTCGCGCTCACGTCGTCGTACGACCAGAGGTCGAAGTACCCGTGCATCGAATTGCGGTCGCGCTCGCGGAACATCGGCTTGATGTCCGTCTCGAAGCTGAGCTCGGCGGACTGGGAGGACATGGTGCTCCTTTCGGGGAGGTTGCGTGGCGCGCTACCCAAGCTTTCCTGCCTGCGAACGTGCTCGTCAACTCCCGCAGGCTCCGGGAGCCCGCGCAGGGCTCCCGGAGCCTGCCTCCCACTACCCGTTCGACGCGACGCCGACCACCTGGCCCTGCGTGTCCGCGAGCACGCCGAAGGTGACGCCGGGCACGCTCGTCGCCGGCTGGACGATGCGGCCACCGAGCTCCTCCGCCTTACGGAGTGATGCCTCGACGTCGGCGACGCCGACGAAGTAGACCGCCATCGGCTCGCCGCCCTGCACGGGCCCGATCCCGCCGGGAATTGCTCCCTCGACGCCGGTTTCGACGTAGGTGTAGCCCGGGATGCCGCCATCGCCGTAGCTCCAGCCGAAGAGGTCGCCGAAGAAGGCACGGGTCGCATCCGGATCGTGCGAGCGCAACTCGAAGTGGACAACTGGTGCGGGCATGACTGCTCCTCTGCTTGGGATTCCGGCGGGCGCCGGTGACGCGCAACCGCGTCTCGTCAAGGAGACGAACGGCCGCGCCGGAAATCGACAGTCGGCCCAGCACGGGGTGATACGTTCAACTCCGCCCCGTCCCTTGCCGAAGAGGTCGTATGGCACGTGCCCTTATCGCCGTCGCCCTGCTGGCGCTCGTCGTGGCCACGGTCGCGGCTGCCACCACCCCGAAGCCGGACGCGCACGATCGCGCGCTCGCGCAGCAACTGGCTGCGAAGGTCGACAGCCTGAAGAAGCTGACGGCGACGTCGAACAGCGGCGACGATCGGATCACGAACGAGCTCAAGGGCTGCAAGACGCTCGGGAAGACGCCCGCCGACAGCTTCGCGGTCTTCTTCGCGATGCTGCCCGTGCTCCTCATCGACCTCGTCAACGAGATCCGACCGATCCTGATCGACATCCGCGACACGATCGCCGGCATGCATCCGCACGACGCGGTGTTCCGGCGCTGGCTCGCCGCCGAGCGCGCCGGCGTCGACCAGACACTCACCTTCGACAACCACGGCAAGAGGATCGACTACTGCGCCGCCGCGAAGGTGATGCTCGCGAAGAACCCGAGCGATGCGCAGATCCGAGCCGTGCTGGGAATCGACCCGGCGAAGATCAAGGGCCTGTTCTCGGGCACATCGACGCAGGCGAGCGAGACGGTGAAGAAGCTGAATCCGCAGATGCGGGCGTTCCTCATCGCTGCGGGCGTCCGGCGCAGCGTTGCGGTGCAGCTGACGAAGTAACGGCGGAGCCGAGTGTGGGTCCCAGAAGGTCAGGGGAGATGCCGCGCCGCAGTACTCATGTGAAGTGAGCTCGTCAACCCAGCGAGGGTGACGAGTCAACCGCGGACGGGTGAGTGCGGGCCACCGCATGGGTAGTGCAGAATGCGCCTACCTCGAAAGTACGCGACGGTGCGGCGGACGCGGACTCGAGATGGTTGAGCTTCCTTCTCGAGGAAGCCTGCGCAAGGAGAGGGGTCGGCGGCGGCCCCTCTCTTTCGTTCTCATCCGCCTTATTCCTCTCGGCCCGGCGTTCACGAAAACGCAATCCCCATCCGGCCGGGGATGCCGATACCCTGTCCACACTACGAAGACGAGTATTCGGCCGGCGCCACTCTGCGCTCTCCCTCTACCGTCATAGAGGGAGAGCCGACATGCCGGCATCCGCACCGAAGCTCGCGTTTGACAACGGCGGCGCATTCATCCAGGACACGCGCCGTGAAGTCGAGCAGTATCTCGCGCGAGGCAGCACCCGCGTCAAGGGCGCGCTGATGCTCTATGCGAAGGCGCCGATCGCCCTTGCCCTGACCGCCGTCTCCTGGTTCGTGCTGATCCTCGCCCACCCGGGAGCGATCGGCATCGCGCTCTGCCTGCTCGGGCTCGTCGTCGGCGCGACGCTGACGGCCTTCTGTGTCATGCACGACGCGAACCACGGCGCCTACTTCAAGAAGCGCCGCTGGAATCACCTCGTCGGCTGGTCGTCCGACTTGCTGCTCGGCTTCTCGAGCTACGCCTGGCGCGTGAAGCACAACGTCGCCCACCACACCTACACCAACGTCGACGGCTACGACGACGACGCGACCCAGGTGCCGCTCGCCCGCTTCACGCCGTCGCAGCGTTCCCGGCCCTGGTACCGCTTCCAGCAGTACTACATCTGGCCGATGTACACGCTCATGGGCCTCCGCTGGCAGACGCTCGGCGATCTTGCCGCCTTCAAGCGCGGCAGCGTCGGCGAGAGCGCGCTGCGGATCCCGCGCGGCTGGAACCTCGCCGGCGTGCTCGCCGGCAAGGCCGTTTTCATCACCTGGGCGATCGTGATCCCGATGCTCGTCTACCCCTGGTGGGCGCGTCCTCGCCACCTACGTCGGCTTCGGGATGGTCACGAGCCTGATCATGGCCGCGACATTCCAGCTCGCGCATTGCGTCGAGGAGGCGTCGTTCGCGTCCCCCGACGAGATGCGGGACGAGCGCCGGATCTGGGCCGTTCACGAGGTCGAGACGACGGTCGACTTCTGCCCGCGCAACCCGGTGCTGACCTGGATGCTCGGCGGCCTCAACTTCCAGATCGAGCATCACCTGTTCCCGAAGGTTCCGCACACGCACTACCCGAAGATCGCGGAGATCGTGCGCCGGAACTGCGACAAGCACGGCGTTCGCTACTCGTTCCACTCCTCGCTCGGTGGCGCCCTGCGCTCGCACTTTCTCCACCTGCGGGCGATGGGCCGGCTCGGCCTGCCGCCCGAGATCGAGATGGGGTAGCGGCTAGCCCTACCCCAGCGAGACGAGCTCGCGAGGATCGTCGGACGGGAGAGCCCCCTCGACGACGGCGCCGATCTCGATCGTGAGCAGGTCGACCGTGCCACCGATCACGGTGAGGAACGCCGTGTCGGCTGCATCCCGGCCGGTCGCGATGCGGACGAGCGACGATCGTGGCGCCAGCAGCGTCGCGTCCGCGACGCGCCAGGTGCCCGTCGATGAGCGCTTCCGCAACGGCATGGAAGTCCATCGGGTAAAGGCCCGGGGCATAGACGGCGGCGACCCGCGCCGGCACGTCGCGCGCGCGCAGCAACGCCGCGACGAGGTGCGCGAAGTCGCGGCAGACACCGCGGCCGCCGAGCAGCGTGTCGACGGCGCCGTGGGTCGGGAGGCTGCTTCCCGCCTCGTACGCGATCTCCCTGCCGACCCACGACGACACGGCCGCAAGGATGTCCTCGGCGTCCGTGAGCCCACCGAACTGTCGTCGTCCGACCTCGGCCAGCCGGTCGGACTCCGCGTAGCGGCTCGGCCGCAGGTAGACGAGCCGCTCGTCCTCGCCGCACGCCCGGCGTCGAATCGTGACCGATCACGGTGGCCGTGTAGGCGACCGTCAGCCGGCCCCGACCGGCCTCGAGCACGTGTGCGCGACCGCCGTGCGCTCCCTGCACCTCCCGCCAGGAGACAGGAACGCCGTCGAGCTGCACCTCGAGGTGCTCGTCGACCCGCTCGCCGCCGGCGGCCGCGATCTGCAGTGCGATCTCGGCGGGATCGCCGATCGCGAGCTCGAGCCTGGCGGATACGGTACGTCGCATGGGCGCTGACCGTAGCTCACATCCGGCCGCCGGGCGGTGTCGCGCGTGACGGGGGTCGTCGCGTCGATCACCTATGCGCCGGTGAAGGGCCTCGGGCTCAGCCATGTCGACGAGGTCGAGCTGGAGCTGACGGGGGTGCGCGAGAACCGTCGCTTCTACCTGATCGGGGAGGACGGCCGGCTCGTCAACGGCAAGATCGCCGGCCCGCTCGTGCGGGTCGCCGCCACCACCGACCATGACGGCACCTTGCTCGCGCTGCGGTTTCCCGATGGCTCGACCGTTGACGGGCGCGGTCGAGCTCGGAGCCCCGGTCGAGACGAACTTCTACGGGCGGCCCGTGACGGGAAGGGTCGTCCTCGGCGACTATGCGGCGTGCTCTGTCGGAGCTCGCCGGGCGACAGCTCGAGCTCGTGCGCGCGGACGAGCCGGGCGCCGGCTCCGATCGCGGCTTCGAGGGAACCGTCTCCGTCCTTTCGGCAGGCTCGCTCGAGGAGATGGCCCGGCAGGCGGGCGAGGAGGCCATCGATGCCCGGCGCTTCCGGATGCTGTTCGGAATCGACGGCGTCGAGCCACACGCCGAGGACGCCTGGGCCGGACGCCGGGTCTCGATTGGAGACGCCGTGATCCGGCTCCACGGGCTCGTTGGCCGCTGCCTCGTGACGGCGCAGGACCCGGACACCGGCCTGAAGACGCTCGACACGCTGCGCATCATCCGGGACTACCGCTCGGACGTGGAAACCGACGAGCCGCTGCCGTTCGGGAGCTGGGGTGGAGTCGAGCAACCGGGACGCGTGCGGCTCGGGGATACAGTGGAGCCGTTGTGAGCATCGACCCTGCAACCTCCGTCGCCGACGTCGTGTTGACGGTCGCCGACGCCGACGCCCAGGCGGCGTTCTACCGCGATGCGATCGGGCTGCGTGAGCTGCGCCGCGACCGGGAGATCGTCGTGCTCGGCGCGCCGGAGTCGGATGCCGCCCTCGTGACGCTCGTCGAGCGGCCGGATGCGCCGCCGCGTCCGCGTGGGACGACCGGCCTGTTCCACCTCGCGCTCCTCGTCCCGGATCGCGCCGAGCTCGCCCGCTCGCTCCGGCGCGTGACCGCGGCCGGGTACCGGTTCACTGGTGCTTCCGACCATCTCGTGTCGGAGGCGCTGTACCTCGACGATCTCGAGGGGAACGGAATCGAGATCTACCGCGACCGTCCCCGCGAGGAATGGACGCCGGGTCGACGGGCAGCTGCAGATGGCGACGCTTCCCCTCGACCTCGACGGGCTGCTCGCGAGCGCGCCCGAGGGCGACACGGGCGCCGGGATGGTCGCTGGGACGCGGATCGGCCACGTCCATCTCCAGGTCGCCTCGATCCCCGAGGCCGACGAGTTCTACGTCGGGCAGCTCGGCTTCGACCCCGTCGTGCGCCGTCTCCCGGGAGCGCTCTTCGTCTCGGCCGGCGGCTATCACCATCACATCGGGCTCAATACCTGGGCCGGCGAGGGCATCCCGGCGCCGCCGCCCGATGCGCGCGGCCTGCGCTCCTTCACGATCGTGCTCCCCGACGACGCGGCGCTCTCGGCGATGCTCGAGGCGGCTGCTGCCGCGGGAGTCGAGATCGACCTCGCTGACGGACGCGCCACGGTCACGGATCCGTCCGGCAACGCCGCCGTTCTGACGACGCGTTAGCCCGGACGACAGGCTGAAGCCTGTCGCGCGACCCAGCGCGCGGCGACCGGCTTCAGCCGGTCGTCCGGGCTGCGGCGCGCGCCTGCCGTTCGTACTGGTTGGCGGCGTAGCCGGTGCCGAGGTAGCTCAACGGCATCCGCAGCGGCCGGTGTTGCATCTGCCAGACGTGACACAGCTCGTGGACGACGAGGTCATCCGAGACGTCAGTGGAGCGGATCAGGATCGCATTGTGGAACGCGTAGCCGTCGAAGCGCGAGAGCCACGGGAGCCGGAAGAACCAGGGCGTGACGAAGAGCCTGACGTGCTCGATCCGGACAGGTCTCGGCCACCAGTCGAGTCGGTCGAGACGGCCCTTCGCGCGTGCCAGCCTATCGTCTGACGTTTCCAACCCTCGAGCCCGGGTCAGCGCTTCGCAGGCTGCAACTGGAGCAGCGCGTCACGTCCTCCGAGGATCTGGTAGCGGTACAGGTACGTGTAGGCCCGTGTGAGCGCGTCGATCTTCTTCATCTGGGCGGGCTCGAGCTGGCTCGGCGTAATCGTCTTCGGGTCACCCGGAAGCGTCTCGCCGAGTGGGCGACCGAGCAGGCCGGGCTCGTTGCGGTTGAGCTCCGCCCGGTCGAACATCATCGTGTAGCCCATCCAGCTCGGGTCGGGCGATTGCACCGGGCCGAGAAAGACGACGACGTTGTCGACGCTGCTGTCGTTCTGGAACGTGCGCACGGCCAGCTCGAGCCCCTGTCGTTGGAGCAGCCCGAAACGAGTTGGCGTGGCGGTGCCCGGAATCGCACACTGCGCATTCGCGCCACAGAGGGTGTACTGGATCGCGTGTTCCGGCGCGATGGGCTTGTTGTCGCGATTACCCGTGGCGTCGAACGGCTCCACGAGCTGGAAGCGAACGCGGAAGAAACCCCCCTGGCCGTCCTGCAACGTGTTGCGGCTCGCAATGACTGCGGTGAGCTCCTGACCGTCTGCGAGACGATACTTCTGCTCGACGCTCCGGGCGAGCTCGATTGCGCCCAGCTCTCCGGCCTTCGAGGGCGTGAACTGTCCGATCACCTTCGCCGCAGGTGGGTTGTCGTCCCTCATGATCGAGGCCACGAGAGCCCCGACGCCGACGCCGGCGACGAGCGCGAGAGCGATGTAGACCCCGACAAATCGTGAGTGGTAGGCCGCGTGGCGGGCCCTATCGGAACGCGACGCGACGGCGTCCTCGTTCGTGGAGTCGTTGCTCGGGGCGACCGGCTGTGCCGGCTCGGCGTCGATGAACCCGAGCGGCTTCTCGTTGGGCACGGTCGCGTCGCTCACGTCTTCGCCTCGATTGCGGGAGGACCGGACGGCCGCTGATCGCCGCGGCCGACGGCGGCCGAGAACTCGGCGGGAGGCCACGATTCCTCGTCGGCGAGGTCGAACTCGGGAATCCTGAGACCCGAAGTGTCGAGCAGGTCGATCAGCTCGTCGCCCATGATCTCGAGGCGGGCCTCGAGAACGTCGGCGATGCGGTCGATCCCGGCCCGGTTGGTCTTCATGACGTTGTGCGCCGTCACGTACGCCTGGCCGAGGATCTGGGCCGCCACCGTCCGCTTCGACGGATCGCTCAGGACGCTGGAGATCGGGTCGGGATCGAACGGGCCGCCGCCGCCACGGCTCATGATCTGGAGCCCGATCCGCTCGAAGCGGCGAAGGACCTCGTCGCGCGCCTGCTCCTCGGTCTGGCCCTCCCTCGGTGTCACGTGGAACGGCTGCGGGCCCATCGCTGCGCCGCCGACCATCCTGGCCGTCCGAAACGTCACGCTCTGGACGTCGCCGCCCACGCCGCTCGTGTTCTCGCCGTAGAAGACGCGCTCGGCCGCCATCGCGCCGAGGGTGTGGACGACGTCCGCGAACATCTCGTGCTGGAACGCGAACATCCGGTCTTCCTTCTGGATCATCCAGTGGTGACCGCCCGTCTCGCCGCGCTTCTTGATCGTGAGGCGCGCGGACTCGGCACCCTTCACGTAGAGGTGCCCGGCGACCGCGTGCCCGGCCTCGTGGATCGCGACCGAGCGCCGCTCGATCCCGACGTGCTCCGTTCCGACCGCCGTGCCGGCGTCGAGAGTCGTCAACGCCTCCACCAGATCGTCCCAGCGGAACGCGACGCGGCCGTCGTGGTGCGCCATCGTCAGCGCCATCGAGATCGCCTGCTCGATCATCGCGGGCGAGTAGCCGCTCATGATCCGGGCGATCTCGTCGCGACGATTCGGTGAGTCGAGCTCGGGCTCGTGAGAGACCTTGCCGATGTAGAGCTCGAGGATGTCGAGCCGGTCGTCCTTGGTCGGCGTCCGGAACCAGACGTGTCGGCCCATGCGACCGGGTCGGATCAGGGCGGGATCGAGCCGGTCGATCGGGACGTTGGTGGCGCCGATGAAGTAGATCTGCTCGCTCCGCGGTCGAGCGGCCGGGATTCGCAGCCGTGTCTTCCCGAGCCGCCGCGGCACGATGTAGAGCGCGTCGAGGGTCTTGTTGACGGTGCTCGTGAAGTGACGCCGGAAGAACGGCGGGTTGTCGATCCCGTCCATCACGACGAGGAGCTGGTTGAGCGCGAGCCCTCCGCCCATTCCGCCGCCGCCCATGCCTCCGGGGAACATGAACCAGTTGGTGATCTGCGCCATCCGCGCGTACATGCCGCTCGGCGCCCAGGACGAGGTCTGCCGCTGTGCGAAGAGCTGCTCGCGCCAGGCCCGCGTCTCGACGATCAGGTCGCCGGACGGGTTGCGCGCGGCCCACGGCCCGAAGTACGGCGAATCGTCGTATTCGACCGAGCTCGTGAGGGGAAGGTAGGCCTGTGCTCCCGTTCCAAGCGACTGGCGCCGCATCCCGACAGCGTCGATCTCGTCGATGAAGACGATGCACTGACCGCCCCACTTGCGGGCGAGCCGCTTGGCCTTGCGGGCCAGGATGCGGACGATGATCGCATCGATGCCGATGAAGGTCGCGGCAAAGCCCGAGCCCGGCATCGAAATGAAGGGCGAGTTGAAGCCCGTTGCGATCGCCTTCGCCAGCATCGTCTTGCCGGTGCCGGGCGCGCCGAAGAACAGCAGGCCTCGCTCACGCTTGCCGCCTGCCCGCTCGAACTGCTCGCCGGACTGCCAGATATCGACGACGCGGTGGACCTCGCCCTTTGCCTCGACCTGACCGCGCACATCGGCAAGGTTGACGCCCCACTCGGCGTCGCCGGGCTCGAACGACTGCATCTGCGACAGGTTCATCAGGAGCAGTGGCCCGAACAGCATCGCGAAGTTCGCGAAGAAGAGGAAGAAGACGAAGACCATCTGGATCCACAGCTGCTGGTTGGTGAGCAGCGCGCCGAGCTTGTCGAAGAAGTAGGGGATCGTCTCGAGCCACGATCGCTCGTCCCGGTGGACGAACCAGAGAACCGTGATGATCGCGGCGAAGCCGATGAAGAGGCGGAGCCAGAACCGCCAGAACCAGGCACGTCGCCGGCCGACGATGTCCTCCTCTCGGAGATCGGCGCTCTCGACGCCGAACAGGCTCGGCCACGGGATCAGCTTGCGGAAGACGAGATCGGCGAACCCGCGGAAGACGATCACGATCGCGAGTGAGACGATCAGCGCCTTCCAGAAGCTCCAGCCGCTCTGCTGCGTGAACCAGACGATCAACGCCGGCGCCGTCATCACCGCAACGAGCGTCGCGACACGCGTCAGGCGGCGCCAGGACCGCGCCAGCTCGAGGGACGCCTCCCCCGAGGGCAACGATGTCAGCGGCGCAGCCGTCGTCATTGACGAAGTGTACGCAGGTCCGCCACCCCGAGATGTTCAACGCCCGTTAACGGATCGGGCTCCTGCTAGCGTCGCGTCCATGACACAGGCAACGCTCCACACCAGCGAGGGCCCGATCGAGATCGAGCTCTTTCCCGACGATGCCCCGAAGACCGTCGCGAACTTCACGAAGCTCGCGGGCGAGGGGTACTACGACGGGCTCACCTTCCACCGCGTGATCCCGGACTTCATGATCCAGGGCGGCTGCCCGGAGGGCACCGGCACCGGTGGCCCCGGCTACACCTTCGAGGACGAGTTCAACGACCACAAGGTGGTCAAGGGCGCGCTCGCGATGGCGAACGCAGGCCCGAATACGAACGGCTCGCAGTTCTTCATCGTCACGGCCGAGGCGACGCCCTGGCTCGACGGCAAGCACACCGTCTTCGGCCAGGTCACGTCCGGGCCAGGACGTCGTCGACAAGATCTCGCTCGCCGACCGGGACGCGCGCGACCGGCCGACGCCGCCGATCACGATCGAACGCATCGAGCTCTAGTCGAGAGAGCGGGATCTGTCCCGCCCTGGCGCGCGGTTCGCCGGCACAGGGTTGGGCGGGACAGGTCCCGCCGACAGAAAGCCGAGGAGCGGTGGAAGAGCGTACCGCTCCTCGGCTTTCTGCATGTTTGCTGGCGCTCCGCGCGGATCCTGAAGCTGGGAACCTTCGGTTCGCCCTGACCGGCGACAGGTCGTTGCCCGTCGCGATAGGCTCAGTTCGTGGACATGGATCTCAACGGCAAGACCGCGATCGTCACCGGCGCCTCCTCCGGGATCGGCGCCGCGACGGTGCGCAAGCTGCGCGAGGCGGGGGTTCGCGTCGCCGGCGGCGCACGTCGGGTGGAGCGGGTCGAGGCCGACATCGCGCTCGAGGTCGACGTCACCGACGAGGCCGGCTCGGCCGCCTTCGTGGAAGCCGCCGTCGCCGAGTTGGGCGGCGTCGACATCCTGTTCAACAACGCCGGCCTCGCGCTCGGCCGGGCGCCGTTCACCGAGTCGACGGCGGAGGACGAGGAGCGCGTCGTCCACACGAACGTCGACGGCGTCCTGCGAATGACGCGGCTCGTGCTGCCGCACATCCGCGACGAGGGGCACATCCTCTTCATGGGGTCGATCGCCGGCCGCCAGGCCTATCCCGGCGGTGCGTCGTACATCGCCGCGAAGTTCGCCGTGCGCGGCTTCTCGTACGCGCTCCGGGAGGATCTGCTCGGGCGCCCGATCCGGATCACGACGGTCGATGCAGGCCTCGTCGAGACCGAGTTCTCGATCGTCCGCTTCAAGGGGGACAAGGAGAAGGCCGACGCCGTCTACGAGGGCCTCACGCCGGTCACGCCCGACGAGGTCGCCGATTGCGTCATGTTCGCGCTGACGCGGCCGCTGCACGTGAACCTCGACGAGATCGTGATCAAGGCGATCGCCCAGTCGTCCGGCTCGCACGTCGTCCGTAAGACGTACGACCAGCGCTTGCGCCTGCGCTCACCGTACGACCGTCAGATCCTCCGCTACGCGATCCCGGCTCTCGGGGCGCTCGCCGCCGAGCCGCTCTACATCCTCGTCGACACCGCCGTCGTCGGCCATCTCGGCCGCTCCCAGCTCGCGGCACTCGGCCTGGCGGCGACCGTGCTCTCGGTGCTCGCGATGTTCAACTTCCTCCAGTACGGGACGACGGCGCAGGTGGCGCGAGCGACCGGCGCGGGCGAGGACCTGACCGCGGCGAGGCTCGGCGCGCAGAGCCTCTGGCTCTCGCTCGCCTTCGGCTGCGCCCTCGCGGTCGCCGTCGCGTTGCTCGCAGAGCCGGTCGTCGATCTCTTCGGAGCCGAGGGGGCGACGGCGGACTACGCCGTCACCTACCTGCAGATCGTGGCGCTCGGCATCCCCTCGGCGTTCCTCGCGATCGGCGGCCAGGGCTTCCTTCGCGGCGTCTCCGACCTGCGCACTCCGCTCGTGATCGTGATCGCGGGCAACGTCCTCAACGTGATCCTCGAGGTGGTGCTCGTCTACGGCTTCGATCTCGGCATCGAAGGATCGGCGTGGGGCACGGTGGTCGCGCAGACGGCGATGGGGGTCGCGATGGCCGTCGCGATCCTGCGGCGAGTCGGTCTCGCCAACGCGGGCCTGCGCGTCGACCTCGCGCGGCGCCTGCTCTCGCTCGGCAAGTTCATCTTCATCCGCACGGTCCTCGCTGATCGCCTCGTTCATCCTCGCCGGCGTGGTTGTCACGCGGATGGGCGACGCCCCGCTCGCCGCCCACCAGATCGCCTTCCAGCTCTGGATCTTCATCGCGCTCGTCCTCGATGCGATCGCGATCGCCGGGCAGATCATCGTCGGGCAGGAGCTCGGCGCGTCACGTCCCGACGAAGCCTATGACGCAAGCGTGCGGATGATCTGGCTCTCCGATCGGGGTCGGCGCGATGTTCAGCGTCGTCCTGCTCGTCTTCTCCGGCGTGATCCCGCAGGCGTTCACCTCGGACTCCGCTGTGCTCGCCCAGTGCGCGCTGCTGTGGCCGCTCTTTGCGCTGATGCAACCGCTCAACGGCGTCGTCTTCGCGATCGACGGGATCCTGATCGGCGCCAGCGACGGGCGCTACCTGGCGTTCTCGATGGCGGCGGCCTTCCTCGTTTGCGCCGCGACACTCGCCGTCGTCGCCTGGGCAGGCTGGGGCGTGCGGGGCGTCTGGGCAGCGATCTTCCTGCTCATCGTCACGCGCCTGGTGCTGATGGGCGCCCGCTTCCTCCGCCGTCGCTGGCTCGTGACGGGATTCGCCTAGCGCCTAACCCTCGTACGCCAGGCCCGGCTCTGGCAGCCGGGGCAGCTCCCGCACCTGGCGCGAGAGCAGCTGGGCCGAGATGGCGACGAAGACGATTCCCGGAGCAGATCCAGAGGGTCTCGTCGATGCCGATCGCGTCGGCCAGTGGACCGACGATCGCGTAGGCGGCGGGGATCAGCACGAGCGACCCGATCGCGTCCCAGGCAGAGACGCGCGAGAGCACCTCGTTCGGGACGTGGGTCTGGAGCGACGTGTCCCAGTAGACGGAGAACAACTCGACCCCGATCCCCATCAGCAGCGTCGAGGCTGCGAGCACGGGCCACGGCACCTCGAGCGCGAGCAGCACGAGCGGCGGGAAGATCAGGATGGTCGCGAGCACGCCGACGTAGAGCGGACGCTCGGGGCGAATGCGGAGAGCGATCAGGCCCCCGGTCACGAGGCCGATGCCCGTGCAGGCCAGGACAACGCCCCAGACGGACGCGCCGCCGAGGGACTCCTTCGCCACGACCGGGCCGAGAATCTGGAGACCCGCGGACTCGGCGCCATTCGCGAAGGCGAAGCCGAGCACCACCACCCAGATCCACGTTCGCGTGCGGAACTCGTGCCAGCCCTCGGCGAGCTCGTGGATGAAGCCCGCGTCGCCCATGCGCGCCGGCGCCCTCACGTGCATCGGCAGCAGAATCGCGGCCGCGAGCAGATAGGTCAGCGCGTCGAAGGCGATCGCCCAGCCGGGCCCCGCGGCGGCCACGAGCAGGCCGCCGATCGCGGCGCCGCCGATGTTCGTCGCGTTCAACGCCAGTCGCAGCAACGCATTGGCGGACTGGAGGTCGTCGGTCGGCACCGTCTGGGGCACGATTCCCTGCTGCGCGGGGAAGAAGAACGAGCTCGCGACGGCCCGGGCGAGCGCGATCACCGCAAGCTGCCAGATCTCTGCCCGCCCCGAGATGAGGAGCACCGCGGCGACCGTCTGGGCGAGCCCTGCGACCAGGTTCGACGCGACCATCACGAGATGGCGCGGAAGCCGGTCGGCGATGACGCCGCCGATGAGGAGGAAGAAGACCTGCGGCAGGATCGCGAGCGCCAGCACGAGCCCGAGGTCGGTGGCGGAGCCGCCGAGACCGAGAACGGCGAACGCGAGCGCGACGGGAGCCATCGCCGAGCCCGCGAACGAGACGACGCGGCCGAAGAAGAGGAGCCTGAAGTTCCGGTGGCGCAGCGGCGCCAGCGCGCTACGCAGCCGATTCACCCCGCTTGCGCCAGTATCGCTCGAGCCCGGGGAAGCACTGGTCGAACGGCGCCGCGTGGTTGTACGTCTCGACCGCCTCCGGATCGGACGCGAAGAGGTCGGCGCGAGCGGCGGCAACGAACGTGGCCACGTCCATGCCGTGGGCGACCCGCCCGCTCCAGCTCTGCAGCGTCTCACGGAGCCGGGCGAGGTGCTCGGGAACGTCCTCGAAGACCCCGAAATGCGTCAACGCGAGCCGCGACGGCGCCCGCCGCTCCGTCGCGGCGATCGTCTGGTCCCACGCCTCCAGATCGATGTCGGGCGGAGGCGTCGGCGGTTGCACGAACCTCGCCGGCGCGATCCTGACACCCACGGAGTCGCCGGAGTAGAGCGTCCCGTCAGCATGCAGCATCGAGACGTGATGGCTTGCGTGGCCGGGGCTCGGGAAGCACTCGAGGCCGAGCACGTCGTCGCCGACGATCCGGATGTTCTCCGCCGGCACGGGGGCCAGCTCGCCCCAGAGTGCGTCGAACGAGTCGCCGTAGAGCCTGCGCGCGCTCGCCTCGAGCCTGCTCGGATCGCTGAGGTGAGGAGCGCCGACGGCCGAGACGTGCACCTGCAGCGACGGGTGCTCGCGCACGAGCGTTCCCGCGGCGCCGGCGTGGTCGAGGTGAATGTGCGAGAGCAGGAGATGCCGGATGTCGCCGAGCTCGAGCCCGCGCTCGGCGAGGCCCGCCTTCAACGCCGGGACGCAGGTCGCGGGGCCGCAGTCGTAAAGTGCCGGCCCGTCGTTCGTCTCGACGACGTAGCAGCCGACGTTCCTCGGAACGCCCTTGTGCAGGAGGTCGATCGGGTCGCGAGCCGCTAGCGTCATCGGCGTCAACGTACCCGACGACGGAGGACGGCAATGCTGATCACGACGACCAACGAGGTCGCAGGCTACGAGATCGAGGAGGTGATCGGCGAGGTGTTCGGCCTCACCGTGCGGTCACGCCACATCGGCTCGCAGATCGGCGCCAGCTTCAAGTCGATATTCGGCGGAGAGCTGGGCGGGATGACGAAGATGCTCGCTCAGGGTCGCGAGGAGGCGATCGGCCGGCTCGTCGCCGAGGCGGAGCAGAAGGGTGGCAATGCGATCCTCGCGATGCGCTTCGACACCTCCGAGCTCGGTCGGACCTGGACGGAGATCTGCGCCTACGGGACGGCTGCGCGGATCAAGAAGGCGTAGACCCTCAGGCGGAGCCCGGACGAGCGGCTGAAGCCGGTCGCCGCGCGGCGGCCAACGGCGCGAGCGCCTGCTCGAGATCGGCGACGAGGTCGTCGGCCGACTCGATGCCCGCCGACAGCCGCACGAGGTTCCGCGGCGACGCGAACGGGCCGCTCGCCGTCGACGCGTGGGTCATCCGGTACGGGTGCTCGATCAGGCTCTCGACGCCGCCGAGGCTCTCGGCCAGCGTCCAGATCTTCGTCCGCGCGACGAGCTCGACCGCCTCCTGCTCGGACTCGACGAGGAACGACACCATGCCGCCGAAGTCGCGCATCTGGCGGGCGGCGATCTCATGGCCGGGGTGGTCGGGCAGGCCGGGGTAGAGCACCTGCGTCACCGCCGGATGGTCCTGGAGGAAGGCGACGACCGCGCGCGCGTTCTCGCAGTGCTGACGCATCCGGATTGCGAGCGTCTTGAGGCCACGCAGGACGAGCCACGAGTCGAACGGCCCGGGCACGGCGCCGAGCGACTTCTGCAGGAAGCGGAGTCGCTCCGCGATCGTGGGGTCGTTCGTGCCCGCGAAACCGCCGATCACGTCGGAGTGCCCGCCCAGGTACTTGGTGGTCGAGTGAATGACGATGTCGGCGCCGAGCTCGATCGGCTGCTGGAGGTACGGCGTCGCGAACGTGTTGTCGATCACGAGGATCGCGCCGGCGGCGTGCGCGGCATCGGCTGCGGCGCGGATGTCGACGACGTTGAGGAGCGGGTTCGTCGGTGTCTCGATCCAGACCATGCGCGTGCGCTCGTCGATGTGGGCTGCGAGGTTGGTCGAGATCTCCTCGGGCGTCACGTAGTCGAAGAGGTAGCCCTTCGGCTCGTACACCTGCGAGAACATCCGGTAGGTGCCGCCGTAGACGTCGTTCACGCTGACGACGCGCTCGCCGGGGTCGACGAGGTGCATGATCGTCATCGACGCTCCGACCCCCGACGAGAAGGCAAGACCGAACTCGGCCGACTCGAGCGACGCGAGGCACTCCTCGAGCGCCGTCCGCGTCGGGTTGGCGACGCGCGCGTAGTCGTAGCCCTTGTTCACCCCGACCGCCTCCTGCGCGTACGTGGAGGTCTGGTAGATCGGAGTGATCACCGCTCCCGTCGTGGGGTCGGGCTCCTGGCCGACGTGGATTGCGCGTGTCTCGAAGTCCATGCCGGGATCGTAGTCGTTGCGCGTCAGCGGCGAACCGTCTCGAGCCCGCACGCGCGACGGAGGCGGTCGAGCGCACGGTCGAGCGCATCGTCGAGCGCGGCGGATGCGCGGACACCGTCTTCGCGGTGGAACGCCTTGACGACCAGCGTGCCCTCGGCGCGCTCGGACTTGAGATCGGCGCGGCCGACGATCCGGTCGCGCCAGAGGAAGGGCAGCACGTAGTAGCCGTACCGCCGCTCGTGCTCTTTCTTGTAGACCTCGATCAGGTGGTCGAAGCCGAGCACGCGACGCGCGAACGGCCGGTCCCAGAGGAGGTTGTCGAAGGGGGAGAGGAGCACCGCAGCCGAAGGCCGGTCGGTGTCGAGCGCAGCTCCGGCCGGCACGACAACGGGCGCCCCGCCATCCTCGACTGCGACACGCTCGAGAATCCCGTCCGCAACGAGCGCGTCGAGCACGGGACGGATCCGGGCGACGCCGCCTCGCAGCCGCCAGTGCTCGACGACGCCCGCATCGGTGAGCGCGCCACGTGCGGCGACTGCCTTGGTCGCGAGCGCCCGCAACCGCTCCGGCTCGGCCGGGACGGGTGCATCGAGCACCTTCTTCGGGATCACCCGCTCGGGCAGGTCGTAGAGGCGCTGGAACCCCTGCCGGCCCGCGATCACGAGGTCGCCGTGGTTCCAGAGGCGATCGAGCATCGCCTTCGCAGGCTTCCAGTTCCACATCCCGCCCTCTTGCTCGCTTGCGCCCTCGAAGTGCCGCGAGCCGAGCGGCCCGCGGTCCCTGATCTCGGCCAGGATCTCCTCGGCAAGGTGGGGATGCGTCTCTCCGACATCGCCGTACCACTTGCGACCGCCCTGTTTCATCTGCGAGACGAAGAGCGGCCACTCCTCGACGGGGAGCAGGCACGCCTCATGGGCCCAGTACTCGAAGACGCGCCCGCTGCCGAGGAGTCGCGGCACCGCCTTCTCGGGGTACGCGCCGACGCGGCAGGCCAGTGCGATCCGGTGGCTGCGCTCGACGGCCGAGATCGAGTCGAGCTGGACGCACGAGAGCCGCCGGATCGCGTCCTCCACCTCGCGCGACGTTCCCGCCCGCGAGCGGGAGGAGTATCCCTGGGCGGCAATCGTCAGCCGGCGCAGCGCTACGAGAGAGGCGGTTCGCATTGGCGCATTCTTCCCGCTGCGGGCAGGCGACGCGAGGCGGCCGGAGGCGCGCCGTATGGCGCCCCCGGCCGTGTCCCGCGGGAGACTACTCGCCGGCTAGGTCCGGAGGAAATCTCGCCGGAACTGCACCTCGGCTCAGGCCGGCGTGCGGCCCTCGAGAATCGCGGCGAGACGGGACGCGTCGATGTTGCCGCCGGAGACGATGCAGACGACTCGGCCCTGGCCTGCCCGACCCGAGACCGCGGCTGCGACGGCCAGTGCTCCGGCGCCCTCCGCGACCACGCGTGCCCTTTCTGCGAGCAGGCGCACTGCCGCGGCTGTCTCGTCCAGCGTCAGCGTCACGGCGCCGTCGAGCAGCGGCCGTGCGCGCTCCCACATCGGGGGCAGCAATGCCTTGCTGCCGGCGCCGTCCACGAACGACGCCGTGTACTCGGCTTCGACCGGAGAGCCGGCCGCGAGCGAGGCGGCGAGCGCGGCGCCCGTCTCCGGCTCGCAGGCGAGCACCCGTGTCCGCGGGCTGAGCGCCTCGAACGCGCTCGCGATGCCCGTCGTGAGGCCACCGCCGCCCCACGGGATCAGAACCGTGTCGATCTCGTCGAGGTCCTCGACGACCTCGAGCCCGATCGTGCCGTTTCCCGCCATCACGGCGTCGTCCAGCACGGGGTGGACGAAGTACCCCTCGACCCCCGGGTAGGAGCCCTCCTCCATCGTCTGCCACCAGCGCTCGTACGGCACCTTGATCACGGTGCCGCCGAGGCGCGCGATCGCATCGAGCTTCGTCCGCGGCGCGTGCTCGGGAGCGACGACCGTCGCCGGAACCCCGAGCTCCCGGGCCATCCATGCGACGCCCTGCGCCATGTTGCCGGCGCTCGTCGTCAGCACACCGCGATCGACGGCGCCGGCGGGCGCGGAGCGGATCGCGTTGGCGGCGCCGCGGAGCTTGAACGAGCCGATCGGCTGCAGGCACTCGAGCTTGAGCCAGATCTCGGCAGGCAACTCGGGCGCCTGGAGGCGCACCAGCGGCGTGCGAATGACGACGTTCGCGATCCGCTCGCGGGCGGCCTCGATGTCCGCGAGCGGGATCAGAAGTCGACCTCGACCCCGACTCCGCGCTCCCGCGCCCGCGCCACGCAGAGCTCGGCGGCCGCGAGATCCTCGACGGCGATTCCCATCGACTTGAACAGGGTCAGCTCGTCGTCGGAGCGCCGGCCCTCGACGGTGCCGTTCAGCAGCTCGCCCAGCTCGCCGACGATGTGCTCCGGCCCGAACCCGCGCTCGGCCGCGGCCATCCGGTAGTCACCCGCCTCGTTGAGCGTCGACTCGCGGCGGTCGACGAAGAGCCGCGCCGCGGCGACGGTGTCCGTGCTGAGCTCCCTCGACTTCCCGTCGGGGAACGCGCCGGCCGCGTTGATGTGTGTTCCTGGTGCGAGCCATTCGAGCTCGACGAAGGGCTCGCTGGCCGAGGTGGCGGTGCAGACGACATCGGCTCCGGCCACCGCCTCCTCGACGGATCCTGCGACGAGCGAGTGTGTCTCCAGCGCAAGCGCCTCGGCATGCGCCGGATTGCGGCTCCAGATGCGGATGATCGGATCTTCGAGCACGGTCTGCATTGCATCGACATGGGAGCGACCCTGCACGCCGGAGCCGATCACGGCGACGGTGCGCGAGCCGGGGCGGGCGAGGAGCCTCGTCGCCGCTCCCGAGACGGCCGCGGTGCGGATCTCGGTCACCGGCGATGCGTTGAGGATTGCGATGAGTTGGCCGGTGGTGCCGTCGTGGAGCAATACCGCGCCCTGATGCGGGTCGAGCCCTCGGGCCGAGTTGCCTCCCGCGACGACGATCTCCTTGAGGGAGAAGACGGGTGTCTCGCCGCCCGCGTGAGCGGGCATCAGGCCCATCGCGGCGGGGCCGCCCGGCGCCATCAGGTGACGCAGCGGGTTCGTCAGCTCGCCGCGCGCGAGCCGGGCCAGGATGCCCTCCATCGCGCCGATGCAGGACTTCATGTCGAGCAACTCGCGCACGTCGTGCTCGGAGAGGACGAGAACACTCACGAGAAAACCTCCGTCAGATGGTCGCGGTCGGCGGGTGACAGGTCGATCTCGAGCGCTTCGAGCGCCGGCGCCAGATGGCCGGCGTGCCCGGGGCCGACGACGATCGCGGTCAGCTCCGGCTGGGCGAGCGCCCAGGCGAGCGCGAGCGCCGCCATCGAGACGCCTCGCTCGGCGGCCTCTCGCTCGAGGGTTTCGAGCGCATCGAAGACCCGGTCGGAGGAGTACCCCTCGTACGGCTCCGGTCGCAGCGTCATCCGCGAGCCGGCCGGCGGCGCCTCGCCGCGGCGGTACTTGCCCGTCAGCCACCCGCCGGCGAGCGGGCTGAAGGGCGTGTAGCCGAGACCGTGCTCGCGGCATACCGGGAACACGGTCTCGCGGTCGCCCTGCTCGAGCAGCGAGAAGCCGTTCTGGACCCACTCGTAGCGCGGCATGCGCTCGAGCTCGGCCAGCTCGAGCGCTTCTGCGAGCTCTTCGCCGGTGAAGTTCGACGCGCCGATTGCCCCGACCTTGCCGGCCTCGACGAGGTCGCCGAACGCCTGCAGCGTCTCCTCCTGCGGCGTGTCGGGGTCGAAGCTATGGGCGAGATAGAGGGCAACGCGCTCGACGCCGAGGCGTGCCAGGCTCGTGTCGATCTGGCGCCGGATGCGGCTGCGGCCGAGCCCGTGATCCTGGCCCGTGCCCATCGGATTGAACGTCTTCGTCGCGATCACGATGCGGTCGCGAACGTCGTTGCTCTTCGTCGCCAGCCACTCGCCGATGAAGCTCTCGCTCCGCCCGCCACCGTACGCGTCGGCGGTGTCGAACGTCGTGATCCCGGCCTCCCAGGCGGTGTCCATGAGTCGGAACGCATCGTCCTTCGAGGTGCCCTGGCCGAAGAACGCGGGCGACGACCCGATCCCGCCGAAGTTGCCGCATCCGAGGATGATCCGCGTGATCGCGACACCGCTGCCGCCGAGGAGCCGTTCGTCCATGCGCCGATCCTACGCATCAAGCCTCTGGGTGCGCCCGCATCCAGGTGAGCGTCGATCGGATAGGTTCGCATCACAGGCAAGAGGACTCGAGAGGAGTGCAGTCGATGCCATACATCGCCGCAGGTAAACGCTACGACGAGATGCGCTACAACCGCTGCGGCCGAAGCGGGCTCGCGCTGCCGGCGATCTCGCTCGGGCTGTGGCAGAACTTCGGGAGCGTCCGCCCGCTCGAGACGGGCCGCGAGATCGTGCTTCGCGCCTTCGACCTCGGCGTGACCCATTTCGACCTTGCGAACAACTACGGCCCGCCCTACGGATCGGCGGAGGAGAACTTCGGCCGCATCCTCGACGACGACCTTCGTCCGTACCGCGACGAGCTCGTCATCTCGACGAAGGCCGGGTACGACATGTGGCCGGGACCGTACGGCGACGGCGGCTCGCGGAAGTATCTCCTCGCGAGCCTCGACCAGAGCCTCGCCCGGATGGGGCTCGACTACGTCGACATCTTCTACTCGCACAGGGTCGACGACACGACGCCGCTCGAAGAGACGATGGGCGCCCTCGCGAGCGCCGTGCACCAGGGCAAGGCCCTCTACGTCGGGATCTCTTCCTACTCCGCCACAAAGACGCGGGAGGCGGCCGCGATCCTGGCCGATCTCGGCACGCCCCTGCTCATTCACCAGCCGTCCTACTCGCTGCTGAACCGTTGGATCGAGCCGGAGCTGGTGGAGACGCTCGGGGAGCTCGGCGTCGGCTGCATCACGTTCTCGCCACTCGCCCAGGGCGTGCTCACCGACCGCTACCTGAACGGGATCCCGGAAGACTCGCGTGCGAGCCGCCACGAGTCGCTCGCGCCCGAGACGATCACCGAAGAGACCCTCGCGAAGGTGAATGGCCTGCACCAGGTCGCGGCCTGGCGCGGGCAGACGCTCGCGCAGATGGCGCTCGCTTGGACGCTGCGCGACCCGCGCATCACGTCGACCCTCGTCGGCGCCAGCAGCGTCGCGCAGCTGGAGCAGAACCTCGGTGCGCTCGAGAAACTGGAGTTCACACCGGAGGAGCTCGAAGCGATCGACATGTACGCGCCCGAGGAGGCCGTCAACATCTGGGCCGCGTCGAGCGAGCGCTGAAGGCCCGCCGTCCGGCGATGGAGTACCGCCGACTCGGGTCGAGCGACATCGACGTCTCGGAGATAGCGCTCGGCTCCTGGCTCACCTTCGGCACGGGGATCGACCGTGACCGAGCCGCTGCCTGCGTCGAGCGGGCGTTCGAGCTCGGGATCAACTTCTTCGACACGGCGAACGTCTACGGACGCGGCACAGCCGAGGAGCTTCTCGGCGACGTACTGGGTGCGCGCCCCCGCGAGTCGTACGTGCTCGCAACGAAGCTGTATTTCCCGATGGGCGACGGAGACCGTGGCCTCTCGCGCGCACAGGTGCTGAAGCAGATCGATGCCTCGCTGAGCCGCCTTCGTACCGACTACGTCGATCTCTACCAATGCCATCGCTACGACCGGGCAACGCCGCTCGAAGAGACGATGGAGGCGCTGAGCGAGGTTGTTCGGGCCGGCAAGGCACGCTACCTCGGGTTCAGCGAGTGGTCGTCCGCCCAGATCGCGGCAGCGCACGCGCTGCCAGGTGTGGAGCGGTTCGTCTCGAGCCAGCCGCAGTACTCGCTGCTCTGGCGGCTACCAGAGCGGGCGGTGATACCGACCTCGGCGGCGTTCGGGATCTCACAGATCGTCTGGTCGCCCCTCGGCCAGGGCGTCCTCACCGGCAAGTACCACGCCGGGTCAGTCCATCCGCCCGACTCGCGTGCGGCCTCGGAGCACATGGGCTGGGCGATGGGCCGCTTCCTCACCGACGAGGTCTTCGGAGCCGTCGAGCGCCTGCGTCCGATCGCTGCCGAGGCAGGCCTCTCGCTGCCGCAGCTCGCTCTGGCCTGGGTGCTCCGCGAGCCCAACGTCGCCTCGGCGATCGTCGGCGCCACCCGGCCCGAGCAACTGGACGACAACGCCGGCGCGTCCGGTGTGCGCCTCGATCCCGAGACCCTCGCCTCGATCGACGACGCGCTCGCCGGTGTCGTGATCGATCCCGGTTAAATCCCGGGGTAGACCTCACAATGAGCTTGCAGAAGGTTTACCCGCGGGCCGCTCGTGGGGATCTACTCTTGAGACACCTGCTTCGACCCGTCGTTTCGAATGACGGGGCCAGCGTTTTGTGCGCGCCGCAGGCCGTGGCTCTCCAGCAGAGAGGGCCGAATACCTCAGGAGGTAGATCGAACCATGCGCAGGTCTACGTACGCAGTTCTCGGTGCTGCGGCCCTGCTCGTCTTGATCGTCACGGCAGCCGGTTGTGGCTCGTCGTCGGACTCGGCGAGCAGCGGTACGACGGACACCACCACCACGGCCACCCCGGCGACCCAGGGTGGGACGGCACGCTATGCGCTGCAGTCCGACGTCGACTACACGGATCCCGCCCTCGCGTACTACTCGGCATCCTGGAACATCGAGTACGCGACGTGCGCCAAGCTCCTCAACTACCCGGACACGGCCGGGATCCCGGGCGCGGAGTTGCAGCCCGAGGTCGCAGAAAGCATGCCTGTCGTCTCGAACGGCGACAAGACCTACACCTTCACGGTCAGGAAGGGATTCCGCTTCTCTCCGCCCTCCGGCGCCCCGGTCACCGCCACGACCTTCCAGAAGGTGATCGAGCGCGACCTGAGCAAGAAGATGAACTCGCCTGCTCTGTCGTTCGCAGGTGACATCCTCGGTGCGAAGGAGTACACGGACGGCACCGCCTCCTCGGTGAAGGGCGTCGTCGTCAACGGCGACAAGATCTCGATCACGCTCGTCAAGCCCGCCGCGGACTTCCTCTCACGGATCGCGATGCCGTTCTTCTGCGCGGTTCCGGACGACACGCCGCTGAACGCCAACGGCGTTCTCACGCCGGCGGCTGCAGGGCCGTACTACATCAAGTCGCGCACCCCGAGCCGGCAGATCGTGCTCGCGCGCAACCCGAACTACGGCGGCGACCGCAAGACGACCCTCGACAGCATGATCTTCACCGTTGGCGAGCCGGCGACGGCCTCGCTGCTCGACGCGAAGAGCGACAAGATCGACTGGATCGCCGACGGGCTGCCGCCGACGTCGCACCAGGAGCTGGCCCGTGACTTCGGTGCCGGCAGCCAGGCCGCGAAGGACGGCAAGCAGCGCTACTTCGTGAACCCGTCGCTGTCTGTCCGCTACCTCGCGCTCAACACTTCGCGGCCGCTGTTCTCGAACGTCAAGCTCCGCCAGGCCGTGCAACTACGCCATCAACAGGCCCGCGCTGCTCGCGCAGCGGGGGGCGTTCGCCGGTACCCCGACCGATCAGCTCCTGCCGCCGGGCGTCCCCGGATACAAGGACGCGAACATCTATCCGCTCAACGGGCCCGACCTGAAGAAGGCGAAGGAGCTCGCCGGCGACACGCACGCCAAGGCGATCATGTACACCTGCGACCAGTCTCCGTGCCCGGAGACGGCAGCGATCGTCACGGAGAACCTGAAGCAGATCGGCATCGACGTCGAGGTGCACCAGTTCGCACGTGCGATCCAGTTCTCCAAGGAGGGCACGAAGGGCGAGCCGTACGACATCGCGTTCGAGGGTTGGCAGGCCGACTACCCGGACCCGTACGACTTCCTCAACGTGCTGCTCGACGGCCGGACGATCCGGGACGCGAACAACGTCAACTTCTCGTATCTGAACGACCCGGCCGTGAATGCCAAGCTCGACGTGGCAGCCGCGACAACCGGCGCCGCACCGGGCCGCGCGCCTACGCGAAGCTGGACGAGGACATCACTCGTAACGTCTCGCCGCTCGTCGTCTGGGGCGTCGACAACGACCGCGACTTCTTCTCGAGCAAGGTCAGTTGCATCCTGCATCACCCGGTGTACGGCATCGACATCGCGACGATGTGCAAGACCGCCGCCGATAACGAACTGCTGATCGTGGCGGCCGGCCATCATCGGCCGGCCGCCACGACGTTCATCCCGCAGGCGGGCGTAGGTCTGGCCGCATGCGCGGCGAACCTTCCTGGAATGAGCGACGAGCAGCTGGACGACATCCGCCACGTCGCGCGGCGTGAGGCCGCGCCGTTCGTGCTCATCGCGGCGGTCGCCGACCTGGCGCTCGCAGCGACGAGCGCCTGGCACGGCTGGCAGCTGTACTCGGCGAACGACTGGTGGATCTGGATCGTGCTCGCGCTGCCCGCTGCGGTGCTGGCGATCGTCTTCTCTCGCGGGCTCGGGCGGACTCGGGCTGAGCAGCGAGCACCGGCGTACGGCGGCCGTGATCCTGCTCGGCGTGCTGGCGACCGCGAACCTGATCGCCGTCGGGCTCGTCCTCGTCTCGCTGGCGGGAGGAGGCAGCCAGATGACCGGCCCGCAGCTCCTCGCGACAGCGGCGGTGGTGCTGGTCGTCAACGTGATCACGTTCGCACTCGTGTTCTGGGAGCTCGACTGCGGCGGTCCGGTCGAGCGGGCAATTTCGGACAAGCGAGTGACGCCCGACTTCCAGTTTCCGCAGGACGAGAATCCCGAGCTCGCCCACGAGGGCTGGGCGCCGGCGCTCCAGGACTACCTCTACATCGCCGTTCACCAACTCGATCGCGTTCAGCCCCACCGACGCGATGCCGCTGACGCACCGCGCGAAGCTGTTCATGGGCTGCGAGTCGGTCGTCGCAGCGGTGACGCTGCTGATCGTCGCCGCGCGGGCCGTGAACATCCTGCACGGCTAACAGCGCGCTGACTTCTGGCGCCGGACTCACACCAAGCCTCAGGAGGCATGTGCATCAGGAGCACGTCTGGATGCGGCCCTGCACGCTGCGGATCGCGTCCGCCGAGGAGATCATCAAGGCAACCAGCCTCAAACGACCTCCTCGTCGTACACGCTCCTTGGTGCAGAACCGCCCCAGCCGCACTCCCAATACACACCAAGCCTCCAGCCCCACCACAGGCTGCTCCCAGGGCGGGCGACTTGGATGGGTCTCACCTCGAACCCTCCCGAAAGGAGACCGAAGATGAGACTCACCAAGGCACGCATGTTGCTCGCGACGGTGACGGCGCTCGCCCTGATCGTGGGCGTCGGCTCGGCGATCGCGGCCACGGGCACAGGCCCGACGCTCAAGCAGGAGGCCGCCGGGCTCGTCAGCCGTGCGAGCTTCGACACCGCCGTGGCGAAGAACCTCGACACGACGACGGCCAAGCTCAATGCCGCCGATCAAAACGGCGGCAACGGCCCGGATCGACGCAGCCCTCGCCGCGGACGAGATCACGGCCGACGAGGCGACGACGCTCAAGGACGCTCTCGCCGACGGCGAGATCCCGGCGGCGCGGCTCGCGACCGCGGCGGGTGTCGCCAAGCAGCTCGGCACGACCGAGGCGAAGCTCAACGCCGCCTATAGCGACGCCCGGAAGGCGCAGGCGCTCGCTCGCGTCGACGCAGGCCGTGACGGACGGCAAGATCACCGGCGACCTACGCCGCGACGTTGAAGACACAGATCAACGCCGCGACGTTCCCGGGCTTCGGTGCCGGCCCCGGCGGCGGCCCGGGTGGTCACGGGCACGGTGGGCCGGGCGGTCCGGGTGGCCCAGGGCTCGGCCTGGATTTCGGCGCACCGCCGTCGAGCAGCGGCTCGAGCAGCGGCTCGTCGTCCTCGTCGAGCTCGTCGGCGTCGCTGGCTCTCGCGTAGACAGGGGCCTCGGCCGATCGACAGTGAGGGGCGCTCCGGCGCCCCTCACTGCGTTCGGGGGTCAGTCGTCGAGTCCGGCGAAGGCCGCGTAGGCGGGCTCGAGCGCGTCGCGGAGGTCGATCCCGTCGACGACGAGCCCGCTCTTGCCGAGCCGCTTCAGCACCGACCCGACCGGAAGCGAGCGCGCAGGGCCGATCTCGGGCAGCGGGCCGGCCGCCCACGCGTCGCCGGTCGGCGCGAGCGCGACGGCGACCGGCTGCTTCGGCTCCTCGGCCGTGCAGCCGCGCCATTCGAGCAGGACGGACGGGTCGTCGTCGATCGCGGCCGCGAAGACGTAGCCGAGGGCGATCACGTGCTTGCAGGCGCCGTTGTGGTCAGCGTCCGGGCAGGTGCAGGTGCGACGGATCGACTTTCCAGGCGGGATCAGCGGCTCGTCCCAGTCGACGGTCATCACGTGCTCGAGCTGAAGCGACTGGTCTCGGCCCGCGGCGGCCGCGTCGAAGAGCGTGCGGCCCCGTGGTGAGCCGATCACGGCGGCCCAGACGCGTGGGCTGACCGGGTCGGCGCTCAGCGCTGACGCGGTACTCGGCACTGCTCGATCCGATCACGCAGCGCGGAGACCTCGCCCGGGTCGATCGCGACGCTGTGGACGTGACCGGAGCGCGCGAGGATGCGGCCGCGCTCGGCGCGCGCCGAGCCCTCGTCCGGGACGACGACGGTCGCGACCCAGCGTGCCCACGGCCCACGCCCGATCCGCTCGTCGTCGCCGCCGATGAAGATCGGGCGTCCCTCGTCGAGAAGCGTCATGCGGCCTCCTCGACCGATGTCGTCCGACAGCGCGACCGCGGCGCGGATCGCGTCGAGGTCGAGCTCGCCGAGCCAGTCGTCGGCGCGGCCGGCGACGACCTTCTCGGCCAGCTCGCGCTTCGAGTCGAGCAGCTCGTCGATCCGCTCCTCGAGCGTGCCGGTGCAGATCAGGCTGTGCACGAAGACGGCTTTGTGCTGGCCGAAGCGGTAGGCGCGGTCGGTCGCCTGCTGCTCGACGGCCGGGTTCCACCAGCGGTCGAAGTGGAAGACGTGGTTCGCCGCCGGCAGGTTGAGGCCGCGGCCGCCGGCCCGGATCGAGATCACGAGCACCGACGGGCCGTCGGGGTGCGAGAACGCCTCGAGCGAGCTCGTCGCGCTGCCGCGCGTTCAGGCCGCCGTGGAAGAAGCCGACCTCGCGGCCGAGGCGCTCGCTGCAGGTGCGGCACGAGCCGGTCGAAGCCCGGGTACTGCGTGAAGACGAGCGCCTTGTCGTCGCGCCGGCATCGCCTCCAGCAGCTCGACGAGGCGCTCGAGCTTGCCGGAGCGGCCGTCGAGCGGGCGGCCGGTCGCGAGCACCATCTCCGGGTGGTTGCACACCTGCTTCAGCTGGCCGAGCATCGCGAGCACCGCGCCGCGGCGGCCGAAGCTGCGCTCGTGCTCCTCGATCCGCGGCATCCAGCGGTCGACCGTCGCCTGGTAGAGGCTCGCCTGCTCGAGCGTCAGCCGGCAGTAGTCCTTCGTCGACCGTGATCGGCGGCAGCTCGAGCTCGACCTCGGGGCTGTCCTTCGGCCGGCGCAGGATGAACGGCTGCACCATCGCGCGCAGCCGCTCGAGCGCGCGCCGCGTCGCCGTTCGCCTCGATCGGCCGCGCGAAGCTGCGCTGGAACCACTCGCGCGAGCCGAGCAGCCCGGGGTTGACGATGTCCATGATCGCCCAGAGCTCGTCGAGCCGGTTCTCGATCGGCGTGCCGGTCATCGCGAGCGCGCCGGCGCGCGTCGAGCCGGCGCAGCGCGCGCGCCCGCTTGGTGGCCGGGTTCTTCACGTCCTGCGCCTCGTCGAGCAGCAGCCGGTCCCAGCGCGACGGCCGCGAGCGTCGTCGATGTCGCGCGTGGCGATGTCGTACGAGGTGACGACGACGTCGCTCGCGCGCGCGACGTCGATCAGCTCCGCGCCGGCGAGCCGGTCGCCGCCGTGGTGGAGATGCACGCGCAGGGACGGCGCGAAGCGCTCGATCTCGCGCGACCCACTGCCGCGCGACGCTCATCGGGCAGACGACGAGCGTCGGGCCGAACGCGTCCGCGCCGTACTGCTCGCGCTCCGAGAGCGAGCATCGCGATCGCCTGCACCGTCTTGCCGAGCCCCATGTCGTCGGCGAGGATCGCGCCGATCCCGAGGTCGCCGAGCAGCCGCAGCCAGCCGTGGCCGCGCTCCTGGAACGGGAACAGCGGCTGCGTCATCGCCGTCGGCGTCGCCGAGCGGCGCGAAGCGCCGATCGTCGCCGCCGTCGAGCAGGCGCGCGAGCGACTCGTCGAGCGTCACCTCGCCGAGCTCGAGCCCGGCGTCGTCGAGTCTCGATGCCCGAGACGGCGCGGACGAGATCGACGACCGACCCCTCGCGGCGCCGCTCGAGGAAGCAGCAGCGCCTTCTCGACCTCGGAGCGCCGCAGCGCGTGCCAGCGGCCGCCGACGCGGATCGAGCGGCTCCTTGGCGGCCGCGAGCTCGACCAGCTCCTCCTCGGTCAGCGTCGTGTCGCCGATCGCGAGCCGCCAGTCGAAGCGAGCGAGCGCGTCGGTCGTGAGCAGGCCGCTCGAGTGCGCCGCGACGCTCGTCGCGGTGAGGTTGACGCGGAGCCGGCTCGACGGAGGTGACCCAGTTCCGCGGCAGCAGCACCGGCACGCCGAGCTCCTCCAGGCGCGGGATCGCAGTGCGGAGAAGGAAGCGGACGTCGTCGTCGCCGAGCTCGATCCGGGTGGGCTCGATGCGGGTCGAACGCGATCCCGCCTTCGGCGAGGACGGGCTCGATCAGGCCGAGCTGCCGGTGGACGGCGACGCGCGGGTCGGCCGAGCGGAGGAAGCTGAAGACCGCGTCGCCTCCGTCGTGGAGCAGGGAGGTGGGGAGGGCGAGCGTCGGGTCGTCGGCGGCCTGCAGCCACAGCTCGAGCACGACGGCGGACTGCGATCTCGCCCTCGAGCGTCGTTGTCGCGTCTCGCTCGTCGAGGCGGAGGCTCAGCAGCCAGGGAGCGCTGGAGCGGCGCTCGAGGCCGCGATCGACCCAGTCGGTGATCCGCCGTTCGAGCGCGCCGAGCCCGGCGTGCAGGCGGCAGCTCCGGCTCGATCGAGGTGAGGCCGTCGAGGAAGAGCTCGGGCGCGCTCGGACGGTTGCGCATGAGCCGGTTGCCGAGCCGCACTCCCGCCTCGCGAAGCCGGTCGCGCGCGATCTGGTCGACGGCGCAGGCGTAGAGGTCGTGGACGAGCGCGTCCCGGTCGCCGTCGAACGCGCTCGCGCAGACGGCGGGCAGCGCGCCGGCGATCGCCGTCGAGCGCCTCCTGGATCGGTCTCGTCGATCGTCGCGCCCCAGTAGGCGAGCCAGGTGCTGGCCGCCGTGCTGGAGCTGCGGGTGGACGAGGCCCTCGGAGACCGATCGCGCCGCCAGGTCGAGGACGGCGAACGTTGCCCGGGCCGAGCCGCCGAGCTCGATGCCCGCCGGCCGCTCTGCTGCGAGCGCGATCAGCTCGGTGAGGCCGACCCTCCGCGCGCTCGCGCCCTGTCCGAGTCCCGCCGAGATCGGAGACGGCGGGGATGCCGAGGCGCAACTCGCCGGCCGACAGCGAGCCGTCCGGCGCCGCGCTCGAGCACGGTCGCGCTGAGATCCTGCTGCCACAGGATCTCGAGCGTCGCCGGCTCGGCGCGGGGGTCGGGCTGGATCGTCTCGGGTGCGGACACGAACCCTTCAGGATACGTGTAGGGGAGGAGGTCGCGACGTGCTCGATGCAGCGCCGCGAACGCCCCCGCCGCGTCGGACTTTGTGTTGATTCAACACAATGTCACACACTCTCGCCGTGGAATTGCTCATTTGCAGCCAGTTCTCGCAGTTATCAGCGGGCGCGGTCTTCGCGCGTGTTACAAGCTTCGCCTTTCCCGCGCCCGTGCGCCCGCGGCGCCCAGGGAGGGCATTCGATACCCCGCCGCGGGCGCCCTCAGCTCATCGAACTTTGTGTTGATTCAACACGATGTCACAAACTCTCGCCGTGGAATCGCTCATTTCCAGGGGTTCTCGCACGCATGGGCTGTGAGGTTCTGTTGCTGTGTCACAAGGTTCTTGGCTCGCGCGTTATGGCTCTCGACTCAGGTGAGCCGTGGGAAGGGGGGTCACTCACGGAAAGTGAGTGATTGATGATATATTGATGACATGTCAACGAATAAGCTCATCCAACCTGGAGCTCATCCTCGATCTCGCGCGCGCTCGAACGCTCGTCGTCCGCGACGTCGACCATCCACTCGGCAGCCACCACGGGCTCGGCCTCAACGACCTCGCCGTCCTCCTCGAGCTGAAGGCCGCGCCGGCCCAGACGCTCCGTCGTGTCGAGCTGGCGCGACGGCTGGCGGTCACGACCTCGGGGATCGCCCGTCAGCTCGCCCCACTCGAGCGAATCGGCCTCGTCACGCGTGAGTCGAACCCGAGTGATGCGCGCCTGGCGCTCGTCGTGCTCACCCCTCGTGGCGCCGAGGTCGCCGAGGAGGCGAGCCGCACCGCCGAGGAGGCGGCAGACCTCGCGCTCTCGCGGATCTGGTCGCCCGAAGAGCAGCAGGCGCTCGGCCCGCCTGCTCCGGCGCGCCGCAGCGGACTGAGACGAGTTGGTGGGGGCAGGCCGAGCCTGCCCCCACCCGCCATCGGCTAGAGGTACCGCGAGAGCGACTTCAGCTGTGCCGCGTCCCCAGCGCTGACCGACTTGCCGGTCTTGGCTCCAGCTTCTTGCGGTACTCCTCGAGCTTCTTGTCGTGCTCTTTCCGGGCATGGTCGTTGGGAGGCGGTGGCATCGGCCGGGGACCGTGGCCGTGTCCGTGCGGGGGCAGGGGCCCGGGCTTGTCGAGCGCCTTCTTCGCCTGCGCGAGCTTCTTGCAGAGGTCGTCCGCGACATTCTTCTTGCTCACGCGCTCGCGTGTCAGCGCGCAGAGGCTGTCGTAGGTGACGACGACGTTCACGATCGCCGTGTCGTCACCGGTGAGGCCGCCGCTGTCCGTCGCCTGAACCGCGATCGTGTGCGACCCGGGCGCATTCGCCGTCGCCGCGGAGTACGTCGCACTCTGTCCGGGCGTCTCGAAGCTCCCGTTGTCGTCCAGATCCCATGCGTACGTCAGAGGGTCGCCATCGGCGTCGCCGCCGGTGGCGTGCACGCCGACCGTGAAGCCGGCGAACACGGTGTACGGCCCGCCGGCATCGGCCGTCGGCGCGCTGCTCAGCATCAGCCGTGCCACCGAGGGATCGTGGTCGGACGCCTGGTCGGCGAACTCGGCGTTGACGTGGACGACGTCGTATCCGGGCGTTCGCGCATGCAGCGAGCCCGGATACGAGGATGTGATCGAGCGTCTGCGAGTTCCCTTCGAACACGTAGCTGTAGCGCTCGTTCGGCGGCAGCGTGTCGATCAGGTCGTGGAGCGATTCCTGCCCGCAGGATCGAGACGGTCTCCGAGAACTCGAAGTCGTTCAGGTCGCCGTCGACGACGACGTTCGCGTTCGGATCCGCCGCAAGGATCTGGGCGACGAAGTCGTGCACGATCGTGGCCTGCTGATGCCGCTGCACCTCCGAGATGCGCGTCGGGGGCTGGAAGCGGCCCATCGAGCGGGTCGTCGCCGCCCTTCGAGTTGAAGTGGTTCGCGATGACGAAGAGGTGACGGCCGTTGGAACATGAACTCGCCCGCCAGTGGCTTGCGGCTCGAGTTCCATGCCGTGTTCGCCGGGTCGATCCGACCCGGGCTGAGCGTCGAGCTGCGTCGACGCGCCCGACCCGTGACACCGACCGCGGCGGTGGAGGTGCCGCCGGGGCGGTCGACGAATGAGACCCGAGCCGGTGTGGAAGAGGAAGACCTGCGCGGATGTTGCCGCCCGGCTGGCCACCGTCCTGGTCGTTGACCGGGTCGATGCGCGCGCCAGTCGTAGGTCGGGCCGCCTGCGGCTGTGATCGCCGCGATCAGCTTGGCCATGGTCTGGTCGGCCGCGACGATGCCGTTGTCGGTCGCGCCGCTGTTGTCCTGGATCTCCTCGACCGAGATCATGTCGGGCGTCTTCAGGTTGTTCACGATCAGCCCTGCCAGGCGGTCGAACTTCGCCTGCGGGTCGCTCGGGGCGAGGTTCTCGACGTTGAAGGTCGCGACCGCGAGCTCGTGACGGCCCTGCGCCGTCGGTCGACTCGGGAGTGACGCCGTCGTGGACGATCGACGGCAGCGATGGTCACCTCGATGAACGGAGTTGCCGAAGTTGTAGTCGAGCACGCCGGTTAGCGGCGCCGGCGTAGTGGTCGCCGACGTTCAGCGTCGGCATCGGCATGAGCAGGTCGTCGAGGATGATGCGCTCGGGGTTGAAGTCGCCCGGGGTGACGATGAGGCCACCGCGCGGCGTGCGCACCGGAGGCGTTGGCGCCGTTGTCACCGACCGGCCCACGTCTCGCCGAAGGAGTTGCGTCGGGCCGACGGCGACCGCGTTGTTCAGCTGACGCGCATCCCCTCGAGGCTCTCCTAGAAGTCGATGCCGTCGCTCGCGGGTCGAAGGTCCCGCTTGTCTCGACATCGCCGGTCGCGTCGTCCTCGATCACCGCGTCCGGCGGGATCCGCCCGCCCGTGCCGACGACGGTCGCGGGCGGGGAGCGGATTGCCGGTCGAGACGACGGTGACCGTCGGGGACGCGAGCTCGGTCGTCGTCAGGTTCGCGGTCGTTGCGCCGCCGGGGCGGAACTCCTGCACCGTGGCGTTCGACGCGGACGGAGTCGCCGACGGACGACCGCGGGCGGACGAGGTGAAGACGAAGATGCCCTCGGAGGTCGCGTCGTTCGCGTCGGGCGCCGGGTCCTGCATCTAGAAGCCGTTGCTCGACCGTCGCCGTCACGATCCCGTTGGTCGACACGACTGTGACCGTCGAGCGGCGAGATGTGCGATGCGCCCTGGATGTCGTGGATCGCTGCGAACGGCCCCTCGACCGCCAGTGCGATCGTCGTCGAGTTCGAGCGCGCCTGCGGCGTCGGAGACCGTGCAGGGCATCGACTTGCTCCCCGGTGTCGTCCCGCCAGCCACCGTCGCCGCGTACGAGAACGTTCCGTCGCCCGGAGGTGACGTCACCGTTCGTTCCGTCGTCGAAGAATGGCTGCGTGGCAGAGCCGCCGATCGTCGTCAGGTCGCAGCCGACGGCGATGCCGGTGCTCGCCGGGTTCGCGCCCGGCGTGACCGCGACGGTCAACCGGCTCGAGCCATCTGCGGCGACCGAGGCTGGGCTTGCGCTCCCGGTTCCCGACGGCGGTGTCGGCCCGTCGCAGGTGTGCGTAGGAGAGGCCGTGTTGCGCGGCGCCGGCGCCGAGACGGTGAAGTCGCCGCTGTTGACGTCGGTGTCCGATGCAGCCCGCTGCGCCGCGCAGGGCGGCCGTTGTGTTCGACGAGCGATCGGAGTCGGCGACCCCTCCGAGCAGTTCGTGGCCGTGCCGTAGCCGACGAAGTCCGACCACGCTTGCTGCAAACGGACATGCCATTTGCCGTGAGCGCCGTGGTCGAGTTGACGAGAGCCACCTTGCCGGCCGTCGCGCTCATCGCGATCGCGCCGGTGGCCTGCGCTGCGGGCAGCGGCGACTCCGTTGCCGGCGCCGGCGCCCTCCTGCACGAGGTAGTAGCCGCGCGCGGGCAGCCGAGCCCGTGAGGTTCGTCTGGTTCGTCCACGGTTGCTCCGCCCGTGCTTCCGTACTGCACGCTCCAGCCGTCGACGGACACCGCGGAGGCGGTCGGGTTGAAGATCTCGATGAAATCGTTCGTGTACTGCGCGTCCGTGTTGCCCCCGCCGCCGTAGACCTGGCTGATCACGAGCCCTGTGCCGCCGGGGTTGGCGGTTGCTGGCACGGTGCCAAGGAGCAGGACGACGGCTACGACGAAGCCGAGCCCGAGATACGTGCGTGCTGACGGCGATAGCTTCTTCAAGAGAGATCCTCCCGGTCGGGCCACGGGCGGTGCCGCGGCCAGTCAGTACGACATCGGTTCTAGCCCGGACAGCGGCCTTCCGACTCGTCCGGACTCAAGGTTCTCTCTGAAGGTTCACCAGTCGACACCATTGCCAAACGCGCGAGACCGGCCCCTCGAACTGCTCGCGTCGTTCAGCTGCCGCCGAGCCGGACGACGGTGGCCCCGTCAGCCGAATCCGACACCTGCTCGTCCACGAGTGGATGCTTCGTAAGCTCGTCGCGCACCGCCTTGCGGACGGCGCCCGTGCCGCGGCCGTGGATCACGCGAACCTCGGCCCGGCCCGCGAGCGCGGCCGCGTCGATCAGGTCGCGCACGGCCTCCCGCGCCTCCTGGGCGGTGCGACCGCGGAGGTCGATCTCGTCCGGAAGGTCGTTCTGGATCATCGCCCGGATCGTGACCGGCGATTCGGGCCTGTCGTCCGCTCGTCGCCCCGTCGCGGTCGGGACGAAGGCGGTCGAGCGGCACGCGGATGCGGAGGCCACCCCGGCCGAGCACTGTCGCCTCGTCGCCGACGACCTCCGCGATCGTGCCCCGGACGCCGAGCTCCGCCGCCACGACCGGGTCGCCCGCTGCCAGCGGCGCGGTCGCCTGCACCGGCTCGTCGAGCCTTGCCAACGACCTGGAGGCGCGGGCGGCACGGTCGGAGGCAGCGCCGAGGCGCCGGTCGCGCTCCGCCTCCTTCTTCTGCGCAGCGGGAGTGGCGGCCCGTCCGCGCTCTCGCTCGAGCTTGCGGGCGGCGCGGATCTCGCCTCGCAGCTCCTCGAGCTCGGCCCGCACGCCTGCCAGCTCCGCCTCGGCCTCGGTCAGAGCCCGCTGGCGCTCGGCGGCCGCCGACGACCGCACCTGCTCGATCTCGTCCTGGAGCCCCTCGGCGGCGCGCTGCGCCTTCAGGCGGGCCGCCTCGGCCGCCGCCTGCTCGGCGGTCGCGGCCTCGAGCGCCTCCTGCGCCCCTCGGGCCGCGGTCTCCGCCTCGGCGACGAGCTCGGCGACGAGCAGTCGCTCCGGCGCGATCCGTTCCCGCGCCGCGGCCACGATCGGCGCCGGGAGGCCGAGTCGAGCCGCCGTCTGCAACGCGTGGGAGGTCCCGGGGCGGCCGAGGACGACCTTGTAGAGCGGCTCGTTGCTGTCCGGGTCGATGCCGGTGGCGGCATTCGCTGCGCCGTCGGCGGCGCTCGCCCACTCCTTCAGCTCCGCGAAGTGGCTCGTCGTGACCGTCAGCCGCGCCTGACTCGGCGAGCGTCTCGAGCATGGCCTCGGCGAGCGCCGCGCCCTCGACCGGGTCGGTGCCGGCGGCGAGCTCGTCCAGGAGGACGAGGGACTCGCTCGTTGCCAGCTCGAGGATCCCGATCAGGTTGCGCACGTGCGCGGAGAACGTCGACAGGCTCATCGCGATCGACTGCTCGTCGCCGATGTCGACGAGGATCGCGTCGAAGACGGGCAGCGACGCCTCGTCGGCGGGCGGGCGCAGGCCGCACTGGTAGAGAGCCGCAGCGAGCCCGAGCGTCTTCAGGGCCACGGTCTTGCCGCCCGTGTTCGGGCCGCTGATCACGAGCGCCCGGAGCGTTCCGAGCTCGAGATCGATCGGGACCGCCGAGCCTCTGTCCAGGAGCGGGTGGCGGGCACCGCGCAGCACGACCTCCTGACTCGGAGTCACGATCGCTCCCCGCCAGCCGCGCGAGAGGATGCCGCAGGCGAGCGCGAGGTCGAGCCGCGCCGTCGCGTGTACGAGCGTCGTGAGCTCCTCAGCCTGTGCTGCGACGAGCGAGGAGAGGTTGCGAAGGATGCGCGCCACCTCGTCGCGCTCGGCGACCTCGGCCTCGCGCAGCCGGTTCGAATCGTCGACCGCCGCGAGTGGCTCGATGAACAACGTCTGGCCGGAGCCGGATGAGTCGTGCACGATCCCGGGCACCCGTCCTCGCGCCGAGGACTTCAGCGCCAGCACGGGACGTCCGCCGCGCTCGGTGACGAAATCGTCCTGTAGGTGCTCGGCCAGCGCCGGGTCGCGGGCGATCTTGCGGAGCCGCTCGGCCAGCTTGCCTCGCCCCTCGCGGAGCTCCCGGCGCAAACGGCGCAGAGCGGGCGAGGCCGAATCCTTCAGATCGGATCCGTCCTCTTCGACCGAGCGGCCGATCTCCTCCGCCACCGAGAGCAGCGACGGCTCGATGCGCCTCGACAATCGCGAGGAGCGCCGGCAGGTCGCCGCGCTCCGCAATCGCGCGGTGCGCCGCCACGCCGGCGCGGATCGTGCGCTCGATCTGCGAGAGGCTCCGCGTGTCGAGCGTGCTGCCGCGCGCCGCCAGATCGGCAGCCTCGCTCACGTCGGCTGCGCCGCCGAGCTCGGGCTCGGCGGCTTCGTCGAGCAGCGCGATCGCCTCGGTCGTCTGCTGCTGGCGGAGCCGCACCTCGCCGGCGTCGCCCGACGGGCGCAGCGCTTCCGCCAGGGCCGCTCCCGGATCGCTCGCCGCCGCTCCGGCGAGCCGGGTCAGGACGGCAGGAAGCTCGAGGAGCTCCAGGTCATGCTCACGCATGCGGCGAGTGTAGAAGCGGGCGGCGCTTCTCTGCCCGCAAATTCTACGTCTGGGCGGCGATCAGATCGCCCACGCGAACGTTCTCGGTGAGGAGCGTCACGAAGCGGGAGGGATCGTCACCCACGTAGCCCGCGCAGAGCGCCCTCCCGACGGAGTAGGTGATCGCGTACGCACGCCAGGTGGGGTCGGTCGCGAACCGGACCGAGCTTGCGGCCCGCTCCGGCGTCCCAAGGGCCCACTTCTGGAAATGAGCACTGGCCTCCTCCTCCGAAGCGCCTTGCTCGTGGATCAGGAGGCCGGTGTCGAGGCCGACTCGCCGGAACGGCTGCCGGGCGCGGTCGATCGCGTGGGCGTGCCGGAGATCGGTGTGGAGACCCTGGGCTGCGAGCGTCGCCTCGAGCTCTTTCTCGAGCTCTGCGTCGAGGAGCACCTCGAGCCCGCACTCGGCAATTCCCTCGCCCACGAGCGACTGCGGGGTTGGCACCAGCTGGATCGCCTCCTCCCACCTGCCTTGGTCGCGCACGAGCCGCTGCTCCTTGACGGCGCGCTCGGTGTGGTGCCCGGGGTACGCCTCATGAGCAGCGAGGGTCACGATGTCGGCCGTCGTCGTGTGCACGTCGGAGTTCATCACGATGCGGCTGCTGAGATTGCCCAGGTAGTAGTTGAAGGCCCACCAGGGCTCGTCGTGCACCTCCTCGATCGTGAGTCGCTCGCCCTCGGGCAGGTCGAGCAGGGCGTTCGTGCGCTTGCGGAGAACGTCGGCGACCGCGAGGAGAGCCGGAACCATTCTCTCGGCGGGCACGGCATGCTCCTGCCGCCACGCCTCGTAGCGGTCGAAGAGCGGCCCCGTGCCGGGGAGGAGCTCGTCGAGCTGCGCGTGGGCCTCGGCGTAGGCAGCCTCCGATCCGAGCTGCGGCCGGACGCCGTAACACCCCTCGATCTCATCGGAGTAGGAGATCCCTTCGCCGGCAAGCACGCCGGCGTAGACCCGGAGGCCGCGGATCTGGTCCAGCAGCCACCCGCACCGTCCGGCCTCGAGGCCTGCGCTCGCAACGTCGTCCGCGAGCGCGTCGGCCTCCGCCACGAGCGCAGCAGGCTCCACGAGATCGGCCGCGCTCACAGCCTCCGCCAGCTCGGCCGGCCCGTAGTAGGAGTCGACGAGCCCGTCCACGTGGCGACCGAGCTGCAGTCCCAGCGTCAGGTATCGCTCGACGACCTCCTCCACGCCGTAACCGTACGGCATCCAGGTGCGGCCAGGGTGCCGGTCAGCTACCCGCTGTTCGACCGCCGTCGATGATGTAGTCGGCGCCCGTGACGAAGCCGGAGTCGTCGGAGAGCAGGTAGACGCAGCAGGCAGCAACCTCCCGCGGGCGGCCGACGCGTCCGCGGTAGTTGTACGAGATCAGCTCCTCCTCGAGCTCGGGGCGACCCTCGACGTACTCGCGGAAGCGCTCGCTGTCGATCGACCCCGGCGAGACGCTGTTGCAGCGGATCCCACGCCGGCCGAAGTCGATTGCGATGCTCCGCGTGAGCCCGCCGAGCCCGGCCTTCGAGGTCACGTACGAGAAGTGGTTCGGCCGCGCGACGATGCCCTCGGTGGAGGAGATGTTGACGATCGAGCCGTCGCCCTTCGCCAGCAGCACCGGCAGTGCCGCCTTGCACCACGCGAACGGCACCTCGAGGTTGAGCTGCATTGTCTGGCGCCAGTTGTCCATGTCCGTTACGAGCAGATCGCCTTCGAGCACGAGCGCGGCGTTGTTGACCAGGCCGTCGAGCGTCCCGTGCCGCTCGACCGCCTCGGCGACCGTCTGCTCCGCGAGCCCGTCGGTCGTGAGATCGCCGACCACTGCCACCGCACCGATCCGCTCAGCGACCTCCTCGACGTGTGGGTCGACGTCGACCACGAGGACCTGCGCTCCTTCCTCGATGCACGTCTGTGCGATTACCGCTCCGATGCCGCGCGCGGCTCCGGTGACGATGATGGACTTGCCGGCGAGCTTTCCCACGGTCTCTCCTTCGTGTCGTTGTCGGAAGTGTCCGAGCCGTTCGACGCGCACCGGACGCCGCCCTACGGCGTCCACGCGATGCGCTCGTCGAGCAGCCAGGGGGTGCGCTCTTCCTGGAGCGCGAGAAAGTCTTCGATGTGCTCCGCCATCAGCTCCTGGGCGCGGCGGCCGTCGCCGTCGAGGATCGCCTGGCCGATCTCCTGGTGGATCTGCCGCGCCGTCGTCCAGCAGCCGGGGTCGTAGAGGAGGTTGGCGGCCAGGCGGTCGCCGTAGAGCGCATGGATGGCGCGGCCGAGGCTGTCCATGACGGGGTTGCCGGAGGCGCCGCAGATGACCCAGTGGAAGGCGAGCGCGAGCTGATCGCCCTCCGGCGTTCCGGCGGTCGACGCCGCCTCTCGGGCCATCAGCCCGCGGAGCTCGTCGAGATGCTCCGGATGCTGCCGCTCGGCGGCCCGGCGGGCCATGAACGGCTCGATCACGAGTCTCGCGTCCATCAGGTCGCGGTACGTCGCGCGTGCCATGCGGAAGAAGAGCCCGAGCGTGCGCGCCAGGTCCTCGGAGTCGATCGTGCCGACCTCGTTCCCGCCCTTGCTTCCGGGCTTGATGCGGACGACGCCGAACGTCTCGAGAACGCGGAGCGCCTCCCGGATCGAGACGCGGCTGACACCGAAGCGCTCGGCGAGCTCGGCCTCCGCCGGCAGCCAGTCGCCTGCTTCGAGGTCGCGGGCGGCTATGTCCTCCACGATCGCGCTCGCGATCCGATGCGGGAGCTTGGCGGGACGAAGCCGTCGGTGCGGGAGCATCTCCTCGGGAGTGGGAGACCCGCCCGCAGGGTCGACGTCGCGTGACGGCTGGGTGGGGTGCGCGCTCATCGCTCGAAGTGGACGGGCACCTGCCGCCAGCCGAGGATCTTCCCCGGCTTGCCGGGCATCGGGTTCGGCGAGGGCAGGGACGGCCCGGCGCGCTCGACCGTCCGATAGCGGTCGAGCAGCTCCTCGAGCAGCAGCCGTGTCTCGGCCCGCGAGACCGGCGCGCCTGGGCAGTAGTGGACGCCGGCGCTGAACGCGACGTGGCGGCGAAGCTCACGGTCGACGTCGTAGCTGTCCGGCTCGTCGAACTCGCGCTCGTCCCGGTTGGCCGATCCATACGCGACCGTGACCCAGGAGTTCTCGGGGATCGTGACGCCGTGGAGGACGACGTCCTCGGTGGCGCGGCGGCCGAGCGCCTGCACGGGGCTGCGCCACCGCAGCATCTCTTCGATCGCCTTCGGGATCAGGCTCCGATCGGCACCGAGCCGGCCCCACAACGCGGGGTGATCTGCGAGGTGGCTGACCAGCATCTCGATCAGATGCTGGGTCGTCTCGAACCCGCCCGCGACCAGCTCGAGCAGCATGTTGAGGAAGACGTCGTCGGAGAGCTCCTCCTTGCCGACCTCGTCCTGCTTCGCGAGGATCCGGCTGATTGCGTCGTTCTCGGGTTGGGCGCGGCGCTCGGCGATCACCGGCACGACCATCTCCCACATCTCCTCGCGCACCCCCGCCAGCCGGGCTAGGGCGGCTTCCGAGCTTTCGGCGCGGCTTCCTCGTGTGAGGATCATCTCGAGCCGATCGTCCATCAGCTGGTTGAACCGCTCGTGCTGCGACTGCGGCAGTCCGATCAGCCCGAGCGCGACCCAGGCCGGCAGCGGCGTCGCGATCGCCGACGAGATCTCGATCACGTCCGGCCCCTCGGCCGCGTCGACGATCTCGCGGACGATCGCCCGGATGATCTCCTCCCGGTCCCGCATCGCTGCGGGGTTGAAGAGCGGCCCCACGATGTTGCGGACGAACCGGTGCCGCGGCGCGTCGGCCTGGCGGATCTCGCTCGTCGGCGGCTGGCGCCCTTCGAGGATGTCGAGCGGCACGCTCGAGAAGCGGCCCGGGTCGAGCAGGACGCCGTAGACGTCGTCGTGCCGCGTCAGGACGAAGGTCTGGTTGCGCTCGTCCCAGTAGACGGGCGCCTCGTCGCGGAGGCGGCGGTAGAGCGGGAACGGCTCATCGGCCCAGGCGGTCCAGTCGATGTCGTCGAGCTCGATCTCCAGCGCACTGGACATGTCTGCACCCTCTCGCGAGGCTCTCGAATTCAATTCTCCTAAACATTACTATATTATCGGAACCGCGATGGAAGTGGGGATTCTCCTCAGCGACCTACCGACGCGCACACCCGCGTCGGAGCACTTCGACTCCGTCCTGCGGCAGGTCGAGGCGGCCCAGCGGAACGGGATCACGTACGTCATGCTCGGCCAGCACTTTCTCTTCCCCGAGTCGCGCTGGCTGCAGCCGGTGCCGCTCCTCGCGCGTCTCGCCGGTGAGCTCGACCGGAGCGTTCGGCTCGCGACCTCGGTGATGCTTGCACCGCTGTACCACCCGGTGCTGCTCGCCGAGGAGCTCGCGACACTCGACATCGTGAGTGAAGGACGGCTGATCGTCGGCCTCGGCACCGGCTACGTGCCGGAGGAGTTCGAGGCGTTCGACGTCCCGTTCGAGGAGCGGGTGGCGCGGCTCGAGGAGTGCGTGGCGCTGCTGGAGGCGCTGTGGACGAACGACCGGGTCACGTTCGAGGGCCAGTTCTGGACGCTCCGCGACGCCCCCGTTCACCTGCGGCCCGTGCAGGAGCCTCGGCCGCCCATCTGGATCGGGGCGATCGGCCGGCCCGGAGTGAGGCGGGCCGCGCGGATCGGCGATGCCTGGCTGATCACGCCGACCGCCACGGCCGCCGACGTCGTCGCGATGGTCGAGATCTTCGCAGCGGAGCGGGCGCGTCTCGGGAAGCCGATGGGCCCTCAGCCGCTACGGCGCGAGATCGTGGTCGGCCGTGACCGGGCAGATGCAGCCGGCAAGGCGGCGGTGATGGGGCGCGAGTGGCACCAGAGCATGGTGGACATCGGCAGCCCGCGCTTCGGCCCGGGCGGTGAGCTCGAGACGATCGAGGATTTTGTCCGCACCGGGTTCATCGTCGGCTCGGCCGAGGAGTGCGTGCGGGAGATCCGCGAGATCGCCGACGTGGTTCCGGTCGACCCCGTCGTGACGCGCGCTCACTGGCCGGGGATGAGCACCGAGCAGGCGGTCGCTGTGATCGACGACCTCGGCCGGGAGCTCGTGCCGATGCTGCGTGCTGCCGACTAGAGTGACCAGATGGCACGGCCGCGGCTCGTCGGCATCAACCACATCGCGCTCGAGGTGGGCGAGATCGACGACGCGCTCGCGTTCTACGGGAGCATCTTCGAGCTGACGCTGCGCGGTCGCTCGCACTCGATGGCGTTCATCGACATCGGCGATCAGTTCATCGCGCTCTCGAGCGGCCGCTCGCAGCCGGCCGACGAGCACCGCCACTTCGGCCTCGTCGTCGACAGCATGGACGCGACGCGACGGGCGCTCGAGGACGCGGGCGTGACGGTTCTCGGAGGTCGTGGCCTCAACTTCCGCGATCCCTGGGGGAACCTGATCCAGGTGGTGCAGTACGACGAGGTGCAGTTCCTGAAGGACGCCGCGGTCTTGCGCAGTCTCGGGCTCGACCTCGGGAAGAGCGATTCCGCGATCGCGGAGCTGCGCGCGAAGGGGATCGAGCAGGGCTAGTTCAGGCGATCGCCGGCGCGATGCCGCGAAGGGAGCGACGGCGAGCAGCGAGCGAGCGTTGTGCCTGCTTCACGAGGCCTCGCGGGCAGCGGACGATGTCCTCGCCGCTGCGACAGGCCACCGCCAACGTCAAGTGGTCGCCCTCACTGTCGACCACCCGTGCGCGCGAGCCGATCTCGTGCACGGACCCCCCATTATCCGAGCGGAGCTCGGCGAGCAGGTACACCACCGCATCGTTCGCCGCATCGCCGTTGTCTCCCATGATGAGAAGAGACTCCCTGCCGCCCGTGCAGTTGGCGCCCCTCACGAAAGCTTTACGCCCTGGCGAGCGACCTGCGCGGGAGTTGCCTGCGATGATCAGCGAGATGAGCTACGACGAGGCCCGTGCAGCCCACCGCTGGGATGTTCCGGCGCGCTACAACATCGCCGCGGACGTCTGCGACAAGCATCCCCGTTCGAAGCGCGCGATGATCTGGGAGAGCTTCGACGGCTCGACGCGCGACCTCGACTGGGGCGAGCTGCAGGACCTCGCGAACCAGGCCGCCCACACGCTCGCCGCGCGAGGCGTGACGGCGGGAGACCGCGTCGCCGTCGTCCTGCCGCCGACACCCGAGACGGCCGCGATCTTCTTCGGCGTCTGGAAGCTCGGCGCGATCCTGCTCTCGATGTCGGTGCTCTACGGCGACGACAGCATCGAGCACCGACTCTCCGACTCCCAGGCCCGGCTCCTCGTCACCGATCCCGAGAACGCGCCGCGCTTCGATCGCCCGTGGGTGCCGGACGTGCTCGTGCTCGAGCCCGACACGCTGGCGGCCGCCCCGACCGACTTCGTCTGCGCCGACACGTCCGCCGACGATCCGGCCCAGCTCTACTACACGTCGGGTACGACCGGCCTCGCCAAGGGCATCGTCCACGCGCACCGCTACGTGCTCGCCCACGAGGAGTTCACCTACTGCCACGAGATCGAGGACGGCGAGCGCTTCCACGGGATGGGTGAATGGGCGTGGGCGGCAGGCATCGCACCCTTGCTCGGCCCCTGGCGGCTCGGGGCGTTGCAGTGCGTCTATCGCCGCGAGGGCGGCTTCGACCCCCATCGGCAGCTCGACTTCCTGAGCCGCAATGCCGTGACGAACGTCTTCACGACGCCCACGGCGATGCGCTCGATGATGGCGATCGACGACGCCGGGAGCGCGCTATCCGCAGGTCTTCCGGCGCGTCTGCTCGGCCGGCGAACCGCTCAACCCCGAGGCGATCCGCTGGTTCCGGCAGCAGTACGGCGTCACGGTGCTCGACTACTACGGCCTCACGGAGTCGTACCCCCTCGTCGCCAACTATCCGGGGCTGGAGGTGCGGGAGGGATCGATGGGGAAGCCGATGCCGGGCTGGGACGTGCAGATCCTCGATGAGGACGAGCGGCCGGTGGCCCGCGGCGAGCGGGGCGAGATCTGCCTCCGTGCCCGCTCGAATCCGCACTATCCGCTCGGCTACTGGCGCAACGACGAGGCCGGCGAGGAGACGTTCGGCGGCGACTGGTTCCACACGAAGGACGCCGCCGTCGAGGACGAGGACGGCTACTACTGGTACGTCGGGCGGGCCGACGACGTGATCATCGCGGCCGGCTACCGGATCGGGCCGTTCGAGGTCGAGTCGGCGTGCCTCGAGCATCCCGCCGTGCGCGAGGCCGCCGTGGTCGCCTCACCCGACGAGCTGCGCGGCAACGTCGTGAAGGCGTTCATCGTCCTCGCCGACGACTACCCGCCGTCCGACGAGCTCGCGAGCGAGATCAGCCAGTACGTGCGCGAGCGGCTCTCGGCGTACGCGTATCCGCGGCTGGTCGAGTTCGTGCCGGAGCTGCCGAAGACATTGACGGGGAAGATCCGGCGGATCGAGCTCCGCCAGCTGGAGCTCGACCGGGCAGCTCGCGCCGGTGCCTGAGCGGAAGCTTCTCCGTGATTCATACTCGGGACTGAGATGAGCGACGCCTTCTACTCGACCGGTTCGTGGCAGCCGTACGCCGGTCAGGAGGACGCGTTCCTCGCCGCGTGGAGCGCGTTCGCGGGTTGGGCGGCAGACCTGCCCGGCGCGGCGGGCGAGGCGGTGATGGCGCGCGACCTGCGGACACCGGAGCGGTTCGTCAGCTTCATGGCGTGGGAGAGCCTGGAGGCGATCCAGGGCTGGAAGGCGCACCCCGAGTTCAAGCCGCGGATGGCGCAGGTGCAGGAGCATGTCGACGTGTTCGCGCCGACCGAGACAGAGGTCGTGGCTCGGGCTCGGCCCGTGCCGTGAGCAGCCGGACGCTGATTCTCGGAGGCGGCTTCGGCGGGATCGCGGCCGCCGTCGAGCTGAAGGGCCTGCTCGGGGACGACCACGAGGTCGTGCTCGTCGACCGCAAGGCGGAGTTCACGATGGGTCTGCGCAAGCTGTGGGAGCTCGTCGGGATCGGGACGGTCTCCGACGGCAGCCGCGCCCGATCGTTGCTCTCGCGGCACGGGATCCGCGTCGTCGAGGACGAGATCCTCTCGATCGACCCGTCGGCGAGGGCTGCCGAGACGAACGGCGGCCGGCTCGACGGCGACCACCTCGTGATCGGGCTCGGGGCCGTCTCTCGACCGGATCTCGTGCCCGGCCTGACCGAGCACGGCCATGACATCTGGACCTTCGCCGGCGCGGCGGGCGGAGCTGCGGCCCTCCGGGAGTTCGAGGGCGGCCGCCTGCTGATCCTGATCGCGGGCGCACCGTACACCTGTCCGCCGGCGCCTTACGAGTGCGCGTTCCACATCGACCGGAATCTCCGGTAGCGTGGGCTCCGCGACGGGACAGAGCTGGCCGTCGTCACGCTGCAGCCGATGCTGATGCCGAACGCGGGCTGGGCCGGGTCGGAGTGGATGGCCGGCCAGCTCGCCGAGCGTGGGATCGCTGGTCGGGTTGGCGCGAAGGCGGAGCGCATCGAAGCCGGACGCGTCGTGCTCGCTGACGGCAGCGAGGAGCCGTTCGATCTGCTCCTGGCCGTGCCTCCGCACCGTCCGGCCTCCGTCGTGGCCGACACGGCGCTCGTCGCCGGCCACGGCTGGGTCGGCGTCGACGCGGGAACGCTGGCGACGAGCGCAGAGGGCGTCTTCGCGATCGGCGACGTCAACCTGATACCGCTCGCGAACGGGCTGCCGCTCCCCAAGGCGGGTCTGATGGCCGAGCTGCAGGGGCTGTGCGTCGCCCGGGCGATCGCGGCGGAGCTGCGCGGCGGCGAGGCGCCTGCTCCGTTCGACGGCACCGGGTTCTGTCCGGTCGAGATCGGTGAGGACTCGGGCGCGTTGGTCCAGGGCAACTGGTACGCCGACCCCGAGCCGTTGGTCGCGATCGAGGGACCGAGCGCCGCCTTTGCCGACGCCAAGCGTGGCTTCGAGACGGAGCGCCTGCAGCGCTGGTTCGGCGGCTGACGTCAGTCCGAATGAACGCTGCGGTCCTCGACGTACACGGGCCGTACCGTGACGCCGACGGGGCGCTGGTCGGCCTCGAGCACCGCGACGACCTTCAACGGCGGGCCTGCGGAGAGTGCAATCACATCGCCGATCAGGAGGGGAGCAGGCACGTGCACGTCACCGAGCTCCACCCCGTCGAGCGAATATGCCCTGACCCTGACTCCGACCGTATCGCGCATCGTGGGCACTTCCTTCCCGCACGGATCGGTTTCCAATCCTCGCGCGGCGGGCCGGCTCGCTAGCGCAGCGCAGTCATCGGGTCGACGTAAGCGCCGCGAACGCGAACCTCGAAGTGGACGTGCGGGCCCGAGGCGTCGCCGGTGCTGCCGGCGAGACCGACCGTCTCGCCGACGTGAACGCGGTCGCCCACGCGGACGTCGACCCGCGAGAGGTGCGCGACGAGCGAGCGGACGCCCTCGCCGTGGGCGATCATGACGGCGTTGCCCCAGCCGCCGTCGCGCCAGCCCGCGTAGACCACCTCTCCGCTCCCGACCGCGCCGACTGGCGTCCCCGCGGCGGCGACGATGTCGACTCCAGCGTGAAAGCGCGCTCCTCGGAGACCGTAACCGCTCGTGATCGACGACGCGACCGGCCAGGCGAGGCGCCGCGGCGAGACCGTAGGCGCAGCGCGGAGCGCTTTCGCCGTGAGCGGCCCTGCCAATGCGGTCGTCGGCAGGCCGGCGAAGCGCTGGAACCGAAGCACCGCCCGCGCGGCGCGTGGCGTGTACGCGCTCGTGAAGGGGCCCGACGGGAAGCCATGGAGCGCGAGCTCGACGCGCAGAAGCGCAACGTCGTAGCCCTTGGCGCCAATGCCGAGCAGTCTCGCTCCGAGCACGGGCGCCCCGTACGGGAACAACCGTGCCCGGGTTCGTGGCCCGAAGACTCCGTCTGCCGGAACCCCGAGCCGCTCCTGGAGGATCGCGATCGAGGCGGTTGTTCGGGGACCTGCGAAGCCGGTCACGGGACCCCGGTAGAGCAACCTCGAGCGCATCGTGATCTGGACGGCGGCGATCCGCGGGTCGATGCCCGCATCAGCCCTCGCGGGCGCCGGCGACAATGCGACGATCGTCGCGACGAGCGCGGTTGCGGCAAGCATGTGTCTCATCGGAAGTGAGGCTCAGGCTGCAAGGGCCCCGAGGCGGGGCATGTGGATCTTCCTGTTTCGGCTCCGGCGCGAGTGCTCCTGCACGCTATTCAGAGGCGGAAGCGGTAGATGCGAGCGTCGAGCGGCCCGAACCAATCGCGGAACCCGCGGTCCTCGACACGCGACCGTGCGGAGCTTCTGCCCGTCACCCGTGAGCGGCGGAGGCGGTGGCTCCTGCACCCACTCGGAGAGGACGTCCCCGCGAGTGAGCTTCTGGCCGTCGGCCTTGCTCGGAAGGCCGGTGAAGCCCACGGTCGACGTGCCTCCGTCGCGGCGCACGGCGAGCACCCAGAGCGTGCGGCCCTCCTGACGTGTCGCCACTTCCACGCCCGAGACGCCGGCTTTGACGGTCGCCTTCGCCTTGGGCGCGACGAGAGCAGGCGCGACGTCGGCGGAGGAGAGCTCGGCAATGAGCGGGCGCAGCACGCGTTCCCAGAACGTCCAGTTCCACCCGGCCTTCGCATCGGCGGGCGTGCAGACCTGGGTCAGGTGACCGCCGAAGAACACGAGGCCGCGGGCGCCGTTCACGATGGCCTGCAGCGCCATGAACCGTTCCTGCTGGAGCGTCGGGAAGCGCGGCACGACTGCCGGTCTCTGCTGCGAACGAACGACGCCGGTCCAGGCGATCTGGAGCGTGATCCAGAAGGGATTCGGGCCTGCGGCCGTTCCGATCACACGCGCCCAGTCGCCGACGACCGAGACGGCCTTGTTCGTCGCACCGCCATGGATCCCGGGCGGATACGAGACGGGGTAGATGTCCATGCCGGTGACGTCGAGCGCAGATCGGTAGGGCGTGAGCTGCGCGGCACTGCTCCCGGGTGCCTGGATCACCACGAGCGGATGCCGGGCATCGAGCTGCTTCAGCCGCTCGTAGCCGCGGACGAGCCCCGCCGGGCGGATCCATGCATCTCCGCGAGCCGGGTTCCGTGGCTCGTCGACCCCTTTCCAGGCAGCGAGCCCGGCATGCCCCTTGAGGCCGTTCACGACCTGGACGAGGAGCCGCTCGCGGTCGGACGGAACGGTTGGGGCCGTCCGCGCCGGCAGGTCGGTCAGGTCGCCGAGCCAGAGCCAGCCGAGAAGACCGTGCGCGGCGGCGTCGTCGAGCACTTGGCGCTCGAGCTCGATCAAGCCGGGCGCCGTCTCGGGACCCCAGGCGGCCGAGCCGGTACGGATCATGTTGATCCCCGCAGCCGCGACCTCGGCCATCCCGTTGCGTCCACTCGGGGCGTTGCGGTCACGCGGCGGCCCGTTCGACAGGCAGAGTGGGAACAGCTTCGCCCCGCCTGTGACGAGCGCGCCGGTCGAAGGATCCACGGAGACGACCGCCATCCGAAGACGCTACCCGCTGCAGCGTGCGTTCTACCGCGCTGCCGCTGCGGCGCGTCCGGCGGCTCGGCCGGAGAACAGACAGCCGCCGAGGAAGGTGCCCTCGAGTGAGCGGTATCCGTGCATGCCGCCGCCACCGAAACCGGCCGCCTCGCCCGCGGCATAGAGGCCCCGGATCGGGGCGCCGTCGTCCCCGAGGACGCGGCTCTCGAGGTCGGTCCGGAGCCCGCCGAGCGTCTTCCGCGTCAGGAGGTGAAGCCGTACCGCGATCAACGGCCCCGCCTTCGGGTCGAGGAGGCGGTGCGGTGCTGCGACGCGGGTGATCTTGTCGGCGAGGTACTGGCGAGCAGCACGGATCGCTACGAGTTGCGCGTCCTTCGTGGAGACATTCTCCACTTCGCGGTCGCGGGCGAGCACCTCGTTCTCGACCTGCTCGAAGGAGAGGAGCGGCTCGTCGGTGAGGGCGTTCATCCGCTCGACGAGCGCGCGAAGATCGGTCTCGACGACGAAGTCCGCTCCGTTGCGCTTGAACGCTTCGACGGGAGCGGGCGCGCCCTTTGCGACCCGCGCCTTCAGGACAGCGCGAATCGACTTGCTCGTGATGTCGGGGTTCTGCTCCGAGCCGGAGAGGGCGAACTCCTTCTCGATGATCTTCTGCGTCAACACGAACCAGGTGTGCTCGTGGCCGGTGCTCATGATGTGCTCGAGCGTTCCGAGCGTGTCGAAGCCGGGGAAGAGCGGCGGCGGCAATCGACGGCCGATCGCGTCGAGCCAGAGGGAGGAAGGGCCCGGAAGGATCCGGATTCCGTGCCGGGGCCAGATGGGATCCCAGTTCTCGATCCCCTCGGTGTAGTGCCACATCCGGTCGCGGTTGATCACGCTCGCGCCGGCCTCCTGCGCGATCCCGATCATGCGGCCGTCGACGTGGGCGGGCACGCCGGAGAGCATCCGCGACGGTGCGGTGCCGAGGCGTGCGGGCCAGCTGGCGCGGACGAGCTCCTGGTTGCCGCCGATCCCGCCCGAGCTGACGATCACGGCGTCGGCCGTGAGCTCGAACTCGCCCACCACCTCGCGCGAGCTCGACCGTCCGCGGCCGCAGTCATCGGGCGCAAGGATCGCGCCGGCGGCCCCTGTAACGGCGCCGTCGGTGACGGTCAAGGAGTCGACGCGATGTCGGAAGCGCAGCTCGACGAGCCCCTTGCGCTGTCCCTCGCGGACGGCAGCGACGAACGGCTCGATCAGGCCCGGGCCGGTTCCCCACGTGACGTGGAAGCGCGGCACGGAGTTGCCCGGCCCGTTCGCGAGCCCCCCGCCACGCTCGGCCCAGCCGACGTTCGGGAGGAAGCGAATCCCCTTCTCGTGCAGCCACGATCGCTTCTCACCCGCAGCCCAATCGACGTACGCCTCGGCCCAGCGGCGCGGCCACTCGTCCTCGGGCCGGTCGAATCCGGCCGTGCCGAGCCAGTCCTGCCAGGCGAGCTCGCGCGAGTCCTTGATCCGGAGGCGGCGCTGCTCGGCGCTGTCAACGAGGAAGAGCCCACCGAACGACCAGAACGCCTGCCCACCGAGGGACTGCTCCGGCTCCTGCTCGACGAGGATCACGCGCTTCCCGGCGGCAGCGAGCTCGGCGGTCGCGACGAGCCCGGCGAGGCCGGCACCGACGACGATGACGTCGCCGCGTCGTGGTGGAGAGCCTCGTGTCAGACATCGGCGAGCGTCATCCTTCCACGTCCCGTCGTGTCCGGCGTCGTCCTGAGCGCGACCACAGGTTTGTGAGGCTCACGCGACGGAAAGACTTGGCGCAACCCGTAAGGAGGACAACATGAGCAACAAGACGGATGAGATGAAGGGCCGCGCGAAAGAGGCGGCCGGTGTTCTGACCGACGACGAGAAGCTGCAGCGCGAGGGCAAGCACGACCAGACCGCGGGCAACGTCAAGCAGAAGGTCGACGACGCCGCCGACTGGGCCAAGGAAAAGGTCGACGACCTGAAGGACGGGGCCGACCGGAACTAGGCTCGCTCACCGGCGGGCGTGGCCTCGATCAGGGCCACGCCCGCCGGTCGAGAGCTGTTCGAGCCCGACGGCCATGGCGACCTACTCGCTCAACGAAGATGCTGCGGCGCACGCCCGACGGCTCATCGACGCCCACCAGTACGTGCTCGAGAGCGCTTGGGGCGACGTTCAGCCAGGCGCCGACGACGAGAACGACTTTCTCGAAACGCACACATGGGACGAATACGCTGCCTGGCACCTTGGGCTCACCGACGGTGCGTCGGACGAGACGAAGGCGCGGTACGGATTCGTGTACGGCGACTTCCGGCGCGTCCATCGCATGGGCCTGATCGCGTGTCAGTATCGAGCCGCCGAATGGCGACACAAGGAGATCGAGCTCGCCGCGCACGAGCTCCTGCAGCACCTCGACGCCACTCGAGCCTGAGCCGGCTCGCGTCGCGCCGACGGGTCACGCCAAGTGCGAGCACTCCGCTAGCGGGATCTGCGAGGGCGTTTCGGCGCTGCCTGTTCCCGCTCGACCCGCTGCTCGATCCCGTCCAGGAGGATCTCGAGCCCGCGATCGAACCGGCTCGGGTCGACGACGCGCTCGACGAACCTCGCGGCATGATCCTCTGCGTCGCCATCCGTGAAGAGCGCGTGGAGGTGCGGAAACCTCTCGGGGTCGAGCTCGGCGATCCGCTCGACGAACGACTCCCGATGCTCCCTGACGACCTTCGCTGCGTCGTTGCCGACGGTTTCGCGCATGGCGTTGTAGCGCCGGACATATCCGAAGACGTAGTCGTCGATCAGGGCGGTCAGCTCCAGGCACTCCGTAGGCGGAAGCCCGGTTCGTGCCATCACGGCGAGCGACTGCTCGGCGTGTCGCGTCGCGTTCGGCCCTCCGTGGGCGGGGCGGGGCGCGTCCGCGATCCAGGGGTGGTCGACGAAGGCAGCGCACGTCCGATGTGCGATCTCGCGCATGCCGTCCCGCCAGCCCCGGGGGAGGTCGCCTTCCTCGATCACGAGCTCGGCCATGATCGCGTCGTGAACCAGCGCGAGGAGCTCGTCCTTGGTGGCGACGTAGTGATAGAGCGTCATGGTTCCGGCCCCGAGATGAGCGGCGACGCGCCTCATGGAGAGTGCCTCGAAGCCCTCGGCGTCGGCGATCTCGATCGCCGCGCGCGCGATGCTCTCGCGAGTGTGAGCCGGCTGGCGGGCGCCGGGAGAAGGGCGGCTCCAGATGGTCTCGGGGCGGTCATCCCGCCGCCCCGTCGGGCGGCCTGCGCTGTCGTCGTGAGTTGTCCCTGGACATTTCGTACAGTGTACTGCTATAGTGATTCGTACGATGTACGAACACAGCGTACTACGTACTGAAAACGCGATCGAGACGCGCGGCCTCGGGCAAGCGCTACGGCGACCTGTGGGCCTTGCGCGACCTCGATCTCGTCGTGCCCGCCGGGACGGTGCTCGGTCTGCTCGGCCACAACGGCGCGGGCAAGACGACCACGATCCGCCTGCTGACGACGTTGTCGACGCCGACGGAGGGCTCCGCGACCGTTGCGGGTCACGACGTTGCCGCTGCTGCCGGCCGTGTGCGCGGGTCGATCGGCGTCGCTGCCCAGGCCGCGACGGTCGACGGGCTCCTGAGCGGCAGGGCGAACCTCGAGCTGATCGGACGCCTCTATCGGATGTCCGCCCGCGACGCGCGGGTGCGCGCTGACGAGCTTCTGGTTCGCTTCGGCATCGCCGACGCCGGCGACCGGCTGACGAAGGAGTACTCCGGCGGCATGCGCCGTCGGCTCGACCTCGCTGCAAGCCTGATGGTCGACCCGCCCGTGATCTTCCTCGACGAGCCCACGACGGGTCTCGACCCGACAGCGCGGCGCGAGCTCTGGAACATCGTGCGCGAGCTCGTCGCCGAGGGCACGACGATCCTGCTGACGACCCAGTATCTCGACGAGGCCGACGCGCTCGCCGACAACATCGTCGTGCTCGACCACGGGCGCTCGGTCGCCCAGGGGACGCCGGCGGAGCTGAAGTCGCGGATCGGTGGAGAGCGGCTCGAGGTCGCGGTCGACGAGCCCCACCCTTCTCGCCCCGGCGGCCGAAGCACTGTTGCCGTACACGGACGGCACCTCCGAGCAGGATGCAGCCGCGATGCGACTGATCGTGCCGCTCCGCGAGCGCGTGCGACTTGTCGACATCGTCCGCTCGCTCGACGCTGCGGGTGTCGAGGCGGTCGACGTTCAGCGCCGCGAGGCGACGTTGGACGACGTCTTCATCGCCCTGACCGGCACGCCGTCGGCACGGAGCGGGCCGGAGATCGAAGAGGAGGCAGCATGATTTCTCTCGCCAGCGACTCGTGGCTGCTCGCGCGCCGCAATCTCGAGCACATCCGGCAGATCCCGGAGAAGCTCCTCGACGTGACGCTGCAGCCGATCATGTTCGTGCTGCTCTTCGCATTCGTGTTCGGCGGCGTGATCGCCGTGCCGGGCGGGGATTACCGCGAGTACCTGATCGGCGGCATCCTCGTGCAGACGATTGCGTTCGGGATGATGGGGCCGGGCACCTCGCTCGCGACTGATTTGACCGAGGGCATCGTCGACCGGTTCCGGACGTTGCCGATGGCGCGGCCGGCGTTCCTGATCGGGCACATGCTGGCGGAGCTCGCCGGGATGGTCGTCGCGATAACGATCCTCAGCGTCACGGGGCTGATCGTCGGTTGGGGAGTCCACGCCGGGGTCGCGCACGCGCTCGCCGGATACGGAATCCTGCTCTGCTTCGCCCTCGCGATGGTGTGGGTCGGGCTCCTCGTCGGCGTCTCGGTGCGCTCGGCGGATGCGGTGATGGGAATCGGCTTCCTGATCGTGTTCCCACTGACCTTCGTCGCGAGCACGTTCGTTCCGCTCGCCGGCCTGCCGGCCGGGTTGAGGCAGTTCGCGGAGTGGAACCCGATCAGCGCGCTGGCGGCTGCCGTCAGGGGCCAATTCGGCAATCCGACCGCGATCCCCGCCGATCCCGCCTGGTCGCTGCAGCACCCATCGGCGTACGGCCTGCTGTTCTGCACCGCGCTGCTCGTGGTCGTCGTACCGCTGACGATCTACCGGTACCGAGTGCGAACGAGCGACTGACCGGCTGACCCGCGCGGACGACGATCGCGTCGGCCTGAGCGCGGCGGGCCTACGGGTAGCGCAGTCGGTACACGTGCGAGAACTCTCCCGTGTGGGGGATCTCTTTGACGGTGAGGGTCCCCGTTGCTCCCTTGAACTGGCCGGTGCCGCCAACGACCGGCATCACCCGGGCCTGGCTGACGGTGCGGCTCCGACCGCGGACGTGGAGGGTGCCGCGCGGGAGCCTCGCGAGGATGTCTACGGTCATCGGAACAGCATCGAAATTGGTCGTGCGGCCGCCGTCGCTACCGACAACGGCATCCTTCTCGAGCCCGAATTGTGCGATCGCGTTCGCCAGCACGTTGGCTGTGTAGATCGTGTCGCCCTTGCTTGTGCCACTCGGCGGCTTGTCGACCAGCACCTGGAGGGCGAGGCTATTCGCGACGAGGCGGATCACCTTCGGCCCCGCAGCCTGTGCACTGACGGCCTCGCTCGACGACGCGGCACCTGGCCCGAGCGCGATGACGAGCGCGAGCCCGAGCGCCAGCGCGCTGTATGCCATCGCCATCCGGATTCCTGCGGTGCGAGGACGAAGGGTGTGCGCATGGCGCTTCATGGAGCGAACCCTAGCCTGCGCGGCGTCGATGTCCAACGAGGAAGCAATTTGCCGCTTTCGCGGACGTCCGCGTTGCGCGCGGACCTGTCCGTGTTTCGCGCACGAGAAGTCCGTTGTCCGATCCAAGCGAGCGCTTCCTTTTGGTGTCGGTCTGGCGGATGATGGCCGCGTGCGGTCTGGTCTGCCCTCGGGGACGGTGACGTTCGTGTTCACGGATGTGGAGGGCTCGACGCGGTTGCTCGACGAGCTCGGTGCGGATGCGTATGCCGGGGTGCTGGGGGAACATCGACGGGTGGTGCGTGAGGCGTGCGCATCACTCGGTGGAGCAGAGGTCGATACCCAGGGCGATGCGTTCTTTCTGGCCTTCGGACGAGCACCGGACGCGTTGGAGGCCGCCGGGCTGATCACGGAGCTGCTACGGGGCGGGCCGATTCGTGTCCGCATGGGAGTTCACACCGGATCGCCGCTCCAGACGGACGAGGGATATGTGGGTGGGGATGTGCACCGGGCAGCGCGGATAGCGGCTGCCGGGCACGGCGGTCAGGTGCTGGTGAGCTCGTCGACGGCTGCGCTGGTCGAGACGCCATTGCGCGACCTGGGCGAGCATCGGTTCAAGGACCTCCGCGCGCCCGAGCGGGTGTTTCAGCTGGGTGTGGAAGAGTTCCCGCCGCTTCGGAGCCTGTACAGAACGAATCTGCCTGTGCCCGCGACCGCGTTTCTGGGGCGGGCGCAGGAGCTCGACGAAGTGGTCGGCGTTGTTATGCAGGGACGACGAGCGTCTGGTGACGTTGACCGGCCCGGGCGGGACGGGGAAGACGCGGCTCGCTCTCCAGGCGGCCGCCGAGGTAGCGGAACGGTTCCCCGACGGGCTCTGGTGGGTCGCGTTGACGCCGTTGCACGACCCTGAGCTCGTTGTGGCGACGATCGCGCAAGTGTTGGAGGTGGACGAAAGCCCTGGCGACGGACTGCTGGAACGGGCGGGGGAGCTGTTCGGGAACAAGCGACTGCTCATCCTGTTGGACAACGCCGAGCATTTGCTGCCGGACGTGGCCGCGGAGCTGAGCAAGCTGCGCAAGGCAGCGCCCTCGTTGTCACTGCTGGTGACGTCGCGGGAGCGTCTGCAGCTGTCGGGCGAGACGGTCTGGCCTGTGCCTGCCCTGACGGGTCGAGGAGGGGGTAGAGCTGTTCCTCGCGCGATCACGGTCGTTGGGCACTGAGACTGCCGACGGGCCGGCGGTGAGAAACCTCTGCTCCCGGCTCGACAACCTGCCGTTGGCGCTCGAGTTGGCAGCGGCGCGCACGGTTCTCTTCTCGCCGGAGCAGCTTCTCGAGCGGATCGGGCAACGACTCGATCTCTTCAAGGGCGGCCGTGATGCCGACCCGAGGCAGCAGACGCTGCGGGCCACGATCGACTGGTCGCATCAGCTGCTCGACGACCGCGAGCAGCGCGTGTTCCGAGCGCTCAGCATCTTCGCAGGAGGGTGCTCCTTTGAAGCTGCCGAGTATGTTGCCGGCGCCGACCCCGACACACTCCAGTCTCTGCTCGACAAGAGCCTGTTGCGCCGGCGTGACTCGACCGTCGGTGCGCGCTACTGGATGCTCGAGACGATCCGCGAGTACGCAGCCGAGCGCCTGGGCGAGGCGGATGTCTCGGTCGTCCGTCAACGGCACGCCGAGCACGTCGCGCTGTTGGTGTCCGAGGCCGACCCGCACCTCCGTCATGGGCCCGATCAACAGGGCTGGATCGAGCGGGTCGCCCTCGACTACGACAACGTGCGGGCCGCGATGCGCTTCGCGCTTACCGAGGCGCCCGGAATTGCTCTCCAGATCGTCGGGAACATCGCGTTCTTCGTCGGGCTCAACGGCGGCTTTGCGGAGGCACGCCTCTGGGTCGAGCAGTCGCTCGACGGTGGATCGAGGGAGCCGGCACAGCTTCGGGCAAAAGCGCTCGAGTGTGGTTCCGTCGTGGCCGTACGCCTCGGTGACTTCGCCGCCGCGCAACGGTACGCCGAGGCGTCCCTCGCGGCCTACGAGGCCGTCGGGGACGGCCTCGGCAAGACTTCGGCCCTACGCGAGCTGGGAAAGGTGGCGATTGCCCTCGGGGACCGGGAGCGGGCGCGCGCCTTCTACGAGGAGCTCGTGCGGCTCGCCGAAGAAGTCGGAGACCCCTGGAACGGCGCCATCGCTCTCAACAACCTCGGCGATCTCGCGCTCCACGACGGCGCCTGGGCGACGGCGATCGAGCTTTGTGGCCGGAGCCGCGAACTGCGTCTGGGCATGGACGACCGCTGGGGTGCCGCCCTGGCGCTTCTCAACATTGCATTGGCGCAGCTGGGACTTCGGTCGGATCGGCGATGCCGGCCGCAGCATTCGCGCCGCACTCCAGGAAAACGTCGACATTGGTTCGACGATGGGGAGCAAACGATGCACTCGAGGCCGCCACTCTGCTCGCCGCGTCGGGCAAGGAAGTGGACAGGGACAGCCGTGATGCTGGGGATGTCCGCGCGCCTTGCCGACGAGCTCGGCACGACGCGAGACCGCTATGAGGCCGACGAGTTTCGGCGCGCCGAGCGAGAGACACGTGCCGCACTGGGCGAGCCCGATTTCACCGCCGCGTATCAGCGTGGACACGGACTTTCACGAGAGGAAGCGATCGCACATGCCATCGAGGTCATCGACGCGCTGACGGAGACGAACGACCGTTGCGGTGAAGCCTGAACGTGCAGATCGGGCCGCCCTTGCGGACGGCCCGATGCACATCACGTTCGACCGAGTCAGTCTCAGTCAGCTGCAGCCGGTGTTCGTGCCGCAGTCGCGGCACGTGTAGCAGCTTCCGGTTCGCACCATGCGGCCGCCGCACTTGGAGCACTCGACCGCGTCCTCCCAGCTGTTGAAGAGCGCCGTCTGGCCCGTCGGCGCCGCCTCGTGCGACGCCGGGGCTGCCTCGCCGGCGGCGTAGGCAGCTGCGAGACGCGCCTTCACCTCGGGCGTGAGGATCCCGGCCTCTTCCTGCTGGTCGGCGGACAGGAACTTCTTGCCCATCCAGCGGAAGATGTAGTCGACGATCGACTTCGCGACGCGGATGTCTGCGTCGTTCGTGAGGCCGCTCGGCTCGAAGCGCATGTGGCTGAACTTCGAGACGTACACCTCGAGCGGCACCCCGTACTGGAGGCCGAGCGAGACCGAGATCATGAACGAGTTCATCAGGCCGGCGAGCGTCGTGCCCTCTTTCGCGATGTCCACGAAGATGTCGCCCGGCGTCCCGTCCTCGAACAGGCCGACGTGGATGTAGCCCTCGTACTCGCCGACCTTGAACTTGCGGCCGACCTCGGTGCGGTCGTCCGGCAGCCGGCGCCGCTTCGGTGCAGCGACGACGCCGCCGAGCGCGTGGATCTGCGCGATCCGGCCCTCCTCCGAGGTGTCCTTCGAGCCGGAGAGCGGCTGCGCCACCTTGCAGTTGTCGCGGTAGATCGCGATCGCCTTGACGCCGAGCTGCCACGCCTCGATCAGGAGCTGGCCGACCTCGTCCGCCGACGTCTTCTCGGGCAGGTTGACCGTCTTCGAGATCGCGCCCGAGATGAACGGCTGCACCGCGCCCATCATCTTCACGTGACCCATGTAGTGGATCGCGCGCTCGCCGATGGCGCAGTCGAAGACGGGATAGTGCTCCGTCTTCAGATGCGGGGCTCCGATCACGTTGCCGCGCTCGTCGATGTACGCCACGATCTCCTCGACCTCGCGGGTCGCGTAGCCGAGCTCGCCGAGCGCCATCGGCACCGTCTTGTTGACGATCGTGAGCTCGCCGCCGCCGACGAGCTTCTTCGACTTCACGAGTGAGAAGTCGGGCTCGACGCCGGTCGTGTCGCAATCCATCATGAAGCTGATCGTCCCGGTCGGCGCGAGCACGGTCGCCTGCGCGTTGCGGAAGCCTGCGACCTCACCCTGGTCGAGCGCGTCGTCCCACACCTTGCGGGCCGCCGACAGCATCTCGGCAGGCACCGAGTCGGTGTGCTGGATGTTCCCCACCGCGGCGCGGTGCTTCGAGATGACGCCCAGCATCGCTCCGGCGTTCTCGGCGTAGCCGGCGTGCGGGCCCATCCGCTTCGCGATCTCGGCCGACTTGCGATAGGCACGGCCGGTCATGATCGCCGTGATCGCAGCTGCATAGGCGCGGCCCTCGTCCGAGTCGTACGGCAGGCCACGGGCCATCAGCAGGGCGCCGAGGTTGGCGTAGCCGAGGCCGAGCTGCCGGAAGCGGAGCGCGTTCCGGCCGATCTCGGGCGTCGGGTACGACGAGTAGCCGACGATGATCTCCTGCGCGAGGAACATCACGTCGACCGCGTGCTCGAACATCGGCACGTCGAACTCGCCATCTTCCTTGCGGAACTTCATCAGGTTGAGCGACGAGAGATTGCAGGCCGAGTCGTCGATGTGCATGTACTCCGAGCACGGGTTCGACGCGTTGATCCGGCCCGTGTTCGGGCTCGTGTGCCACTGGTTGATCGTCGTGTCGTACTGCACGCCCGGGTCGGCGCACTGCCACGAGGCCTCGGCGATGTCCTTCAGCAGCGAGCGCGCCTCGACCGTGCGGACGACCGAGCCATCGGTGCGCGCCGTCAGGTTCCACTCCTTGCCCTCGACGACGGCCTCCATGAAGGCGTCCGTGACGCGGATCGAGTTGTTTGCGTTCTGGTACTGGATCGAGCCCCAGTCGGGCGAGTCGAGCGACATGTCGTAGCCCGCCTGCTCGAGCACGCGCGCCTTGCGCTCCTCTTTCGCCTTGCACCAGATGAACTCGTCGACATCGGGATGGTCGATGTCGAGCACGACCATCTTCGCCGCGCGCCGCGTCTTGCCGCCCGACTTGATCGTGCCGGCCGACGCATCGGCGCCGCGCATGAACGAGACCGGGCCGGACGCGTAGCCGCCCTTCGAGAGCTGCTCCTGCGAGGAGCGCAGGCGCGAGAGGTTGATGCCCGAGCCCGAGCCGCCGCGGAAGATGACGCCCTCACGGCGAATCCAGTCGAGGATCGAGTCCATCGAGTCCTCGATCGAGAGGATGAAGCAGGCCGAGCACTGCGGCTTCTCCTCGAAGCCGACGTTGAACCAGACCGGCGAGTTGAACGACGCGATCTGGTTGACGAGGATCGCCTTCAGCTCGGCCTCGAACGTCTCGGCCTCCTCGTCGGTCGCGAAGTAGCCGCCGAGGCGGCCCCAGCCGCCGACCGTGTCGACGATGCGGCCGATCATCTGCTTCACCGAGCGCTCCCGCTCCGGGGAGCTCATGCGGCCGCGGAAGTACTTCTGGGCGACGATGTTCGTCGCCGTCTGCGACCAGAAGCGCGGGAACTCGACGTCCTTCTGATCGAATGCCGGGCCGTCCTTGCCCGGAATCAATGCGTGGCGCAGTTCCCATTCGATCTCGTCGAACGGGTCGCGGCCGGGGATCGTGAAGAACCTCTGCGGGGTGATGCTCGCGCGCTCGTCGATGACCGCGTTCACGTAGTCCTCGGTTGCCGTGGCCTCGAGCGGTGTCGCCGTTGCTGCCTGTCCTGCCTTTGTGGTCGCCATGCCTGCCTCCCGGCCGTCCGTGGTTCGGAAAAGAAGTCCTCCGTCCCGCGTGGTGGCGCTGGGAGGGATCGGGGATGCTAGGAGGTGGGTCGGACGGTGCCCACGATGCCCGGGTTTCCGGCGAAAACCTCTCCATTTTCCTGCAATTTGCAGGAAAATGGGGAGCCTGGCCGGTCCTCCTAGTTTACCGGTCGCAGCAGCCGCTAGGCGACGGGCGGCGCGGCGGATCGCCCGGCGGCGTGCCGTCACCGTCGTCGCCGTTCATCCGGCGGCGCAGGTAGCCGGCCGAGCCGGCCGCGAGCAGCAGCACCGCGAGCCCCCCGAGCACGAGCAGTGGGACGGGCACGGACGAAGGCCCGGAGGTGTCCGCCGTCGTGGTGTCGATCGTGGCCGTGTCGATCGTCTGCGTCGTGTTCGTCTTCGTCGTGTTCGTCTTCGTCGTCTTCGTGGTCGTCGTCTGCTCGGTCGTCGTGTCCTGGGTGCTCGTGTCTCGGTCGTCGCGGTCGTGTCCGTCGACGGGCTACCGCCCGGGTCCGGCTTGCCCTGCTTCGCGAAGGCGAGCGCGCGCGCGATCTCCTCCGCCGCGTTCGAGTACTGGCGAACGTCGGGCGGCAGCTTCTTGATCGCGTCGCGGTAGCACTGGAGCGGGTAGATCTTGCTCACCTTGCCGTCGTCGTACCAGTCGGCGATCACCTGATCCGCACACGACTTCGTGCTCGCCGTCGACGCCGCCGTCGCCGCACGGGCGCCGAGGCCGCAGACCATCACGACCGCGGCAAGTGCAATGCCGATGCGCAGCGCGCGGTGAGAGATGGGAGATCGATGCACGGTGCGGTGAGAGGCGGACAGAAACGATGTCCAGGGCTGGCGGAGAAGTCTGACAAGTCTTCCGGCTGCCATTGAGCCGGCGATTGGTGCAGGGTAAACGAATTGTAAGTCTTTGCCCGCTGGAACCGACCCGTCCGGTGGTACCGTGGCCCGCGATGGACGTGGCCCCAGGCGCGATGCGGTCAGGCCTCGTCGCTTCGGTCTGGGCGGCCGTCGCCGTGCTCGTCGCGTGGGCGTTCTTCGCCGGCGACGCGTCCGGTACCGGCGCGACGGCGCCGCTCGGGACGGCGGCCGTGATCGTCGCGTCGCTCGTTGTCTTCGGCTGGTCGAGAGGAGCCGTTCCGCTCCCGCGGCTCGATCGTGCCGGGCTGACGGCGGTCGCCGCGACCGTTGGCCTCGTGGCGTGGTCGGGCCTCACGCGTCTGGTGGTCGATCGCGGGCGACCGCTCGTGGGACGCGCTTGCCAAGGGGATCGTCCTCCTCGCGGTCGGCGTCGTCGGTCTCACGGCCGGTCTCCTGCCGGGCCGGCCGCTCCGAACCCTGGCGCTGCTGCTCGCCGGGTTGATCGGGGCCGTTCTCCTGTGGGCGCTGCTCGGCAAGGTGCTCCCCGGGCTCGGGCCCGACGATGCGAGCCGGGTTGCCCGGCTGAGGGGATCGATCGGCTACTGGAACGCGCTCGCGCTCGTGGGAGATGCGGCGCTCGGCCTCGGCCTCTGGCTGCTCGTCGCGGTGCGCGAGCGCTTCGCGCGACCGGGCGGCGCGATCCTCGTCTACCTCGCCGTGCTCGTGATCCTGCTGACGCAGTCCCGCGCCGGATTGCTGGCCGGCATCGCCGTCGTGGCGGTCACCCTGTGGCTCTCCGAGGGACGCGTCGAAGCCGCGCTCCTCGGCCTTCTCTCCGGCGGGCCGGCGATCGTCGTCGCCGGCTGGGCCTTCACCCGGCCCGCCCTCGTCGACGACGGCGGCGCGCATGCGGATCGTGTCGCCGACGGGCGCCTGCTGGGGGTGATGCTCGTTGTCGGAGGGATCGCAGCGCTTGCGCTCGTCGCGCTCGTTCCGGTCGACCGGCTCGTCTCGACCCGGCGGCGTGACGTCGTCCGTGGGCTCGTTGGCGCGACCGCGCTCGTCCTCGTCGTCGGCGTGATCGGGCTCGTGGCAAGCGTCGGGAACCCGTTCACGTGGGCGGGCGACCAGCTCAGCAGCAGCGGCGAGGTCGCGAACGGCTCGACCCACCTCGGCAGTCTCGAGACAAACAATCGCACCGTCTGGTGGGGCGAGGCCTGGCGGGTGTTCCGCGCCCATCCCGCCGGCGGCACGGGCGCGAACACGTTCGAGATCGCGCGCAAGCGGGTCCGCGACAACGCCCAGAACGTGACCGAGCCACACAGCCTGCCGCTCCAGCTCCTCTCCGACTCGGGGCTGCCGGGCCTGGCCCTCGCGATCGTGCTCGTGATCGGGCTCGGTCTCGGGATTCGCGCGAGCGTGAGGAGGCTCGACCCGGGCGAGAGAGGGGCGGCGGTGGGGCTGCTTGCGCTGCCGCTCGCCTTTGGCCTTCACGCTCTCGTCGACTTCGACCTCGACTTCCTTGCGATCGTCGTGCCGACGGCTCTCGTCTCGGCGGCGCTTCTTGCCGCGGGTCGCCCCCGCGCCGTAGCGCGTAGCCGGGGGCTCATCGCAGTCAGCGCGTCGCTCGTGGCCGTTGCCGCGGTGTGGGTCATCGCGTCGCCGGCGCTGTCCTCGCGCGTGGTCGACCGGGCCTACCGTCAGTGCGATGCCGGAGACCTGGCTGCGGCGGCCGCCTCGGCCCGGCGGGCGCAGAGCCTCAATCCACTCTCGCCCGAGCCGCTCTACGCCCGCGCCACGATCGCGTCCCGGCGGGCGACAATCGGGCTGCCGAGGCGTTCTACGAGCAGGCGACGCGGTTACAGCCCGAGAACCCCGAGACCTGGTACGCAGCTCGGCGTCTTCCGGCAGATCGCGCTCCGCAACGAGTGCAGTGCCTACTTCGCCTTCAATGCCGCGTTCACGCTCGATCCGAAGAGCAGCCTCTTCTTCGCAGGCGGCCCGCTCGATCAGGCGCGGAATGCTGTCAACGATCCCGAGCATCCGGCTTGCGGCAGGTAGGAGCCCGGACGACCGGCTGAAGCCGGACGCCGCTACGCGCCGACGACGACGACGGCGTTGGCGCCGTGCAGCTGCGACACGCGCAGGCCGTCGAGCGGGCCGACGATGGCGATTCCGAGGTCACGCGCCAGGCGCCGGCCCTCGCCTTCGAAGCCCTTGCGATACATCACGAGGCTCCGCGTGAAGTCGGAGCGCGGAGCGTTCGCGACATCACCGATGCGGTAGCCGTGGTGCGAGACGCGGGCCGCGGTGGATGCCGCCGCACCCTGACGGCCGTTGCCGTTGAGGACGAGGACGGTGACCTTGCCGCGCGCGAGATGAGCTGCGGGGGCCGCGGCCCGGTGCGGCACCTTCACGGCGACCTTCGCGTGGTGCGTCGGCTTCGAGGCCGCCGCGGTCTTTGCCGCCGGACGTGCGCCCGTCGAGGGCTTCGCGATCAGCGCGCCACCGACGACAACGAGCACGAGCAACTCGACCGCCGCCACCGCGACCGCGACGAGAGCCGCCGTGCGCCACGGCCGGACGAGCCGGTCGGTGTGCTGAAGGGATACGTCCACGGCACGACGTTCGCGCGCCGCCGCCCGCCTCCTTCATTGGCCCTGCATCCACTCCCATGTCTCGGCCACGCCGGCGGCCAGTGGGGTCTCTGCCCGGAAGCCGAGCGTCGCAGCTGCGAGCTCGGTGTCGAGGACGCTGCGCCCGAGCTCGCCTGGCCGCTCTGCCTCGTAGACGGGCTCGGCATCGGATTCCGCGACCGAGCGGCAGGCCTCGTAGAGCTCGAGGACGGACGTCGCGACGCCGGTGCCGATGTTCAGGACGCCACCCGTGCTCGCCGTCGAGGGCTGCAATCGTCGCGCGTGCGACGTCGCCCACGTAGACGTAGTCACGGCTTTGCGAGCCATCGCCGAAGATCCGGCATGGCTTGCCCTCGCGGAGCGCCCCGAGGAAGATCGCGACGACGCCGGCCTCGCCGTGCGGGTCCTGGCGCGGGCCGTAGACGTTGCCGAAGCGGAGAGCGAGGTGCGGCGTCCCGAGGAGCCGCCCGAAGGCGCCGAGGTACCCCTCTCCCGCGAGCTTGGCGGCGCCGTAGGGAGAGAGGGGGAGGCACGGATCGTCCTCCCGCGCGGGACGGAGGCACTCGCCGTAGATCGCGCCGCCGGTCGACGCGAAGACGACCCGGGCGCCGGTGAGCCGTGCGGCCTCGAGCACGTTGACGGTGCCGACGACGTTGATCTCGGCGTCATCGCATCGGCTCGGCGACCGAGACGCGAACGTCGGCCTGGGCCGCGAGATGGACGAACGCCTGAGCCTGCGTCTCCTGCGCGAGCGCGTCGAGCGGCTCGCGGACGTCGTGCACGTGGAGGGTGGCGCCAGCCGGGACGTTGGCGCGCGTGCCCTTCGAGAGGTCGTCGACGACGTGCACCTCGTCACCGCGCGCGAGCAGCGTCTCGACGACATGCGAGCCGATGAAGCCGGCACCGCCGGTGACGATCGTCCGCATCGCCGTAATCTACCCGGGAGATGTTCATCACCTTCGAGGGGCTCGACGGCTCCGGCAAGACCACCCAGGCCCAGCTGCTCCGAGCGCGACTCGAGGAAACGGGCCGCGAGGTCGTCCTCACCCGTGAGCCCGGCGGCACGCCACTCGGCGAGGAGATCCGCGATCTCGTGCTCCACGGTGGCGAGGTCGCCCCTTGGGCCGAGGCGGCGCTCTATGCCGCGTCCCGTGCCCAGCACGTCGAGCAGGTGATCCGGCCGGCGCTCGCGCGCGGCGCGACGGTCATCTGCGACCGCTACGTCGACTCGTCGGTCGCCTACCAGGGCATCGCGCGAGGCCTCGGGCTCGAGCGGGTCCTCGACCTCAACCTGGCGGCCGTCGAGGGGCTGATGCCCGATCTGACGATCCTGCTCGAGATCGAGGCCGACGACGCCGTGGCCCGGATGGGTGGGGAGCGCGACCGGATCGAGCGCGAGGACGACGGCTTCCACGCGAGGGCCGCGGCCGCCTATCGCCAGCTGGCTGCCCGCGATCCCGACCGGTACCTCGTGCTCGACGGCACGCGCGAGCCGGACGAGCTGGCCGCGTTGATCGCCACGGCCGCAGGAGCGACGCAGTGACGCCCGATCCATTCGCGAACGTCCCGGAGCAGCTGGAGGCGAAGCGGCTGCTCGCCGCCGCACTCGGGGAGGGAGATGCACACGCGTATCTCTTCCACGGCCCTGCGGGCGTCGGCAAGACCGAGGCCGCGTTTGCCTTCGCGGGCGCCCTGCTCGGCGACCCGCGCCGCGTCGTCGACCGCACTCACCCCGACCTGCAGGTCGTGGAGCCGCTCGGCGACATGATCCGGATCAAGGCGATCGAGGACCTGCACCACGACCTTCACCTGCGACCGTTCGAGGCCGACCGCCGGGTCTACCTGCTGCTCGGGGCGCAGCTGCTCAACCTCGAAGCGGCGAGCATGCTGCTCAAGGACCTCGAGGAGCCCCCGCTCTACGCCACGATCGTGCTCGTCGCCGACGAGCTCGGCCCGATTCCCGAGACGATCCGCTCGCGCTGTCAGCTCGTGCCGTTCCGGAGGCTCTCGGAGCACGCCGTCCGCGACTGGCTCGCGGCGAACGCACCCGAGCTCGGCGAGACCGAGGCGACCGCGATCGCGCGTGTCGCGGCAGGTCGGCTCGACCGGGCTCGGCGGCTGATCGACCCGGAGGTACGCGAGCGTCGGGCGGCGATCATCGCTGCGGCTCGTGGGCCCTATCTCGACCCCGAGTTCGAGCCGTCTGACGCGTCGCGTGCCCTGCTCGACGCGGTCGCGCTGCAAGGCTCGACGGCGAAGGACCGCGAGGAGCTGGTCGTGGATGGGCTCGACCTGCCGCCGCGCGAGGCCGAGCAACGGATCAAGCGCGTGCAGCGCGGGGCCGAGCGGGAGGAGATGCTCGCGCAGCTCGACGAGCTCGCGGCCTGGTACCGCGACCTCGTCGTCGTCGCGAGCGGCGCCGAGTCGGCAGCGATCCACGCCGACCGGCTCGACGATCTCCGCTCCGACGTCTCCCTCGACCTCGGTCGCGCGCCCGAGCGGGCGGCGGCGGTCGTGCGTCAGTCGTGGCGGTCGGCCGAAGAGTTCAACGTCAACACCGGGCTCTGGCTCGACGCGCTCTTCGTGCAGCTCCGCCGCGCCTTCGCCTGAGGCGCGACTGTCGCGACGGCGGGCGCGTGAGTGGCGGCGATTACATGCATGATTCACTCATGGAGAACGACGCCGACCTACGTCTCGAGAACATCCTCGGCTCCGTTGCCGTTGCGCTGTCGGACGCAGTGCAGACGGCGGCGGCGGAGGCCTCGGGCCACACGGCTGCCGGGCCGGCCGCGCTGACAGCCCTCAGGATCCACCGCGGCTGCTCCGTCGATCACCTCGCCGGCGTGCTCGGGCTCACACACTCGGGCACGGTGAGGCTCGTCGACCGGCTCGAGGAGGACGGGCTCGTGCGCCGCGGGCAAGGGGAGGATGCCCGCGTCGTCACGCTCGAGCTCACGACGAAGGGCGCGCGGCGCGCGTCCCGGGTCGCTGCCGCACGCGCGGAGGCGATCGAGGGGTTTCTCGGCGACCTCGACAGCGAGGAGCGCCGCACGTTGACGCGGCTCGTCGAGAAGATCGTCGTCAGCGGGATGGTCGACTGGGGGCAGGTGCAGCACCGCTGCCGGCTCTGCGACCTCGAGGCGTGCCACGCCGGCGGCGAGTCGTGTCCGCTCGACACGCACATGGCCGCGCTCTCCGCCTAGCCTCGGCTGCTCGCGTTATCCGAGTCGGATTCGCGGGTCGATCCACGCGTATGCGATGTCGACCGCGACGCTGAAGACGATGATGCAGAGGGTCGAGAAGACGACGACGCCCTGGATCATCGGCAGGTCGAACGTCTCGAGGGCCTGCACGGCGAGGCGGCCGAGGCCGGGAAGGCCGAAGATCGTCTCCGTGAAGATGGCGCCGCCGAGCGCGATCCCGATGTCCATTCCCAGCATCGTCACGATCGGGAGCAGGGCATTCCGCAACACGTGGTTGCGCATCACCTGTTGCTCGGGAGCGCCCTTCGCTCGCGCCGTGCGGACGTAGTCCTCGCCGAGCGTGTCCATCACGTTGGCGCGGATCATCCGCACGTAGATGGCGGAGAAGAGAAGCGCGAACGTGACCCACGGGAGAACGAGATGGTAGGCCCATTGCACCGGACCTCCGCAGCTGGCGGTCTCGCTCGGGATTGATGAAGTCGCAGTAGCCGGCGTTCGGGAACCACCCGAGCCGGAACCCGATCGCGTACTGCAGCACGAGGCCGATCCAGACGACCGGCAGCGAGATTCCAAGCAATACGAAGACGGTCGCGCCGCGGTCGAGCATCGATCTCGGTCGCAGGGCGGAGAGGATGCCGATCGGCAGCGCCAGCAGCATCCAGAGGATCGCGCCACCGAAGACGAGTGACGCGGTTACCGGCGCCGCATCGAGGATCGTCTGGTTCACGTCCCGGCGGTTCGTGAACGAGCGGCCGAGCGAGTGGTCGATCGTGAGCCGCTTCAGGAACATCCCGTACTGGATCGGCACGGGCCGGTCGAGCCCGAGTCGGTGCGAGGCGTTCGCGATGCACTCCTCCGTCGCGCGCTGACCACAGGCGAGCCGCGCCGGATTGGCGGGAATCACGTAGAAGATCATGTAGGTCACCATCGTCACCGCGATGAACAGCACGACGGCCCACAGAAGGCGCCGGATGACGTAGATCAGCATCGGATCAGAACCTCCCGGACGATGATGTGTGAACCATACATATAAATGCGGCCGGCGCCAAGACTGTGCGGGTCAGGCGCCGGCCGGCCCGCGCCTTCGCAGCCTAATACGACGAGTTCAATACGTCAATATTTATCTATAAACGCGACTCACGACCGCTTCACAGGAATCCCACAGGCAACGCACAGGAATCGTTGGCACTCTTCAACCCATGGCAGAGATCGCAGCACTCCCCTCGAGCATCGCGAAGGTGCTCGTCGTCGACGATGAGCCGTCGATCACGGACGCGGTTGCGACCGCGCTCCGGTACGAGGGCTTCGAGACGATGGAGGTAGGCGCCGGCCGCGCGGCCGAGCAGGCGATCGACGACTTCCGCCCCGACCTGATCGTGCTCGACGTGATGCTGCCCGACCTCGACGGGTTCGCGATCGCGCGGCGCCTTCGCGACGGCAACCACCGCATTCCCGTGATCTTCCTCACCGCGAAGGACGCGACGGAGGACAAGGTTGCGGGGCTCGCGCTCGCCGACGACTACGTCACGAAGCCGTTCAGCCTCGCCGAGATCGTTGCCCGGGTGCAGACGGTGCTGCGACGCACGCGCGGAGATGCGGACGGCGACGGCGCCATGCGCTTCGCCGACCTCTCGCTCGACGAGGAGACGCGTGAGGTGCGTCGCGGCGACCAGCCCGTAGAGCTGACGCGCACCGAGTTCGAGCTGCTGCGGTTCATGATGCTGAACCCGCGCCGGGTGCTGACGAAGCGCCAGATCCTCGACAACGTGTGGCACTACGACTTCGGCGGCGACGCGAACGTCGTCGAGACGTACATCAGCTACCTGCGTAAGAAGCTCGATCCGCTCGGCCCGCCGTTGATCCAGACGGTTCGGCTCGTCGGCTACGCACTCCGCGAGTCGCTAGTTGTCGCTCCGGGCGCGCCTCCTCGCCGTCGTCGTCTCGCTCACCGCGGTCGGCCTCGTCGTCGCGAGCGTCGTCACCTACCAGCAGCTCCACTCCTTCCTCGTCGACCGCGTCGATCACCAGGCGCAGGGCAGTGCCGAGGCGATCGTGCAGTCGTTCGAGCACGGCCGGCCCGGCCCCGGCGTCTTCGACGCGATCAATGCCGCTGGAGCGGCCAACCCTGGCCTCTACGTGGGCGCCGCGTCGAGGCGGAACCGTTCGCTGGAGTCGCCGACGCAGTGCGCGTCCAGGAGAGACGCCGCTGCCGCACCCGATCTGCCGGCGAGTCGCGCAACCGCGGCCGCCGCCGCGGGCGGCGGGCCGTTCACGGTCAAGGCCGTCGACGGGCGGCGACGCGCTTCCGCGTTCAGATCGAGCCGATCGGTGCACCGAATCAGCTTCTCGTCGTCGCCGCGCCGCTGAAGGACGCCGACGACACCCTGCACCGGCTCCTCATCGTCGAAGCGCGCCGTCGCCGCTCTCGGTGCTCACGGCCGTGCTCCTCCTCGGCCTCTGGCTCGTCCGTGTCGGGCTGCGGCCGCTCGGCCGGATCGAGACCACCGCCGCCGCGATCGCCGGCGGCGATCTCTCGCAGCGCGTCGAAAACGACGATCCGCGCACCGAGGTCGGCCGTCTCGGAAGCGCCCTCAACACGATGCTCGGTCAGATCGAGGAGGCTTTCGACGAGCGCACGGCGTCCGAGAACCGGCTGCGGCGCTTCGTCGCCGACGCGTCGCACGAGCTGCGCACGCCGCTCGCAGCGGTGCGCGCCTATGCGGAGCTCTTCGACCGCGGCGCGCGCGAGCGGCCCGACGACCTCGAGCGCGCGATGACCGGAATCCAGCGCGAGTCGCGCCGGATGGGCTTGCTCGTCGACGACTTGCTGCTGCTCGCCCGGCTCGACCAGGGACGCCCGCTCGAGCGCAAGCCCGTCGAGATCGAGGAGATTGCACGTGACGCGGTCGAGGCGGCCCGGACGCTCGACCCCGGCCGCGAGATCGAGCTCGACGCGCCGGAGCCGGTCGAGGTGCAGGGTGACCGCGAGCGACTGCGTCAGATCCTGGACAACCTGCTCGCGAACGTGCGGGCGCACACTCCGGCGGGATCGGGAGCGACGGTGCGGGTGAGGAACGGCGGCGACGCTGCCGTGCTCGAGGTTGCCGATTCCGGTCCTGGCCTCTCGGACGAGCAGCTCGGGCATGCGTTCGAGCGCTTCTACCGCGGCGACAGCTCTCGCTCTCGCGATGCGGGCGGCGCGGGCCTCGGTCTTGCGATCGCCGCTGCGATCGCCGAGTCGCATGGTGGCTCGGCGACGGTCGTCAATGAGGGCCGCAACGGCGGCACGGGACTGACGGTGCGGGTCACGATCCCGCTCGTGCCTCCGGCGGAGCCGACTCCGCCCGTCGCCGTCGAAGACGCGACCCTCGAGCCGACGCCGACCGCCTCGATCTAGCCGCCGCTGATCGCCGCGAGCACGTCGACCCGCGAGTCGGGCTCGAGCGGTGTCTCCAGCCCGGCCCGCTCGCGGTCGACGTAGACGTTGATGTGCGGGCGCAGCCGTGGCCCGGGCTCGCAGAGCCGGTCGCGCATGCCGGGCCACTGCTCGTCGAGCCGTGCGATCGCGTCGTTGACGCTCGTCGCCTCCACGTCGAGCCGTCGGGGTAGGTCGACGAACAGCGGCGGCAGCGTCGCCGGCAGGTGCACGTCGGCCATTGCTATCCGATCACCGCGACGTCGACGGAGGAGATGCCGGGCAGGTAGCCCGCGATCTCGCTCCAGTTCTCGCCCTCGTCGTTGCTCGCGAAGACCTGCCCCGTGCTCGTGCCGAAGTAGAGGCCGGGAACGTCGAGCGAGTCGATCGCCATGCCCTCGCGCAGCACGCCGAGGAACGCGTCGCGTTCCGGCAGGCCGCTGTCCAGCTTGCGCCAGGACGAGCCGGCGTCGCTCGTCCGCCACACCGCGGCGTGACCGTCGGGCATGCAGCGCCCGTGGCCGGGATCGAGCGGGATCACGTAGAAGCTCTCGCGGTCGTGCGGATGTGCGGCCGCGGCGAACCCGAATTCCGTGGGCAGCCCCTCGGTGATCTCGTTCCAGGACTGGCCGCCGTCGTCGCTGCGATGCATCCCGACGTGGTTCTGCTGGTACAGGCGATCGTTGTCGACGGGCGACATCACGAGCTTGTGCACGCAGTAGCCAACCTCTGGATCGTCGAGCGGCCAGTCTGCCCGAAGCCCGCGGTTACGCGGGGTCCAGGTGCTGCCGTCGTCGGTCGTCTCGAAGATCCCGTAGCCCTGGATCACGGCCCAGAAGCGTGACGCCTCGTCGGGGTGGGGGAGGATCGCGGCGAGCCCGAGGTGGCCGGGAGGCTGCTTGGCGGGATCGTTCCAGTCGTTGCTGCCAGGCTGCCCGTCGAGTGTGCTGACGAGTGACCAGGTGGCGGCGCCGTCCTTGCTCTCGAAGATGCCCGCCGCCTCGGTGCCGGCGAGGAGCCGCCCGTGAGCAGCGGTGAGGCCGGTGATCTTGGAGAGCTTGACGTCGGGGTCCGCGTGCTCGAGGCCCTCGCTCGACTGCGCCCACGTCTCGCCGAGGTCGGTGCTGCGCCACACCGTGGCGCCGTGCCATTCGCTGGCGGCAGCGGCGTAGATCGCGCCCGACGCGGGGTCGAGCACCGCGTTGTAGATGGGCCAGCCGTCGCAGTACGGCCCACGGATGTTCCAGTCCTTGCGCTCGGCGTCGCTCTCCAGCACGAAGCAACCCTTGCGCGTTCCGACAAGTACGACGACCTGTGGCATCTGAGCCAACCTCCCTGACGTGGTCATTCCAGGATCTCACACGCAGAGACGGCCGCCGAGCTTCGAACTCATCGGTCGTCGCCCGATGAGTATCGATCTCGCGTCGCGGTCTTCCCCCTCGACACTCCTCGAGCGAAAGGTGCATCTCATGACAAAGGTTCTCGCGTCGATCACGACATCGGTCGACGGGTACATCACAGGCCCGAACGACGGCCCCGGCAAGGGTCTCGGTGAGGGCGGCGAGCGGCTGCACTACTGGGTGTTCGGCGGCCCGTGGACGTACGACGCCGAGCCGAGAGGCGAGGCCACCGCCGAGGACGCGGCCTGGCTGGCCGAGAAGATGAGCGGGAACGGCGCCGTCGTCGGCGGCCGCGGGACCTACGAGGCTGCCGGCCACTGGGGCGACGAGAACCCGTGGGGTCTGCCGTTCTTCATCGTCACGCACCGGCCGGAGGAGGAGCCTGCGGAGGGAGGCTTCACGTTCGTGGCGGGCGTCGAGGAGGCGGTCGAGCGGGCCGTGGCAGCGTCGGGCGACAAGGACGTCAGCATCATGGGCGGCGCCGACGTCATCCGCCAGGCGCTCGAGGCAGGGCTCGTCGACGAGCTCACGATCATCGTCGCCCCGGTCGTCCTCGGCGCCGGGAAGCGGCTCTTCGACGGCTTCACCGAGTCGCTCGAGCTCGAGCACCTCGGCGTGCGGCAGTCGGCCTACGCGACGTTCATCGACTACCGGGTCAAGCGGCCGTAACGCGAGCCTGCGACCTCACCCAGGCGGCGAAGGCCTCGATCGCGTCGACGACGGCCTCGAAGCGGATCGAATGAAAGAGGTCGAACGAGTGCTGAGCGCCGCGCAACTCCGCGTACACGACGGTGTTTCCCGCAATCCCCGCAGGCGCTCGACGAAGGCTCGTGCGTCGCTCACCGGCACCAACGTGTCGAGGTCTCCGTGCGCGACGAAGAAGGGCGGCGCCTTCTCTCGGATGTAGTCCAGTGGTGATGAGGGCAGCGCGTCGTCGCTTACGACGCTGCCGAAGTAGCCGCCGAGGCAGATCGCGGCGGTGACGGATGTGTCCTCTTCCTCGAACCCGGGCTGGAAGGCGGGATCGTTCGGCGTCAGCGCAGCCGTCGCCGCCAGGTGCGCGCCGGCGGAGCTCCCCGCCAGGAACACCAGCGTCGGGTCGGCGCCGTACTCGGGGCCGTGCTTGCGCACCCAGGCGACGACCTTCTTGGCGTCGACGAGGTAATCGGGGAACCGCGCGGTCGGCCCGATCCGGTAGTTCGCGCTGATGCACACCCAGCCCTGGCTCGCGAGCCGGTAGAGGAGGGGACGCGCCTGCCGGTTCTTCTTGCCACCGCGGAACGCTCCCCCGTGCAGGTGGACGAGCACGGGGCCGCCCGACGGATGGGACCGGTGCCGATAGACGTCGAGCAGGTTTCGCCTCCCGGCGTCTCCGTAGCTGACGTTCGCCACGCGTTCGACATCGCGACGCCGGAAGACGAACGGCGCGAAAAGGATCTGGGCCAAGGGAAGGCGCTGCCGCACGCGACGGGCCGTCGCGGGGTCGAGCCGGACCTGCCATGCCGACCCGAGGCCCTGGTCCAGAGCCTCGTCGAGGATCGGCCGTGTCTGCAACGCCCGCCGGACGATGACCACGAGCCCCGCACTCGCGACGATCGCGAGTCCGAATGCGCTCCAGCCGACAGGCGTATCGATGTCACCCTGGCCGATGGCGAGCGCGGTCGAGGCGACGAGCCAGTAGAAGGCGATGAACGGCAGCTCGTTGACCAGGAACCCGAGCCAGAAGCTCACGTTCGACCGGCTCGGCCGGCGCCGCCGCCGGGGCGCAATGGCGAAACCGACCAGGATCGCCATCAGCCCCGTGGTCACGAGATACCCGACCGGCATGGTTCGAGCCTAGCCCCAGAGGGTCTGTCGGAACGCCGGGCTCAATCGCCCTTCCGAGCGAGTGCTAGTCGGGCTGGGTCGCGGCGACGGCCTTCGTCGGGTGAAGGGAGTCATCCTTGGAGGCCGGCTCGCCGACAGCGCGGCCGCCGAGGACTGCGACCGTGAGCGCCGCGACCACGAGCAGCCAGAGTGTGTGGGATAGTCCGAAACGGTCCGAGGCGATGCCGATCGCGGGCGGCCCGACGATGAAGCCCGTGTAGCCGAGGGTGAACGCTGCCGCAAGAGATGGGCCTGGTGGCTGGAGCCTGCCGGCGGCGCTGAACAACAGCGGTACGGCATTCGCGATCCCGAGGCCGCAGAGCGCAAAGCCGATGACAGCAGGCACTGCTTCACCGATCAGCACCACGCAACCGAGCGTGAGTGCCAGCAGTGCCATCCCGCTGCGCAGCAGTCTCCCGGTCCCCAGGCGCTCATTGAGCGCATCGCCACCAAGGCGCGCGACCGCCATCCCGAGCGAGAAGCCGGTGAACGCGAGCGCGGCCACCGCGGCGCTCGCGCTCGTGTCGTGGCGGAGATAGATGCCGCTCCAGTCGGCGATTCCGCCTTCGGTCATCATCGCCAGGAAGCACAGGGCGCCGATCAGCAACACGGCGCGCGAAGGCAGTGCAAACCCAGATCCTTCCTCCGACTGGGCCGACGCGGTCCCCAACTGCCTCGCGATCCAGAGAGCGACGATCCAGAGCGCGACGCCGACGACGAGGCTCTCCTTTCGTGGGTCGACTCCCGCAGCGGCAGTGACTGCGACCAGCCCTGCGCCGGCGAAGCCGCCGAGGCTCCAGCCGCCGTGAAGCGACGACAGGATCGGCTTTCGCAGCCGGCGCTCGACGGCGACACCGTGCGCGTTCATCGCGACGTCCATCGCGCCGTTGCTCGCCCCGAAGACGAACAGGATCGCACCGAGCATCCAGGCGCTCGTGGCCAGCAGCGGCAGCGGCAGCATCAGGCAGAAGATCAACGTGGCGGCGCGGGTCACCGATGCGCTCGGGCGGCTGTCGACGATGTGGCCGGTCAGGGGCATCGAGACGAGTGAGCCCGCGGCCATGCAGAGCAGGCAGAGCCCCAGTGTTGTCTTGGAGATGCCGAGCTGATCCTGAAGCCAGGGGATATGCGCGACCCAGGTTCCGATCATCATGCCGTTGATTCCGAAGATGAGGAACGTGGCCTTGCGTGGTGTCACACGGTCACCACGTTGATGCCGGCGGTCGAATAGGGGAGCGTCAGCTCGAGGTCGCCGTCGGTCACGAGGTGGTCGACATCGTTGAGTTGTGCGACGACCCAGGCGCTCGCGGTGCGCAGCTTGTCGTCCGTGGCGAGCGCGATCACCGTCCCGGAGCAGGCGACCATCGCGCGCTTGACGTGCGCTTCCTCGCTGTCCACGGTCGTGACTCCGATGTCGGGGTGAAAGGAGCAGATGCCGAGCACGCAGACATCGGCGCGCACGGTGTGGAGCGCCTCGACGGCTGCCGCTCCGACCGTGACCTGCGATTCCTTGAGCAGTCTTCCGCCCACGAGAATCACCTCGGCGTTCGGGTGAGTTGCCAGTGCAGACGCGACCGGTGGCGCGTTGGTCACGACGGTGCCGTCGTAGGTGGGCGGAAGGCGACGGGCCAGCTCGAGCACCGTCGTTCCGCCGTCGAGCACGATTACGCGTGCGCCGTCGAGCAGGGGCAGCGCAGCATCGGCGAGCGCGACCTTTTCCTCACGGCCGGCGTCGAGCCGCTGCGCGAACGAGCCGGCCGACGGTGTAGGGGGCAGCGCGCCGCCGTGGACGCGGTGAAGAAGCCCTTGGTCGGCAAGATCGCGCAGGTCCCGCCGCACCGTGTCGTCTGACACGCCGAGGCTCGCTACCAGCTCCGAGGCGACGATCCTGCCGTCGCGGTCGAGCCGCGTCAGGATCTCTTGCCTGCGTTCAACCGTGAGCATCATTGCGGGTTATAGCAGGATTATGCGGATTATTGCCTGTTTTATTCTGTCGTACGATGAATGGCTCTATCTCTCTGGGCAGACCCGAATTCATCAGGACGATCGCCCGCACGCAGGCTAGTATCCAACCCGCGCCGACGTAGCTCAGCTGGTAGAGCACTTCACTCGTAATGAAGGGGTCCGCGGTTCGAGTCCGCGCGTCGGCTTCGCAACGGCCCTGTTCCGAACGGCGAACGGAGTGTCATTCCTTGAATGCCGGGCCGGCGTGGCGATGCGCAGGTGAGCGCCCTATACTTGCGCGCTAGATCGGCGGTCCAGAGTCTGAGGGGAGATTGATGGGGTCTTGGCTTCGTGCGTCCGTTGTGGCCTCAGCTTCGGTCGCTGTTCTGCTCTTCGGCCCCCCGGGGCCTTGTCGGCGGCGAGATGAAGTGCTCTCGGATTGTCGTCCCCGTCGTCGCTGCGCTTGCGGTGTGCGGGGTCGCGGGAGCAGCCGGCCAGTCGAACCAGACTGCGGCGTTCACGATCATCACGCTCCGCCACGCGCCGACGGGCCTCACGATCCAGCTCCCGCAGGGGTTCACGCTCCAGTTCCGCAAGGGCGTCTACGTGCTGCGCAAAGGCAGCACGTCGATGAGCTTCAGCCGGCTCCAGACGACCGCCACGCCCGTCCAGGTAGGCGACTCGCTGTTCAAGGCACTCGGTGGCCGCGTCGTGATCCGTCAGGGCGACAGCCGCCATCGCGTCGGGCAGGTCGTCAATGGGACGCGTGGCGACACATTCGTGGTCGAGCGGACCGGCGCGCAGCTCGTGATCACGTCGAGCACGTCGTCGACGGGGACGCCCGTCGGCCTCGAGACGCTCCGGCAGATCGGCCTCGGAGCACGCGGCGGCGTGTCGCTGCGGGCACCGAAGGCGGCGCCTCAGCAATCGATCGCCCTTCGTCCCTACCGTGCACCCGACGGGGGCGCGACCGCGCTCGTCCCGACCGGCAACTGGAACCTCCAGAGCTCGGGCGGCGCAGTCACCGGATACAACCTGAGCAAAGGCTCATTCCTGTTCGGCTACTCGCTCAACGTCCCGCTCGCGGCGCCTGGCCCGACGTCGTCGAACCTGATCATCGGACCGTATCTGAGCGCCGTCCAGGCGCTGGTCCAGATCATGCCACGCATCAGCTCGGCACGGAATATCGTCGTACGCCGTGTCCTCGTCGACGCACCCCTGCCGTCGTTCACGTCGTCCGGGATGATCCTCTTCGACTACCGGGTCAACGGCAAGCCCTGGACAGGTGTCGCCACGGTCGGTACCGACGACCCCTCGAAGTACTCGAACTTCCTCTGGAACTTCTACTTCTCCGGGATCGGCGTACCCACCGGATCCGACCCCTCGATCGGAGTCGGGCTACTGCGGTCGTGGAAGAGCTGGGACCCGAGCGGAGCGATCGCCGCCCGCACGCGTGCCTCGATCGCGCTGCTCAACGAGACGAACGAGATCTGGCAGAGCACGAACGAGTTCCGCTCGAGGATCGCCGACCAGCAGTCGCGCGACGTCGGCTGCCTGCTCCAGGGCTACTACGTGATCGAGGACAACGCGCGCCACTACGGCCTTCCGCCTCTGCCCTGCGGGCAGGTTTACACAAGCAACTAGCCGCAGACGCTTGGCCGCGGGATTGTCCGTGCTCCTCATCGGCGAGCCGAACACCGTCGCGACGGGTCGCTTGCTTCGCGAGCGACCCGGCCCCGCCGGAACGGACATCTCTCCCTCGGGCTATCGGGTTGACCTTCTCGTCGGTTTCTCCGGCGCGCGATCCAAACGCGGAGAGGTCGCGGGCGAAGGTCGCGAGTGCAGCGGCGCTGATGCCGGTTGCAACCTCCTGAGCGGCGATCGTCGCCTCAAGGGCGTCCTCGTTGTTCCGGCGCTTCTTCTTTCGCTTCTTCTTGGCCATCGCTCCCGCCAACTGGAGGGGAGTTGAGACGCCGCGGTGCGAGCCTACAACATCTGGTTTCGATTGACCCGATCGTGTCCTATCGGCTACCGCCGCCCGTACCTACCGTGGTTGCTGCGATATCAACTGGACCAGGAAGGCTTCATGGACACGGCTGGGGCACGGATTCTCGCGGTTCGACTACGCGCCGGGGTCATGCCCGGAACGCTCATCGAAATAGAGCGGGCGGCAGGCCCGGTATCAGGTGTCGCGCCCGGTGACATCGGCACTGTCGTCGACGTCACCGAGGCCGGCGTCGTCGTCGACTGGAAGACAGGCGCCAGGTCCGTGATCGACCCTGCGGCGGTTTCGTATCGCCCGGTGAAGTGACAACCTGAGCCGTTGCACAGGATGGTAGATCGTCACGTTACCGGGCCGAGGCGACCGTCGTCCGCATCACGGTGTGGTTCTTCCCCTTCGGACGCACGTAGCTGAATCCGGCCTGCTCGAAGAGGCTGCGAGTGACGCTGTAGAGGAACGATGCCGTGATCTTCTTGCCGCCCGTGTCCTGGGGGTAGGCCTCGACCACGCCGCCGCCTGCCTGCGCGATCAGGTCCAGCGCGCCCTGGAGCGCGAGGGCCGAGACACCGCGGTGCCGGTACCGCTTGTCGACGAAGAAGCACGTCACGCGGTAGTCGGGGAGGCTGTCGAGCTCCGCCTCGTACTGCTTGCGGTGGTTGATGTTCGGCAGCTCCTCCGGCGCGCCGAACTGGCACCACCCGACGGCGACGTCGCCGTCGAAGACCAGCGCCGCGTGAGCGCGACCCTCACGAACGAGTCGCTCCTTGAGCGCCCGGTTACCCTCGTAGGTGCGCTCCTTCTCGGCGTTCATCGTGTGGAACCAGGTGCACCAGCAGCCGCCCCAGACGCCGTTATGGCGTTCGGCGAGGTCAGCGAACGCGTCCCAGGTCTCCGGCGTCAGCGGCCGAACGGTGAACGCTTCAGTCGCGTGCTCGGTCACGGATCGCAGTATCGCCGACGGGCGTCCCGCCGGCCGCGGCCGGCGAGACGCCCATCAAGCCTCTACGCGCGGACGGCGTCTTCGCGCCGGCCTTGGCGGGGCGGTTGCTCGAGCAAGGTCGGCCACACGGTGTCCGATGCGATCGAGGACGTGATCCAGCGACTGGGACGGCGACGGCCACTAGCGGCACTGTCCCGCTCGGCCAGCTGGTCGATGCAGCGGGGGCCGGGCGGCCGGGGGGTCGGTCCCTCGCGGCGAGTCCTCGAACGGAGGTAGGCCTCGCCTCGGCGCTCCTCTGCGAGGATGAAGGCGTGACAACCCTCGTGCTCGACACGCTGCACGGCCCGGCGCAGGCGCACCTGTATGACGCTGACGCGTCGCGCGGCGTCCTCGTTCTCGGCCACGGCGCGGGTGGCGGCGTCGGCGCCAAGGATCTCGTCGCTGCGAAGGAGGTGGCGGTTTCCGTCGGGCTCGGCGTCGCCCTCGTCGAGCAGCCGTATCGTGTTGCCGGCCGCCGCTCGCCCCCGCCGGCGGCCCACCTCGATACGGCTTGGTTGGAGATCGTCGAGGCACTCCGTGGCCGCTGGTTCTACGAGCTCCCCCTCGTCGTCGGAGGGCGATCGTCAGGAGCACGTGTCGCCTGCCGGACGGCCCACCTGACGGGCGCGGCCGGCGTCCTCTGCCTCGCGTTCCCGCTCCAGCCACCGCAGGGCGAGCGACCGGAGCCGAGGCCGAGCCGTCTGCCCGAGCTCGAGATCGTCGGGGCGGAGGTGTTGGTCGTCCAGGGCGATCACGACCAGTTCGGGATCCCACCGCCGGGGCCGCATCGGCAGGTCGCCGTGGTGCAGGGCGACCACAGCCTGACGACGCGGTCTCGACACTGCCGCGCCGATCGTCGGGGAATGGCTGCAGCGCGTCACCAATGGGACGGAGGGTCGATGAGCGGCACCGACGCGGGCAAGTCACATGCCTACATGGTCGGTGCGATCGAGATCATCGTGGTCGCGGACGGCGAACGCACGGCACCAGTCGCCGAGGGGTTCGTCCTCAACGCGCCGATCGACGAGGTGCGCGCGGCCTACCGTGCACACGGCATTCCGGAAGGCCACGGAAACACGCCCTTCAACCCAACCGTGATCCGAACCGCCGGCAAGACAGTGCTCGTCGACACGGGCGTGGGTGCCGACTCCGCCGAGGAGCCAGGCGCGACCGCCGGCTTCCTGATGCGCAACCTCGCCGTGATCGGCATCGGCCCGAGCGACGTCGACCTGGTGATCATCTCCCACTTCCACGGCGACCACGTCAGCGGCCTCGTCGCACCGGACGGCAGCGCAGCGTTCCCGCGCGCCGAGATCACCGTGCCCGCGAGCGAGTGGAGCTTCTGGATGGACGACGACGAGCGCGCCCGCGCGGCTCCCGGCCGGATGCAGTCTCTGTTCGCACACAACCGGCAGGTCTTCGACCCACTCGGAGAGCGCGTGAGCACCCACGCCTGGGACGAGGAGGTCGTCCCCGGCGTCACCGCGGTCGGGACGCCGGGCCACTCGATCGGGCACACCTCGTATCTCGTCGAGTCGAGCGGCGAGCGCGTCTTCCTGATCCAGGACGTCTCCAACCACCCGGCGCTCTCGCTCGAGCATCCCGGCTGGCATCTCGCCTACGACCAGGATCCGGTCGCGGCTGAAGTGACACGCCGCCGTACGCTCGACTGGCTGGCCCGCGAGCAGCTGCCGGTGCAGGGATTCCACTTCCCGTTCCCAGGCCATGCCACGGTCGAGTTCGCGGGGGAGGCCTACCGGGCTGTTTCGATCGACTGAATCGTCAGTCCGAGACGAGACGCCCGAGCAGCTCCACACCGCGCGCCAACTCCGCCCGCTCGGCTGCGGTGAAATCCGCCGCAAGCACCTCGGCGACCCACGACTCGCCCGCGCGGCGGAGGGTCTCCATAGCCTCAGCGCCGGCGGGCGTGAGGTCGATCAGCGCCTTGCGTCCGTCGGCGGGATCCGGGTGCCGTTCGACGAGCCCGGCTGACTCGAGCTGAGCAACGGTGTGGGCCATTGACTGTGGCCGCACGTGCTCGAGCGCAGCGAGCCGGCTGGTCGTCATCGTGCCCTGCCGCTCTATCCACCCGAGGGCGGTCACCTGCGGCACCGGCAGCGTGCGGTCGCGGCGATACCGGCGCACGAGCTGGGACACGACGGCGCGGAGCCGGCTCGCCAGCTCGGAGATCTCGGGATCGGAGACGGGATCGGACACACGCGGAGTGTATCCCGAAATAGACAGTGTTCCTGTCGAACTAGGCAGGTAACCTGTAGAGTTTCGGTATGGCGGATCTCCGGCAGCGGGCCTTCCTTCCCGTTCTCCTCTTCGTCGGCGCCGTCGTCGCGATCGTCTCGAGCATGGGAGCTCCGCTGATCCCGTCGCTTGCGGAGCAGCTGAACGTCAGCATCAGCGCGGCCCAGTGGGCGCTCACCGCCACGCTCGTGGTCGCCGCGGTGACGTCGCCCCTCGTCAGCAAGCTCGGCGACGGTCGGCTCCGGAAGCGCATGATCGTCGGCGGCCTCGCCGTCGTCGTCGTCGGTGGCGCGATGGCGGCGCTCGCTCCGTCGCTCGCGATCCTGATCGTCGGCCGCGGGCTGCAGGGCCTCGGCTACGCGATGCTGCCGCTGACGATGGCCACCGCCCGCGACCATCTCCCCGCAGCCGAGGCCCGGCGGGCGATCGCGACGCTCTCCGTGATGGGCGCCGCCGGCGTCGGGCTCGGGTATCCGCTCTCCGGGCTGATCGCCGATCACGGCGGCGTCTCTGCTGCCTACTGGTTCGGGGCCGCCGTCAGCTTCGTGGCGCTGTTGCTCGCGCTCTGGGCTCTCCCGGATCCGACGAACCCGCCCGCAAAGCTGCCTCTCGACCTCCCGGGCGCGACACTGATCGGCTTCGGCCTCGTCGTGCTCCTGATCGCGCTCGACAAGGCCCCCGACTTCGGTTGGGCCGACCCCTGGATCGTGGCCTCGATCTGCGTCGGTCTGCTCACCCTGGCCGTCTGGGCGGTCTACGAGCTGCGGGTCGAGCATCCCCTCGTCGACCTGCGGCTGATGAAGCACCGGCCGGTGCTCACGGCCAACGTCACAGGGCTCCTGATCTCCGTCGTGATGTATCTCGCGCTCGTCACGATCTCGCAGCTCGTGCTGAACCCGACGTTCGGCTTCGGCGCGACCATCTTCGTGACCGGGCTCACGATCGTTCCGCTCTCGGTCTTCAGCAGCGGCACGAGCCGGTTCCTGCCGACGCTCGAGGAGCGCATCGGCATCCGCCGGATCATCCCGCTCGGAGGGTGTCTCCTCGCGGTGGCGATGCTCTTCTTCGCCGCGACATCGAGCCAGCTCTGGCAGGCATTCGTGACGATGGGCATCCTCGGTGTGGCGCTCGGGTTCACGTTCGCCGCGATGCCGGGGCTGATCGTCCGGTCGGCCTCCCCGGACGAGACGAGCAGCGCGCTCGGCCTCTATCAGGTGGCGCGCTTGATCGGAAGCGCTCTCGGCAGCGGCCTCGCGATCACCTTCCTCCGGGCCTTCGGTGACAACGGCGAACCGGATCTGAGCGCGTACCGTGCGACGGCGCTCGCGACCGCAGCCATCGCGGTTCTCGCGGCGCTGCTGGCATGGGTGCTGCTCGGAAACATCCGGCCGTCGCGGATCGGAGAGGACGAGTGCGTTCGAGGCGCGAGACGGTCGCCTCGCGGCTGCCGGGCTCGAGGACCTGACCGAGTCCGCGCGCTAAGCGCTAGAACCCGTCCTCGTCCGCGCGCAGCGGACGCAGCGTGTCGCTGAGAGCCTCGAGATCGTCGTCGGTCAGCGGAGCAGTCGCGAAGCGAGTCTCGTTGAGGTCGGCGGTCGCAGCCGCGGCAACCTCGCGCCCCTTCGCGGTGATCGCTGCCAGGATCGTGCGCCGGTCGGTGTCGTGGGGCTCGCGGATGACGTAGCCCTGCTTCTCGAGCCCGTCGATCAGGCTCGTGACGCTCGTCGGGTGCACCTGCAGCCGCTTCCCGATCTTGCCGAGCGGCAGCGCTCCCTGCCGGCTCAGGTAGAGGATCATCAGCGCCTCGTAGCGGGGAAAGGTCAGCCCGTGCGGGCTCGAGGACGAGGTTGAGCCGCGTCAGGAGGATCTGCTGCGTCCGCATGATCGACGTCACGGCCGTCATCGATGCCGTCGGCTCCGTGCCCCAGTGCGCGAGCCATTGGCGGCGCGCCTCGGCGATCGGATCGGTGGGGGTCGGCGTCGTCGTCACGGGACTGTTCGTCGCTGGAGCTTGACACAAGGTAGTAGGTATTGCAATTATAGGGACTACGATGATTTTGACAAGGTACCTGCCCCTCCAGACGGCGCCGCGGCCATGAGCTGGGAGCCGTTGACGCCCGAGCAGCGCGAGATCCGCGATCTCGTGCGTGCCGTGACGCTCGATCGCATCGCCCCTCGCGCGGCGGAGATCGATGCGTCGCACGAGTTTCCCTGGGACGTCGTCGAGCTGTTCCGCGAGCACGGCTTCTTCGGGCTCCTCTATCCGGAGGAGTTCGGCGGCACCGGCACAGGAACGCTCGTCGCGCTCGTCGCGATCGAGGAGGTCTCGAAGGTCTGCGCCACCTCGGGCCTGATTCTCGCCGTGCAGGAGCTCGGGTCGCTCGGCATCAAGCTCGCCGGCTCGGAAGAGCAGCGTGCGGAGTGGCTGCCGCGTCTCGCCTCGGGCGAGGTGCTGGCGGCATACGCGCTGACCGAGGCCGGTTCCGGATCGGACTCGGCGTCGATGGCGACGACGGCGCGCCGCGACGGCGACCGCTACATCCTCAACGGCTCGAAGCGGTTCATCACCAACGCCGGCGTGGCGGGGATGTACACGGTCTTCGCGAAGACGGATCCGGATGCCGGGCACGACGGCATCTCGGCCTTCATCGTCGAGTCCGACGCGCCCGGGTTCTCGGTCTCGCGCCTCGAGGAGAAGATGGGAATCTGCGGCTCCACCACCGGCGAGCTCCTCTTCGACGACTGCGTCGTTCCGGCGGGCAACCTGCTCGGCGACGAGGGCACCGGCTTCCGCCTCGCGATGAGGATCCTCGACCGCTCGCGCCCCGGGAGTCGCGGCACAGGCGCTCGGGATCGCGCAGGGCGCAACCGACTACGCGGTCGAGTACGCACGCTCGCGGGAGACGATGGGCCGCCCGATCGCGCAGCACCAGCTGATCGCGGGGAAGCTCGCCGACATGGAGACGAAGACCGAGGCGGCCCGCGGCCTGCTCTACCGGTTCGGCCGCATGTGCGACGAAGGGCGCCGACGACGCCGAGCTGACGAAGGCCTCGGCGATGGCCAAGCTCTACTGCGGCGACGTGGCGATGGAGGTCACGATCGACGCGGTGCAGGTGCTCGGCGGCTACGGCTACGTGAAGGAGTACCCCGTCGAGCGGTTCATGCGCGACGCGAAGATCACCCAGATCTACGAGGGCACGCAGGAGGTCCAGCGGCTCGTGATCGCGCGCGAGATGTTGAAGGAGACCCGCGCCGCGACCGCCGCGGGTCTAGGGTAGGGACATGAGCGCCATCACGAGCTCTGTGACGGACGCACGAACCGAGGAAAACGGCGACGACGCAACAGCGACCGCGCCCCTGAGGATCGTCACAGCAGCCTCACTCTTCGACGGGCACGACGCCGCGATCAACGTCATGCGCCGGCTGATCCAGGCGGCGGGCGTCGAGGTGATCCACCTCGGCCACAACCGCAGCGTCGCCGACGTCGTGCGGGCGGCGATCCAGGAGGACGCCGACGCGATCGCGCTCAGCTCCTACCAGGGCGGCCACGTCGAGTACTTCCAGTACGCCGTCGACATGCTGCGCGAGGCGGGCGCCGGCCACATCCGCGTCTTCGGCGGCGGCGGCGGGACGATCACTGCGGCCGAGGCGGCCGAGCTCGAGGCGTACGGCGTCGAGCGCGTCTACTCGCCGGATGACGGGCTCAGGCTCGGCCTCACCGGGATGATCGACGACCTCGTCGAGCGCGCCCAGGCGGCGCAGCAGGAGACCCTCGTGCCCGACCTGGCCGAGCCCGGCGACGACCTCGCCGTGGCCCGGATGCTGTCGGCGCTCGAGGACGGGGTGATCGCACCCGGAGACCTCACGCTTCGCGAGGCCGAGTGGAGCCGCGTGGGCGAAGGCGTCCCCGTGATCGGGATCACCGGCACCGGCGGTGCCGGCAAGAGCACCGTCACGGACGAGATCCTGGCCCGCTTCCTCGATCATTTCCCTGAGCTTCGCGTTGCCGTGGTCGCGGTCGATCCGACCCGCCGCCGCACCGGGGGCGCCCTGCTTGGCGACCGCATCCGGATGAACAGCCTCCGCAGCGAGCGCGTCTTCATGCGCTCGATCGCGACACGCCGCCAGAACCTGGCCACGAACGCCATGCTCGCCTCGGCCGTCTCGTTCCTGCGCACGCAGGGCTTCGGGCTCGTCCTCGTCGAGACGGCCGGGATCGGGCAGGGCGACTCCGAGATCGTCGACCTCGCCGACATCCCTGTCTACGTGATGACGAGCGAGTACGGCGCGGCGAGCCAGCTGGAGAAGATCGACATGCTCGACCTCGCATCGGTGATCGTCGTCAACAAGGCCGACAAGCGAGGCGCCGACGATGCGCTGCGGGACGTGCGCAAGCAGTGGAAGCGGAACCGCGTCGCGTTCGGCGCCACCGACGACGAGATTCCGGTGTTCTCGACGGTGGCCAGCCAGTTCGGCGACCCGGGTGTGAACCGCGTCTTCCTGGCGCTCTGCGCGCAGCTGGCCGAGCGGGCCGGCGACGACGCCTCGGCATGGGAGGCGCCGACCGACCTCGACGTTCGCGAGTCCAAGACCGCCGCGATGATCCCGGTCGCGCGCACCGGCTACCTGGCCGAGATCGCCGCCGAGGGACGCGGCATCGGGACGGGCGTCGAGGCGCTGGCGGCCCAGGCAGATCTGGCCCAGCATCTCTACGAGTCGCTCCGTGCGCTCGGCGACGAGGAGCTTCCGGCTCCGCTCGATCCGTCCGCTGCGACAGCGGCCGAGCCTCTGCTCGACCGTGCTCAACCCCTGCGCTCGCGGTACAACGACGCGCTCGACGCCCTCGCCGGCGAGCCGCTCGCGCTGCTGCGGGCCTGGCCGAAGCGCCGCGACAGCGTCACCGCAGAGACCTACAGCTACGACGTTCGGGGACGCGCGGTCACCGGTGAGAACTACCGCGGCACCCTCAGCGGGCTGCAGGTGCCGAAGGTCTCGGCGCCGCGGCTCTCGGGCTGGGGCGACCTGCTCCGCTTCCTGATGAGCGAGAACCTCCCCGGGGCCTATCCCTACACGGCTGGGGTCTTCCCCTACCGGCGCGAGGGTGAGGATCCGATCCGCATGTTCGCGGGCGAGGGCATGCCCGAGCGGACGAATCGACGCTTCCACTACCTCGCCGCCGGCCAGTCGTCAGTGCGGCTCTCGACGGCGTTCGACTCGGTCACGCTCTACGGCGAGAACCCGGCCGAGCGCCCGGACATCTGGGGCAAGGTCGGCAACTCGGGCGTCTCGATCGCGACGGTCGACGACGCCAAGCGGCTCTACTCGGGCTTCGACCTCTGCGCGCCCTCGACCTCCGTCTCGATGACGATCAACGGGCCGGCCCCGATCGTCCTCGCCTTCTTCATGAACGCCGCCATCGACCAGCAGGTCGAGAAGCACCTGCGCGCGACGGGTGGCTGGGACGCCGTCGAGCGTTCGCTTCCCGGCCGACCGGCCCACCTACCGCGGCGTGCTTCCTGAGACGAGCGACGGGCTCGGCCTCGGGCTGCTCGGCGTTGCAGGCGACCAGGTCGTCGATTCCGAGACGTACGAGCGGATCAAGGCCGAGACGCTCGCGACGGTGCGGGGAACGGTGCAGGCCGACATCCTCAAGGAGGATCAGGCCCAGAACACGTGCATCTTCTCGACCGAGTTCGCGATGAAGATGATGGGCGACGTCCAGCAGACCTTCGTCGACAAGGGCGTCCGCAACTTCTACAGCGTCTCGATCAGCGGCTACCACATCGCCGAGGCCGGGGCGAACCCGATCAGCCAGCTGGCGTTCACGCTCGCGAACGGCTTCACGATCGTCGAGTACTACCTCGCGCGCGGTATGGCGATCGACGACTTCGCGCCGAACCTGAGCTTCTTCTTCTCGAACGGCATGGATCCCGAGTACGCCGTGATCGGCCGCGTGGCGCGGAGGATCTGGGCCCGGGCGATGAAGGAGCGCTACGGCGCCGCCCCGCGCAGCCAGATGCTGAAGTACCACATCCAGACGTCGGGCCGGAGCCTGCATGCGCAGGAGATCGACTTCAACGACATCCGCACGACACTCCAGGCGCTCTACGCGCTCTTCGACAACTGCAACAGCCTCCACACGAACGCCTACGACGAGGCGATCACGACGCCGACCGAGGAGTCGGTGCGGCGCGCGGTCGCGATCCAGCTGATCATCAACCGCGAGCTCGGGCTCAACATGTGCGAGAACCCGTGGCAGGGCTCGTTCGTGATCGAGGAGCTGACCGATCTCGTCGAGGAGGCCGTCTACGCCGAGTTCGACCGGCTCTCCGAGCGCGGCGGCGTCTTCGGCGCGATGGACACGATGTACCAGCGCAGCAAGATCCAGGACGAGAGCCTCCACTACGAGACCCTCAAGCACGACGGCACGCTCCCGATCATCGGCGTCAACACCTTCCTCGGCCCGCAGAGCACCGGCCCCGCCCCGATCGTCGAGCTGATGCGCTCGACCGACGACGAGAAGCGCGACCAGGTCGACGCCGTGCAGGCCTTCTCGGCGCGGCACGCTGCTGAGCGGCCGGCCGCGCTCGCACGCCTCCAGGATGTCGCCCGCGCCCGTGGCAACGTCTTCGAGGAGCTCCTCGAGACCGTCAAGGTCGCCTCGCTCGGCGAGATCTCGGCGGCGCTCTATGCCGTCGGCGGCGAGTATCGCCGCAACATGTAGCGGCTCCCCGCGCCAGGCCCGATGAAGCTCCTCTTGACCGGCGTCCCGGGAGCGGGGAAGACGGACCTAAGGATGTTCTAACAGCATCCAAACACGGCATCGCTAGGTTGGCTCGGGCCTATGGTCTCCGCCGTCCAGAGCCAGAGCACGCGCCTCGCCGCCGCCGTTCTTTCGGCGCTCGCGATCTCTCTTGCGCTGCTCGCGAGCGCCGGCGGCGCACAGGCGCAGCCGAAGGTCGGCGGCCTCACGGGCATCGACGTCTCGAACTGGCAGCGCCAGATCGACTGGATCGCGGTCGCCGGGACGGGGAACTCGTTCGTCTTCGCCAAGGCCACCGAGGGGACGACGTTCACCGACCTGACGTTCCCGCTCAACCGGTCGGGGTCGACCGTGCTCGGAATGCGCTTCGGGGCGTACCACATGGGCCGCCCAGCGGGTGGCTCCGACGCGGCTGTCGTTGCGAGCGCGACGGCGCAGGCCGACTACTTCCTCTCGGTCGCGACTCCGCTCAAGGGAGAGCTCCTGCCCGTGCTCGACGTCGAGTATGACGGCGGTCTCTCGGTGCCGAGGCTCTCGCTCTGGGTGCAGACGTGGCTCGGCCAGGTTGTCGCCCGCACCGGCCTCAAGCCGATCGTCTACGTCTCGCCGAGCTTCTGGAAGACGAAGCTCGGAGACTCGCCCGTCGTCGCGGCCGCGGGGCACAAGTTGTGGATCGCGCACTGGACGGCCGCGGCCCTTCCGATCCTGCCGGGCGCGAGCTGGGGCGGGCTCGGCTGGTCGTTCTGGCAGTGGAGCAACTGCCAGAAGATCCCCGGCATCACCGGTTGCGTCGACGGCGACCGGTTCAACGGCTCGAGCCTTGCGAGCGTCATCGTCCCCACCTACCCTGGCCGGGTCGCCCACCCTGTCGAGCGCCCCGACGATCGTCGGCGGCCCGCAGGCCGGCAAGGTGCTCGCCGCACTGCCGGGGACGTGGGGCGGCGGCAAGCCCGTCGCGTTCTCGTACGCATGGCAGCGCTGCGACGCCGCCGGCCACGCCTGTGCCGCGATCACGGCTGCGACGGCGCGCGTCGTACACGCCGACCGCCGCCGACGTCGGGCACGCGCTCGCCGTCCGCGTCAGCGCCGTCACCCCGGCGGGAACGGCGTCGGCCGCCTCCGCGCCGACCCTCGCCGTCGCGAGCTCGGGAGCGTCGGGTGGCACTGCGCCCAAGGCGAAGACACTGCCCTTGATCCAGGGCGGAAACCAGGTCGGGCAGACGCTGGCGGCCCAGGTCGGCACGTGGACGGGCTCGCCGACCTCGTACTCCTATCCAGTGGCGCCGTTGCGCGGCCGGCGGGACGGCCTGCGTCGCGATCCCGGATGCCGCCGGCGACAGCTACACGACGAGCCCGGGTGACATCGGCTTCGTGATCTCGTTGACGGTGACCGCGATCGGCAAGGGCGGCGCCGGCTCGAGCACCTCGGCGCCCACGGCGATCATCGTCGCCGCACCGGTCCCGGCACCGGCCGTCGAGACGACGATCGCACTGCCGGGCCAGGCAGGCGCCGTCACGACCGCCAGCAGCGTCGCGGTCGCGACGTGGCAGCCCGGCGCGCTCCCGAGCCAGGCTGCGGTCGGCCTCGTCGACACGACGAGCCACCTCTCGCTCAAGGGCACGTCGGTGAGGCTCAGCTTCGGCGCTGACGGCGCCGCTTCCCTGGCCGATCGACGTCCAGTATCCGAACGCTCCCGCCGACACGGTGCCCGGCATCCTCCCGCTCAAGGGCGTCTGGCAGCCGCTCGCCGAGCTTCCGACCCCGGCGCTGCCGGCCGCGCAGATGGCCGGCACCTACCGCGATCCGGCCGGGACGCTGCACCTGCTCACCCGCACGGCCGGGCGGATCGCGCTCTTCGCCGCGGGCAAGTGGGGCGACCCGCGCTACGCCACCGCGCTGAAGCCGCGCGTCGCGCTCGTCAATCACGTCAGCGTCGAGAAGACTGCTGATGGCGGGCTCACCGTCTTCGGGCGGATCACGCTCGACACGCAGGCGCACCTTTACGTGACCCTGCTCGCCGCGAACGGCACCAAGCTCCTGTTCCCGCAGAAGGGGGCGCGGGTCGGCATGTGGCTGCAGGGGAAGCCGGCGAAGACGCTGCAGGCGCTGCAGCTGCAGCCGGGCGCGTTGCCGTTCAGGCTCCGCGTCCCGGCCGCTCAGCTGCGCGCGAAGGGCAAGCACACGCTGCGGATCGTGGCGCAGGACCCGTATGGCCGGAAGTCGGCGTTGGTCGTCAAGCTCGGCTGACGTCTGCGGCGCGCGTCATCGCCCTCATCATTTCGTCGATCAGTCACCTACACCACGGTTTCGTTGCTGCGTGGACTGTCGTGCCGCTCGGGACCGGCCAGCGTGAGCGGGCCGACCCGAGCAGCCGTTCGAACGGGATCCCCGCCCGGCGTGCGACTTCCCGGACGGCGTCGGCCGTTCCCTCGAACTGGCACAGGACAACCTCGTCCTCCCGCAGCAGGATCGAGCCGAGGTACTCGACCGCGTGTCCCGTGCTCCTGAGCTCTCCGGCGGAGGCAGCGACTCGAGCGTCGAGAGCCTCGACATCGGCCTCCGTGACGCCGGGCCAGAAGCACTCGGCGACGAGGCCCCCACTCTGCAGCGCGTTCATGCTGTCGACGCTAGAGCGGGCGACAACGCTGCGAAAGGCGGGAAAACCCTACGAACTCGAGTGCGCCGGCTGCTCGTCGAGCGCCCGCGCGAGCTGTGCCCTCGCCGTGATGCCGAGCTTGCGGTAGACACGGGCGAGATTCGCCTCGACCGTCTTTCGGCTCACGAACGCGCGCTCCGAGATCGCCTGGTTGGTCAACCCAGCCGCGGCGAGCTCGGCGATCTCTCGTTCTGTCGCCGTCAGTGTCTCGGGAGCCTTCCGCGTCGTCACGCGCTGGAGCTCGTCACGTGCCCGCGCTGCCCACAGCTCGGCGCCCAGCTCCTCGAATGTCGCCAGTGCGGCCTCGAGCGCGGCGCGCGCGAGCTTCTTCTGCTTGAGGCGCCGCCGGACGCGCCCGAGAGCGAGCAGCGTTCGCGCGCGCTCGAGGGGCATTGGGCAGCGCTCGTGGGCTACGAGTGCTTCGTCCAGGGCCGAGGCCGCCTCGTCGAGCTCGCCCCGTGCCGCGATGACGAGCGCGCGAGAGCGGGCGCTCACGGCGAGACCCCAGGAGATCCCCGATCGCATGGCCCGCTCCTCGAACCGCGCGAGGAGCTGTGTCGAACGCTCGACGTCGCCGACGGCAACGGCAGCCTCTATCGCGTCGCCGTCGATGCGCCAGATCGACGGCTCCCGAAAGCCCACATGCTCGCTCAGCGCGATCGCCTCCAGGAGGTGCGCGTTCGCCTCCTCGTGCAGTCCCGCCGCGAGCTCGACCACGCCGAGCGCGCGCACGTAGAGCATCTCGATGATCGGAGCGCTTCGATCGGCGGCCAGCGCGGCACTTCGTACCGCCTCGAGCCGGCCGATGTAGGCGTCGAGGTACGCCTGCCAGTCCGCGGCGACATGTGGGACGCCGAGCTGGTCGCCGACGATCGTCAGACGCTGCGCGGCCTCCTCTGCGCTCCTCCAGCCACCCGCCCAGAGCTCGAGCACGACGCGGTTGAGGAGGATGTTGACCATCGACGATTCGTCTCCCTCATCCTCCGCTGCCTGCTCCGCTTCCGCGAGCCGCAGCCTCGCCCCGTCGAAGTCGTCGACGTACCTCAGCCACTGGCCGAGCTTGAACGTGACCCGATCGTCAACCGATGCAGGCGGGGCGGCGAGCTCCAGGTCGAGCGCCTGGTACGCCGCGGCCGCATCGAAGCCGTTGCCTGCGAACAGATCGACGCGCACGAGGCTCGCAAGCGCAAAGGAGCGGAACTCGGCGTCGGCGTCTGCCTCCTCCAGTGCCGAGACCGCGTCCCGCGCGGCGGCAGCCGCCGAGACGACATCAACCGTCGCCGACCAGACGGCGAGCGACGCCTGGCAGCGCGCCCTGAGAATCGGGTCGCGGGCGGCGGCGAGCGCTTCACGCGCAACCACGCTTGCCTGCGACTCACCGGCTCGCCGGTAGACGAGATCGGAGAGCTGGAGCAACGCTCGCGCGCGTAGGTCCGAGTCGGACGCTGTCTCAGAGAGATTCTCGAGCAACGCTGTCGCCCGCCCGAGGTCACCCGCGAGCTCCAGGTTCGTCGCCAGTTGCAGACGTCGTTCCTGAACTGCGGGGCTTTCCGGTGGCGTCAGCTGCAGCGCAAGCTCGTTCAGCTCAGCGGCCGCGTCCGGAGCGCCGCGCGAACGAGCAAGGCGTGAAGCACTGTCGACGACGGCTGCGGCTCGTTCGTCGGGACCGTCGGCCGCAAGAGCGACGTGACGGGCGCGCTCTTCCGAGTCACTCGCGGTCTCGGCCAGGGCGCGGTGCGCTGCTCGTCGTCGGGCAAGCGGGGCAGATGCATACACGGCGGATGCATAAAGGGGATGCGAGAACGCGATGCGCCCGTCGGAGGAGATGTCGACGAGGCCCGCCTCCTCGGCCGCGGCCAGCTGCGCTGGATCCATCAGCCCCACATCGGCTCGCGAGGTAGCCGCCGCGCGCAGCAGCGCATCGCGGGTCGAGGCCGGTAGCGCCCGGATCCGGGCGCGCATCAGTGCGAGCACGTCTGCCGGCACTGGGAGCGGGGAGATGCCGGGGTCGCCGCTGAGCAGGCGAGCGATCTCGAGCGCATAGAACGGATTCCCTGCCGACGCCTCGGCGATGCGAACGAGCGTCGGCCGCGGGAACGAACGGCCCAGGCGTACCGAGAAGATCTGGTGCAGCGCGGCGACCGTCAGCGGCCCGAGCTCGAGTCGCAGCAGCCGCGCGTCGGGAACGACCGATACGAGCGCCGCACTCGGCGGGGTCCGCGTCGACAGCATGAGGCGAATGCGTGACTCGCGCGGCCGGCGAAGTGCAAACGCCACCACCGCCATCGACGACGCGTCGAACCACTGGACGTCGTCGATGGCGACGACAACCTCGCCCTCGGCCGCCAGCGTGTGCAGCAGAGAGCCGAACGCGGTGCCGAGCAGGCGTCTCTCCGGCGGCTTCGCCGTCTCCACCCGCAGGAGAGCAGCATCGAGCGCCGCTCCCTGCGGCGTCGGAAGGGACGCAATGGCATCGGCCGGGATCGAGGTGAGAAGGTCGGCGAGCCCGGTGAAGGAGAGTCTCGCTTCGGACTCGGCCGACCCGGCAGCGAGCACCCGAGAGCCTCGATCGCGGGCGAGCCGAACCGCTTCCTGCCAGACCGTTGTCTTGCCGATCCCCGCCTCGCCGATGATCGCGAGCCCTGTCAAACCCAGCTCGGATCCGGCCAGGTAGGCCTCGATCGCGGCGATTTCGACCTCGCGTCCGACGACGAGTGTCACGGAGACAGAGTACGACCGTGGACTCGCAAGGCCAAGCCTGGCGCCGCGCAACTGAGCGCTAGATGACGTTGCCTACGGCGCGGCGTTCATGACCCAGACGAACAGTCGGCCGGTGGAGCAGGTCGAGGCGCCTTTAGCGGCGGCGTTCGATCGAGACGAGCCGATCGAGGTTCCGGTCGGCGAACGCGAGGTCGTTGCCGCGTCCGCCTTCGAGGATGTCGCGGCGCCCCTCGCGGGCCTGGAGTGTGTCGTTCCCCGGGCCGCCGCGGAGCGTGTCGTTGCCGAGGCCGCCGTTGAGCGTGTCGGCGCCGGGGCCGCCGTAGATCACGTCGTTGCCCTTGCCGCCGAGGATCACGTCGTTGCCGCCGAGTCCGCAGATCACGTCGCGGTGGCTCGTGCCGCGGATGACGTCAGCGGCCTGGGTGCCGACGATGGTGCAGCGGACGGGCCGGCCGAATGGATCGAGCGGGCGCGGGGGAGTGGCGAAGGAGGCGTCGGCCCCGGCGGTCGTGCCGGCGGAGCTCTGCGCGACGAGCCGGTAGTGCCAGCGCAGGCCGGGCGTGAGCCCGGTGAGCATCACAGCGACGGGCGTGTCTATGGCGCTGATGATCTGGAAGGCCGCGGTCCGGCGACCGTAGTCGCGGGTGTGGCCGTACTCGAACCACCAGCGCGTGGTGAGCCCGCGAGCGTTGACGGTGCCATTCACGCGCGCCGACCTGAGCGACAGGGTCCTGAAGGTGACGGGGCCGGTAACGGCGGACGGGCCACCCGTCGTCGTAAAGGTTGCGTCGGCGCCGCGCGTCGTCCCGAGCGCGTTCGTCGCGACGAGGCGGAAGTGGTACGTGACGCCCGGCTTGAGCTTGGAAATGCTCACCGCGACGGCCACGGTCGCCGTCCCCGAGCCGACACTTCGCGACGAGGTGCGCGAGCTGTACGACGTGCTCGTCCCGTACTCGACGAACCACGTCGTCGAGCGTCCGTTGGGATTGACGGAGCCACCGAGCGTGGCCGATGCGGGGCCGACCGCCGACGGCTGACCTGTGACCACGGTCGGGGCCGTGTTCGTCGTGAACGTCTGGTCGGAGCCGTTGCTCGTGCCGGCATCGCTCGTCGCGACGAGGCGGAAGTGATAGGTGGTGCCGGGCTTCAGCCCACTCACGGAGGCCGACACGCTCGTCGCCGAGCTCCCTGAGCCGGCGCTCCCACTAGGCGTCTTCGTCCCGTAGGACGTCGTCGTCCCGTACTCGAAGACGTAGTTCGTCGAGCGGCCGTTCGGGTCGATCTTGCCGTTCAGATTCGCGGTCGTCGTGCCGATCGAGCTCGCGGCTGACGTCGTGACCCCCGGCGGCGAGGCGGTGACGAACGTCGCGTCCGCACCCTGTATCGCGACGTTCGAGCTCGTGGCGACGAGGCGGAAGTGGTAGGTCTTGCCGGCGGTCAGGCCGCTGACTCCCGTGGAGACGACCTTCGGCGTCGTCCCCGAGCCGGCGTCCGTCACCGCCGTCTTCGTGCCATACGACGTCGAGGTGCCGTATTCGACGTACCACGTCGTGGGCTCGCCGTTCGGGTTCACCGTCCCGCCGAGCGTTGCCGTCGTCGGACCGACTCCGGTCGCCGGCGAGGTGACCACCACCGGCGGCGATGCTGTCGTGAACAGGCCGTCGCCACCGTTTGTGGTCGCGGTGGCGTTCTTCGCGACGAGGCGGTAGTGGTATGTCCTCGCGAACGAGAGCCCGGTGAGGCCCTTCGAAACGGCGATGTTCGCCGAGCCGGAGCCCGCGGCTGTCGTGGCGGTCTTCGATCCGTAGGACGTCGACGTGCCGTACTCGAACCACCAGTCGGTCGCGGCGCCGCCGGGGTTGACTGTCCCGTTCACTGTCGCGGACGTGCCGCCGAGCGCGCTCACCGAGCCGGTGATCGCCGTCGGCGCAGCGGCGACGGCACCAAGTGCCACGCTAGCAGCGGCGAGCATCGCCGCAACGACGACGAGAGAGCGGCGGAAGGCAACCATCCGACTCGAACCTACGCTTCGCCCGTTAGCGAGGCGTCGCGGCGACGTAAAGGGGAGGTAATGCGCCGTCGTGTAGAACACGCCTGTGATCATCGTTATCGGCGGTGGATCGTCCGGGCTGGCTGCCGCCGCAGTGCTCACCGGCGCGGGCGAGAGCGTGGCGGTGCTCGAGCGCGCCGAGATCGGCGCCCTCTGGGCGAGTCGGTATGACCGGCTGCACCTGCACACGGTGCGCTGGCTCTCGGGCCTGCCGGGGTACAAGATCCCGAAGGAGTTCGGCAAGTGGCCCGCACGCGACATGGTCGCCGAGTACCTCGCGCTCTACGCCGCGTTCCACAAACTCGACGTCCGCACTGGGGTCGAGGTCGAGCGCATCGATCGGGAGGACGACGGCTGGATCGTGAGGACGTCGAGTGGCCCGCTGCCGGCCGAGCGCGTTGTCGTCGCAACCGGGTCGAGCAATATCCCCTACACCCCCGATTGGCCGGGGGCCGACGCGGTCGAGATCGTCCACTCGGCGGCTTACCGCAACGCCGCACCTTACGGCGGGCGGCGCCTGCTCGTCGTCGGCACCGGCAACTCGGGCGCCGAGATCGCCGTCGATCTCGTCGAGGGAGGGGCCGCCGAGGTGCTGCTCTCGGTGCGCACGCCGCCGGGGATCGTCCGGCGCGACACGGCCGGCGTGCCGAGCCAGCTGTTCGGCATCGCCAGCACGCACCTGCCGACGGGCGTCTCGGACCGGATCGCGGCGACGATCCGCAGGATTGCGATCCCGGATCTCGCTCCCTTTGGCCTGCCTGCTCCCGAGCGGCCCTACTCCGCGTTCCTCGAGCGGCGCGTGATCCCGATCGTCGACGTTGGCCTTGCCGAGGCGGTGAAGGATGGACGCGTCCGCGTCGTGCCTGCCCTCACCGGCTTCGAGGACGGCGTCGCCGTGCTCGCCGACGGCAGCAGGAGTCGAGGTGGATGTCGTCATCGCGGCGACGGGATTCCGCACCGGGCTCGAGCCGCTCGTCGGACATCTGGGCGTGCTCGATGCAAACGGCCGCCCGCTCGTACGCGACGTCGAAGAGCCGGCGGGGGCGCCGGGCCTGCATTTCGTCGGCTTCGAGGTCTCGCTCGGCGGCACGCTGCGTCGCGCGGGGATCGAGGCGAAGCAGCTCGCCCAGGCGGTTGCCGCTGTGCGTGCGAGCGTCAGCCGCTGAGCGACATCACGTTCCGATGTGGAACGACTCCCATGCCTGACGCGCGATCGGCTGCTTGCCGCTCACTGACCGCGTGGGCGAAGAGCCCGGCGCAGCGGGCGACGAGCGAGAAGCCACGGAGGTCGGCGGATGCGTAACCGAGGTCGGTCAGAATGGCGCCGACCGCTCCGGCGACGTTCGGGACGAGCGGCTTGCCGACCACCTGCTCGACGATCGCGGGAAGCGCCTCGAAGGCCCCGACGTGGGCGCCGGCGAGGCCCTCGGAGCGGGACAGCGCGATCAGCGGCACGACGCGGGGATCGCCGCTGCCGTGCAGGTTGTGGCCGAACCCCGGCACGCGTCCGCCGGCGGCGACGAGTCGCTCGAGCTGCTCTCTCGCTGACGAAGCGAGGTCGCCGTCCGCCGCTCCGCTCACGATGCGCTCGAGCAGCGCGGCGCTCTCCTCGATCGTGCCGAGAAAGCGCGAACCGACCGCCAGGAGGCCCGCAGCAACGGCTCCGGACATCGACTCGGGTGCTCCGTCGAGGACGAGCCGCGTCACGAGCGCGCTCGGCGTGATGCCGTGATCCATGATCGAGACGAGCACGCCGTCGACGACGCGAACCTTCGCGGGGGAGGGCAGCTCGCCGTCGAGCGCAAGGAGCATGACCTCGGTCAGGCTCCGTTGCCCGATCAGGTCGACGACGTCATGGCCGGCGATCTCGATCGCCTCGTCGCCGGCGGGGGACGATCCCGGTGGTGGATCCTGAGGAACGGTGTCCCCGTTTCCGACTACGACTGCTGTGGCGGCTTGGCGGCTTGGCAGCGCGGATCGTGGTAGCTCGTCAGCTCCAGCAGGAGGCCGTGCAACATCTGCCGCTGCTCCGTGTCGAGCGGCGCCAGGAACTCCTTCTCGACCTTCTTCAGCGTTGCGCGCAGCACGGCGAGCGTCTCCTTGCCCGAGGGCGTGAGGCTGACGAGCTGACGGCGGCGGTCGGCCTGGTCGCGACGGCGCTCGGCGTAGCCCTTCTCCTCGAGCTCGTCGAGCAGGCCGACGAGATGGCTGCGGTCGTACCCGAGCGTGTCGGCGATCTCGCCCTGCGTCTCGCGCATTCCCTCGTCGAGCAGTGAGAGCACCGCGTAGTGCTGCCCGGTGAGGCCGATCGGCTTCAGTGCCTCGTGGGAACGGTCCGTGATCATCCAGCCGAGCCGCTTGAGCAGGAAGGTGCTGCTCAGGAGCAATTCCTGCGGCGGGCCGGCCGGAAGTGGCTGTGCCTGAGTCGAGATGGGAGTCGGCGAGATCGACATATTCACTCCGAGTGTAGCGAACAAGTATGGATTCGTGATATTATTGTCCCAGACAACGATTTAAGGAGACGATAAATGTCAGCGTCCTCAATCGCAGCACCCTCAATCACGGCACGACGGAACAGGCTCCGCTGGAGCGCGCTGGCGTTGATCGTCACGGCACAGTTCATGGTGATCCTCGATGCGGCCATCGTGAACGTTGCGCTGCCCGCGATCAAGTCCGACCTCGGCTTCTCGCAGGCGAGCCTGCAGTGGGTCATCTCGGCCTACGCCATCTTCTTCGGCGGCGCGCTCCTGCTCGGCGGCCGGCTCGGCGACCTGCTCGGGCGGCGTCGCCTCTTCGTCGCAGGCCTGGCCGTGTTCGCCGCGAGCTCGCTGCTCTGCGGCCTCGCCTGGTCGGAAGCATCGCTGATCGCCTTCCGGGCTCTTCAGGGCCTCGGCGGCGCAATGCTCGCCCCGGCGGCGCTCGCGCTCCTCATGACCACCTTCGCCGAGGGCCGTGAGCGCAACGTCGCCCTCGGCATCTACGGCGGCGCCGCGGGAAGCGGCGCGGCGGTCGGCGTGCTCCTCGGTGGCGTGCTGACGTCGTACCTGAGCTGGCCCTGGATCTTCTTCATCAACGTGCCCGTTGCGATCGCAGCGATCGCGCTGACGCCGGTGCTGCTCAAGGAAAGCCGGGCGGACGCGGCATTGCGCCACTTCGACGTCGCGGGCGCAACATCGATCACGGCCGGACTCATGCTGCTGGTGTACGCGCTGACCCGCGCCACGACGGACGGCTGGGCCACGACGACGACGATCGGCCTCCTCGCTGCCTCGGGCGCCCTCGTCCTCGCGTTCATCGCAATCGAGCTCCGCTCCCCGGCTCCGCTCCTGCCGCTCCGGATCTTCAAGTCGCGGACGCTGTCAGCGGCGAACGCGGTGATGCTGATCGTCGGGGCGGTGACGTTCGCGGAGTTCTTCCTCCTGACGCTCTATCTCCAGGACGTCCTTCACTACTCGGCGGTACAGTCCGGCGTCGCCTTCGCAGGCTTCGCGATCCCCGTCGTCATAGCGTCGAACGTCGCCCAGATCGTCGTCGCCCGCTTCGGGGTACGTGCCACGCTGACAGGCGGGCTGCTCGCGTCGGCGGCCTCGCTCGCGTACCTCACTCGCCTACCCGTCGACGGCCACTACTTCTGGGACCTGTTTCCGGCATTCGTCCTCGGCGGAGCCGGCCTCGGGCTCTCGTTCGTCCCGGTGACGATCGCGAGCCTCACCGGCGTCCAGCGCTCGGATGCGGGCATCGCGTCGGGGCTCGTCAACACGAGCCGGCAGATCGGCGGCGCGATCGGGATCGCCGCGGTGAGCGCGATCGCCGCCTTGTCGGCGGGCAACTTCGCCGACGCGCACGGGATCGCGGACACGAGTGACGTCGCTCTCGATCATGGCTTCAAGATGGCGCTCTACGTCCTCACCGTGATGCTGTTCGCGGGGGCGGTCGTCGCAGGCGTCTTCCTTCGCCCACAACCGCTCGCCGAGACGCACACCGCACCGGCCGAGCTCGATCTCTACGAGGAGGCAGCATGACATCCGCAGTCCTTCACGCCGACACACCTGCATTGCTCGACCGCGAGATCGACGACCTCCTGCTCCACATGCGCGGGCTCGCGGTGGTACGCGACATCCTCTCGGGACGCGGCGCCAGCGATGCCGAGATCGCGGCGCACACCCAGGAGCTCGAGTCCGTCCGCCACCGCCTCACCGAGCTGATCGGTGGGGCGGACGGCGGGCTCACGTCGAGCTAGGAACCAGAGTCACAGCGGCCGCCGCTGCGGCCGGGCTCGTGTCGAGGAACTGCGCCGCGAGCCCTTCGATCAGGCTGCGGAGCTCCGGATGCTGTTCAGGCTGCCAGCCGGCCAGGAGCTCCGCCAGCCGCTCCTCGCCGCAGCGCGTGAGCCGGTCGAAGGTCTCGGCGCCGGCAGGCGTCAGCGGCCGTGAAGCGCTTCGGCCCGGCTCGACCTTGTCCGCCACGAGCCCGTCCGCAACGAGCGTTGCCGACGCCGCCTCGAGGAACGCCGGGTCGAGCTCGTAGGTGGCCGCCAGCGCGGCGAGATCGAGGGACGGGTCGCGGTGGTAGCGCGCGAGCAGCCATGTCTGGGTCGGTGCGAGGTCGACGCCGGCCCGGGCCGCGAGGCGCTCGAGGATGCGCTCCGCCTGCTCCCGGCGCGTCAGGATGCTGAGCTCACGGACGAGCTCGGCGAGCGGGTCGGTGTCCTTGGGAACGGCGAACGCCTCGCCCACGCCCGCCGTCGCGACGGTCTCGCGGAGCGGCAGCTCCTTGATGAACCACGTCATCGCGAACGCGACGACGCCGATCCCGGCGGCGACGAGGAAGACGACGTTGAGGGAGTCGGTGAACGCCTGGACGTACGCGTCGTGCACGGCCGGCGGCAGCTGCGCGAGGATGGCGGGGTTGAAGCGCCCTCCGTCGGGGGCCGCCTGCCCCGGGAACGCCTGCACGAGGTTGTGCGTCAGCTGGCTCGCGAAGATCGCGCCGAGCACCGACGCGCCGAACGAGCCGCCGATCGACCGGAACAGCGTCGCTCCTGAGGTGGCGACGCCGAGCTGGCTGTAGTCGACCGCGTTCTGCACGGCGAGCACGAGCACCTGCATGACGAGCCCGAGACCGAGGCCGAGCACGAACATGTACGCCGAGGCGGTCACGACGCTCGTATCGGCGTCCATCAGCGAGAGCAGGTAGAGGCCGACGACCATCACCGCCGTGCCGATGATTGGGAAGACCTTGTAGCGCCCGGTGCGCGTGATCAGCATGCCCGAGCCGATCGACGCGATCAGGAGGCCGCCCATCACCGGCAGCAGCTGCAGCCCCGACGCGGTCGGGCTGGCGCCGTTCACGACCTGCAGGAAGAGCGGCAGGTACGTGACCGAGCCGAAGAGGGCGAAGCCGACGATCAGCCCGACGAGGCTCGTGCTCGTGAAGACGCTGTTCCGGAAGAGCGAGAGCGGCAGGACAGGCTCGGCGGCACGGCGCTCGGCGAAGACGAAACCGCAGAGGAACACGACGCCCGCGATGCCGAGGCCGACGATGATCGGCGACCCCCAGTCGTAGGTATTGCCGCCGAGAGTGGTCAGGAGCACGATCGAGCTCAGCCCGGCGGCGAGCAGCCCCGTTCCGAGGTAGTCGATCGTGTGATGGACACGCTCTTTCACCGACGGCAGCGTCAACGCGAGCACGATGAATGCCGCGATGCCGAGCGGGATGTTGATGTAGAAGATCCAGCGCCACGAGAGGTTGGTCGTGAAGAAGCCGCCGATCAGCGGCCCGGCGACGCTCGAGAGCCCGAACACGGCGCCGAAGATGCCCTGGTAGCGGCCCGCGGTCGCGGGGCGGGACGACATCCCCGATCGTCGCCTGCGCCGACACCATCAGGCCTCCTCCACCCAACCCCTGGATGGCCCTGAATGCGATCAGCTCCGGCAGGTTCTGCGAGAGGCCGCAGAGGATCGAGCCGATCAGGAAGATCACGAGGCCGATCTGGAGCACGATCTTGCGCCCGTACTGGTCGCCGAGCTTCCCGTACAGCGGCGTCACGATCGTCTGCGCCAGCAGGTAGGCCGTGACGACCCAGGAGAGGTGGTCGAAGCCGCCGAGGTCGCCGACGATCGTCGGCAGGGCCGTCGAGACGATCGTGCTGTCGAGTGCGGCCAGCAGCATCACGAGCACGAGGCCCGCGAAGACGAGGTAGATGTGCCGCGAGCCGCTCGCCTCGGCGCCGTCCGGCTCTATGGCTGGCGCAGTCGCCGGCTCGGTCATCCCGCTAGCCCGACGACTGCCCACGGCCACGCTGCTGCATGAACCGTTGCACGGCGGCACCGTGCTTGGCGGGGGTCAGCGGCGGGCGCGGAAGGGGTGTGGCGCTGGCGGCGCGCAGGCCGTCGACGAGTAGCGCCAGGTAGCGCTGCCAGAACTGGGGCTCGACGTCCCTCGTCGCATCGACGACGCGGCCGGTCGACCAGAGCAGCACGGAGATGTCCTCGTAGGCGACATCCGGCCGCAGCGACCCGGCTGCCTGCGCGCGGAGAACGATCTCCTCGACGAGCGGGCGGATGCGGGTCCGCGCCCGGGCGAGCAGCTTCTGGCTGTCCAGGTGCGAGCCGAGGACCTCCGAGAAGCCCGCGGTCACTCGACTGAAACCGGACGACTTCGGCGAGATAGCCGAGCAGGCCCTCCCACGGGTCGGGTTCGCCGCAGCGCTGCTTCGGCGGCGGCTGCGAGGCGATCGAGATGCTCCTCGAAAACAGCATCGATCAGTGCGTCCTTGGTCGGGAAACGCCGATAGAGCGTTCCCATCCCGACCCCTGCCCGGCCGGCAATCTCCTCGACGCCGGCATCGAGCCCGAGCTCGGCGAACGCCGCCCGGGCGGCGACGAGAATCCGGTCGAGATTCTCCCGCGCGTCGCGCCGGAGTGGTCGCGCGGCAGGCGGCGGATAAGTGGAGCGTACGATCCGCTTATGATAGGTTGGGCCGGATGCAAGCACAAGGCGCATCTCTCGCCGCGCCTTCGGCTACCTCGCGCCCCGGCCTCGTTCTGGCAGTCCTGTCCGTTGCCGCCGCGGGGTTTGCGATGCTCCAGTCGCTCGTGGTGCCGGCGCTTCCGTCGCTGCAGCAGGATCTCGACACGACGCCGACTGGCGTTACCTGGATCTTCACGACGTACCTCCTTGCGGCCTCGGTGGCGACCCCGATTGCCGGCCGGCTCGGCGACATGTTCGGCAAGAAGCGCGTGCTCGTGCTGGTCCTCGTCGGTCTCGCCGCCGGAACGCTGCTCGCGGCGCTCGCGACGACGCTGCCGGTGATGATCGCGGCCCGGACGATCCAGGGCCTCGGCGGCGCCATCTTCCCGCTCTCGTTCGGCATCATCCGGGACGAGTTCCCGCGCGATCGGGTTCGTGGCGGGATTGCGCTCATCTCCGGCCTGCTCGGCATCGGCGGCGGCCTCGGGATCGTCCTCGCCGGCCCGATCCTGGCCCACCTCGACTACCACTGGCTGTTCTGGATCCCGCTCGTCGTGATCATCCTCACGGTGATCGCGACGATCTTCCTGATCCCGGAATCGACGATTCGCGCGCCGGGCTCGGTCAACTGGCTCGGCGCTGTGCTCCTCACGAGCTGGCTCGTCTGCCTGCTGCTCGCGATCAGCGAGGCGCCGCAGTGGGGCTGGCTCTCTGTCTCCACGATCGGGCTGCTCGTGCTCGCGGGCGTGCTGGCCATCACCTGGATCCGGGCAGAGATGCGCTCGCGGAGCCCGCTGGTCGACATGCAGATGATGCGGCTGCGCGGGGTGTGGACCACCAACCTCGTCGCCTTCCTGATCGGTGCCGGGATGTACAGCGCCTTCGTGCTGATCCCCCAGTTCGTCCAGGCGCCGGCCTCGACGGGCTACGGCTTCGGCTCGTCGGTCACGCAGGCCGGCATCTTCCTGATCCCGTCCACGATGGTGATGCTGATCGCAGCCCCGCTCGGCGGCAGGCTGTCCGGGCGTTTCGGGTCGAAGGTGCCGCTCGTGATCGGCGCCGTGCTGACGATGGCCTGCTTCCTCCAGCTCTCCCTGGCGCACACGACGCATTGGGAGATCTACCTCGCCTCGGCTGTGCTCGGTGTCGGCGTCGGCTTCGCGTTCGCCTCGATGGCGAACCTCATCGTCGAGGCCGTCCGGGCCGATCAGACCGGTGTCGCGACGGGGATGAACGCAGTGATGCGGACGATCGGCGGGGCCGTCGGCGGCCAGGTCGCCGCGAGCATCCTCGCCGCCAGCCTCGCCGCGGACGGGTATCCGAGCGACCGCGGCTACACGGTCTCGTTCCTCTTCATGACGGCGGTGCTCGTGGCGGCAGTCTTTGCCTCATTCGCCGTTCCGGGCCGCAGCCGAGTGCGGGCGCACCAGGTCAGCCTCGAGCCGCAGACATCGCTCGACTGAGTTTCCGGTGACGCCGCGATTCGCGCAGATCGCCCTCTGCACGACCGACGTTCCCCGGTCGGTGCAGCTCTATACGGAGGTCTTCGGGTTCGCGGACGCCGGAGGCAGGGCGCTCTGGGGGGAGAGGATCGCGCGGATGCAGGCGCTTGGGGACGACACCTCGTTCGTCTTCTGGTGGCTCGTCGGGCGGCAGGACATGCTGCAGCTCGAGCTCTTCCACCACACGACGCCGCCCCAGCGCCCGGCCGCCGACAGGGCGCCGAACGACCACGGCTGGTCGCGGTTCGGGATCGCCGTGCCGGACTTCGATCCTGCCCTCGAGCGGCTCGCGGCCCTCGGGATCGAGCTCCTCTCCCAGCCGCTCACTCACGACGGCCTGCGGCGAGCCTGCTTCCGCGACCCCTACACCGGCGTCCTCGTCGAGGTGCTGGAGGAGGGTGCGGCCACGCCCGGCGGGATCAGGCCGCGCTTCTACGACCTCGTGCCCGCGGTCGTGTACGCGGCGATCTCGGTGCCCGACCTCGACGTCGCGCGACGCTTCTTCGTCGAGACGCTCGGCCTCGCCGAGGAGCCGCAGACGGTCCTCCACCCGCCGGAGCTCGAGGCGCTCTGGGGCCTCGCGGGCGCGACGCGAGAGAGCTTCGTGGCCCGCGGCGGCGACGTGTACCTCGAGGTCGTCTCCTACAGCGAGCCCGCCGGGCGACCGCTCCCCGACGACCACCTGCTCAGCGACCGTGGCTTCATGAACACCGCTCTCGGCTACCGCGAGCCCGAGGCCGTCGCGGCGACCCACCAGAGAGTGATCGCGAACGGGTACCGCGACAACTTCCAGGTTCCGCAGAGCACAGGTGGCACCTATCTCAACGACCACCAGGGCAACACGCTCGAGCTCCTGCTCGTCGCGCGCGAGCTCGACCCTGCCTTCGGGTTCGCACCACAGCCAGTCTTCCGCCCGACTCTCAGCTGGCCGCAGCCATCGGTCGGCCCGGCAGGATCAAGCGCGCGCGCATAGTCGCCGCGCAAGGAGGCAGGCAGCCTCCTCGGCGAGGGCCGCTGCGGCGCCGAACGGATCGTCGCTTCCCATCTCGGCTAGAGCCTGCACGGGGACACCGAGATCGAGGCCGGGTGCGATCGCTCCCGCCACGACGGCCGCCGGACGGAACCCGGCGTGAGCGGCGGCGAGGACGCGACCCACGACCTTGCCGCTCATCGTGGAGAGATCGACCCGACCTTCGCCGGTGATCACGCCTGAGCTCGCGGCCAGGGCAGCCGAGAAGCCGACGGCGTCGCCGACGACGTCGAACCCGGGCACGAGGCGGGCGCCGATCGCCGCAAGACCGCCGCCGAGACCGCCGGCGGCGCCCGACCCGGGAAGCTCGCGCACGTCGACACCCTGCGTGGCGAGGAACCGCTCGGCGAGTGCCGCGAGGTGCCCTTCCAGCAGCCCGATCTCTGCCGCGCGAGGCGCCCTTCTGGGGGCCGAACAGCGCCGGCGCGTCCAGGAAGAGGGTCATCACGTCGCAGGCGACGAGCACCTCGACGCCGCGGAGCGACCAGGAGAGCGCCTCGAGCGCTCCGAGGCCGCCGTCGACCGTTGCCGAGCCGCCGACGCCGACGATGATGCGGCTGCAGCCGTGGTCGAGTGCGGCGGCGATCAGCTCGCCGGTGCCGAACGTCGTCGCGGTCAGTGGGTCGTTGCGCTCGACGAGCGCGAGCCCGCTCGCACGCGCCATCTCCACGATTCCGGTCCCGTCCTCGAGCGCCGCCCACTCGGCCTCGACGGGGCGTCCGTCGGGGCCGGTCACCGTTGCCGTCAGGCGCGTGCCGGGGAGCGAGCCGAGGAGCGCGTCGAGCGTTCCCTCGCCTCCGTCGGCGAGCGGCAGCGCGCGCGCATCGAGGCCTGCGCGTGCGACGCCGCGGCACATCGCGGCCGCGGCCTCGCTCGGCGGTCAGGCTGCCGCGGAACTTGTCGGGGCAGCAGAGGATCACACGCGTCTCCGCCAGCGCGCGAACACATCGTCCATCGCGGCCCGGTCGCGGTGTGGCACGAGCACGTGCAGGCGGTCGCCGGCGAGGACGACGGTGCTGCCGCGGGGAGGGATCGACTGCTTGCCTCGCTCGACGAGGGCGATGAGGGCGCTGCGCGGCAGACCCAGCTCGCGAACGTGAGCGCCGGCGATGGCGTACCCGCTCGCGACCTCGAACTGGATCACATCGAGCGGACTCGCCTCGTCGACCTGGATCGGCTGGTGGAGAGGTGCTGCGGACGGGGGCTCGAGGAGGCCAAATGCGCGCGGCGACGCGCTCGAGGGTGGTCCCCTGGAGCAGTGCCGACACGAGGACCACGAAGAAGACGGCATTGAAGATCGTCTCGCCCTTGGCGACGTGCTCGGAGAGGACGAACGTGCCGAGCACGATCGGCACGGCGCCTCGGAGCCCTGCCCAGCCGAGAAAGGCGCGCTCGCGGTTCGTGAAGGCACTGAACGCCGTCGACAGCACGACGGCGACGGGGCGGATCACGAACGCGAGCAGGAGAGCGGTGACGAAACCGGCCACCATCACCGCGGGCAGATCGCTCGGGAAGACGAGCAGGCCGAGGACGACGAACATCGTCACCTGGGCGAGGAAGGCGAGGTCCTCGTGGAAGTGCACGAGTTGGCCGCGGTAGCGGGACGGCGTGCTGCCGACCGCCAGCCCGACGAGGTAGACGGCGAGGAAGCCGCTGCCGCCGAGCACGTCGGCGATTCCAAAGGAAAGTGCAGCGGCAGCGATCGACGCCACCGGCGCGAAGGAGCCGACCGACCGCGAGAGCTGGGAGAAGACCCGGGTCGCGATGTAGCCGAGCGCGACCCCGACGGCGAGGCCGATCCCGAGCTGCTTCACCATCAGGAAGAGGATGTCGTCGACCCGAAACGTCGGGTCTTCGATCCAGTGGATCAGGCCGAGTGTGAAGGCGATCGCGATCGGGTCGTTGAGGCCTGTCTCACACTCGAGCGTTCGCGCGAGGCGACGCCGCACCTTGGTGTGACGCAGGGTCGCAAAGACGGCGGCCGCGTCGGTCGAGGCGACGACGCCGCCGAGCAGAACCGACTGCGGCCAATCGAGATCGAAGACGGTGTGGGCCACCACGCCTGTGAGGATCGCGGTGACGACGACTCCGACCGTGCTCAGGAGTGCGGCTGGAACCGCGACGTTCCGGAGCCGCCGCCACGAGGTCGAGAGCCCGCCCTCGTAGAGGATCGCGACGAGGCAGACGACTCCGACCGTGCGGGCGAGCTCGGCGTCGTCGAACTCGATCCCGCCGATCCCGTCCGACCCAAGCAGCATCCCGAGCGCGAGAAACGCGACGAGCGCAGGCACGCCGGCGCGCGAGGCAGTGAGGCCGACGGCGATGCTCGCGGCAAGCACTGCGCCGACGATCAGGAGGAGTGTGCCTTCGTCCATCCTCCATTCTTGCCGCTCAGCGGCGCTGCTGCCTGTTGCCGCTCAGCGCAACGCACCGCTCGCGGCGCCGGCAGTGGCCACAGCGACAGTCGCCACGAGGACGGCAGCGGCGAGGAGGAGGGACACGGGGCGCTGCATGCGGACACGGTAGAGCATGCGCTTGCGATAATCGGGTCAGGTTCGCTCTGGCCGTCCGGCCGGGCGACGCGAGGAGGGGATGTTCGTGCGAGCGCTCGTCAAAGCGAGAGCCGAGCCGGGGCTCTGGCTCGAGGATGTCCCGGAGCCGGAGATCGGGATCAACGACGTCCTGATCCGGGTGCGGAAGACCGGGATCTGCGGCACCGACCTCCACATCCACTCGTGGGATGCCTGGGCGCAGAAGACGATCCCGGTGCCGCTCGTGATCGGGCACGAGTTCGTCGGCGAGATCGTCGAGATCGGCTCGAACGTGAGCGACTTCCACCCGGGCGACATCGTCAGCGGCGAGGGCCACGTCGTCTGCGGCCGCTGCCGCAACTGCATGGCGGGCAGACGGCACCTGTGCGCGCACTCGATCGGCCTCGGGGTGCAACGGCCCGGAGCCTTCGCCGAGCTGGTCGCGCTGCCGATGACGAACATCTGGCACCACTGGCCGGGCGTCGACGAGGAAGTCGCCGCCATCTTCGACCCGTTCGGCAACGCCGTCCACACGGCGCTCACGTTCCCGGTGCTCGGGGAGGACGTGCTCGTCACCGGGGCCGGCCCGATCGGCTGCATGGCGGTCGCGGTCGTCCGCCATGCGGGCGCCCGTCACGTCGTCGTCTCCGACCCGAACTCCTACCGGCGCGAGCTGGCGCTGCGGATGGGGGCGACGGCCGCCGTCGACCCGACCACCGAGGGGCTCGACGCGATCCAGTCCGAGCTCGGGATGACGGAGGGCTTCGACGTCGCGCTCGAGATGTCGGGTCAGTCGGCCGCCCTGCGCGGCCTGCTGCCGGCGATGGCCCACGGCGGCCGCATCGCCCTGCTCGGGATCCAGACCGGCGAGGTGCCGATCGACTTCACCCCGATCGTGTTCAACATGCTGACGCTGAAGGGCATCTACGGCCGTGAGATGTACGAGACCTGGTACCAGATGTCGGTGATGGTGCAGGCCGGTCTCGACATCACGCCGGTGATCACGCATCAGTTCTCCTATCGCCGACTTCGAGGAGGGGTTCGCGGTCGCCGCCTCGGGAGACTCGGGCAAGGTGCTACTCGACTGGACCGACATTACGTAGGGGATGGGCGTACCCATCCCGGAAGGAGGCCGGGTGTACGGATCGCTGCAGCAGGAGCTCCTGGAAGAGCTCGACGAGCTACGGGAGGCGCGCCTCTACAAGGGCGAGCTCGTGCTCGAATCGCCCCAGTCGGCCCACGTCGAGGTGGAGGGGATGGGCGGCCTGCTCAACCTCTGCGCCAACAACTACCTCGGCCTCGCCGACCATCCGGCCGTGATCGAGGCCGCCCGGGACGCACTCGAGCAGTGGGGATTCGGCATGGCGTCGGTGCGGTTCATCTGCGGCACGCAGACGTTGCACAAGCAGCTCGAGGAGCGCCTCTCGGCCTTCCTCGGCACCGAGGACACGATCCTCTTCAGCTCGTGCTTCGACGCCAACGGCGGCCTCTTCGAGGCGTTGCTCGGCCCCGACGACGCCGTCATCTCCGACGCGCTCAACCACGCCTCGATCATCGACGGGATCCGGCTCTGCAAGGCAACGCGGCTGCGTTACGCGAACGGCGACCTCGACGAGCTCGCCGCGCGCCTGGAGGAATCGGCCGGCGCCCACACCCGGATGATCGCGACCGACGGCGTCTTCTCGATGGACGGGCACATCGCCGACCTGGCCGGGATCTGCGATCTCGCCGACCGCCACGACGCCCTCGTGATGGTCGACGACTCTCATGCTGTCGGCTTCGTCGGGCCGAACGGGCGCGGCACGCCCGAGCTTCATGACGTCACCGACCGCGTCGACGTGCTCACGGGCACGCTCGGCAAGGCGATGGGAGGAGCCTCCGGCGGCTACGTCTCGGGCCGCCGCGAGATCGTCGAGCTCCTCCGCCAGCGCGCTCGGCCGTACCTGTTCTCGAACAGCATCGCGCCGCCGATCGCCGCCGCCGGGCTGAAGGCGATCGAGCTGGTGGAGGGCTCGCCGGAGCTGCGTGACCGCCTCTGGGCCAACACCGCCCGCTTCCGCGGCGCGATGACGGACGCCGGCTTCGACATCGTCGAGGGGACGCATCCGATCGTGCCGGTGATGATGGGCGACGCCGCGGTCGCGGCCGCGTTCGCCGAGCGCCTCTGGGCGAATGGCGTCTACGCGGTCAGCTTCTCGTTTCCGGTCGTCCCCCGTGGAGCCGCGCGCATCCGCACCCAGCTCTCCGCCGCCCACTCGTTCGACGACGTCGACTTCGCGGTCGTCGCAGTTCGCGGCCGTCCGGGACGAGCTCGCGGCCTAGAACTGCCGTGCTGGATACCGGCATCAGCAGGCCCGACGGCGCTCGGGCCTACACGACGCGACGCCGCGTGCGGCTCTCCGACATGGATGCCGCACGGCGGGTGCGGCTCGACGCGGTCGCGCGCTTCCTCCAGGACGCCGCCATCGACGACGTCCAGGAGACGGGGTGGGGCATACCCGAGCACCTCTGGGTCGTCCGCCGGATCCGGGTCGACGTCCTCTCGCCGCTGTTGCACGACCGCGAGGTCGAGATCACGACCTGGTGCAGCGGCGTCGCCTCGATTGCCGCGGGTCGTCGTTGGTCAGTGGTGGGTGACGCGGGCGGCCGCGTCGAGGTCGACAGCGTCTGGATTCACCTCGGGGCCGACCTGCGTCCCGTCCGGATCGGCGACTTCGGGCCGTACGCCGCAGCGGCAGCGGGGCGGCCGGTCTCGACGAAGCTGCTGCTGCCCGATCCACCCGACGACGCGCCACGGAGCCCGTGGGCGCTGCGCGCGACCGATCTCGACGCGCACGGGCACGTCAACAACGCGGTCTACTGGCAGGCCGTCGAAGACGTGTTGATGCGCGACGGCGTGACCCTGGCGCGACCGCTGCGGGCCGAGCTCGACTACCGCGACCCGATCGACCTCGACGACCGCGTCGAGATCGCGTCGTTCAATGACGTCGGTGCGCGCCGCTGCCTGGCGTTCGTGGCCGGCGACAGGGTCAGGGCCGTGGCCGCGGTCGGGCAGCTCGACGCTTGACGGCGCGCTTCGGCGGACGGAACGCGTCGACGCCTCGCTTCCAGGCGGCGTCGAGGTCGGCGCCGGGCGGGAAACGATCGTTGAGCTCGAGCACGACCATCCCGTGGGCGAACGCGAACGCGGCCCGGGCTGCATCGGGGTCTCCTGCGGTCGCCGCGACGAGGGCCGCGGCGGCGCGGTCCTCGAGGCCGGCAGGAAGGCGTTCGCGTGGCAGTGGGCGGTCCATCATCAGCCGGTAGAGGTGCGGGTGGGCGAGCGCCCAGCTCCGGTACGCAGCGGCGATCGCGGCGAGCGGGTCGTCGCTGCCGGCGGCCGCGACGTCGAAGACGTCGGCCGTCTCGGCGAACGCCTCTGCGATGAGCGCGACCTCGAGCGTCTCCTTGTCGGCGACGTGCTTGTACAGGGAGGGCGCGCGGATCCCGAGCTCCTCGGCGATCGCCCGCATCGAGAGCGCCTCCGGGCCTGCCTGCTCGAGGATCAGGCGCGCTGCCGCGACGATCTCCCGGGCACGGGGGGTGAGATCGTCAGGAGCGCTGGAAGCCATCGGGGGTGCGCAACCCGTAGCCGATTGCCCGGTCGAAGAAGATGTGGAAGCCCCACACGAGCGCCCCGACGAGAAACACGGGAGGGAGCGAAGCCGGCGAAGGCGATGAGGCCAAGAGCAAGCGGCCCCCAGATGCGGTGGAATGCGTTGTAGACAGGCACGGCGCGGCTCGGCATCTGCCCGCGCTCGAGCGTGCCCGGCTGCCCGATCCCGGCGAGGAACGCGAGGTCAGGCCCGATCGCGAACACGGGGAACACCCACCAGCCGGCGTCCACATTGACGAAGACCGTGATCGCCGACGCCAAGAGCGCCACGGCTCCCACGGCATACGCCAACCGCCGTGCATCCCAGCCAGAGCTCAGTGTTGCATCCATTGCTTCGACCACCTCTCGAGTAGCTAACGTTGTTAGCCAAGTATGGCTAATGGCGTTAGCCATGTCAAGCGGTCAAGCGTCAAGCGATCAGCTGGCGGTCGCCTGCCGCTTCCACTGCGAGCCGCTGTTGCCGCTCGTCAGGGCCGAGACGACGGCACGGCGGACGATGCGGCCGTCGCGGGCGTGGCCGTAGAGCTGGATCCGGCGCGGGGCCTCGTCGAGCGCGACCTCGTACGAGCTCGACCCGGCGGGCAGCGCGACAGCGTCGCCTTCGACGTAGTCCTGCCGCGGATCCGGCCTGACGCTGACGCGGATCGTCCACTCGGTCACGTTCGGCGCGGAATCCCAGGAGAGCTCGAGCCCTTCGGCCGTCGGGCGCTTTCGGACCGCCATGTTGCCGACGATCGTGGCGGACGGCTGCAACGCCAGCCGGCGCACCGGCCGCGGCGGGGCGCTCGCCGGCACCGGCTCGGGTGTCGGAGCGGCTGCCACGATCTCCTTCAGCGCTGCGAGCGAGCGCGCATCGGCTGCGGTGACCGCGGGCTCGAGCGTGGGGTGAGCGGCCCAGGGATGCGACTGCAGGTAGCGGGCGGTCTCGGCCCGGATCCCGTCGGCGAGCCCGGCCTCATCGGGGACGAGACCCTCGAGGACGAGACGCTGGGCCTCGCGGAGGTAGAGCGCATGCCTGCGACCGAGGTCGAGCGCGATCTGCTCGGGCGCGTCCGAGTCGACCATGAGGTCGATCGGCTCGAGCCACGCGTCTTCGGCGTCACTCGTCATGTCGCGCTCCCGTCACGTTGCACAGCGCGCCGCGCTACAGCGGTGTGTCGTGCCGGCGCTTGCCCAGCCAGTAGTTGACGAGGTAGACCGGGACGACGACACCGGCGAGCAGGAAGGCGCCGACACCCCAGGCGGTCGCGTGCCTCGAGCCGTGTCGGTCCGCGTGAGCGAAGGTCGCCATCGACAGTCCGGCCGCGATCGTGATCGCGAGCACGAATTCGTACCAGGGCATGGACTCCACGGAGCCAGTGTTGCAGCTGTCATCACACCGTCGCGCGAGGGTCGACCGGCGCCGCCTTCCTCCCCGCCTGCGACGATGCAGCGCGAACGTCACTCATCCTCGGAGCGAAAGGCACTCATGCCCGGAAAGTTCGTCGTCAAGAAAGGCCCGACCGGCAAGTTCCGCTTCAGTCTCCTCTCGACCAACGGCCAGGTCGTCGCGTCGAGCGAGGCGTACGAGACGAAGCGCGCAGCGCTGAACGGCGTCGCCTCGGTGCAGAAGCTCGCCGCCGGCGCCAAGATCGTCGACACGACGGTCGCCGTCGCGGCGGCACCTGCCCAAGCCGGCCGCGAAGAAGCCGGCCGCCAAGGCCGCCGCCAAGAAGCCCGCTGCCAGGAAGCCGGCAGCGAAGAAGTAGGCAACGGGCGGGGCGGGGCCGACGGCCCCGCCCTGTCTCGACCTTCAACCGATCCTGTCAGCCGATCGGTCGCGACCGCAACCGCTCCACGGTGAGCGGATCCGCCCGCTGCATCCGCTGCGGCTGCCCGCCCTGAGACGAGCGCCTCGAGATCGTCGGCGACCATCTCGCCGATCTGGCGCCAGATCTCGGGCACGTTCCCGGCGCGATGGGCGGAGAGGATCGTGCCGGGCGTCGATCGGGCCGCGCTCGCCTGCGGGAATCGGCTCCTCGGGGAAGACGTCGATTGCCGCCCGGATGTGTCCTGACTCGGCAGCGTCGAGAAGCGCGGTCCAGTCGACCACCGCTGCCCGCGAGACGAGCACGACGACCGAGCCGGTCTCCATCGCGTCGAAGCAGTCGCGGCCGATCGCGCCGGCATTCTCGGTCGTCGGCGGTGCGAGGACGAACACGACGCGCGACCGGGCGAACACCTCGATGAGCCCGGCCGGCTCGATGCCGAGCGCCGTCGAGCGCGTCGTGCGGGCAGCCAGGGATCGTGCCCGAGCACCCGGCAGCCGAAGGGTCGCAGCAGCGGCAGCAGCGCCCGCCCGAGGCTGCCGCAGCCGACGAGGCCGACCGTCTTCCCCGCGAGCAGGAAGGAGCCGCCGTTCACGCCGTCGTCGAACAGCGTCTCGGTGCCTGCCCGCAGCTCGGCGTCGCCGCGGGGAATGTCCCGTGCGGCCGCGAGCGCGAGACCGAGCGCCATCTCGGCGACGGGCTGCCCGAAGACCGGGCCGATGCCGAGCACCTCGATCCCGCGTGCGAAGCAGGTGGCGTAGTCGATGTTCGGCAGGAAGTTGCCCTCGACGTTGAGCACGGCGCGCAGATGCGGAGCACGTGCGAGCCTCTCGGCCGGGAGCGCGGTCTGGCCGACGATCGCCGTCAGCTCTTGCAGCAGTGGATCGACGAGCTCGTCTCCAGCGGGCGGGCCGTCATGCCATGTGACCGGCGCGAGCGCCTCGAGCCGGACGCGCGCCTCGGGCGAGAAGATCTGCTCGAGCGTCCGCGGATAGGGATCGACGAGGAACACCGGCGAGAACCTAGCGCGGGCTCTAACGCACGGTGCGCACGAACCCGTGTCGCACGCGGGCGTCGCCGACGGTGATCATGACGCCCCCGGCCAGCTGGCGGCCATGCGCCCACATGGGAAGCCTCCAGGCACAGACGGTCGACGTTCCCCTGAACACATTCGTGATCACGCGAAGGAGATTGCCGTTGACTCGGGCGCGACATCCGATCGAGCCCCTAGCCAGCGGCTGTCCCGTGATCCTGTCGACGAAGGACATCGAGGCGACGAACCGGGATGCGCCGACCTGGCCGAAATGGGCCTCCGCGAGCTTGACCTCGAGCGCGGAGTTGGCCGCGGGGACGTCGTCACCGAAGCTCTGCGTCCAGTAGAGCCTCCCGCTTCCTGACGCTGCAACACCGACACCCGTCGACGTGAAGCCGGGATTCTGGATGTTGGCGCGGTGGCCAGGGGAGGCGAGCCAGCCTGCGACAACCGACCGTGGTGATGCGTAGCCGAAGCCGATGTTCTCTCCCCACGATCTCCCCACGTAGCCGCAGTCCAGAGCGCGCTCGTGCGCCGACCGCGAAACCGGCGGTGCCGTGTCGTCGTGGGCGAAATATCCCTGCGTAGCCATGTGCGACGACTTCCACCGCGATGACGACGAGAGCGACGGCGAGACGGCGAGCCGCTGCAGGCCGCTCTCCGATCTGACGGCGTTGATCAATGCGATGACCCTCGCCGCAAGGTCGGCCCGGTTTCGTCCCCAGCTCGCGGGCGGGTCGCAGAGCGGAGACGCCGTCGCTCGTGGAGCCGTGACGCCTGTGACGACGCCGAGGGCTGCCAGGACGAGAATGGCAAGGCCGAAACGGTATGTCCACGATCGCGTCTGCATGACGGCTCAGCTGCGTTCCGAGATGGGCCGTGACGGAATCGGCGCACCGCAGTCGATCCCCTCAACAAGCCCTCGAGTCGGGGATGGTACCCATCACTGCTGACGGCTCGCTCGAGCCTCTACACTCGGGCCATGGAGGTGAGGCGCTGGCACGACGAGCCCGTGGAGCCGCTGACACCGCTGCTCGGACGGCAGCTCCTCAACACCGAGACGATGACGATCGGCCGCATCCTGCTGGCGGCCGGCGCCGTCGTGCCGAGCCACCATCACGTCCACGAGCAGGTCGCGAACGTGCTCGAAGGCCGCCTGCGGTTCGTCGTCGGCGACGACGAGCAGCGTCGTCTCGGCCGGCGAGAGCGTGTTCATCCCGAGCGAGGTTCCACACTCTGTCGAGGCGCTCGACGACTCGGTCGTGCTCGATGTCTTCTCGCCACTGCCGCGAGGACTGGATCGCGGCGACGACGCGTATCTGCGCGGCTAGCTCAGGAGCTCAGCCGTCCGCGTCCAGCAGCTTCCTGATCCCGCGCACGGCCTGGCCGATGCGGTGCTCGTTCTCGACGAGCGCGAACCGCACGAAGCCGTCGCCGTCGGCGCCGAAGCCGACGCCCGGGGACACGGCGACGCTCGCCTCGCGGGCGAGCTTCTCCGCGAAGGCGAGCGACCCGAGCGACGCGAACCGCTCGGGGATCGGCGCCCAGACGAACATCGTCCCCTTCGGCTTCGGGAACGACCCAGCCCGCGCGCGTCGAGGCCGTCGCAGAGCGTGTCGCGGCGTGACTGATAGATCGCGGATACCTCGCGCGGGTAGTCGGGCAGCTCGTTCATCGCCACGATCGCGGCGATCTGGATCGGCTGGAAGGTGCCGTAGTCGAGCCACGACTTGAGCCGCGCCAGCGCGCCGATGACGGCCGCGTTGCCGACGACGAACCCGACCCGCCAGCCGGCCATCGAGAACGACTTCGTCAGCGTGTAGAGCTCGACCGCAACCTCCTCGGCGCCGGGCACCTGCAGGATCGACGGCGGCTCGTAGCCGTCGAACGCCAGGTCGGCGTAGGCGAAGTCGTGGACGACGAGGAGCTCGTGCTCGCGGGCGAACGCGACGACGCGCTCCATGAACGCGAGGTCGACGGTCGCCGTCGTCGGGTTGTGCGGGAACGAGAGCACGACGACACGGGGCTTCGGCTGCGCGCGCTCCCACGCCTCCTCGAGGTTCGCGAAGAGATCCTCGTCGGCGCCCATCGGCACGCGCGTGACGGAGGCGCCCGGCGAAGATCGGCCCCTGGATGTGGATCGGGTAGCTCGGGCTCGGCACGAGGGCCGAGTCGCCCGGCTCGAGCAGCACCCACATCAGGTGCGAGAAGCCCTCCTTGGCGCCGATCGTGTTCAGCACCTGCGTGTCGGGATCGAGCTCGACGCCGAACTTGCGCTTGTAGAGCGTTCGCCGCAGCGAGGCGGAGGTTCGGGATCCCCTTCGAGGCCGAGTAGCGGTGGTTGCGCGGGTTCTGCGCTGCCTCGCGCGAGCTTCTCGACCGCGAGGTCCGGGGAGGGGAGATCGGGATTGCCGAAGCCGAGGTCGACGACGTCCTCGCCGCCGCGCCGCAGCTCGAGCGTCAGGTCGCGGATCATCGGCGAAGACGTACGGCGGCAGGCTGTCGACCCGGCGGAACTCCATCGGCCTAGCCTAGTCAGGCGGTCGACGGAGACGGCCGCCGCAGCCGCGAGGTTCGCGCCGACGGCGACGACATCGCCGACGACGACGAGCGCAGGCGACTCGAGGCCGGCCGCGAGCTCGGCGAGATCTCGAGCGTGCCCGACGACGGACTCCTGCTCGGGCAGCGTGCCGCGCGAGATCGACGGCCGCCGGCGTCGACGCGGGCAGCCCGGCGGCGATGAGGCCGTCGCAGAGCTGCTCGAGCCGCTCGAGCCCCATGAAGAGCACGAGCGTGCCACCGGCCGCGGCGAGCGACGCGTAGTCGGGCTCGCCGCCGTCGGCGCCGTGCCCGCTCGCGATCGTGACCCGGTCGGAGACGCCGCGATGGGTGACGGGGATCAGCGCCGACGCCGGGAACGGCGGCGATCGACGAGACGCCGGGGACGATCTCGAACGGGATCCCGGCCTCGGCGAGCGCGAGCGCCTCCTCGCCGCCGCGGCCGAAGACGAACGGGTCGCCGCCCTTGAGCCGCACGACGTCGAGGCCGGCGGTGCCGTAGGCGACGAGCAGGCGCGTGACCGCCTCCTGCTTCAGGCCCGCGCGCGAGATCGACGATCGCGTCGTCGGGCGCCTCGTCGACGAGCTCCTGCGCGACGAGCGCGTCGGCGACGAGCACGTCGCAGGCGCGCACGAGCTCGAGCCCGCGGGCCGTGATCAGGCCCGGGATCGCCGGGCCCGGCGCCGACGAGGTGGACGGTCATCCGAGCTCCTCGGCGACGAGGCCGGCGAAGTACGCCTTGCGCTCCTCGTAGGTGGCGAAGTGCGACTTCGCCCACGGCCGCAGCTCGCGCAGCCGGTGCGCCAGCTCGGCGTGCTCCGGGCGCACGACCGTCGGCGATCTGGTCGCGGAGGTGCTGGGCGAGGGCAGGCGAGGCGCCGCCGGTCGAGACCGCGACGGCGATCGGCTCGTGCCGATGGACGGCGGGGAGGATGAAGGAGCAGAGCTCGGGGACGTCGACGACGTTGCAGAGGAGCGCGCGCGACTCCGGCGTCGCGGAAGACGCGGCGGTTCACCGACGTCGTGGCGGTGGCGGCGACGACGAGGAACTTCCCGTCGAGGTCGGCGGAGCGATAGCCGCGGCGGACGAGCGTGAGCGTCGAGGCCTGCTCGACCTCAGGCAGGATCTGCGGCGCGACGACGGTGACGTCGGCGCCCGCGGCCAGGAGCCCCTCGACCTTCTCGAGCGCGACGCGACCGCCGCCGACGACGAGCACGGCGCGGCCCGTCAGGTCGATGCAGGCCATGTAGTAGACGGCGGGCGTAGCTCGGCATCGCATGCGCTCTAGACCTCGACCGACGAGATCCGGGCGCCCTGGCGGTCGAGCTTGACCGAGAGCCGGCCCTTCGGCTGTCGCGATCGAGAGCGTGTACGCGCCGGGGCCGACGGCGGTCAGCGTTGCGCCCTCGAGCGCGTGGCCCTGCAAGCGAGCTCAGCGCCTCGCTCACCTCGCGCGCGCTCACGCTGCAGCGCCTTTCCGCGGGGCAGCTTGCGGTAGAGGCGCAGCGCGGCAGTCTCGCCGGGAGGGCCGTAGATGCCCCGGATCCGGCCGGCCTGGAGCGCGAGCTCGAGGATCGGCTCGAGCGTCAGCGCGTGCTCCTCGTCGAGCAGACCGGCCTCGATCGCAGCTCCTCGAGCTCGCGCAGCTCATCCCGGTACTCCTCGTGGCGCGCTGCCGCGAGCACGGCCTGCGTCTCGGCGAGCGCGAGCTCGCGCTCGGGCTCCGAGAGCTTGATCGCGGCCGCGACGACGGTCGTCAGGCATGCGAGCCCTCGCCGAGGATCGCGTGCAGCTCGTGCTCGAAGCCGCCCGTCTCGATCGCGCAGTGCATGCCGCACTCCTTCGGCGCGTCCGTCTCCCACCACCAGCGGCCGGCGCGGACGGGCTGGCCCGGCCGCGACCGGCTTCGTGCAGGGCGCGCAGCCGATCGAGGTGTAGCCCTGCTCGTAGAGCGGGTGGGTGGGAACCTCGTTCTCGCGGAGGTAGTCCCAGACCTCGTCCTCCTGCCACTCGGCGAGCGGGTTCAGCTTCACGATCGCGCCGTGGTCGTGGTCGATCTCGACCTTCCTGATGTCGGAGCGCGAGGCCCACTGGTCGCGGCGGAGGCCGGTGACCCAGGCGTCGAGGTCGGCGAGCGCCCTCGTCAGCGGCTGCACCTTGCGGACGTTGCAGCAGAGCAGCCGGTTCTCGACCGACTTGAAGAACAGGTTCGGCCCGTGGCGGTCGACGAGGCGCTGCACCTGCCCGGCGTCGGGTGAGATGAGCTCGAGCCGGAGGCCCTCGTAGCGGTCGCGGAGCTGCTCGATCAGGTCGAACGTCTCCTGCGGCAGGCGACCGGTGTCCATGGAGAAGACGCGGACGTCAGGGTCGATCTTGTAGGCCATGTCGATCAGCGCCACATCGCCTTCCTGGAACGCGGTCGAGATGGCGAGGCGGCCACCGAAGCGGTCGATCGCCCACTCGAGCAGGTCCCATGGCTCCTGCCCCTCGAACTCGACCGAGAGCTCGCCGGCCTCCCAGTCGTCGAGCTGCTCGTCGATGTGCGTGCTCATGCTGCCTCCTCCTCTAGTTCCTTCGCTCCTCGGCGCGATCGGGCCGGCTCCCGGCCGATCAGGACGCCGAGCTCGTCGTCGGTCGTGCGGTCGCAGTACGCGCGGAAGCTCTCGCCGGGCGCGCGGGCGTCGAGCCACGCGACGATCAGGCTCTCGACCGTCTCGTTCAGCTCCTCGGTCGGGACGCGGCGGAAGACCGGGCGGCCGATCGCGGCAACGGGGCCGAGCGCGCCGCGCAGCAGGATGTCGTAGCCCTGGTGGCGCTTGCCCTCGGCGTCGCGCACCGTCGTGCCCTGGAAGCCGAGATCGCCGACCCAGTGCTGGCCGCACGCGTGGGGGCAGCCGTCGAGGTGCAGCCGCAGCTCGGACACCTCGTGGCCGAAGCGGCCCTCGAGATGCTCGATCAGGGTGCCGAGGCGTCCCTTCGTCTCGGCGACGGCGAAGTTGCAGTGCGGCTCGCCGGTGCAGCCGATCGCGTTCGAGCGCAGCCTGTTGGCGTCGACCGGGAAGCCGATCTCGCCCAGCGTGGCCGAGGCGCTCTCGACGTCGGCGATCCCCGTGACGACCAGGTTCTGCTGGCGCGTCAGGCGAACGTCGCGGCCCTGCCGAGGCGGCGAGCCCTGCGACGGCGAGCATCTGGTCGCCGGAGATCAGGCCGAGGTGCACGGGCGCGCCGATCGTGCTGAGGGTCGGATCGTGCTCGCCCTCGACGCCCATGTGGTCGGCGGGGTCGTGGTCGAGCGGCTCGAGCGTGTAGTCCGGGCAGTGCGTAGCCGAGCCGCCGCTCGACCTCCTCGCGCATCCCCTCGGGGCCGCGGTCGTCGACCATGAACTTCATCCGCGCCTTGACGCGCGAGACGCGGTAGCGCAGGTCTTCCTTCCACGCGTCGAGCAGCGCGCTGCATCACGGGCATCGCCTCGTCCTCGCGGATCCAGACGCCGAGGTCGCGGGCGATGCGCGGCACGGACGACAGCCCGCCGCCGACCAGCACCGCGAACCCCTTCTCGCCGTCGCGGATCACGCCGACGAGCGAGATGCAGTTGATCTCCGGCGCGTTGCAGCGGTGCGCGCAGGCCGAGATCGAGATCTTGTGCTTGCGCGGCAGGTCGGAGTAGTCGGGGTTGCCGTAGAAGAACGCCGTCACCTCGTCGTGCAGCGCGGTGACGTCGAACAGCTCGTCGTGCGCGAGCCCGGCCACGGGGCAGCCGGTGAGGTTGCGGACGGCGTCGCCGCAGGCGCCGACCGTCGTGAGGCCGACGTCGCGGAGGCGGTCGAAGCACCGTCGGCAGGGAGCGGAGCTCGAGGTAGTGGAGCTGGATCGTCTGGCGCGTCGTCAGCTCGCCGGCGCCGCGGCCGTGCTCGTTCGAGAGCTCACCGATCGACGCGGAGCTGCTCGGGCGTGATCCGGCCGGCCGGCAGCTTGATCCGGAGCATGAAGGTCCCGATCTTCGGCTTGTCGTGGTAGAGGCCCCACCACTTGAGCCGGACGAGATCCTCCTCCTCGATGTCGGCGTAGCCGGTCGCGATCAAGGCCGGCAGCTCGCCCATCATCGAGAGCGGGCTCTTCTCCCGCTTCATCCGCTCGACCGGGTTCCGCTTGAGCACGAGCTCGAGCGTCGGGGCCTCCTTCACCACCTTCGTGCCTCCTGCCATGCGCTGCCTCCGACCCCGGAAACGACAAAGGGCCCCGATTACCCGGAGCCCTGGACGGTGCCGACGGCACCTGCGCTTCACCATCTTCCCGGTCGCCGCCCCGGGTTGGGCGGCTCGCGGCTGGAGTTCGCACCTGGCGGACGTCGTGTCCCGGTTGCGGCGATTTCGTCGGGCCAGTTCCCTCGATCGCTCGTGATGGTTTAGCGCTATCCAATGTATAGCAATAGTCACTTCAAAAATACAACCGTGAGGTGCGCCGGCCGCCCGCGACGGCCTCAACCGTTGGTACCCTTCCAGCTGATGGACATCGGTTTTCTCATCGTCTTCCTGGCCGTCCCCGCTCGTTCGTCGGTCTCGGCATCCAGCACCGGCTGAAGACGACCGTCGCGCGGGAGATGCAGGTCGCCGTGGCGAACGGCATGTCGGGCGAGCAGGTAGCGCGAGATGATCCTCCAGCACAACGGGCTCGACGACGTCCCGGTCAAGCCCGCTCCGGGTGGGCCGCTCTCGGACCACTACGACCCGCGCAACCGCACCGTCAATCTCTCGCAGGCCGTCTACGAGGGCCGTTCGGTCGCGTCCGTGGCGATCGCCGCGCACGAGGTCGGGCACGCGATCCAGCACCAGAAGGCCTACGGGCCGTTCAAGGTTCGCAGCGCCATGGCGCCGGCCGCCGGATTCGCGTCGAGCGCCTGGTACTTCCTGCTCCTGATCGGGATCTTCGCGCAGATCTCACCGGCTTCGCGACCGCTCGCGATCGTTCTCTTCGTCGCTCGTCGTGCTCTTCCAGCTCGTGACGCTGCCGGTCGAGTTCGACGCCTCGCGCCGCGCGAAGCAGCAGCTGAGCGCGCTCGGGCTCGTCACGGCCGGCGAGTCGAAGGGAGCGAGCCAGGTGCTCACCTCCGCAGCGCTGACGTACGTCGCGGCCGCGTTGGTCGCGCGTCACGCAGCTCCTCTATCTCGTCCTCCGCCGCTAACTCCGGCGGACCGCGGTGCGGCCCCTGCAGCTGATTCTGAGAGCGGGCGCCGTCGTGCGTGGCGGCCGGGTTCCTGTTCTCGCTGCTCGTCGACGGGACGCCGGCCCCGGTTTCCGCGCGCGTGGCGGCGGCTGCCCAAAGCCGCGGCCGCCCCGACGAAGAAGGCCGTCGTCGTGACGAAGACGACGCACCGTGCGACGCCTGCCGGTGTCGTCACGATCGCGGCCGTCGGGGACATCGTGATGGGCTCGTCGCCGAACATGCCGCCGGACGGCGGCAGGACGTTCTTCGACGCGGTCGAGACCGACCTCGCCGGCGACGTCGTCCTCGGCAACCTCGAGGGCACGCTCTCGGTCGGCGGCGGGTCGAAGTGCGGCGCCGGCAGCACGAACTGTTACGCGTTCCAGACGCCGCCCTCCTACGCGGCGTGGCTGAAGAAGGCCGGCTTCACGGTGATGAACCTCGCGAACAACCACGCCTTCGACTACGGCCCCTCCGGGCAGGCGCAGACGCTCGCCGCACTCGCGACGCAGCACCTCGCGACGACGGGCCGCCCGGGTGAGATCGCGTACCAGCAGGTCGGACGACATCAAGGTCGCGACCGTCGGTTTCGCGCCGTATCCGTGGGCGCAGTCGCTGACGAACATCCCGGCCGCGAAGCGGCTCGTCGAGAAGGCGGCGGCCAACGCCGACGTGGTCATCGTGACGATGCACGCGGGCGCCGAGGGCACCGATCACACGCACGTCATCCGCGGCACCGAGATGTTCCTCGGCGAGAACCGTGGCAATTCGAGGGCGTTCACGCACGCGGTCGTCGATGCCGGCGCCGACGTCGTTATCGGGAGCGGCCCTCACGTTCTGCGTGGGATGGAGTGGTACCGCGGTCACCTGATCGCGTACTCGCTCGGGAACTTCGCGGGCTACAAGGTCTTCTCGATGGGTGGGCCGCTGTCGCTGAGCGGCATCCTCCGGGTGACGCTGCGCGGCGACGGAGCCTTCGACAGCGGCACGCTCGTCCCGACGCGGATGGTCGGTGCCGGGATGCCCGCGCTCGACCCGGCCGAGAGCGCCCACGGGATCGTGCGGACGCTCTCGAAGGAAGACTTCGGCGCACGCGCGGTCAAGGTCTCCGCGAACGGCCAGCTGACGCGGTAGAAGTGACTCTGTCGGGACTCGGCCCGGCAGTCGAACCGCGTTAGGCTCGGGACGTACTCGGACGGCAGCGCCAGGCTGAAGCCTGGCGGCGAGGAGCCGACGAAGGGAGGCACCGTGCGCGAGTTCGACGTGGTGGTGATGGGCGCCGGCGTCGCCGGCGAGGTGGCGGCAGGCAGGCTGGGACAGAACGGCGTCTCGGTCGCGGTGGTCGAGGACAGGCTCGTCGGCGGGCGAGTGCTCCTACTACGCCTGCATGCCGTCGAAGGCGCTGCTGCGCCCGGTCGACCTCGTGCGTGAGGTGCGCCGGATCGCCGGCCTCTCGAGATCGGGCCGATCGACGTCGCCGGCGGTGCTCGCGCGGCGCGACGAGGTGATCCCGAACCTCGACGACTCGGGCCAGGTGCCGTGGCTCGAGGAGCACGGCGTCACGCTCGTCCGCGGGCGTGGACGGCTCGACGGCGAGCGCGCGTGGTCGTCGTCGGCGAGCGAGGAGCTCGTCGCGCGGAAGGCCGTGATCGTCGCGACCGGCTCGGCGGCGCTGATCCCCGACATCGACGGGCTGCGCGACGCGCGCCCGTGGACGAACATCGAGGCGACGACGGCGAGGGAGGTGCCGCGAGCGGCTCGCGGTCCTCGGCGGCGGCGTCGTCGGTGTCGAGCTCTCCCAGGCGTGTTGGCCTGCTCGGCTCGAAGGTGACGCTCGTCCACCGCGGCAGACCGGCTGATCGAGCGCGAGGAGCCGTTTGCCGGGGCCCAGGTGCCGCGACTCGCTCGAGAAGTGCGGCGTCGATGTTCGGCTCGAGCGTCAGGTGACCCGAGTCTCGCGGCCGGGGCGGTCTCGATCGAGCTCGACGACGGAACCACGTTCGAGGCGGACGAGGTGCTCGCCGCCCTCGGCCGGCGCCCCCGAACGGCGGGATCGGCCTCGAGACGATCGGCATCGACGACGACAAGCCGACTCGCCGTCGACGACGACATGCGCGTGCCCGGCCACCCCTGGCTGTACGCGATCGGAGACGTGAACGGCCGCGTCCTGCTCACGCATATGGGCAAGTACCAGGGCCGGCTGGCCGCGGACATGATCCTGGGCCGTCCGGCCGAGCTGCGCTCGGACGGCGCCCGATCGCCGCGCGTGATCTTCACCGATCCGCAGGTGGGGGCCGTCGGCCTCACGCTCCAGGGTGCGCAAGGACGCGGGCATCGACGTCCGTCACGTCGACGTCGAGACGAGCGAGAACGCCGGCGGGTCGTTCGTCGGCCGCGGCGCGCCGGGAACGTCGAGGATCGTGGTCGACGAGGACCGCCGGGTGATCGTCGGCGCGACGATCACGGGCTCCGAGGTCGCGGAGGCCCTGCACGCCGCGACGATCGCCGTGATCGCCGAGGTCCCGCTCGACGCCCTCTGGCATGCGGTGCCGTCGTTCCCGACGCGGAGCGAGCTCTGGCTGAAGCTGCTCGAGGCCTACGGCCTCTGAGCGGTGGGCTCGAGCGGACGTGCTCGACTCGACGCAGGGAGTTGCCAGGGGTGTAACGTCAATGGCAGACTTGCATCGACCATCGAGGGCGAACACCGGGGAGGCTACGTGAGCTCGGATATCGTCGGCCCGCTCGATAGGGCCTCCGAACACGAACAGATCAGAGCGACGCTCCGCTTCGGGCGCTCGCGATCGAGTCGCTCGGCCCGGTGACGATCCTCGGCGGCGTCGTCTGGGCGATCTTCCAGCCGTACCGCATCGTCTTCTTCGATCCACGCCGGCAAGGGCTTCTACGACTACCTCGTCCAGCCGCCGCTGCTCGTGATCGGCGTCGGCCTGCTCTTCGCGCTCGTGATCGCCCCGGGCCTCATCGACGATCTCCGCTCGGCACGCATGACGCCGCGCGCTGAGCTCGTTCACTGGGGCTTCGCAGCCGGCTTCCTCCTGCTCGGGCTGATCCTGCTCGCCGAGACGATCGTCGGCACCGAGTCTTCGCGATGCGCCGCTGGCGGCTGTATCTCTGGCCGTCGATCGCGTTCGCGATCGGCGTGCTGCTCTGGCCGGTTTCGGTGTTCTTCACCAACTCGACGCTGCACATGCTCGCCCACGCGTCGTGGGCCGAGGTCGCGATGCTCGCCGGCGCGATCGAGCTCGCGCTCGTGCGCGGCAAGCTGACGAGCCGCTGGTGGACGCTGTCGCTCTCGCGTGACGCTGCTCGTCAGCGCCGCTGCGTTCCTGATCCACGAGCAGAACCCGTGGCTCTTCTCGCGCGCGGCGTTCCTCCACCACGCGATCGGCTGGACGCTGCTCGTGGCGGCGATCTTCCCGCTCGGCCAGACGCTGCAGCCGCGACGGGGAGCGTGGAGCGCCGGATTCGCGATGACGTGGCTCGTCGTCTGCCGTGATGCTGTTCTGCGATCGGGACGTGGCACCGATCTTCGGCCATCTCTCGAAGTTCGCCGGCGGGGCCCGCGGTGAGGCGCGCCGTCCTCGCCGTCGTGGTCGTGGCGCTCGTCCTGCCGGGCGCTGCGGTGCGCACGCGACGCTCGTCGTCCGTCACGCCGGCCGACCCAGTCGCGGCTCGGCCAAGCCACCGCCTGCCGTCGTGCTCCGCTTCGACCAGACCGTGACGATCACGCACGCGGGCGATCGAGGTGTTCACGGCCGGCGGGCACAAGGTCTCCGGCGGCTGCCGTGTCGACCGACGGTGGCCGCGGCGTCCGCGCCGCCCTCAGCGGCCTCAAGCGCGGCGAGGCGTACACGGTCCGCTGGCGCGCGACCTCGGCCGACGGGCACACGGGCTCGGGCGTCTACACCTTCGGCATCGGCGTCACGCCGCCGCCTCCGACGGAGGCGTACGGCTCGACCGGCCCGGGATGGGCTGACGACGCCGCGCGGTGGGCGTTCTTCGTCGCGCTCGCACTGCTGCTCGGCACGACCGGGTTCCGGCTCCTCGTCCTGCGCGAGCCGCTGCCGTCGCGCCTCTCCAACCGCCTCTACGGCATCGCGGCCGCCGGCGGGATCGCCGTGCTCAACGTCGGGATCGCGGCATTCGTGCATGCGGGCATCCGACGCGCTGCAGCGTGCCGTTCGTCGATCTGCATGTACGGCGACCTCTCGCCGCTCGCCACGAAGACGCGGTTCGGCGTCGCCTTCGTGGCGATGACCCTCGGCTACGCGATCGTCACGGCGCTCGTCCTGCTCGCCTGGATCCTCGACCGTCCCGCGGCTGCTCTGGCCGGCGTTCCTGATCGGCATCGGCTTCGCGACGGGGCTCTCGCTGTCGGGACATCAGGGCGTCGAGCCGAACTCGACGTTCCTGACCGGGCTCGCCGACTGGCTCCACCTCGTCGCCGCGATTCTCTGGGTCGGCGGCCTCCTGGCGCTCGCGACCTGCGTCTGGCCGCTCGCGCCGACGCTGCGCAGACGCGCATTCCTCGGCTTCTCGCGCATCGCGACCGTCCTCGTCGCGGTGCTCGTGCTTGCCGGCACCTACCTCTCGATCTCGCGCCTGCCCGCGCTCTCCGATCTCTGGACGACGCAGCTACGGGCACGCGCTTGATCGTCAAGATCGCGATCGTCTGCGTCGCGCTCAGCTGGGGAGCGGTGCACCACTTCTTCGTCGCGCCCCGGCTCGAGCGGGGCGAGATGCCCGGCGCGCTGCGCCGGAGCCTGATCGGCGAGAGCACGGTCGCGATCCTCGTTCTGCTCGTCGCCGCCGTGCTCGTCAACGCCAAGCCGCCGGCCGTGAATCCCGGCGGCGGCACTGCGCGCCGTGCCGGCCGCGCGCGCTGTAGCCGGCTGACAGCCTCCGGCCGGGCTACCCTGCCTGCGTGACGCTGGTCTCGATCTCCGGCGGGGCCGGCTTCCTGGGGCTCCATCTCGCGCGCCGCGTGCTCGCCGACGGCGGCAGCGTCCGCACGCTCGACGTCGCGCCGCTCGACGACCGCGAGCTCGAACGCGGGGCGTCGAGGAGGTGCGCGGCGACATCCGCTCCGAGGCGCGATGTCCGCGCGCTCGTCGCGGGCGCCGACGTCGTCGTCCATGCCGCTGCGGCGCTGCCGATCCAGTCGTCGCGCGCGGCGATTCGCTCCGTCAACGTCGAGGGCACCGCGAACGTGCTCGCGGGCGCGCTCGACCGCCGGCGTGCGGCGCGTCGTCCTCATCTCGTCGACCGCCGTCTACGGCGTCCCGGTCAAGCATCCGATCGAGGAGGACGATCCGCTCGTCGGCGTCGGGTGGTACGGCGAGTCGAAGATCGAGGCCGAGCAGCTGGCCCGGGAGTTCGGCCGCCGCGGGCTCGACGTCGTGATCATCCGCCCGAAGACGTTCATCGGCCCGGAGCGGCTCGGTGTCTTCGAGATCCTCTTCGACTGGATTCGCGACGGCCGCCGGATCCCGATCCTCGGCGACGGTGGCAACCTCTACCAGCTGCTCGCGGTGGAGGATCTCGTCGACGCGGTCGCACGCTCCTTCACCGCGCCGGTCGGCGGCATGGCCGTGAACATCGGTGCCGGCGCGTTCGGCACGGTGCGCGACGACCTGCAGGCGCTGATCGACCACGCCGGCTCCGGCTCGCGGCTCTTTCCCGTCCCCGTCGCGCCCGCCGAGCTCTCGCTGCGCGCGCTCGAGCTCGCGCGCCTGTCGCCGCTCGCCGAGTGGCACTACAAGACGGCGCACAAGGACTCGTTCGTCTCGATCGAGCGCGCGCGCGAGCTGCTCGGCTGGGAGCCGCGCCTCTCGAATGCCGAGACGCTGTGCGCCACCTACGACTGGTACCTCGAGCACCTCGCCGACATGCGCGGAGCCGGCACGACGCACCGCGTTCCGTGGAACCAGCAGGCGCTCGGCGTGCTCAAGAAGATCGCCTAGGCTCCTGGCCGGATGCGCGACCTTCTCGACTACCGCTCCGAGTTCCCGATCCTCGAGCACACGACGTACCTGATCAACCACTCGCTCGCGGCGATGCCGGCGAAGGCGGAGGACGGCTCGCCGAGTACGCGCGCATGTGGAAGGAGCGGGGCATCCGCTCGTGGGGCGAGGGCTGGTGGACGATGCCGATGACCGTCGGCGACCAGATCGGCCGCATCATCGGCGGCGCGCCGGGCACGACGGTGATGCACCAGAACGTCGCCGTCGCCGAGGCGGTCGTGCTCTCGTCGTTCTTCCCGATCGACCCGGCGCGCAACCGGGTCGTCTACGAGCGCGGGAACTTCCCGTCGGTGCGCTACCTCTACCAGGCGCAACCCGATCTCGAGGTGGTCGTCTGCGAGGACGACGGCGCCATCGTCGACGCGATCGACGAGCGGACGCTGCTCGTCCCGATCAGCCACGTGCTCTTCAAGACCGGCGAGATCCAGGAGATCGAGCCGATCATCCGGAGGGCGCACGAGGTCGGCGCCTACGTGATCCTCGACTGCTACCAGAGCGCCGGCATCGTCCCGTTCGACGTCACTGCTCTCGAACGTCGACTTCGCCGTCGGCGGCTCGGTCAAGTGGCTGTGCGGCGGCCCGGGCAACGGCTGGCTCTACGTCCGGCCCGACCTCGCCGAGCGGCTGCGGCCGACGTTCACCGGCTGGCAGGCGCACGAGCGGCCGTTCGGGTTCGAGGAGGAGATGGAGTACGCGGACGGCGCCGCCCGCTTCCTCACCGGAACGCCCAACGTCCCGGCGCTGTACGCGGCGACGGCGGGCTACGACCTGATCGAGGAGGTCGGCGTCGACCGGATCCGCGCGAACTCGTTGCGGCAGACGCAGCTCCTGATCGACCTCGCCGACGAGGCCGGCTTCGAGATCAGGAGCCCGAGGAGCGCCGAGCGCCGCGGCGGCACCGTCACCGTCCACGTGCCGGAGTTCGCCGCCGTGCACAAGGAGCTCGGCGAGCGCGAGATCCTCTGCGACTTCCGTCCCGATGCCGGCATCCGCCTCGGGCCGCACTACTACAACACCGACGATGACGTCCGCTTCGCGATCGCGCAGATCGGGGAGATCCTCGAGAGCGGGGCGTACGAGCGGCACCTCGGCGCCATCGCACAGCACCGAGATGGCAAGCCCGGGACTCCCCTACCGGATCGAGGTCGACGGCGGCCCCGTGATCCGCTGCTGGGATCCGCGCGATGCGCCACTCCTGAAGGAGGCGGTCGACTCGAGCCTCGAGCATCTGAGGGCATGGATGCCGTGGGCGCATCACGAGCCGCAGGAGCTCGACGCGAAAGCCGAGCTGCTGCGGCTGTTTCGGGGCAACTTCGATCTCGGCCAGGACTACGTCTACGGGATCTTCTCCTCCGACGAGACGCGTGTGCTCGGCGGCAGCGGCTTGCACACGCGCGTCGGAGAAGGCGCATTCGAGATCGGCTACTGGGTTCGCGCCGACGCCGTTCGGCAGGGGATCGCGACCACCGTCAGCGGGGCGTTGACGAGGGTCGGGATCGAGCTCGGCGGCGCCGACCGGATCGAGATCCGCGTCGACGTCGACAACGAGGTGAGCTGCCGGATCCCGCGCCGGCTCGGCTACCGGGAGGAGGGCGTCCTTCGGCGCCGCCTGCCGACCCACGACGGCTCGCCGCAGCGCGACGCCGTGCTCTTCTCGATGTTCGCCGACGACCTGGCCGGGTCTCCGGCTGCAGCGGTGTCGTTCGCGGCGTTCGACTGCCGGGGACTACCTGTCGGGTAGAGCCGCCCGGGGCACTTCGAGGAGGTAGGCGATCATCACGTTGTCGCCGCCGACGGCGAGGTGATGCGCGTCCGAGAGCTCCTCCATGCGCGTGGGGCCTCTCCCGGGCCCTTCGGAAGCCGCTGTCTGCGCGTGGCGGATGCCGACGGGCGCGATGTCCATCCAGTGGACCAGGCCTCCCGCCGCGGAGCCGTCTCGATCTGCATCGGCGAGGACTGACCATGTATCGGTCGAGATCACGTCGCAGCCGGCCGCGACGTACGACCGATGAACGTCGACGACGGCCTCCGGAGCACGGTAGAGTGCCCAGGGCCCGCAGAGATCGTCGCTTGCCATGCTCGTGCCCGCGATACCCCGCCTTCGCGGTGGCCACGCGTCAGCGGGCTACGACCAGGGATACGGCGAGTTCGAGACCGGGTGGAGGTCGCCGGTCGCGAAGCGCTCGAAGCGGAACGGCGTCAGAAGCGGCGAGGTGTCGCCGCAGAGAACGCGGGCGACCTCCCTGCCGACGCCGATCATCTTGTAGCCGTGGTTCGAGTCGAGGATCCCGTAGACGTTGGGCTTCAGGTAGTCGAAGACCGGGAAGTTGTCCGCCGTGAACGAGCCGACGCCGCCGGAGCGCGCCTGCTTGTAGAGCGCCCGGCAGCCCTCGAAGCGGCTCATCGCGTGCGAGAGCGCCGCGCACCACATGTCCGGGAAGCTGTCGTCGACGTTGGTCGTCGAGGGATACGGATCGAGCTCGACATCGCCGTCCACCGTCAGCGGTGACGCGCCGCCCTGGACGCCGTGCCGGTCGCGCTTGTAGTAGATGCCCCAGAGCTCGTCCGTGATCAACTCGCCGTCGTCAGTTCGGAGCGGCGCGTCGGTGTCGAGGTGGATCACCGGCGGAGCGCCGCCGTCGGCGGTCGCGAACATCAGCGGGTCGACCGTGATCTCGCCCTCCTGCAGGTTCCAGTACGTCCACATCGGCTGGTCGCGCGCGACGTCGCCGGACGGGGTGTGGATGTCGATCTTCATCGGCAGCCCGAGCAGGCGCCCAGAAGTGCTTCGCCCACGGGCCGGGCGCGATCACGAGCTGCTCGCCGACCGCGACGCGGCCGTGCTCCGTCTCGACGGCGGTGACGCTGTCGTCCGCGCCGAGCTCGAATCCCGTCACCTCCGTGTGTGAGTAGATGTCGACACCCTCCGCAAGGCACTTGTCGCGCAGGCCGGCCACCGACTCGAGGTTGAACGCGAAGCCTCCCTGATGCTCGTGCAGGCACACCGTCACGCCCTTGGCGCGCCAGTCGGGGAACAGCTCCTTCATGTGCGCGTCGACCTCGGCCTCGCCGAGGTAGAGGTCTGAGCGGTAGCCGATCCGCTGATGGCGCTCGTAGACGGCCGTGAGATCGCTCTCCTGCACCTGCGGCCCGAGCGCGATGTAGCCGACGCCGTTGTAGTGGTACGCCTCGGGATCCGACTCCCAGACCTCGACGCAGGCCTGCATCAGCTCGCTCATGGCGGGCTGGAAGTAGTTGTTGCGGACGACGCCGCAGGCGATGCCGGTGGCGCCCGCGCCCGGGGTGGACTTCTCGAGCACGATCACGTCCGCGCCGGAGCCAAGGCCGCGCTGCCTCAGCTCGACGGCGAGGTGGTAGGCGGTCGAGAGGCCGTGCATGCCGGCGCCGACGACGACGAAACGGGACGAAGCAGGTAGCATTTGAATTGCCTCCCGGGCAACGGCGTGTCAAAATCGGACTGAAGGAGCGTAGCATCGCCCGCACCGGTCAACCAGCCGTTCGCCACGTCGCCGCCGTCGAGCGCGCGTTCGCGGTGCTCGACGCCCTCGCCGACGGGCGAGGAGCTCGGGACGAACGAGATCGCCCGCCGCAGCCGGCATCAACGCGAGCACGGTCTCGCGCCTGCTCGCGACGCTCGCCGCGGCGCGCTACGTCGAGCACGTGCCGGAGTCGGGGCGCTACCGGCTGTCGCTGCGCCTCGTCGAGCTCGGGAACGCCGTGCTCGGACGGCTCGACCTGCGGTCGCTTGCCCGGCCCCATCTGCAGGCGCTCGTCCGGGAGACGGGGGAGACGGCGACGCTTTCGGCGCCCGGGTGAGCACGATGCCGTCACGATCGACTTTGCACACAGCTCCTCCGCCGTGCAGAGCGTCGCGCAGCTCGGCCGGCCGAGTGTCGGGCACGCAACCGCTGCGGGGAAGGTGATGCTCGCGTTCGGCGACGTCGAGCTGCCATCCGATCCGCTGCCGTCGTTCACGCCGCGCACGATCGCGACTCGGGCGGACCTCGTCGCGGAGCTCGAGCGCGTTCGCCGGCGCGGCTACGCCGACGCCAGGGAGGAGCGCGAGGTCGGGCCTTGCTGCCGTCGCGGCGCCCGTCTTCGACAGCCGCGGTGAGCTGGTCGGCGATCCTCGGCGTGCAAGGCCCGTCGTCGCGCTTCGACGCCCGGGCGATGCGGGCCGCCGTTCCGGCCTCGTCGTGCTGCACGCGGCGCGTCTCGGACGAGCTGGGACTGCAGACGTCCGCATCCTGATCGTCAGGCAGGCAGCCAGACGAGGCAGGCCGCGCGCTCGCGGATCCGCTTCGTCAGCTTCGCGTAGGTGCGCCGCTTGAGTCGCTCGCGGTCGGGGCCGACGACGAGCAGCCCAGGTGCGCGCTCGGCGACGAGCTCGAGCAGCGCCTCGATCGGTCGCGGGCTGCAGAGGCGCAGCCGCTCGACCTCGACAGCGAGCGAAACGGCCAGGGCGGCGGGGGCCTGGAGCGCATCCTCGACCTCCTGCGTGCCGATGTACTCGTACTTCATCGCAAGCGAGATCGGCCCGAGCGGTACCTCGGCGGCATTGACGATGATCAGCCGCTGCCCCGACTCGACGGCGGCGTCGATCGCCAGCTCGGTTGCCTCCGGCTCGAAGGGCACGTCGAAGGTGACGAGCATCACCGGCCGGTTGCCCGAGACGCTCGGGATGTCCGCGCTCGTGCGGTTGCGTCGCGTGCCGAGCACGACTACTCCGGACGCAGCTTCCAGCTCTTCGTGCTGCGCCGCATGTGGTCGGCGGCGCGGCGCCTGAGCTGCGGGACGGCGAGCAGCGCCCACGCCATCACGAGCACGAAGAGGAGGAACGCGAACTGGATCCCCGCGACGACGGCCAGCGGGATCAGGATCAGCGCGAGCAGGATCGGCGGGCCGAGCACGAGGTAGCGGTACCGGTTGACGCCGCGAACGAGAACGTCGTAGTCGGCGGCCGGGATCTGCGCCGTGTCCCACGACTTCGCCGCACGTCGGGCAGCTCCACCGCTCGCCGTAGGCGACCTCGGCCGTCGCGCCACAGTCGCACGTGATCGTGATCAGAGGAGCGCGCATCTCGCGATCGTAGCGCGCCGCGAAGCGAGCGCTCATTTGCGCGCTCGGCAATTCCATTTCACAGCGCTAGGAATCCTCCGACGACCGTGGTAGGTTCGCGCGCAACGCGGCTCCTCTCGCACCGGTCCCGGCACTCCAGACGGAGGTTGATGTGGCGACAGCAGTAGTCCAGGAACAACAGCTCCTCAAGACGCTTCGCTGGTACGACGGCTTCGTGATCGCACTCGCGAATCCGGGCTTCCTGCTCGGCTCGCTCGGCTTCTCCGTCGGCGATCTCGGTGGCTGGGGCGCGGCGATGCTCTGGGGCATCTCGGCCGTCGTCGCCGTCTTCATCAACACCATCTACTCCGAGCTCGCGACGATGTTCCCCGAGAAGTCGGGCGGCCTGGCGCTGTACGCCCACGAGGCGTGGCGGAAGTACACGACGCTCGTCGGGCCGATCGCGACGTTCGGATACTGGATCGGCTGGTCCGTCGTCCTCTCGGTCAACGGCCTCTTCATCGGCTCGATCATCCAGAGCACGTGGTTCTCGGGTGAGCCGGGCGGGAGCTACCTCGCCGACGACGGCTACTTCTCGGTGTTCGGGCTCACCCAGTTCGGCCTGCCCGCGGCGATCGCGATCGTGCTCATCCTCGGCGTCTGGCTGTTCAACATCTTCGGCGCCCGGGTCGGCGTGCTCTTCGGCTACGGCGCCGGCGTCCTGCTGATGGTGCCGCTGTTCGTGATGATGATCCTGCCGTTCCTGAACGGGAGCTTCGACAGCGCCAACCTGACGAACAAGCTCAACGATCCCGGGCCTGCCGTGGGGCGGCCTCCAGCTCGCACTCGTCTGGTTGTGGCTGATGTGCTGGTCGGCGTGGGGCGTCGACGTCTGTGCCACCTTTGCCCCCGAGTACAAGGACACCGTTCGCGACACGAAGCTGGCCCTCCGGTCGGCGGCGCTGTTCTCGATGGTCGTCTACATCATGCTCCCGATCGCCTTCGTCGGCGGTGCCGGCGCGAAGGACGTCGCCGGGCTACAACTACGCAGGCGGGATGATGACCATCCTCGGGAGCAACTCGGCGGCGCTCCAGGACTTCCTCGTCGTCTGCCTGATAGCAAGCTTCTTGATAACCATGAACACGGCCACCGCCGACGGGGGACGTGCGCTCTTCGGCATCTCGCGCGACGGCATGACGGTCAAGCAACTCGGGATGCTGAACAGGTACCGCGTTCCGGGGAATGCAATGAGCGTCGACATGGTCGTGAACATCTGCTTCGTGTCTCTTCATCGGCAACATCTTCGGCGTCCTCGCGGCGAGCAATCTGGGCTACGTGCTCGCGCACATGTTCGCGCTCTCGGGCTACGTGCTGCTCCGGACGTGACCGGCCCAACTGGCCACGGCCGATCAAGCTCGGCGGGATCTGGACGCCGATCGCCGGGCTGCTCGCGGTCTGGTGCCTGATCCTCACGATCGTCGGCTTCGGCTGGTTCCAGAACGCGGCCGGCGGTTACGGCGGCACCAAGGAGAAGGTGATCGGCGTAGGCGTGCTCGTCATCGGCCTGCTGCTGTTCTTCTTCCGCCGGCTCGTGCAGGACAAGGAGCGCATCCACTGGCGTGAGGACACGCCGACGATGCCCGAGTCGGCCTCCGTAGCCACCGCGCAGTCCCTTCGACCGGAGGAGCCCCGCGCACGGGGCTCCTCCGGTCGGCACAATCGCCTCATGAGCAGTAGCGACGCGCCTCCGCCCGCGCGAGTTCGAGCTCGAGCTTCCCGGCGGGTTCTCGCCGGGGGCGCTCGAAGGACTCGGCGACTCCGCCTTCGACGACGTCCCTGTCTCGGAGCTAGATCGACGTCGGCGATCTCGAGAGCGATCCCGGCGATCGCCTTCCGCCGCACGCTCGGGATGTTCGCGACCGGCGTCACGGTGCTGACGACGCGCGTCGGCGATCAGGTGCACGGGATGACCGCGAACGCCTTCATGTCCGTTTCGCTGAGCCCGCCGCTCGTGCTCATCTCGCTCGACCGCCGCAGCCGCATGTACAGCCTGCTGCACGAGGGAAACCGGTTCGGGGTCAGCGTGCTCGCACAGGGGCAGACGGGGCTGTCCGACTTCTTCGCCCGGCGCGGGCCGGAGGGCGTCGCGCCCGAGTTCTTCATGATGCGCGAGACGCCGCTCGTCGAGGGCGCGCTGGCGCACTTCGTCGCCCGCGTCGTCCGCTCGTACTGGGGCGGCGACCACTCGCTCTTCCTCGGCCACGTCGAGTACGCGCGCTACGGCAAGGGCGAGCCGTTGCTCTTCCACGGCGGCCGCTACGAGCGGATGGTCGGCGAGCCGGAGCTCTTCTCGCGGTTGCCGCGCGGGCTGCTCGACCAGCTGCTCTCACGCGGTCACGAGGTGCGGTTCGTGCCGGGAGACGTGCTGATGCGCCGGGGCGAGGTCTCGGACACGTTGATGCTGCTCGTCTCGGGCTCGGTGCTCGTCGACCGGCCCGGCCGGTCGCTGACGCTCGGACCGGGCGCTCTGATCGGCGAGATCGAGGTGCTCCACCCGGGGCCGGGGCGGATGGCGACGATCACCGCAGAGACCGAGACGACGTGCATCGTCGTGACGCGGGCCGAGCTGCTCGAGGGGCTGGCGGAGGATCCGCAGGCCGCGGTGGCGCTGCTGGAGATCCTCGCGGAGACGGTTCAGGGAGACCGCCTGAAACCGGCCCCGGCTGAGCGGTGACCGCGGTCGACCTGCTGCAGCCGGTCGCCGGTGGATCAGTCGATCTCCGGCAGCGAGGCGAGCCACGGCGTCCGATACCCGGTCTCGTCCCAGAGCACCGGGAAGAACGACTCGTCGAGCGCGAGGTCGCCCTGGCGCCTGTAGCGCGAGTAGATGAGGTCGACGTTCGTCTCGTGGAAGCGCACCTCGACCGGCAGCATGTGGGTGACGAGCGCCATCCGTGCGACGAGGCATTCGTGTTCGGCGCCGAGCCGTGCCAGGTGAGGCCGTGGTGGAACGAGCCACCGCCTGGCTTGACGACGACCGGGACGAGGTCGAGCTCGGCTCTGTCCGGAGCGGCGTTCCGCGCCGGTGCGAGCCAGTCCTCCGGCGCGTGGAACTGCGAGCGCTCGGGCGGCGAGCGCGCCCACAGGTGCGAGCCGCGCACGTACTCGATCGGGCCGGCGTCGGCCGTCGTCTCGTGAAGCGAGATCCAGCAGGTCAGCATCTCCGCCGGGACGAGGTAGTCGGCGTACGACGAGTCCTGGTGGAAGCCGATCGCCTTCGTCCCGGGAGGCTTCCAGAGCACGTTGTCCTGCAGGATCCTCGTCCCCCGGTAGCGGGCGAGCTGCGCGCCGAGGCGGCCGGTGCGCTCGGAGAGCACCTGCGCCGCGATCACGGTGTCGGCGCGCCAGCCGTTGCAGATCTGGCGGGTGCGGTCCTCCGGATCGCGGCCCGGCACCCAGTTGACCTCGTCGGGCTTGATCCCCGTCTCGTAGACACCCTGGAAGAGCGGCTCGTAGCGCTCGCGCAGCAGGTCGAGCGCGCGTGGTGAGACGAGCCCCTCCTCGACGATCACGAAGCCGTCCCGGTCGAAGGCCGCGACCTGCTCCTCCGAGAAGCGGTCGATCACGAGCGTGGGCGCAGCTTCTCGGGGTCGTAGAACGGGGAACCGCACGACCGTGGCGGGAATCCGCTTCTGATGGCCGTCGAGCTTGCCGACCTCGACCTCCGTCCCGAGCTCGGCGTGCTGAACGGCGATCCGGCAGAGGGCGATGTTCTTCTTCAGGATCGGCGAGCGCGTGCCGCTCGTGATCACGCCGATCTGGGAGCGGCCGATGTGGACGCAGTCGCCGTGGCCGGCGGTCTCGTTGCCCTCGAGCTCGAGCCCGACGAGCACCCGCTGTGGATGTGCACGGCGCTCGAGCAGAGCATCGCGTCCGACGAAGTCGTCGTCCTTGTCGGCCGTGACCGTGAAGCCGATGCCGGCCTCGAACGGGTCGACCTGGTCGTCGAACTCGTAGCCGGCGAAGATCAGCCCGGCCTCGATCCGCAGGATGTCGAGCGCTTCGAGGCCGAGCGGCGCGATCCCGTCCGGAGCCCCCGCCTCCATGACCGCGTCGTAGAGCGCCGGCGCGTCCTTCGGGTGGCAGAAGAGCTCGTACCCGAGCTCGCCCGAGTATCCGGTCCGCGAGGCGATCAGCGGCAGCCCTTGCGGCCCGCCGAGGCGACCGATCGAGAAGCGGAACCACTTCAGCTCGGCGAACGGCGTCTGAGCCGGCGGCGTCCAGACGATGCGCGACAGGATCTCGCGTGAGGCAGGCCCCTGGACGCCGAGGTTGTGGAGGTCGTCGGTCGACTCCTTCACCCAGACGCGCAGGCCCGAGCCGCTCGGCCTGCTCGCGGAGCCAGACGCCGTCGTACTCGGCGCCGCCGACGAAGCGGAAGTTGTCGGCCGCGATGCGGAAGACGGTGCCGTCGTCGAGCATGCCGCCGGTCTCGTTGCACATCGCGGTGTAGACGACCTGGCCGTCGGCGAGTCGCCGGATGTCGCGCGTCATCGTCGCCTGCAGCAGCGCCTCGGCGTCGGGCCCGAGGATCTCGAACTTCCGCAGCGGCGAGAGGTCCATCACGGCCGCCTTCTCGCGGCAGGCCCAGTACTCGGCGATCGCGCCGAGGTTGTCGTACGAATCAGGGAGCCAGTAGCCGTTGTACTCGCTGAAGCGGCTCGTCAGCGCCGAGGTCTTCTCGTGGAACCCGGTCTCCTGCGTCAGCTTCGGCGTCGCATCGGGCGTCACGCGGTGAGCGATCGCGGCGCTGAAGCGCTCCTTGGCGGGATAGACGCGCACGTGCACCTCCGTGGGGTTCCAGGCGTTGGCCGGGTCGATGTCGTCCGGGCAGGCGCTCGAGAGGCAGACGAGGTCGGTCGTGGCGCGCAGCAGCACGTAGTCACCCGGTCGCGACCACGGCTCGTCGACGAGGTACTGGTTGTGCGCGTCGAAAGCGGTGTTGAAGAAGAAGTTGATCGCGGGCCAGCCCTTGCGCGGCTCGATCGTGTACGGCTCGAGCTCCGCGTTGAAGTTGTCGGAGCAGTTGACGTGGCCGAAGTAGCCCATGTCCTCGTAGTACTTGGCCGTGCAGGCGAGGCCGAAGGTGTCGTGGCGGCCGACCGTGTCGCGGACGACCTCGACCAGCGGCTCGAGGTCGTGGTCGAAGAACTTGGAGTGGAGCCCGGGCTCGGGATAGGCGTTGCCCATCAGCGACCGGGTCGCAGTCGCGTCGAGGCCACGTTCCTTGCCGTCCTGGAGCTTGGGGGCGCTGAAGGCGAGGAAGTCGGAGCACTGGCGTCCGCGCACGTCGATCACCTGGATGTACTCGCCCGCCTTCACCTCGTAGGCGAGCGCGGAGGCGCGGTCGACCTGGAAGTCGAGGCGAGGATCGGCGAGCGGGTCGGGGAGGACGTGCTCGTCGGCGTCTGCCGTCGGTGTCGCGCGGGAGATCTCGAGCTGAAGGTCGGAGGCGGGGATGCCACCCTCGACGACAGGCGCACCCGCGGGAGCAGCGACCCGCACGACGGCGTCGCGGTCGGCCGTGAACGTCTCGGTCGACGCCCGGCAGGGATGTCGGCCCGAAGAGCTCGACGAGCGCATCATGACCTGCGAGCCCGACGATCTCGGCCCGCTGGCCGCCGTGCACGTCGCGAATTGTGAGCCGGTCGTCGGGATGCAGCGAGACCGTGGTCGTCCCACCCGGCCTGACGCGGTACGTCTCGCGTCCCGGGTCTCGCGGCACGAGACCCGGGACGAGCAGTCGCGCGCGGGGCTGAGGCTTCAGCCTCACCCGCTCGTCGGCCGGCACTGCGAGTGAGGCTGGAGCCTCACCCCGCTCGAGTGGGCACATGTCACGCCTTCGCAGGCTCCTTGGCCTCCGCCTCGGCCGCCTCGGCGAGCAGCTGCTCGGCCAGCTCGCGCTTCGCGGAGGAGTCGAGCTTCTTCACCTCGTTCTCGACGGCGCGGCGGTTGTAGCTCTGGTTCCAGTAGTCGAGCGACTCGAAGCCGAGCAGCACGGCCTTGCCGACGAACTGGCGCAGCACCTCGTTCGTCGGCCCCATCACCCAGCCGGCCTTTGCGTCGCGGAGGTAGCGCTCGAGCTCCATGTCGCGCTTGTAGCCGGAGCCGCCGCAGGCATGCAGCATCTTGTCGACGTGCTTGGCGACGTTCTGCGCCGCGACGAACTTGATCTGCCAGGCCCAGTGGAGGAAGTTGCCGCGCGCCAGCTCACCCGGCTCGAGCATCTTCGTGTTGTTGTCGGTCGCGCCGTCGAACGCCTGGGCGACGGAGAGGACGAAGAGGCGGGAGGCGTTTGTCTCCATCACGGCCTGGCCGACGTAGTCCTGGATCGTCGGGTAGTCGGCGACGCGCATGCCGACGTCGACGTGGCGCTTGCGGGTGGTGTGCCGCTTCGCGATGTCGATCGCGCCGAGCGCGAGGCCGTTCCACACCGACGAGGAGCCGATCAGGAACCACGGGTCGACCGCCTCGTCGTTCGAGTTGGCGCCGTCGCCCTCGGGGCCGACGAGCTGCTCCGTGGGAATCTCGACGTCGGTGAACGAGATCGCGCCCGACTGGTTGCCGCGGAGGCCGAGCGCGTCCCAGAGCGACGGCTGCGCCTCGCAGAACTCCTTGTCGACGACGAAGACCGAGAGATCGTCGTAGCCCTTGAAGTCAGGGCTCGTCGTCTGCAGGACGTAGAAGTCGGCGAACCCGCCGGACGTCGTCCAGGACGCCTTCTTGTTGATCTTGTAGCCGCCGTTCATCCGCTCGGCGCGGGACGACACCGGGTACCAGAAGTGCGAGCCGGTCTCGGGGTCGGAGTAGGAGAGCGTTCCGATCAGGCCGGAGTTGAGCGGCCGGATGTACTTGTCGATCAGCTCGGGCGTGGGGCGGAGCATGATCGCCTGCACGGCGCCCATGTGCATCACGTAACACATCGCGGTCGAGGCGCAGCCGTAGCGGGCGATCGTCTCGCACGTCATCGCGAAGGCGACGTGGTTCTCGCCGAGGCCGCCGTACTCCTCGGGCACGGTCAGCGCCAGGAAGCCGTGCTCGCCGAGCAGCTCGAGATTGCGGCGGGGATAGAGGAGCTCGTCGTCGGAGCGCTTCGCGTTCGCGCGCATCTCCTGCTCGCAGAGCTCGATCAGCGTCGTGCGGAGCTCCTTCTGGCGGTCGGTCAGGACCCAGTCCGGGTCCCAGTCGTAGCCGAGGCCCCAGAACGGCTCGTCTCCCCACATCTTCTCGGACATCCATTCCTCCAGCTTCGGAGTTGGTGGTGTTCTCGATCGTACGGTCAACCCGGACGACCGGCTGAAGCCGGCCGCCTAGTGCAGCGGCGCTTCCCAGCCTTCGAGCACCGGCGGCTTCCAGTCGGTGCCGACGGTCTTCGATCCGGCGACCCACGGCCCGAGCTCGGGCTGCGGGAACTTGCAGTGCTTCTCCTTCAGCTGGATCCCGTAGGAGTTCCCGGTCTGCAGGTGCGTCATCAGCACCTTGCGCGCGATCTCGTTCTCGCGTCCGGCCGGAATCGGGAAGTAGATCTTGATGAACGAGTTCGAGTAGCGGTCGAAGACGGCCGGAGTGCCGTCCTCCTGCAGCAGCTCGATGTCCTCGAGCCAGTTGATGTCCGCACCCGGGGTCGATGCCTCGAGGTCGACGTCCTCGACGAGCGAGATGTCCTCCTGGTACGGGAAGCGCTTGCCGGCGAGGAACTCGGCGTCGATCGACTGGATCTTCTCCGGCTCCGAGTAGGCCATGTCACTCACCGCTCATCACCTCCGCCGGGCTGGGGAGGTAGTCGATCGGGTTCTCGAGGTGCTTCTCGAGCATCCGCTCGATCTTCGCGAGCGTGCGCTCCTCGCTGACGCCGGGAATCCAGCTCGTGCCGGCCAGCGGCACCCTGGCCATCGCGGCAGCCTCGACCGTGAGGGCGCAGAGGTCCTCGGGCTCGAGCGAGTGGACGTTCGTCTTCCCGCACGCGCGGGCGAGCATCTGCACCTCGAGCGTGAGCGTGTGGAGGAAGTTGTAGACGCGCTCTGCCGCATCCTCGACGACGAGCCGCTTGCGCAGCTCCGGATCCTGTGTCGCAACGCCGACGGGCAGCGACCGGTGTGGCAGTGGTAACAGCTGCCGGCGGGAACGCCGACGGTGCCCTCGTAGTCGGTGACGCCCTCGATCTCCTTGTTGCAGTTGAGCGCCATCAGGGCCGAGTGGCCGATCGCGACGGCCTTGGCGCCGAGCGAGATCGCCTTGGCGACATCGCCGCCGTTCCGGATCCCACCGGCGACGACGAGGTCGATCTCGTCGGCGAGGCCGACGTCCTCGAGCGCGCGCCGCGCCTCCGGGATCGCCGCCATCAGCGGGATGCCGGTCTCCTCGGTCGCGATGTGCGGGCCTGCGCCGGTGCCGCCCTCGGCGCCGTCCAGGTAGATGATGTCCGGCCCGCACTTGGCCGCCATCCGCACGTCGTCGTAGACGCGCGAGGCGCCGAGCTTGAGCTGGATCGGGATCTGGTAGTCCGTCGCCTCGCGGATCTCCTGGATCTTCAGCGAGAGGTCGTCGGGCCCGAGCCAGTCGGGGTGGCGCGCGGGCGAGCGCTGGTCGATGCCGGCGGGGAGCGAGCGCATCTCCGCCACCTGCTCCGTCACCTTCTGGCCCATCAGGTGACCGCCGAGGCCGACCTTGCAGCCCTGGCCGATGAAGAACTCGCAGGCGTCCGCGAGCATCAGGTGGTGCGGGTTGAACCCGTACCTGCTCTGGATGCACTGGTAGTACCACTTCGTCGAGTAGTCGCGCTCCGGCGGGATCATCCCGCCCTCGCCCGAGCACGTCGCCGTGCCCGCCATCGAGGCGCCCTTGGCGAGCGCCATCTTCGCCTCGAGGGAGAGCGCACCGAAGCGACATGCCCGTGATGTAGATCGGGATGTCGAGCTCGATCGGCTTCTTCGCGAAGCGCGCGCCGAGGATCGTCTTCGTCTCGCACTTCTCGCGATAGCCCTCGATCACGAAGCGGGTCAGCGTGCCCGGCATGAACATCAGCTCGTCCCAGTGCGGGATCGGCTTGAACATCGAGAAGCCGCGCATGCGGTAGCGGCCGAGCTCGGCCTTCATGTGGATGTCGTTCATCACCTCGGGGGTGAAGATGCGGCTCCGCCCGAGGACGGTCTTGCTGTTGGGTGCTGTCTCGTCGGCCATGCAGCTCCCTAGAGGACGAGCTTGCGCTCGGAGGGCTCGAGGTTGTCGTAGTTGTAGAGCTTCTTGCCGCAGACGAACTTCTGCAGCTCGGGCGGAGCGCCGAGGTCGTAGATGCGGAACTTGCGCTCGATGAACTCGGTGTCGGCGTCCGTCCACTCGCCCGGCACGCAGTCGATCCCGAGCGAGCGCACCTTGCCGCCGACGTAGATCGTCCCGTCGTACATCGAGTCGCCGAGCCCGTGCCCGACGTCGCCGCAGATGATCTGGCGGCCGCGCTGCATCATGAAGCCGTTCATCGAGCCGGCGCAGCCGAGCACGATGATCGTGCCGCCCTTCTGGTCGATCCCGGTGCGTGCGCCGACGCGGCCCTTGACGACGAGGTCGCCGCCGCGGAAGGCGGCGCCCGTCAGCGAGCCGGCGTTGTGGTCGATCACGACGACGCCCGACATCATGTTCTCGCACGACGACCAGCCGACGCGCCCCTTGATGTGCACCTCGGGGCCGTCGATGATGCCGCAGCCGAAGTAGCCGAGGCTGCCGTCGAAGGTGATCTTGCAACGGGTGAGGATGCCGACGCCGAGCGAGTGCTTCGAGCCCGGGTTGCGCACGGTCACGTCGGTGATGCCCTGCTCGTTGATCAGCCAGCGCAGCTCGAGGTTGATCTGCCGCGTCGAGAGGTCGTGCGCGTCGAACTCGGCCGAGGTGCCGTCGATCTCCGAGACCTTCGGCACCGCCGCATCCGGCTCGGAGAGGCCGCGCGCGTCGTAGCTGATCGCGTGCTCGCCTAGCGCTGCCATACCAGCACCTCGCCTTCGTACGGGTCGTAGGTATCGATCTCGTGGTCGATGATCGCGCGGATCGCGATCTCCTCCGAGGCAAGGATGGTGCGATCCTCGGCTTCGTAGAGCACGAGGGGCTTCGCGGCCATCTCGTCCTTCGCGACGCCGAGCGCGTCCTTCGTGACGCAGATGTACGTGAAGACGCCGTCGAGCTCCTCGAGGCTCTCGCGCATCGCGTCCTCGAGCGTGGCGCCTTCGCTCATCTTCTCGGCGAGGTAGACGGCGATGATCTCCGAGTCGCACTCGGACTGGAAGCGGTGGCCGGAGCGCTCGAGCCGGCGCTTCCACTGGAAGTAGTTCGTCAGCTGGCCGTTGTGGACGACCGCGATGTCGGAGAAGGGGTACGCCCAGTAGGGGTGCGCGCCCGAGATGTCGACGTCGGACTCGGTCGCCATGCGGACGTGGCCGATCGCGTGGGTGCCGTTGAAGTCGCTCAGGTGATAGCCGCCCGCCACGGTTTCGGCGTCGCCGAGATCCTTGACGATCTCGAGCGAGTGGCCGAGCGAGAGCACCTCGACGTCGGGCACGTCCTCGACGAAGTCGGCGAGCCGCTTCAGGTCGCCGTCGTAGGCGAGCGTGACGCGGAAGGCGTACTCGGTCTCCTCCTCGAGCTCCTTCACTTGCGCCCCGAGCGCGGCCAGCCGCCGCTCGACCTCGGCGCTGTGGCGGCGCAGCCGGTCCTCGTACTCGAAGTCACGCGGCGTGTTCGCGTCGGCGAGCTTGTAGCGCATGATCACCAGGTTCGACGGCTGACCGTAGAGCGCGTAGCCCGTGGAGTCGGGGCCGCGGTGCTTCATCGACTGGAGCATCCGGGTCATCTCCGTCCCGATCGGATGCTCACCGTCCTTGTAGATGATTCCGGCAATTCCACACATTGGGTCGGTCTCCGGGCCTTTCGGTTACGGGAGGATGTCGAGGTACTCGTTCACGTCCCAGTCGGTGACGGTGGCGCAGAAGCGCTCCCATTCGTCGCGCTTGTAGTGCATGAACACGGTGCTCATCTCGCCCGGAATCGCCTTCTTGACGACGTCGTCCGCTTCGAGCGCGTCGAGGGCGTCTCCGAAGGTCATGGGGATCCTCTTGACCTTCTTGCCCGCCTCCATCGCAGCGTAGATGTTCCGCTCCTCCGGCTCGCCCGGATCGAGCTTGCGGTCGATGCCGTCCCACATCGCCATGATCAGCGCCGCCATCGAGAGGTACGGGTTCACCGACGAGTCGACGGAGCGGTACTCGAACCGGCCCGGGGCCGAAACGCGCAGCGCCGTGGTGCGATTCTGGAAGCCCCAGTCGGCGAACACCGGCGCCCAGAAGCCGGTGTCCCAGAGGCGGCGATAGGAGTTCACGGTCGGTGACGTGATCGCGGTCAGCGCGCCGAGGTGCTCGAGGATGCCGCCGATCGCCCAGAGCCCGATCTGGCTCGGGAGGCGCTGATCGTCCGTCTCCGGCATGAACGCGTTCTCGTCGCCGCGCCAGAGCGAGACGTTGTGGTGGCAGCCGTTTGCCGAGACGCCCATGAACGGCTTCGGCATGAAGCACGGGAACACGTTCAGCTCGCGGCCGACCTGGCGGCAGACCTGGCGGAAGGTGGAGAGGTTGTCGGCGGTGCGCTCGGCGCGGTCGAAGTTGAAGTTGAGCTCGATCTGGCCGGGCGCGTCCTCGTGGTCGCCCTGGATCATGTCGAGCCCGAGCGCCTGCCCGTACTCGATCACCTTGTGGATGACCGGCTGCAGCTCGCTGAACTGGTCGATGTGGTAGCAGTACGGCTTCGTGACGCCGCTGATGTCGGGCGTCCCGTCTTCCTTGAGGTTGAGCCACATCATCTCGGGCTCGGTGCCGGCGCGGAGGTGGAGCCCGGTCGCCGCCTCGAACTCGGCCTGGATCCGCTTCAGGTTGCCGCGGCAGTCGGAGGTGAGGAACGACGCTGCGTCCTCGAGCTCCTCGCGGTTGCGGAAGCACGTGCACCAGACGCGCGCGACCTTGCGATCCCAGGGCAGGATCTCGAAGGTCTCCGGCTCCGGGATGCCGACCAGCTCCGCCGCCTCGGGCCCGTAGCCGATGTAGTTGCCGTGGCGGTCGGTGAAGAGGTTCGCGGTCGAGCCGTAGACGAGCTGGAATCCCTTCGCGGCCATGCTCTCCCAGTGCGCGGCGGGGACGCCCTTGCCCATGATCCGGCCCGTCACGGAGACGAACTGGTAGTAGACGTAGGTGACGCCCTCGGCGTCGATGCGACGCCGGACGTCGGCGATCAGCTCGTCGCGGCCCTCTGCTGCGACAAAGCGGTCGAGATCGGTTGCCACGCGCGCCTCCTCTTTCCGGTCGTGCGATCGGAACCGGTCGCCCCTCGTGCCCCGTGTCTACGCTCGCGGTGGGGTCGGTGTCAAGCCCGAATCGTCCACGGCGGAACGCAATTGCCACGAGCGGGACATTGGGGAGCGGAGCGGCGTCTAGCGTCTGGGGATCGAGGCAGACCTGGCCGCGGTCTCCCGGGCAGGATCAGGCAGGTCTTTGGGCGACGACCGGCTGCGTGCCCTCGGCCGGCGTGTCGGGCGATCCCGCCTTCGTTCGCTCCCGCGAGCCGCGCAAGTTCACGCCTGCGACCGCGATGAAGACACAAGGAACGGCGTAGCGCGTCAAGCCGAGCTGGTGAACGGAAGCGGGAACTGCGCCCGCAAGGATTGCACCGAGCGCGGAGCCGACGAAGAAGCCCATCGCCCGTCGATGAAATGTTGCGACGCAGGCGAGTAGAAGAAGAGGCCAGCAGGCGAGGACCAGCTCGTGTGCCCCCTCCACGAAAGCATGCGGCTCGTGCAGGAGCCGGAAGCCGGCTCGATAGCCGGTGACGTACGCGATTGCGGCACCGAACGCTGCCAGTCCGAGTGCCACCACCCAGACGCTTCCTCGTCGATAGGCGCTCATGGCGACCGCGCCGAGGGCGAGCGGGAGTGCCGCAAGATGTGTCGCTGCTCCCAGGCACACGAAGGCAATGGCCCATTTCGAGCGTCCGCGGAAGTGCAGTAACGCGGCCGTCAGGAGAAGCGCTATTGCCGTCGAGTCCATTCCCCAACTCCTGAACCAGTCACCCCGTGCTATCACCAGCGCGAGTGCCTGCGCGACGAGCGGTTGGCCATCGAGTTCTCGCGCAATGAGCCCAACGAGCAGGATGATCGCGAAGGACGCCGCGGCATTCAGAATGGGAAATCCTGAATACCCGACCACGGTCCCGAGCAGAGTCCCAAGCGGTGCTGGGAACAGCGAGATGCCACCCACGTAGTAGTCCTCGTCCGGCCACAACGGAATGCCGAAGTGATAGACGGCCGCGCCGGTCACGGCGGGGAGAACGAGCAGGGGTGAGAGCGATCTGAGCAGCCCGCCCAGGTCCTCGACTGCCGGCAGCCTGACTATCGACTGGTGGCTCATACCTGGCCTATCGGCGCAGAAGTAGACGAGCTGGAGACACAGAGACGGGTCTCAATTGTCGGCCAATCCCCGGGCGATCCTTTCCGGATGTCGGCATGCAACGGCCGCGGCTTGACGAGGTGGACGGAGCCGGCAGACCTTTCAAACGTACGGCGCGGGCTGTCGCTACTCGTGCCAGCCGAGCGCGACCGAGATCCGCTGGGCGCAGGTGAGGAGGAGCGGCACGGCGGCCGCGATCGCCTCCGTGTCGAAGCGGCTCGTCGGGCCCTGGAGGGCGACGATCGCCGCGAGGCGCGGCCGGCGCCCCAGATCGGGGCGGCGACGGCGCTGAGGCCCGCCTCGCGCTCCTCGATCGCCTCGGCGTAGCCCGGGTCGCGCACCGTTCGATCTCGCGCGCGAGCGCCGCCGGGTCGGTGATCGTCCGCGGCGTGAAGGCCAGGAGCTTGCCCCGCGGGAGCGGCACGTCGCCGAACGCGAGCATCACCTTGCCGGCCGACGAGGCATGGCCGACGCTCGGCCGGCCGAGCCGCGTCACGCCCTGCAGGTAGCGGTCGGTCGGCACGAAGTCGACGGTGATCGCGTCGCTGTCGCCCGGGAATCGAGAGCGTCGCGGTCTCGCCGACCTGGTGCACGAGCTCCTCGAGGTGGGGGCGGGCGAGATCGCGCAGGTTGAGCCGGCCGAGGACGGCGTTCGCGTAGCGGAGGGTGCGCACACCGAGCCGGTAGCGGCCTGTTGCCGCGACGTGCTCGACGAGGCCGACGCGGGTCAGCGTCCCGAGCTGGCGTGAGACGGTGCTGGCGCTGATCCCCGTCCGGCGGGAGACATCGGTCGTGCCGAGCTCACCGCCCTCGGCGAGCACGTCGAGGATCTCGACGGCGCGCACCGTCGCTTCGACGTCTCGGGTGGAGGGTTGACCGGTTCTCGGCATCGCGCTAGTCTCTTTCCACTGATAGCACGCTATCCCGTCTGACGCAATACGAATGTCGATGCTCGTCACCTGCCCGAACTGTGGCCCGCGCGAGGTGCAGGAGCTCCGCTGCGCCGGTGAGACGACGAAGCGACCGACATCGACCCCGACGGTGCGGGAGCTGAACGAGTACGTCTACTTCCGGCGCAACGTCTGGGGCACGCAGCGTGAGTGGTGGTTCTGTCGAACCTGCGAGGACTGGTTCCTCGCCGAGCGACACACCTACACGAACGTGGTCGAGAAGACGTGGCAGCCGAAGCCTTCTGCTTCGCAGAATGCGTTAGACGGGGCGTCATGAGGCTTCCTGCGCAGCCGGGCGGAGCGGATCGATAGAGGGGCGCCGCTCTCGTTCTCCTTCCACGGCAAGACGGTGCAGGGGTTCGAGGGCGACACGATCGGCTCCGCGTTGTACGCGTCGGGCCAGCGGGTGTTCTCGCGCAGCTTCAAGTACCACCGGCCGCGCGGCCTCGCGTGCTGCTCGGGGCACTGCGCCAACTGCCAGATGACCGTCGACGGGATTCCGAGCGTACGCGTCTGCACGACGCCGCTGCGGCAGGGGGCGGTCGTCAAGGGGCAGAACTACGTCGGCTCGCTCCAGCACGACCTGATGCAGATGACCGACAAGCTCGGCGGCCCGTTCACCCCGCCCGGCTTCTACTACAAGACCTTCATCCGGCCCCGCAAGCTCTGGCCGCTGTACGAGAAATTCCTTCGCGGCGCGGCTGGGCTCGGGCCGCTCGATCCGAACGGGTCGCGCCAGGAGCGCGTCGACGTCGAGCATCGTCACGTCGACGTGGCCGTGATCGGCGGTGGTCAGGCAGGGCTCGAAGCCGCGATCGCGGCTGCCCAGGGCGGCGAGTCGGTCGTCGTGATCGACGAGGGCCACGACGTCGGCGGTGTCCCTGCTCGCCGACCGGGACGGGATCGGCACGGCGGCTTCCCTCCGGCAGCACGCGGTCGACGCGGGCGTCGAGCTGCTCGCGCCGGCGATCGCGATCGGCCTCTTCGAGCAGGGACTCGTGCCCGTCGCCTACGGCAACCTGCTGCTCAAGTTCCGCGCCCACCGCGTCGTCGTCGCGGCGCGGGATCGTCGAGCAACCCCTCGTCTTCCCGGGCAACGACCTCGTCGGCGTGATGCTCCCGGATGCGGTGCGGCGCCTCGTGAACGGATTCTCGATCAAGCCCGGCGAGCGGGCGGTCGTGCTCACGGTCGACGACCGTGGCCTGCAGGCAGCCGCCGACCTCGAGGCGGTCGGCGTCGAGATCGTCCGCGTGGTCGACTTCCGCGAGGACAGCCAGCCGGCGATCGAGGCGATCGGAAAGGGCGGCAAGGTGGCACAGGTCTCGATCGGCGGCTACCACGTCAACGCCGACCTCGTGGTGATGGGCGGCAGCCCGCAGCCCAACTACAAGCTGCTCGCCCAGGCGGGTGCCCGCGTCGAGTACGACGAGGGTCGCGGCGTCTTCGTCCCGACCGATCTGCCGGACAACGTCGAGGCCGTCGGCGCCGTCACCGGCGACGTCGGCGAGCCTGCGGTGCCGAGCCCGATCCTCGACCACCGCGGCGACAAGTGCTTCGTCTGCTTCTGCGAGGACCAGACCACCAAGGACCTGAAGTACGCGATCGCAGAGGGCTTCGACTCGATCGAGCTCTCGAAGCGCTACACGACGGTGACGATGGGGCCGTGCCAGGGCCGGCTCTGCCACACGAACTCGATCCGGGTCTACGCGAAGACGACCGGGATCGACGAGAACACGATCGGCACGACCACGGCCCGGCCGCCGTCGACGCCGATCTCGATGGGGCTGCTCGCCGGCCCGCCGCAGGAGCCGCGCAAGCGCACCTCGCTGCACCACCGCAACAAGGACATGGGCGGCACGATGATGTGGGCGGGCGCCTGGCGCCGGCCGCACTCCTACGGCCCCGACGCCGGCGCCGAGGCGCAGCACGTGCACCGTGCGCTCGGGCTGATCGACGTGTCGACGCTCGGGAAGATCCTCGTCACCGGCCCCGACGCGGGCGCCTTCCTCGACCGCGTCTACCCGAACCGCTTCTCCGACCTGAAGATCGGCCGCACGCGCTACGGCGTCCTCACGGGCGACGCCGGGCGGATCATGGACGACGGCGTCGTCGCGCGCATCGACGAGGAAACCTTCTACGTCTCCGCCACCTCGACCGGCGCCGACGGCGTCTACCAGTGGTTCACCTGGTGGAACGCGGTCTGGTTCATGGACGTCCAGTTCGCCAACCTGACGGGCGCCCTCGCCGCCATCAACGTCGCCGGGCCGAACGCACGCGCGGCGATGCAGCTCGTCTCCGACGACGACTTCTCGGCCGAGGGCTTCGCCTATCTCGACGCCAAGCACGTGACCGTCGCCGGCGTTCCCACGCTCGCGCTCCGGATCGGCTTCGTCGGCGAGCTCGGCTATGAGCTCCACTTCCCGAGCCCGCTCGCCGAGCACGTCTGGGACTCGATCTTCGAGCGTGCCGCCGACCTCGACCCGAAGCCGTTCGGCCTCGAGCCCCAGCGGATCCTGCGGCTCGAGAAGGGCCACGTGATCGTCGGCCAGGACACCGACTCCGAGTCGAACCTGCACGAGGCCGCGATGCCGTGGCTCGTCAAGAACGACAAGGAGTTCGAGTGGGTCGGCAAGTGGGCGACGCAGCAGGTCGCCGACCGTGGTCTCAAGTGGATGCTCGTCGGCTTCGAGAGCCCCTCCGGCGCGATCCCGGTCGAGGGCGGCCAGGTCGTCGTGGAGGGCAAGTCGGCGGGCCGGGTGACGAGCGTGCGCCGCAGCGCCGAGCTCGACAAGGTGATCGGCCTCGCGATCGTGCCGAACGAGCTGGCTGTGGACGGTGGGCGCTTCGAGGTGCAGGTGAACGGCCGGCCGTTGCGATGACGGTGCACCTGGGGCCGTTCTACGACCCGGCCGGCGAGAAGGTGAAGTCGTGAGGCACCGCTCCGACTTCCTCTCCGTCGACGCCGCCGCCGACCACGGCGACTTCCACCCGGTCGCGGTCTCGGCGATCGACGCGCGCCGCACGCGACCTCGGCGCCACGTTCGAGGAGCGCGGCGGGTGGCGCGTTGCCGTCTCGATTCCCGGCGAGGAGCAGCACGGAGCGGTCGGGATCGCGGACGTCTCGCACCTGACCAAGCTCGAGCTCCGGCCTGCGGGCGACCCGATCGACGGCGAGGGGATCACCTGGTACGAGATTTCGCCCCGTCGCGCGCTCGTGCTCTGCGACCCGGCCCTCGGCGACGAGGTGCGGGCCAGGGTCGGCGACCGCTACTCGCTCGATGTCAGCGGCGCCTACTCGGTGATCGCGATCGTCGGCCCCGAGGCGGGCACCGTCCTTCGGCGAATGACGCACCTCCACCACTTCCCGTGCGGCGGCGAGATCGCGCACGTGCAGGGTCACGTCCTCGAGCGCGACGGCGGGTACTGGGTGCTCTGCGCCCAGGAGCTCGGCCATTACGTCTGGGAGGTCGCGGTCGACCGCGCCTCGGCGCTCGGCGGCGGACCGGTCGGGGTGGATCGCGCCGTGAAGGACATCTTCTTCCGCAAGGAGATCCTGAAGCGGCCCGGCCCGCTCAAGAAGCACTACGACGTGGTCATCGTCGGCGGCGGCTCGCACGGGCTCGCGACGGCGTACTACCTCGCGATGCAGCACGGGATCACGGACGTGGCGGTGCTCGAGAAGAGCTATATCGGCTCGGGCGCGGCCGGCCGCAACACGACGATCGTCCGCTCGAACTACCGCACGCCCGAGGGAGCCGCGTTCTACACGGAGAGCGTCAAGCTCTACGAGAAGCTGTCCGCCGACCTCGACTTCAACATGATGTTCTCGCAGCACGGGCACTTCACGCTGGCCCACTCGGACCGCTCGCTCGTCGTCCAGAACGAGCGCGCCGAGGTCAACAAGCTGCTCGGGATCGACAGCCGCGTGATCGACCGCGACGAGGTGAAGAAGCTCTGCCCGCAGATCAACATCGGCGAGGACGTGACGTGGCCGATCCAGGGCGCGCTCTACCACCCGCCCGGCGGCATCATCCGCCACGACGCGGTCGTCTGGGGATACGCCAAGCAGGCGGGGAGGCGCGGCGTCGAGATCCACCAGGGCGTCGAGGTCACGGGGTTCGACGTCAAGGACGGGAGGATCGAGGGCGTCCGCACGAACCAGGGTGACATCTCCTGCAGCGTCGTCCTCAGCGCCACCGCCGGCTGGTCGACCCCGGTCGCGGCGCTCGCCGGTGTTCCGCTCCCGATCACCGGCTCGATCCTGCAGGCGTTCGTGACCGAGCCGGTGAAGCCATTCCTCGACAAGATCATCGTCTCGGCCCAGATGCACATCTACTGCTCGCAGACCGACCGCGGCGAGTTCCTGATCGGCGCCGAGGTCGAGCCGTACCCGACCTACTCGAACAAGGGCACCTTCCCGTTCATCGAGTACGCCTGCCGCCACATCCTCGAGCTCTTCCCACAGCTCCACGCGACGAAGATCCTGCGCCACTGGACGGGCCTCTGCGACATGAGCCCCGACTACAGCCCGATCATGGGCCTGACCGAGGTCGACGGGTTCCTCGTCGACTGCGGCTGGGGCACGTACGGGTTCAAGGCGGCGCCGATCACCGGCGTCACGCTCGCCGAGCTGATCGCGACCGGCAAGACTCCCAGTCTGATCGAGCCGTTCAAGCTCGAGCGCTTCTACACCGACAACCTCGTCTCCGAGCTCGCCGCGGCCGCGGTCAGCCACTGACCCGTGCAGCGTCGGAATCCCGCCCAATGTAAGGTTGCCTGAGATGCTCTCCAGCCTCGAAATCGCCCAGGCGGCCGTCATGCGCCCCATCGCCGACATCGCGGCGGAGGCCGGGATCGAGCCGGACGAGCTCGAGCTCTTCGGGCGCTACAAGGCGAAGGTCGATCTCTCGATCCTCGAGCGCCTGGCCGACACGCCCGACGCGAAGCTGATCAATGTCACGGCGATCACGCCGACCCCGCCGGGTGAGGGCAAGACGACGACCTCGGTCGCATTGACTCAGGGACTGGCGAAGACCGGCCGGCGCGCGGTGCTGGCGCTGCGCGAGCCCTCGCTCGGCCCGGTCTTCGGGGTCAAGGGTGGCGCGGCGGGAGGCGGCTACGCGCAGGTCGTGCCGATGGAGGACATCAACCTCCACTTCACCGGCGACATGCACGCGATCACGGCGGCGAACAACCTGCTCTCTGCGCTCGTCGACGCGCATCGGTTCCATCGCCACGAGCCCGAGATCGCGACGGTCACCTGGCGGCGTGCGATCGACGTCACCGACCGCCAGCTGCGGAGCATCGTCGGCGGCCTCGGCGGCGCCAAGAACGGCATCCCGGCCGAGTCGGGCTTCGACATCACGGCGGCGAGCGAGGTGATGGCGATCCTCGCGCTCGCGACCGACCTGCACGGACCTTCGCCGCAAGCTCGGCGCGATCACGGTCGGCTACACGCCCGACGGCGAGCCGGTCACGGCCGAGGACGTGAAGGCGGCCGGCGCGATGGCCGTCCTGCTGAAGGACGCGATCAAGCCGAACATCGTGCAGACGCTCGAGGGCCAGCTGTGCTTCATGCACGCCGGCCCGTTCGCGAACATCGCGCACGGCAACAACTCGATCATCGCCGACCGCGTTCGCGCTCAAGCTGGGCGAGTTCGTGATCACGGAATCGGGATTCGCCGCCGACCTCGGGATGGAGAAGTTCATGGACATCGTCTGTCGCGTCGGTGGCTTTCGGCCGCACGTCGTCGTGATCGTCGCGACGGTGCGGGCGCTGCGCCATCACGGCGGCGGCGACTGGCGCGAGAAGGCCGCGCTGGAGCAGATGGCGGCCGAGGTCGAGACGGGCATGGCGAACCTGGCCAAGCACATCGAGAACGTGCGCGCGTTTGGCATCCAGCCCGTCGTCGCGATCAACACGCGCCCGGACGACGAGCCGGAGCTCCTGGAGCTGATCAAGGAGCGCTCGCTCGAGGCGGGTGCGTTCGGCGCAGCGATCCACAACGGCTTCGGCGCAGGGTGGGGAGGGGACGACCGAGCTCGCCGAGGTGGTTGCCGCCGCGGCGGAGGCAGACTCCGACTTCCGGTTCCTCTACGAGGACGACGAGCCGATCGCCACCAAGATCGAGAAGATCGCGACCACGGTCTACGGCGCAGACGGGATCGATCTCGCCCCGGCCGCTCTCGAGGCGATCGCCCGCTACGAGAAGCAGGGTCTCGCCCACCTCCCGATCTGCATGGCGAAGACCCACCTCTCGCTCTCCCACGACCCGCTCCTCCGCAACCGGCCAGAGGGTTCACCGTCCCGATCCGCGATATCCGGGTCTACGCCGGGGCGGGCATGCTCGTGCCGCTCTGCGGCGACATGCTGCAGATGCCCGGCCTCGGCGCCCAACCCGCCGCCTTCGCGATCGACATCGACGAGAACGGCGAGACCGTAGGCCTGTTTTAAGCCAACCTGGGTTAGGGTGTGCGGATGAGCGACCTCGAAGGACAGCAACTGACAGCGGCCCAGCGCGAGGCGCTCGAGGCCGAGCTCGCCGACATGGAAGGCCCGCAGCGCAAGGCCGCAGTCGAGGCGATCGCGACGGCCCGGGCGTTCGGAGACCTCTCCGAGAACTTCGAGTACCACGCCGCCAAGAACGAGCAGGGCCTGCTCGAGGCCCGCATCACGAAGCTCCGCCGCCGGCTCCAGCACGCCGTCACGGTCGAGCACACCTCGACCGACACGGTCGGCGTCGGCTCGATCGTCGAGATCGAGGACGAGCAGGGCGAGAAGATGGAGATCGAGATCTCGAGCGTCGGCGGCGTCTCGCCGGACTCGCCGCTCGGCAGCGCGCTGATGGGCACGAAGGTCGGCGAAGGTGTCGACGTTCCCGCCCCGCGTGGCGCCTGGCGCGCCACGGTCGTCTCGATCCGCGCTTCCTGAGCCCGCCGCCCGTGGCTGGGTACACCTTCGACGAGCCGATCGAGACCGAGCGGCTCAGGCTGCGTCCCTTCGCGAGCACGGACTTCGATGCGCTGTTCGCGATCCGCTCCGACCCTGAGGTCGCTCGCTACCTCTACTGGGGCCCGCAGACCGAGGACGAGGTACGCGCCACGCTCGCGCGGAAGATCGCGGGAACGGCTATTCGCGAAGAGGGTGATGTGCTCCACCTCGCGGCAGAGCTTCGCTCGACGGGAGAGCTCGTCGCGGACGTGATCCTGGCGTGGGCGAGCAAGGAGCACTCCGTCGGCGAGATCGGCTACACCGTCAACCCTGCCCACGCCGGGCACGGCTATGCGACCGAGGCCGCGCGGCCCCTGCTCGGGATCGCGTTCGGCGGCGCTCGGGCTGCACCGCGTGATCGGCCGGCTGGAAGCACGCAATGCGGCCTCGGCGCGCGTGCTCGAGAAGCTCGGCCTGCGTCTCGAGGCGCACCTCGTCGAGAACGAGTGGGTGAAGGACGAGTGGCAGAGCGAGCTGGGCTACGCGATTCTCGATCGCGAGTGGCGCGCCAACCTGGCGGGTTGAGCCGGTTCAGCCGTCGAGCGGAGCGAACAGGCTGATCTCGTTGCCGTCGGGGTCGAGCACGTAGGCGTAGCGCTGGCCCCAGAACGCGTCCCACGGCGCCGTCTTCGAGTCGAAGCCGGCAGCGACGATCGCGGCGTGGGTCTCGTCGACGCCAGCCGCCGAGCCGCAGTGGAACGCAAGTCCGAGGCGCTGGCCGACCGGCGGCTGCCAGTCGGGGTCGATCTGCCTCATCAGCTCGACGGAGTCCCACATCAGCCGCACGCCGGACGGGAGCGTGGCCTCGAAGTGGTCGTCCTCGTCGGTCGGCGTGCCGACCGGAACGCCGAGGAGCGCGTAGAAGCGGCACGAGGCCGCCATGTCGGCCGTGGTGATGCCGATCGCGTCGAGAGACGGTGTCATGCCCTGACTGTAGATGGAGGGCCTGGAGGTTCCAAGCCCGAGCCGGCCACGGGCTTCAGCCGGTCGCCGGTGGTGAGCTCTGCCCAGCGACGCGAAGCGCTGCCGCCGGCGCGTCCGGCTCGTCGCCATGGCGGAAGTAGGCGAACGTCTCGATCCCTCGCTGATGGAGCTCGGTCAGCTCTCCGGCAAATGCGTCCAGCTCCTCGTCCGTGTAGAGCAGCTCCCGGTAGCGCAGGTACGCCCATCCCGCGAGCCCCGACCGATCGTCCACCCGCACCGCGCCTGCTTCCGCGAGCCGTTCCTCGACGCCGTCCCAGCTCGGGTCGCGCAGGTCGAGCGCGTAGCGAATGCCCGGGTCGGCGGAGCCGAACAGCAGCTCGAGGAAGCCGTCGTCGCGCGGCCGCTCGACGACGACCCGGACGCAGCCGAGACGGTCACCGAGGCAGCGCACCCGCTCCTCGAAGGTCGCCAGCCGGCGCTCCAGGCCGTCAGGAGCCTTGACCGCGAACGTGAAACCGTCCGGTACCTGCGCCGCCCACGCGCGAAACTGATCCTCGGAGGGCAGCCGGTACTTGGTCGCATTCAGCTCGACCGTGGGGAGCTGCGCCGCGTAGAAGGTGAGGTACTCGCCACGATCGAGGCCGGTCGGGTAGAAGCCGGGCTGCCAGGAGGGGTAGCCCCAGCCGGAGGTGCCGACGAGCGTCCGGCTCATGGCTCGTCGCGCCGGACGTAGCGGACGAAGGCGAACGGCGGCCGCGTCCTCCGACGCGTGGGGCTCGCGCTCGACCTCCTCGAAGACGCTGGGGTCGATCGGCGGGAAGATCGTGTCGCCGTCGAACTCCGCGTCGATCTCGGTCAGCAGGAGCTCGTCGGCGAAGGGCAGCGCAGCCGCGTAGATCTCGGCGCCTCCGATCACGAACACCTCCGAGGCGTCACCGGCGAGGTCGAGGGCTTCCTCGAGCGACCCGACCGGCTCGGCACCGTCGCCGTACCACTTCGAGTTTCGCGTCACGACGATGTTGCGTCGCCCGCGCAACGGCCGAAAACGGTCGGGAATCGAGTCCCACGTCCGTCTGCCCATCACGACGGGGTGGCCCATCGTGAGCTCGCGGAACCGTGCCACGTCCTCCGGGATCCGCCAGGGGATGCTGTTGTCGCGGCCGATCACGCCACCGCGGGCGAGCGCCGCGATGAGCGAGATCCTCACACCGCGACCGGCGCGCGGATCGCGGGGTGGTGGACGTAGTCGGCGACCTCGAAGTCCTCGAAGGCGTAGTCGAAGAGAGATGGGCGGCGCCGCAAGGCGAGGGACGGGAACGGATAGGGATCGCGGCCAAGCTGCGTCTCGATCTGCTCGCGGTGGTTGTCGTAGATGTGGCAGTCGCCGCCGGTCCAGATCAGGTCGCCGGGCGTGAGGTCGCACTGCTGCGCGAGCATGTGCGTCAGGAGGGCGTAGCTCGCGATGTTGAACGGGACGCCGAGGAAGACGTCGGCGCTGCGCTGGTAGATCTGGCAGCTGAGCCGGTCGGGGCCTCCGTCGAGCGCTCTGCCGACGTGGAACTGGAAGAGCGCATGGCACGGCTGCAAGGCCATCCGCGGCAGGTCGGCGACGTTCCAGGCGCTGACGATCATCCGGCGCGAGTCGGGATCTTCGTGCAGCAGCCGCACGACGTTCGCGATCTGGTCGATGTGTCCGCCGTCCGGCGTCGGCCAGCTCCGCCACTGCACCCCGTAGACGGGGCCGAGATCGCCGTCCTCGCCGGCCCACTCGTCCCAGATCGTGACGCCGTGCTCCTGCAGCCAGCGCACGTTGCTGTCACCGCGCAGAAACCAGAGCAACTCGTAGGCAACCGCCGGGAAGTGCACCTTCTTCGTCGTCACGAGCGGGAACCCGTCGGCCAGGTCGAAGCGCATCTGGTAGCCGAAGACGCTGACCGTGCCGGTGCCGGTGCGGTCGTCCTTGGGCGCGCCGGTGGCGAGGACATGCCGCGCGAAATCCTCGTACTGGGTGCGAACAACGCCTGCTGGAGCACGATCGGTCACGGTCTCTCCGACGATAGCGCGCGCGCCGGAGGGCCGGCCTGGACCTAGATCGTGGTGCTGCGCGACGAGTGGCGTCGTCGTGCCGGTGCGCACGATCACCCAGTCGTCGAACTTCTTCAGGCGGTAGGGCGCGTTGAGCGGCACCTTCGTCGTTCCGGACGAGACCATGAACGCCCCGCACGACTCCGCCAGCTTCCCGTCCTTCCGCAGCCAGAGCGTGTACGTCTTGCCGGCCGGGAGCGCCGGGAGCCCCGAGACCTCGAGGCGCATCGGCCAGTTTCCGGCCTCGTCGGCGGGGAGCAGGGCGATCGACGCCGTCGCTCCGCCCGGGCCCTTCATCGCGACCGTCTGCACCGCCTCGTCCGGGCTGTTTCGGTTACCGATCGCGAAGCCGACCCCGAACAGCACGGTGGCGGCAACCGCCACCGCGGCGATTGCGGTGTAGCGACGCCGCGGAAACGTGATCACCGAGCCGCTCTTCGGCTCGGGTGGCGCCTCCTCGAGCGACGGCGGCAGCTCGGGCGGAGCGCCGGCGGCGGTGAGGAGATCGTGTGCTGCGAGCAGGCGCGCCCGATCCGGATCGTCCGGATCGACGAGCTCGTCGAACGAGGGCGGACGACGATCGGTCATAGCTCTCCCTCGAGCGCGTCGGCCAGGCGTGCGAGACCGGTGCGCGTGCGTGTCTTGACGGTTCCGAGCGGCAGCTGCAGGAAGCCCGCGACCTCGCTCTGGGAGAAGCCCGAGAAGTAGGCCAGGTCGATCACGGCCCGCTCGTTCTCGGGCAGCGTCTCGAGCGCCCGGTGAACCCGCCACGCGTTCCACGACGCCTCGGCCTCCTCGTCCGGGGTCCGGCCGGGCGCGACGAGCTCCGGAGGATCGGCGACGGTCGGCGGGGGCTGCCGGCGCTGGGCGTCGACGATCGCGTTCCGGGCGATCGTGTAGATCCAGGCTCCACCGGGGCCGCGGGTGCGGTCGTAGCTCTTCGCCGACCGCCAGACGGCCGCAAATACGTCCTGCACCGAGTCCTCGGCGCGGCCGCGATCGCCGAGCCGGCGCAGGGCGAGCCCGAGCACCGACCGCGCGTAGCGCGCGTAGAGCTCCTCGAAGGCAGCCCGCTCGCGTTCCGCCACGCGCTCGATCAGCGCCGCGTCGGTGGTGTCAGGCGTGCTCACGCGGTCGATCGTGGCGGTTCGCGTGCCAGGGTGCAAGCGCAGAGGAAGGACCGCATCCACATCTATGACTTACGCAGCCAGAACGGGGACGGATTGGGGCCGAGCCTCGAGCCGGCGGTAGTCATGGCCGGAACGGTAGCGCGACTCCCGGGGGAGGCACGGGCCTCCTCCGGGAGCCGGCAGCCGTGCTAGCCGCCGGCGCCTTCGAAGCGAGCGCCGACCGCGTTCCAGTCGACGACGTTCCAGATCGCCTCGAGATACTCGGGGCGCCGGTTCTGGTACTTGAGGTAGTAGGCGTGCTCCCAGACGTCGATCCCGAAGAGCGGCGTCTTGCCGTCGGTGACGGGCGAGTCCTGGTTCGGCGTCGACAGCACCGCGAGGCCTGTGCCGTCCCACACGAGCCACGACCAGCCGGAGCCGAATCGCTTGATCCCGGCGTCGATCATCTGCTGCTTGAGCACGTCGAACCCGCCGAATGTCGTTGCCACGGCATCGCCGAGCGCGCCGGTGGGCTCACCGCCGCCGTTCGGGGAGAGCGTCTCCCAGAAGAGCGTGTGGTTTGCGTGGCCGCCGCCGTTGTTCCGCACGGCCGCCTGCTTGTCGGCCGGGAGGATCTCGAGGTTCGAGAGCACCGAGTCGATCGGGCGGTCCATCCACTCCGTTCCCTCGAGCGCGGCGTTGAGGTTCGTCACGTACGCGGCGTGATGCTTGTCGTGGTGGATCTCCATCGTCTGTGCGTCGATGTGAGGCTCCAGCGCGTCGAACGCATACGCCAGGTCGGGCAGTTGGTACGCCATTCCTTCTCCTTCGTTCGGTTCCAGTTCAAGGATATGCTGCGGAGGCTCTTCGACCCGGAGGTTCAGTTCAGATGCCGACGTACACCGAGATCAAGCCACGTGAGCTGAAGCCGGCGCTCCTCACGCTCGACGGCATCTCGCGCGCCTCGATCGAGGCCCACTACCGGTTGTATCAGGGCTACGTCGCGAAGCGAAACGAGATCCTCGGCAAGCTCGAGACCGTAGACCGCTCGAGCGCGAACCAGGTCTACTCCGAGCTGCGCGCGCTGAAGGTCGATCTCAGCTTCGCGATCGGCGGAATCAAGAATCACGAGATCTACTTCGCCCATCTCGGCGGCGAGCGGCGGCGACCCGACGGGCGCGATCGACGGCCTGATCAAGCGGGACTTCGGGTCGGTCAACGCCTGGCGGGAGGACCTCAAGGCCACCGGGATGGCCGGCCGGGGGTGGGCCTGGACCGCCTACGACTGGGACGAGCAGCGGCTCTTCAACTACATCGGCGATGCCCAGAACACCTTCCCCGTCTGGAACGCGACGCCGCTCGTGGCGCTCGACACCTACGAGCACGCCTACTTCCTCGACTTCCAGACCGACCGCGGCTCGTACATCGACGCGTTCTTCGCGAATCTCGACTGGGGTGTCGTGAACGGCTGGATCGCGAGCTACAGCATTCCGGCCGCGTAAGAGGCCCGCGCGTGCTCGAGAACGTGCTGATCAGTCCTGGCGGGCTATCTGATCGGCTCGATCCCGTTCGGCGTCGTCGTCGTCCGCCTCTTCAAGGGCGAGGACATCCGCAAGCAGGGGAGCGGCAACATCGGCGCGTCGAACGTCTGGCGCGCCTACGGGCGCTGGTACGGCGTGCCGGTGGCGCTGCTCGACGTCGCGAAGGGGTTCATCCCCGCGCTCGTCGGCGTCAAGCTCGGCGGTGAGTGGGTCGGCGTGCTCGCCGGCTCGGCGGCCATGCTCGGCCACGCCCGTCCGATCTGGCTCGGCTTCAGCAAGGGCGGCAAGATGGTCGCGACGGCGGGTGGGGTCGTTCTCGCGCTCGCACCGCTCGCGGCGGGCATCTGCCTCGTCGTCTGGCTCGTGACGTTCGTGCTCTTCCGCTACGCCTCGCTCGCCTCGCTCGCGACGGCGGTCGCGCTCCCGATCTGCTGCCTGCTCCTCGACGAGCCGTGGGCGACCGTCCTCTTCGCGACGGCCGCGAGCATCGCCGTGATCGTGCTGCACCGGCAGAACATCGGCCGGCTCCTGCACGGCACCGAGTCGCGCTTCTCGCGCGGCATCGCGTCGAGCGACCGAGTGGCCGCTCGAGCGCGAGGCCTACGAGTTGAGCCAGTCGGCGAGCGTCGTCTGACCCTCGCCGGCACCGCCCGCGATCTCGCCGCGCAGCTCGCCGACCGTGCCCCAGCGCTCGGCCAGAACGTCGTGCGCGTGGATCGTCTCGAGATTGACCTGACGGGAGAAGGCGAAGTCGTCGTCCGACAGCCCTGGCACCTCGTCGAGCAGGCCCTTCAACGCGACGCGGACGGAGTCCTCGACGAATCGCGGCTGCAGGTGTGCGTGCTCGACGACGAACAGCTCGTCGGGGCGCTTGAGCAGCTCGAAGACCGGGGAGCTCATCGAGCGCTCGACGAGATCGACGAGCGTCTCGGCGTCGATGTCGTTGGCGGTGCCGACGAGCAGCGTGCCCCGGCCGCGCTGGTTGTGGGTCGCGATCGGGACGAGCTGAAGGATCTGCTCGATGTCGCCGGCATCGAATCCCGCCTCCGAGAGCCGCTCGGCCGCGCGGCCCGCCACGAGGCCCTGGGCGCACGGGCAGGCGTTGATGCCGGTCGCCTCGACGCCCACGACCCGCCGCGCGCCGTGCTCCGTCACAGCCGCGATCCCGATCAGCGAGACCATCTCCTGCGTCGGCAGCCCGGTCACCGGCGTCAGACGTCGCATCGGCCAGCGCGCGGTGATGCGCACCTCTGCCCGCACGGCGCGCTGGCGCTCGACGATCTGGCGCGCGATCACCTCGGCGATCTCCTCCACGATCCGCGCCTCGCCGAGCACGACGTCGCCGATCGCCTCGTCGAAGACCTCGGGGAAGCGCGACATGTGGACGCCCTTCTGCCCGCGGGCGAGGTCGACCGTGCACTCGATCTCGGCCGCCATCACCGTCTCGGCGTCGCCGCGGCGAATGCGGATCGCCTTCTGCACGCCGGTGACGCCGGCCCGCGAGAGCGCGAGCTCGACGGGCGGCGCCGACGCCTGCATGTCGGAGACGAGGTGCGCGCGATCGGGCATCCCGTGAGGCTAGCAGCGCTCTCACGCCGTCCCTAGCCCCGCGTCGGGGATACTGCGATGCAGTGATCGATCGATCTCAAGAGCGCCCAGCGCTCGCCGATGATCACCAACTGGCTTCTCGGACTGCCGCCGCTGCTCGTCTACGGCGGGCTCTTCCTCATCGTCGGCGCCGAATCCTCGGGCGTACCGCTACCGGGAGAGACGAGCCTGATCGCCGCAGCCATTCTCGCCTCGCAACACGCAGGCCTCTCGATCGAGGTCGTGATCGCTGCCGCTGCGCTGGCGGCGATCATCGGCGACAACATCGGCTACGTCCTCGGTAGGCATGCGGGCAGGCACCTGCTGACGAGCGAGGGGCGCTGGATGGAGCATCGGGAGGTCTTCCTCGTCCGGGGCGAGGCGTTCTTCGAGAAGCACGGATCGAGGGCGGTGTTTCTCGCGCGGTGGCTGCCGGGGCTCCGTGTTGTCGGCTCCTGGCTCGCCGGCGCGCACCACATGCGCTGGCGCACGTTTCTGCTCTGGAACGCTCTCGGCGGAATCGCCTGGGCCCTGTCGATCGGCCTTGCCGCCTACTTCTTCGGGCACGTCGTCGCGACGATCTTCCGGGACTTCGGCCTCGCAGGCGTCGCCGTCGTCGTCCTCGTGGCGGTGGCCATCTTCGCCTGGCACCGTGTCCGGTCGCGGCGACGGCACGCCCTCGAGGCGGGGCGCAACACGGGCGAGCAGCGAAATCAGCGACGGATCCCGGGCGGTTCCCTCCCGCCGTGGCGGTACGGTGGCGGTCGAACGAAAGCCCCTGCCCCGAGAACGGAGTCCTCATGAGCTCGAAACACCCGGCATTGACGTGGGCCGCGGTCGTGGTAGGTGTGGCGCTGATCGTGGTCGCCGTCGTCTACTGGATCGAGCCGGCGAGCTCGTTGCCGTCGTTCTTCCCGGGCCATGAGGCCGGCTCGGGCCACCACCACGTCAAGCACGGCATCGCCGCCTTCTTCGTCGGCGTCGCGCTGCTCGTCTACGCCTGGTTCCAGACCGGCGGCGACAAGAAGACGGAGCCGTCCGCCTCGTGATCCTCGCCGAGACGGTGATCACGTACGCGCAGGCCATCATCCTCGGCCTGCTCCAGGGCGTCACGGAGCTCTTCCCGATCTCGAGCCTCGGGCACAGCGTCATCCTCCCTCAGCTGTTCGGGTGGGACATCCACCAGAACGACGACTACTTCATCACCTTCCTCGTCGCCACCCACCTCGCGACGGCGATCGTGCTCTTCTTCTTCTTTTTCAAGGACTGGATGCGCATCTTCAGGGGGATGGGTCGAAGCCTGCGCGACCGCGGGATCGCCGCCGACGACACCGACGCGAAGCTCGGCTGGCTCCTGGTGGCGGGGACGATTCCGGCCGGCATCCTCGGCCTGCTGCTCGAGCACGCGCTGCGTAGCGTCTTTGCGTCTGCCAGGTCGGCGTCGTTCTTCCTGATCCTCAATGGGCTGCTGCTGTTCGGTGCCGAGGCGTTGCGCCGCCGGGCACCGCAGACGGCCGACGACGACGACACCCGGATCGCGCGACAGGTCGGCTTCCCGCAGGCGTTCTTCGTCGGGGCGGCGCAGGCGATCGCGCTCATCCCGGGCTTCTCGCGCTCGGGTGCGACGATGGCGGGTGGCTTGCTCGTCGGCCTCTCCCACAAGGACGCGGCCCGTTTCGCGTTCCTCCTCGCGACCCCGATCATCGGCGCCGCGGCCCTGCTGAAGCTGCCCGAGCTGATCGGCGCCCAGGGTGACGGGATCCGCGGCCAGGCGCTCGTGGCGTCGCTCTGCTCGGCGCTCACCGCCTGGCTGGCGGTGAAGTTCCTGATGAAGTACTTCGAGACCCGGACGCTGATCCCGTTCGCGATCTGGTGCGTTGTGTTCGGCCTCTTCTGCTCGGTCTACTTCGTCGTGACGTAGAGCGGCTCAGCGCAAGAGTCGGGACAGCCGGCGGTCCTTCAGCTCCTTGCCGCCGGTCTGGCACGTCGGGCAGTAGGTGATCGTGTGCTCCTCGAACGCGACGCGGCGCAGGGTGTCGTGCCCGAGCGGGCACGGCTCGCCGAAGTGGCCGTGGATCCGGTAGACGTCCGCGTCGCTCTTGCCGGCCTCGCGGAGCACGAGCGCGCGCTCGAGGTCCTCGTCGATCGCGGCGGCGAGCCGTGCCACCTCGTCGCTGGAGAGGTCGGTCGAGAGCTTGAAGGGCGAGAGCTTCGCGAGCCAGAGGATCTCGTTCGCGTGCGCGCGCCCGATGCCCGCGAGCGCACGCTGGTCGCGCAGCAACGGATGGAGCTGGCGGCGCTCGCGGTTGAGGATCTCGCCGAGCTGCTCCGCTCCGAGTCCGAGCGCGTCGGGCCCGAGATGCGCGAGCTCGGCCTCGAGGCCCTCGGGCGTGAAGAGCCAGACGCCGGCGCGCTTCTTCTTTCCTCCCTCGGTCAGCACCAGCTCGCCGCCGTCCTCGAACGTGAGCCGGAACATCGGCGTCTTCGGCGTCTTCGCGCCGGGTGCGTGATAGCGCAGCCGGCCCGCGCTCATCAGGTGAACGCGGAGGATGAGGCCACCGTCCTCGGTCGGGAAGAGAAGGTTCTTGCCACGGCGTCGCGCGCCCGCGAACTTCTGCCCCTCGAGGGCAGCGAGCGGTGGCTCGAACGTCTTCACGGTGGCGATGTGGGCCGGCCCGGCGCGAGCGATCGCAGACTTCGTCACGAGCGGGTCGAGCTCGCGCACCCACGCCTCGACTTCGGGTAGCTCGGGCATCTCACGACGTAGTGTTCCTGCGATGGCCGATCCGATCCAGGTCGAGGTGACGCGTGGCGGCATCGTCGAGGCTGTGCACACGGTTCATGCCGTCGCGGTGCGGGACGGCGCGATCGTGGCCGAGGCCGGCAACCCGCGGCTGCTCACGTTCCTTCGCTCGTCCGCCAAGCCGTTGCAGGCGTTGCCTCTTGTCCGGGCGAGGCCCGACCTCCCCGACCGAGAGATCGCGATCGCGTGCGCCTCGCACATGTCCACGCCGGAGCAGCTCGAGGCCGTGCGAGCGCTCCTGGCGGCTGCTCCAGCGACCGAGTCCGAGCTCGAGACCGGGGCGGATCCCTCGCCGATCCAGCACAACTGCTCGGGCAAGCACGCCGGCTTCCTCGCCGTCTGCCGCGCGCGCGGCTTCGAGACCGAGGGTTATCGCCTGCCGACGCATCCGCTGCAGGAGGAGATCCGCCTCGAGGTCGCTGCCGCCGCCGGTGTTCCGGTCGACGAGATGCCGGTCGCCGTCGACGGATGCGGCGTGCCGACGTTCGCGCTGCCGCTCGACCGGTGCGCGCATGCGTTCGTCGAGCTGCCGTTACTCGAGGGCGGCGCGCGCGTGGTCGCGGCGATGCGCGCCCATCCGGAGATGCTCCGAGGCCCGGTTGCCTCCGACGTGATGCTCATGCGGGAGCTCGACGGCTGGGTGGCGAAGGGCGGCGCGGAGGGTCTCTTCTGCGGCTGTTCGAGTGACGGTCTCGGCGTGGCATTGAAGGTCGAGGACGGCGCGTTTCGCGCCATTCGCCCTGCACTGGCGGCATTTTTGGCCACGCTCGGAATCGACACCGGAGCGTTCGGGATCGTCACCGTGGAAAACAGCCGCGGCGAGGCCGTCGGGACGATCCGAACGCGCCTCGAAAGTCGTGTCCCAAAAGGCTGACCGCGTGTATAGGATTCGCGCGGTTGCGAGGGGGAAGGGCCGATCCGAGGGAGATCGGCAGGCGGTTCAGGGATAGGGCAAGGTCTTCGTCAATACACGAGAAGAAGGGGTTCATGCTCTCCGTCGAGATCGCTTTGCCAGATGTCGAGGAACTCCACAAGCTCATCGAGCAGGGGCAGGAGAAGGGATTCCTCACCTACGACGAGATCGTCAACGCAGTCGAGGACGTCGAGTTGACGAAGGAGCAGTTGGAAGAGTTCACCACCTATGCGATCGACCATTCGATCGAGCTCGTCGAGGGGGAGCAGCACAAGCGCCTCCCGCACGAGCCCGTTCCGGTCGAGGACGAGAAGGTGGCGCCGAAGCTCGACCTCAGCGTCGAGCCGTCGCTGGACTCGCTCCGTCTCTACCTACGTGAGATCGGCAAGGTGCCGTTGCTCACCGCTCACCAGGAGGTGTCGCTCGCGAAGAGGATCGAGCGCGGCGACATGGGCGCCAAGCAGCACATGATCGAGGCGAACCTGAGGCTCGTCGTCTCGATCGCGAAGGGGTATCTGGGCCGGGGGCTGTCGTTCCTCGACCTGATCCAGGAAGGCTCGCTCGGTCTTATCCGAGCGGTCGAGAAGTTCGACTACCGCAAGGGGTACAAGTTCTCGACGTACGCGACGTGGTGGATCCGGCAGGCCGTGACGCGGGCGATCGCCGACAAGGCGCGCACGATCCGGATCCCGGTGCACATGGTCGAGAAGCTCAACAAGGTCGTGCACATCGAGCGCCAGCTCGTGCAGCGGCTCGGACGAGAGCCGAGGCCCGAGGAGATCGCCGAGGAGCTCGAGATCCCGACCGAGGAGGTGCGCGAGATCCTGCGCATGGCGCAGCTTCCCGTCTCGCTCGAGAAGCCGATCGGTGAGGAGGAGGACTCCTCGCTCGGCGACTTCGTCCCGGACGACTCGGCCGAGTCTCCGTTCGACACGGCCTCGCTGTCGCTGCGCCGTGAGGACATCGACCTCGCCCTGGCGTCGCTGCCCGAGCGCGAGCGGAAGGTGATCGAGCTCCGCTTCGGGCTCTGCGGCACGCAGCCGTGCACGCTCGAGGAGGTCGGCCAGGCGTTCGGCGTCACCCGCGAGCGGATCCGCCAGATCGAGAACAACACGCTCAAGAAGCTCGAGGGGTTGCCTGAAGCTCAGGCGCTCCGCGACTGCGTGTAGGAGCTCGGGGGGTGGGCGGGAGCCCACCCCGACCGTCTCCGTCGGGCGGGACTGTCCCGCCCTCGTGCTCCCGAGCCACCGGCGTTGGCGGACAATTCCCGCCCTAGCCAGGCGTCAGGTGTCCTACGAAGCGAGAAACCCGCGCTCGTGCAGCGCCACGAGCCCGTGCTCGCGGAGATCGCTCGAGAGCGTCACGACGTCGGCGTCGAGCGGCCCGTAGGTCGCTGCCTCCAGCCAGACGGTGCGGTCGGTGATCTCGCCGACGATGACGCGGGCGCTGGCGGCGCTCGTGCCATCGAGGCTGGCGATCGCTCCGAGTAACGCCTCGCGCGCCTCCGGTATCGGCGTGTCGATCGAGACCGGGAAGCGGGCCGTGATGGCCCTCCGAGGGTCCTTGATCGTTCGGTTCACGATCATGTTCGTCGTCAGCTGCGTGTTCGGGACGAAGATGCGGCGGGCGTCGTCGGTGACGAGCGTCGTGTAGATCAGGGCCATGTCCTCGACGAAGCCGGTCTCGCCGCCGACCGTGATCCGGTCCCCGAGCCGGAGGGGCTGCGTGAACGAGACGAGCAGCCCGGAGCCGAGGTTCGAGAGCGGGGTGCTGAACGCGAGCCCGGCGAAGAGGGCGAGCACGGCGCTCGAGGCGAGCAGCGCCTTCGCGAGCTGCGACGTGATGTCGTAGAGCGAGAGGACGCTCCAGGCGACGACGATGACGAGGATGCAGATGGTCACACGCCGGGCGAAGTTGAACGTCGTCCGGTGGCGGGCGACCGCCATCGGGTCGCGCGTCCGGAGGCGCCTCTCGTAGAGGTCGTAGATCCACTCGAGCACGAACCGGACCGCGACGATGACGGCAATGCCGACGACGGCGGTCACGATCGCCTTGGTGTTCGTGCTCGAGAAGTCCATCGCTCGCGTGATTCAACGGCGAGCGAAAAGAGCCTGCCCCGAGAATCTACTCGGCGACCGGCTCGTTCTCGAGCTCGAACGCCGCGTGCAGCTTGCGCACCGCGTTCGGGATCTCCGAGCGGGCGATCATGCACGAGATCTTGATCGGCGAGGTCGAGATCATCTGCAGGTTGACGCCGTTGTCGGCCAGGGTGCGGAACATCTTGGCCGCGACGCCGGGATGCGAGCGCATGCCGGCGCCGATCAGCGACACCTTGCCGAGGTCGTGGTTCTCCTCGACCGTGAAGGCGCCGAGCTCGTCGCGGGTGCCGTCGAGCGCCGCCTGGGTCGCGGGCACGTCCTCGGCGGGCACGGAGAAGGACATCTCGGCGTTGCCGTGGACGACGTTCTGGATGATCGTGTCGACGTTCACCTGCGCGGCCGCGACGACGTCGAAGATGAGTGCCGCCACGCCGGGGCGGTCGGGGATGTCGGACAGGGTGAACACCACGTCGTTCTCGCTGTGCGTCACTGCCGACACGATTGGCTGCTCCATCGGATCTCCTTCCTGAACCCAGGTGCCCTCCTCGTCCGAGAACGTGGAGCGGGCGTGAATACGAACACCGTGATTGCGGGCGAGCTCGACCGAGCGCAGCATCAGGACCTTCGCGCCCGACGCTGACATCTCGAGCATCTCCTCGTAGGAGACGGTCGGCAGCTTGCGCGCGTTCGGCACGAGGCGGGGGTCGGCGGTGAAGACGCCCGGAACGTCGGAGTAGATCTCGCACGCCGCCCCGAGCGCGGCGGCGAGCGCGACGGCCGTCGCATCGGTGCCGCCACGGCCGAGCGTCGTGATCTCCATCGTGTCGCGGGAGAAGCCCTGGAACCCGGCGACGAGCACGATCTTGTCCTGATCGAGCGCGTCCCGGACCCGGTCGCCGCGGATCTCGCGGATCTTCGCCCTGCCGTGGGCGGCATCCGTGAGGATGCCGGCCTGCGAGCCCGTCAACGAGACGGCCTCCTGCCCGAGGTCGTTGATCGCCATCGCGACGAGCGCGCAGGCGATCCGCTCGCCGGTCGAGAGGAGCATGTCGAACTCGCGCAGGTTCGGGGTCGGCGAGACCTGGTGGGCGAGGTCGATCAGCCCGTCGGTCGTCTTGCCCATCGCCGAGACGGTGCCCACGACGTTCAGCCCGCGCTGCTTCGCCTCGACGAGGCGTCGCGCAACGTTGCGGATCTTGTCGGGATCGGCGACCGACGAGCCGCCGAACTTCATGACGACGGTGTCGAAGTCCACAATCGGAGCCTACCGCCCGTCGCCTTCTCGATTCGCGCGAACGGTCAACAATCGCAACGTCAGTCGACGCGGCAGCGCCCGGCTCCGTCCCGAAGCTGATCGACGTGATCACGCCCCCGGCGTGATGGTCGACCGAGCTCGACTACACGCTCGGTCCCGTCGCGCTGTCGGGCGTGTCGATCCCGTAGCGACGGCCTCCGGTGCCCGGCGTACCATCGCCGGGTGACTTCCGACCCCGGGGCGGCCGGCCCGACGAACCTCGTTCATTGCAACGCGGGCCACGGGCTCCACCTCGAGCGCGACCGGGTGCGCGAGTTCCTCGAGAGCGGCACGTTCTTCTGGCTCGACGTCCACAAGCCGGAGGCGGCCGACCTCGAGATCCTGCGTGACGAATTCGGCTTCCATCCGCTCTCGCTCGAGGATTCCTGGGTGTTCAACGAGCGACCGAAGATCGACGACTACGACGGCTACGTCTTCCTCGTCGTCTTCGGCGCCTCCGATGCCGAGGACGCGGACGGCGTCGTCGAGGTGCACGCGTTCTACTCGGAGGGCTACCTGATCACGCTGCACCGGGACGACGCGCCTTCGCTGACGGAGCTCCGCGAGCGGTACCTCAAGCGCGCCGAGCCCGTGAATGATCCGGCGCGCCTCCTCCACGGCGTCGTCGACGGGCTCGTCGACAGCTTCTTCCCGCGCCTCGCCGCGATCGACGACCGGATCGACGCGCTCGAGGACAGCATCTTCATCGATGCGAGCGAGGCCCAGCTGCAGGAGATCTTTGCGATGAAGCGGTTGCTCGTCGGGATGCGAAAGGTGATCTCGCCCCAACGCGACCTGTTCTCGTCGATCGTCTCCGGGGTCGAGGACTTCCCCGGCATGACCGACGACGACCAGCGCTACTTCCGTGACGTCTACGACCACCTGATCCGGATCGGCGACATGGTCGACACGTACCGCGACCTCCTCACCGGGGCGATGGACGTCTACCTCTCGACCGTCTCGAACCGCCTCAACGCCGTGATGAAGCAGCTCGCGATCATCGCGACGGTCTTCATGCCGCTCACGTTCCTGACCGGCTTCTTCGGGCAGAACCTCGGCTGGATGGTGCTACACACCGGCGGCATCGGCCACTTCCTCGTCTTCGGAATCGGGCTCGAAGTGATGACGCTCGCGATCGTGCTCGTCTACTTCCGCCGCAAGGGCTGGCTCACCCGGTGAGGCCGGGCCGCCGGTAGCGGGCTGCGTATTTCGGCACGGCGATTCCGGGTCGGAGATCCGGCGAGGCGACCGGCGGCAGCGCCCGGACGGTGAGCGGGATGTGCCCCGCCCAGACGTCCAGCTCCGCGTCGGGGGTGTCGCCGTCGTCCGGGGCTCCCTCGCGCACCTTGGCCGAGGCCTCGTCGAGCGGTAGTGACAGCACGCTCGTCGCCTTCAGCTCCTTGCGGGTCGGCGGGCGCGCGTCGGCGAAGCGGCCGGGCAGCAGCTTCTCGGTGAACGCCTCGAGGACGCGGTACTTCTCATCGGGGTCGACGACCGGGGTTGCCGTGCCGAGCACGACCACGGAGCGGTAGTTCATCGAGTGCTCGAACACCGAGCGCGCGAGGACGATCCCGTCGACCAGCGTCACGGTGACGCAGGCGGGGATGCCCTCGCCGAGTGCACGCAGCGTCCTGCTCGCCGCCGACCCGTGGACGTAGAGCACGTCGCCGATCCGCGCGTGCAGCGTCGGGATCACGTACGGCTGCCCGTCGCGCTCGAAGCCGAGATGGCAGATCAGAGCGGCGTCGAGGATCTCGTCGATCCGCGTGCGCTCGTAGACGGCACGCTCGTGCACGCGTTTCACGCGGGTTCGGGCCGAGGGGGCTGCGGTGGGACGCGTCATCGCGGCAGCCTATCGGCCGGCAGGGAGATGCCCGGGCTCACAGGGAGCCCGCGATGCTGCCCGCGGCGACGAGGTCGCGCACACGGCGAACGTCGTCTGAGAGCGTCCGGTCACGCTCGACGGGCTCGACCGCGAGGGCCAGGGTCGCGACGACCTCGGAGAGCGCTTCGCCGACGGGGCGAGGAGCGGCGAGATACGCCGCTTGCCGAAGTGCCACGAGCTCGCAGGCGAGCGCCGCCTCGAGCGCGTCGAGCAGCCGGTCGACCCGTTGGGCGACCAGGAAGGTGAACGATTGGACGTCCTCCTGCCCGTTCGAGGTGTCCAGCGCGTGCAACGAGGCCGGCCCGGCGAGCGTCCGTGCCTCGGCCACGAGCCCGACGACGGTCTTGTGGAGCGCAACCACTCCAGCCTGCACGCCGGGCCGGGTCGTGAGCTGATCCGGGAGCTGCGAGGTGCGCGAGTCGAGGAGGCGGTGGAGCCGCTTTTCGATCAGGTTGACGACGTGACAGAGAGCGTTGGCAAGCGTCTCCAGCGCGACCACGACATCCACCGCGTGGAATGCGCCGGACGGGTAGAGGCCGTCGCCGTCGGCGTCGTCCGCGGCGAGGAACACCGGCGAGTCGCTCGTGCCGCGGAGCCGCTCGTCGAGAATCGCGTCGAGGGCGGCGAGTGAGCGAAGTGCGAGCGCCGTGCACCTGGGGGACGACCCGCGCAGAAACAGGCGGTTGCGGCCTGTCACCCCAGACATCCTCGGCGGCGAGTAATGCCGACAGTCGCTCCTGCACCCGCGTCGCGTAGGGATCGCCGACCAAGATGCCCAGGCGCGGCGAGGTAGCCCTCGCTCCGGCGCCGGTGACGGCGATCCCGAGCGCGGCGGCCATCGGTCGCCGTCGCCACGAGCCCCGCCGCCCGCTCGGCGAGCCTGATCCCGAGCGCTGTCGCAAACGGCGACCCGTTCAGGAGCGCGACGCCTTCCTTCGGCATGGGGTCGTACGGCTCGAGGCCCAACCGGGCGAGAGCCTCGCCCGCAGGCACGGGTGTACCGCCCTCCTCGACCCAGCCTTCACCGATGAGTGTCTGAAAGAGGTGGGCGAGCGGTCCGATCTCACCGGCCGCCCCGTACGGCCCGTCCGGCACGAGCGGCAGCCATCCGTCATCGATCCGCGCGGCGAGGAACGTGCAGAGCTCCGGCGTGACGCCGGCTACGGCCTGGAGGAAGCCGGCCAGCCGCAGGACCATGACTCCCCGCACGACCTCGGCCGGGAGAGGGCTGCCGAGGCCGGCAGCCCGCGCCGTCAAGAGCGACCGCTGCAGCTCTGCCTGGTCGTCGGCGGAGATCGGCGACGCTCGCGAGGTGCCCGAGGCCCGTGGTGACGCCGTACGCCGTGGCACCGGCGTCGATATGCGCCAGCATTCGCGTTCTCGTCTCCGTGACCTTCTCGAGCGCGCCCGTCGTCGGCAGGACGGGCTCGCGGCCTCGGACGATGCGGATGTAATCCTCGCGGGTGATCCCCTCGCCGCCGAGCTCGATCACGAGCGATACCTGAGCTCGTCCCGATCCCCGCCGCCCTCGCGCGCTCCACCGCTGTCCAGGCGACGGCTACGTCCGTTGTCGCGAGACCGCGATGCCAGAAGAGGATCCGCTCGCCGTCGCTCTCCCGTCCCGGCTTGCGCCCTGCGACGATCTCGCCCAGCTCGGCATGGAGCGACTCCGCGGTCAGCAGCCCGGCACGCACCTGTGGCCGCAGGGCCCCGAAGGGATCGTCGCGGCCACACTGCCCCCAGTCGTCCACGACCACCTTGTCGAACGACTCGAGCACGTCGAGCTCGAGCACACTCATCGTCCCGTAGGGAATCAGGAGGGTGCAATGCGCGAGCCACTCCGTCCGCAGGATCGGCTCGGGGCGTTCGAGGCGAGTCGCCTCGACGACGATATCCGCGCCGCGGACGGCCTCCTCGATCGTCTCGGTCACCCGTACGCGCGTACCTGCGAGAGCGTTCTCGAGCTGGGCTCCGAAGGCCGCTCGCGACTCGGGTCGCCTGCTCGTGACCCTGACCTCGTCGAAGCCGAAGAGGCCGTCGAGCATCGTCACGTTGGCGAACGCGGTGCCTCTGGCGCCGATGTGGGCCAGGACGGAGGAGCCGCGCCGGCCAAGCTCCCGCCCTCCGAGCGCGGTCAGCGCCCCCGTCCGCCGCTCCGTGATCTCGGTCGCGTCGACGATCGCGATCGGAATGCCGGTACGGGGGTCGTAGAGCGTGACGAGAGCGAGCTCCGAGGGAAGCCCGCGAAGGTGGTTCCCGACGTAGTCGCCGACGACCTTGACGCCCGTGACCCCGGTCCCGGCGAGTGGCCACACGGTCGCGCGGAGCAGGTTGAAGTGCCCGGGGAACTCGCCGTCCGGGATGTGGTGCACGCGCGGGTCGAGGGTCACCTCGCCCATCCCCTGCGCCCGGACGGCCGTCTCGACAGCGCCGAGGACGTCGGCATCCGAGAGGGCGAGCTCCCGCACGTCGTCGCCCGAGAGGAACAGAAGGTCGAGGGGTGCGTGGCCGATCAGCGGAGGATACGTTCCGGGCGGGCGTGTCCCCTAGGTCACGGTGTCACGTGGCGTTGCGCCGGCGGTCGGCGCGCGGCGACGAGCAACGTTGCCCCGAGCGAACGCCACGATGATGAAGGCGGCGCCCAAGCCGACGACCGGCCAGGACAGCAGCGTACGGCCCTCACCGCCGGGCGGGCTCGACGGCAGGCCCGCCGCGACGAGCTGGTCCTTCAGGGTCGTGGTCGCGACGAACCACCCCCCGACCGTGCGCTCCGAGCCGTAGTAGCGCTGGCCGGCCTGGGTGTGCGTCACCGGGCTCGGCTTCGCGTAGGGTAGACGTCCTGTCGCAGCTCGTTGTCGCCGTTTCGCCCCGGCATCGTGTACGTGATCCTGTAGCGGGGGCCGAGATCGCCCGCAGGAGGCTGCGTCTGCATCGGGTTCGGCGACGTTGCGAACACGGACGGATAGAAGCCGGCCTCGTTGGCGAGCTCACCGAGCTGCCCGCGGCCGTCGCCACCTCCGTAGCCGTCGCCCCCGAGGCGGATCCCGGCGTCGAGCCCGGGACCGGTGATGAGCGCTTCGCTCGCGCCCTTGGCCGAGCGCAGATGTCGCGACGAGAGCCGCGATCACGGCGATCGCTCGCCGTGATCGGCACGAGACGTTTCATGGAGAACCTCCTGCTCGTTGCGTTGACACCACCTCTACACCGCAGCGCGCGGCTCGGTTCCGCCACTCAGCGAAAGCGAGTTCCCGATCGCCAGCGCCTGCTGCAGGGAGGCCGCTCCTTCGAGCCTGATCGTGAGCGGGCCGCGAGCCCAGATCAGCGTGTTGGCGGCGAGCCGGCGCGGGCCTCCGGGGAGCTCCACGACGTGAGGGTTGCCCGGCGATCCAGAGGGCCGGCCCGGTGGCGCCGCGAACGCTGACGAACTCGACCCGCGTTCCCGCGGCCGCGAGCTTCTTGGCGATCCGCCGGCGTGAAGCCCGTCTCCTCGATCTCCGTGATCAGCAGCCTGACGCGCTCCGGCGTGCCGTAAAGCAGTGTCACGACCGGCCCGTCGCGATAGATCCCGTCCGGCTCGCCGAGCACCGGTCGGGCGGAGCACGAAACGAGGGCGCGTCGTCGGGATCGACCGCGGTGCCGAGCACGAGTGGCCCATCGGGGCGCACCTCCGGCAGCTTGTCGACGAGCTCGACGCGCACCGCTGCCAATCCCGAACAGGTGGAGGATTCCGGTTCGCGCCTGCGGGACGACGAGGGCGGCACCGACAGCAACGACGAGGATCGCGACCGCCGCCCAGGCGAGCCACGCGCCGCGACCACGTCCGCCGGGGCCGCGCCTGCCCCCGCAGGTCGACCGCCGCCGCGATCTCCGGCGTCTCCGGGAAGTCGATCGCTGCGGCCAGGCCGCGCAGCTCGCGCTCGAGCTCAGTCATCGGCGGACACCTCCTCGCGGAGCCGGTCGAGCGCGCGCGACAGCCTCGACTTGACGGTTCCGGCGCGGATGCCGAGAACGGACGCGGTCTCGGCCTCTCCGAGGTCGAGGATGTAGCGGCAGACGACGACGAGCCGCTGCTCCTCCGGCAGCCGGTTCACCGCGTCCATCAGGAGCAGGTTCCGCTCGTGCCCGAGCACTGCAGCCTCGGGGGAGGGAGACGAGTCGCCACGGCGGACGACGTCGGCGTCGGCAACGCGCAGAGCGAGCGCTCTGCCGCGCCCTGCGGAGCGGCGCCGGTTGCGGGCCTCGTTTGCGACGATCGTCAGCAGCCAGGGCCGAAACGGCTTGCCCCGCCGGAAGCGGCCGAGGGCCCAGTAGGCCTTCGCAAAGGCATCATGCGCCGCTTCCTCGGCCTCCGTCGCGGAGCCGGCGATCACGTACGCCGTCCTGAAGGCAACGCCCTGGTACATCCGCATCAGCTCCTGATAGGCGGTTGCGTCTCCCTGCTGCGCGCGCAGGACGAGCTCCGCCTCGTCGAGTTGCCGGCCCTCCACCATCGTCTTGTACACCGCCCCGCGCTCCGGGGTTCCCGTGAGCTGGTTCAGTGCCTGCCACAGCGGCTTCGGCCGGCGGCGCAGTCCCGAATGATCCGTGCAAGCGCCGGCTGCTTCCAGGCATTGAAGAAGTCTCCGTGGCCCGTGTGCTGGCCGCCCGAGGCGAGGAAGACACCGGCGCCACTCATGACCGGATAGGTGACGATCAGGATCAGCGACGGGACGAGAACCGGGTATCCCGCGGGACAGCGTCCGTCCGCGCTGTACGCCATGTGGCGATGATGGTCGGGGCTATCGAGGTGACGACCGTCCCAGCAATCCGGGAACCGAACATGCAGCTGGATCCCACCTCCAGGCGTTCCTGGCGTTCGGGCCCCGCGCGGCTGTGCGCGAGCGGCGGGTGCGCCGCAGTCCCGTGGCGCGTCAGGCGACGCCTTGGCGATCCCCGGTGTCGCGCACGTCCACCAGACGATGTGCAGCGACTGCGGCGCGCGCGCGTGAGCGTTCCCGGCGACGATCCGCAAGCCAGGCGGGTACGGCCGGACGGGAGTGTGCTGTCGCAGCGTGTAGTAGGTGACCACGTCGATCGGCTTGATCGGGCTCGCGCCGCGGTAGAGCGTCGGGACCCAGTAAGCAGCGGTGTCCGAGCGGCGGTCGCATGTCGTCTCGTTGCCGCGCAGGGACTGCAGCGTCGAGAAGGCATCGACGCGCTTGTTGCCGAAGAACGTGTGATCGTGGGATGCGCCCGGCTGTCGAGGGTGCACGATCGGGTCGTCCATGGCTTCGCCGCTGACCGTGCAACGGGCGAGGAAGTTCACCAGAGAACCTCTTCCTCCCGCAGCGCCGGCCGCCTGGCTGCCGAGGAGTGACAGGGACAGGGCTGCGGTCGCGACGCACGCGAAGAAGCAGATCGGCCGACTGGCTCCCACCTGTTCCCTGAGCATCATCCTCTGCTTCTACACCGCGCGCTCCTGCTCGGTTCCGCAACCGCGAGAGCGGAGAGGGAGCGCAAGGCCCCGGGCTATGCCGGACGCGAGCCCGGCTGCTTCCACATCGCTGCTGTCGGGTCGAGCGAGGTCGCACTCACGCACAGGTCCCGCAGGATCCCGTCGTGGAGTCCGTAGATGACGCCGTGCACGGTCAGCTCCTGGCCGCGACCCCAGACGTCCTCGACAACCGTGGTCTGGCAGACGTTCATCGCCTGCTCGATCACGTTCAGCTCGCAGAGCCGGTCGAGCCGCTCGTCCTCGGGGAGCGATTCCAGCTCGGTGGCATGCTTCTCGCTCACGTCCATCACGTGCCGGAGCCAGTTGTCGATCAGGCCGTGGCGTGCACCTTCGAGTGACGCCTTGACGCCGCCGCAGCCGTAGTGGCCGCAGACGATCACGTGCTTCACGCGCAGCACGTCAACGGCGTACTGGAGCACCGAGAGGCAGTTGAGGTCGGTGTGCCCGACGACGTTCGCGACGTTGCGGTGGACGAAGACCTCGCCCGGCGCGAGGCCGACCACCTGGTTCGCGGGCACGCGGCTGTCCGAGCAGCCGATCCAGAGGTACTCGGGCGCCTGCCGGTCGGCGAGGCCCCTGAAGTAATGGGGGTCCTCGGCGACCTTCGACGCCGCCCAGGCACGGTTGTTCGCGAACAGGTCGGCAAGGTCGCTCATGGCTCAGAGGCTATCGGTGGCGGCAACCGCGGGTGGCAGACTCCCGGCCATGCGCCCGCCCGCTCCTGCATACCGTCGCGAAGGGCCGCGCGCCCTCTGGCACGTGAGCGACGACCCTGCGATCCGCCGCTTCGAGCCGCATCGTGCCCCCAGCTCGACCCGTGACGAGCTCCTCGTGTGGGCGGTCGATACGCGTCATCTCCCGCTCTACTGGTTCCCGCGCTCGTGCCCGCGCGGGACCTGGTGGGCGGCCCCGGAGACGACGGAGGCCGACGAGGCAGCGTTGCTCTCGGGCGCTCTCCGCGTGCACGCGATTCAGGGCGACTGGCTCGAGCACATGCGCTCGGCGCGGGTCTTCGCCTACCGCTTGCCCGAGACGACATTCGAGCCGGATCCCGAGGTCGGCGGCTACTGGCTCAGTCGTGAGCCCGTCGAGCCGCTCGAGCTGGTCGAGCTCGGCGACCTGCTCGCGCTTCACGCCGCCGCGGAGATCGAGCTTCGGATCGTCCCCGACCTCGCCGCGCTCTGGCAGCGCGTGATCCGGTCGAGCGTCGAGTTCAGCGGTATGCGGCTGCGCATGCTCTCGCGGTCCGCCGCCCGACTTCGGCCGCCCCTGAGCACGAGCCTCTTCTGCAGCACGGCGCCGACAGACGCTCTGATCGTCCGGCGGGTTCTGCCTATGCTCCGGGTGACTGACGCAAGAGGGGCGACGCTGCAGAAGCGGTAATCCACGAGCTGGAGGACGAGCTCGAGGCGAATCTCGAGCGCTTCACGGTGCCCGGCGCGGCCTGGGCCTTGATCGACGGCGGTGAGGTCGTCCACCGGGGCGGAGTGGGGCGGATGGCCGCCGATCGCCCCGAGCCGGTCACCACCGAGACGCTCTTCCAGGCCTGCTCGATCAGCAAGCCGATCGCCGCGTTCGCGATGCTGCGGCTCGTCGATCGCGGCTTTCTCGACCTCGACGAGGACGTCAACGACCGGCTCACGTCGTGGCGCCTGCGACCGACCTCCGACTGGCAGCCGGTCGTGACGCTGCGGCAGCTCGTCAGCCATAGCGCCGGCCTCACGACCTCCGGCTTCCCGGGTTACCGCGAGGGTGACCCGCTTCCGACAACAGTGCAGATCCTCGACGGCACGTACCCGGCGAACACCTTCGGGGTCCGCGCCGACACGGTGCCGGGAACCCAGTTCCGCTATTCCGGGGGCGGCACGCTCGTCATGCAGCAGCTGCTCGAGGACCTGCTGAGCACGCCGTTCCGGGACATCGTCCGCGAGCTCGTCCTGGAGCCGCTCGGGATGCGCGACAGCGACTACGCGCAACCGCTGCCGGAGGAGCTCCACCGGCGTGCCGCGACGGCGCACGACGAGTCCGGCCGACCGATCGAGGGGCGCTGGCACACCTACCCCGAGCTCGCGACGGCCGGCCTCTGGACGACGCCCGGCGACCTCGCGACCTTCGCGATCGCCGTGCAGCAGGCCTATGCAGGCGCGGATGGCGCGCTGCTCTCGCGGGAGCTCGCCCGTGAGCTCCTGACACCGCAGGTCCCGCGGAGGACCGCATCGGCGGCCTCGATGCGCTCGGGCTCGGCCCGTTTCTCGGCGGCGAGGGCGGCTCGAGCCGGTTCGGGCACTCCGGCGGCAACGAGGGCTTCCGCTGCTACCTCCTCGCCTACCGCGATACCGGGCAGGGCGCGGCGGTGATGACGAACGGCGACAACGGCGTGTGGCTCGTCCAGGCGATGCTTGCCGCGATCGCGGCCGCATTCGGCTGGCCCGACTACCCGTCCCGGCAATCGAGCACGAGGTGCCCGACACGGCTCTGCTGGCGGCGGTCGCGGGGACATACCGTCTCTCGAGCTCGATGACGCTGACGATCGTTCGCGACGCCGCCCGGCTTCTCGTCACGTTCTCGGGGCAGGAGCCGATCGCCTTCGGGTCGGTCGCGCCCACGACCTTTGCCTGCGGGGTGGCGGACACGCTCCTTCGTTTCGATGCGCCGACGGATCGGAGGTGATCTTCGTGCAGAACGGCGCCGAGATCGCTTGCCCGCGCATCGCGCCATGACCCTCCGTCGAGCGATCAGGGCGGCGGCGAGACTGACGACAACGAGAGTGGCGGCCCCAACCGAGGAGAGAGCGGTGAGGCCGCCTTTTTTTCTTCCCCAGGCGAGTCCTCTCGTTAAGGAACGGTTTCGATCCCGGCAGATGCGTTGACCTGGGCTGTCCGCGGCCCTGAGAATTGCAGCGGCCCGGGGAGCGACCCGCGCTCAGGCGCCCCGACCAGGAGTGCGACGATCGCGGCCAGGTACGCGGCTCCGGCGATTGCGTCGAGCCAGTCGTGCGGCACCACCCCACTGCCGCGCGGCCGCTCTCGGCGGCACCGGCCACGAGGCGTCAGGAAGATTGCAGGTGCCCCCCGGGTCGCCGGCGCCTCCGTGGCGTTGCGCTCAACCTCGTCGGGTTGGCTAGCCGTGATGTCGACGCGATTCGAGTAGAAGGCGACGTGATCCTTGATCGCCGCGACCGCCGGATAGGGCTGCTCGTAGAACCACACCGCGTCGGCGCCGCGTTCGTCGTCGGCGACGATCGAGTAATAGGACGCGTCACCCTTGTACGGGCAGTAGGTGGTGTGGTCGCTGCGCGTCAGGAGCGACTGATCGACGTCGGCGAGTGGGATGTACCGCACCGGCGGGTAGTTCGTCTCTCGGAGCACGAGCGTCGTCTGGCTGTCGGCGATCGTGGCCCCACCAAATCGTACGACCACCCGGTCGCCGCTCGGGTCGATCGTGATCTCGTGGTCGGGGCCAGGGAGCCTGACCTCTCGTGATGTCGCCTCCTTCGAGCGGGGCGTGGCCGGGGTCACCGTCGCGCTCCCTTCGTCAACTCTGTTTCCTAGCTGAGCGCCTCAGTCAACGTCGCAACC
>CAWCOI010000009.1:0-102823 GCA_963797125.1 uncultured Thermoleophilia bacterium | reverse complement strand
ACCTCGCGGCTCAGAACGACCGCGGCAGCCCCAGGTTCTCGGCGATCGCGTTGCGCGCCATCTCGTTCGTGATCGGCCCGATCCGGAACAGCCGCGCGTCGCGCCAGTAGCGCTGCATGTCGGTCTCGGCCGAGTAGCCCATGCCGCCGAGGATCTGGATCCCGAGGTCGGCAGCGTTGACCGCCGCCTCGGACGCCATCACCTTCGCGATCGTCGTCTCCTGGAAGCACTCGCGCCCCTGCGACTGCAGCCACGCCGCGTGCAGGACGACGAGGCCGGCCTGGTGGCGCCACATCGCGATGTCGGCGATGTAGTGCTGCAGGACCTGGAACTCCCCGATCTTCTTCCCGAACGCCTCGCGCTGCTGGACGTACGCCAGCGCGTCCTCGAGCACGCCGTCGAGGATCCCGCAGCAGAAGCCGGAGAGGATGATCCGCTCGTTGTTCAGCGTCGGGAGCAGCATCCGCCACGCCGCGCCGGGCTCGCCGAGCACGAGCTCGTCGGGGACGAACACGTCGGTCAGCCCGACGTCGCACGACCCGATCGCGCGCATCCCGAGCTTCGGCAGCTCGCTGATCTGCACTCCCGTCGGCAGTCGTCGGGACGAGGAAGAGGGTGAGGCCGTGGTGTCGCTTGACGGCGTCGGGATCGGACCGCGCCAGCAGGAGGATGTAGTCGGCGACGTGGGCCGACGAGCACCACGTCTTGTTGCCGTTCAGCACCCAGCCGCCGTCCGTCTTCCGGGCGGTCGTGCCCATCGCGCCGAGCAGGTCGGTGCCGCCGCCCGGCTCGGTGAAGCCGATCGCATAGCGAAGCTCGCCGCGTGCCGTTGCCGGCAGGAATTGCTCCTTCTGCTCGTCGGTGCCATAGAGGCCGATGCTCTTTGCTCCGGCGAACGACGTGATCCCCCAGATCCAGGCGAGCCCGCCGAGTGAGCGAGCGAGCTCCCGCGCGAGCAGCATCTGCACGACGACGTCGCCGCCCTGGCCGCCGTACTCCTCGGGAATCCCGATCCCGTGGTAGCCGGCCGCGGTCAGCTTGTCCCAGAGATCGAACGGGTACTCGTGCTCGCGGCTTTCCGCCTCGCGGGCCCAGTCCTTCGGGCACTCGCGGTCGACCCAGGCGCGGGTCTCGCGGCGAAACAGCTCGAGCTCCTCGGGTAGATCGAAGTTCAGCTCCTGCGCGATGGTCGCCATCGGAGCGATTGTAGGATCAACCCGTGCCGCGCACCTTCATCGAGGCGACGACGGTTGGTGACCTCGTCGACCGGGCGGCGGCAGAATCGAGTGGGGATGCGATCGTCTTCCCCGACGAGCGAGTCACGTTTCCCGAGCTTGCGGCGCTGACCGACCGCTTCGCGCGGTCGTTGCGCGGGCTGGGTGTCGGCCCCGGCGACAAGGTCGGGATCCTGATGCCGAACCAGCTCGACTTCGTGGCGGGGTTCCTCGGAGCGGCCAAGCTCGGGGCCGTGACGGTGCCGGTCAACGGCCGCTTCAAGGAGCACGAGCTGAGCCACGTGATCGAGCATGCCGACATCTCGGTGCTGCTCTGCGCGAGCGGGCCGGAGGACGCGGTCGACTTCCCCGAGCTCCTCGCGCGGGTGTTCCCCGACGCGGCCGGCCAGGCGCCCGAGCGGCTCGAGCTCGAGTCGGCACCTTTGCTGCGGAATCTCGTCAACCTGAACGGCGAGCGCTCGGGGTTCCTCAACCGCGACGCGTTCGATGCCGCCGCGGCCACCGTCACCGAGGAGGAGCTGCGAACAATGCAGTCGCGCGTGCGCATCCGCGACGTGGCGGTGCTGATGTACACGTCAGGGACGACCGCGAAGCCGAAGGGCTGCCTGCTCACCCACGAGGCGATCGTCCGCCACGGCGCCAACGTGCAGCGGACGAAGTTCCTGATGACGGCCGAGGACCGCTTCTGGGACCCGCTGCCGCTGTTCCACATCGGCGGCATCGTCCCGATGCTCGGCTGCCTCGGCCTTCGGGCGACCTTCGTCCACGCAGGCCACTTCGACCCGCTCGTCTCGCTCCACCAGCTCCAGGACGAGCGTTGCACCGTCGCCTACCCGGCCTTCGACCTGATCTGGCTCGCGATCCTCGACCACCCGCGCTACGCCGAGTTCGACCTCAGCCGCCTGCGCGTCGTCCAGAGCATCACGACGCCCGAGCGGCTGCGCGACCTGCAGCGGCGGATGCCGTGGGCCGCCTTCGTGACCTCCTTCGGAGCGACCGAGTGCTCCAGCAACCTCACCCTCGGCGGCGCAGACGACACGGAGCAGATCCGAATCGAGACTCTTGGCACCGTCGTCCCGGGCAACGAGCTGAAGATCGTCGACCCCGAGACGGGTGTCGAGCGCGCACCCGGCGAGACCGGCGAGCTCTGCCTCCGCGGCTACGCCCGCTTCGAGGGCTACTTCAAGGATCCCGAGCGAACGGCGCTCGCGATCGACGACGACGGTTGGTTCCACACCGGCGACCTCGGCTCGGTCGACGAGGGCGGCTACCTCCGCTACGCCGGGCGACTGAAGGACATGCTCAAGGTCGGTGGCGAGAACGTGGCCGCGATCGAGATCGAGGACTACCTCGTGCGCCATCCGGCCGTCAACATCGCCCAGGTGGTCGGCGTGCGCGACGCGCGCTACGAGGAGGTTCCCGTCGCGTTCATCCAGCTCGCCCCTGGACAGACGCTGGACGAGGACGAGCTGATCGCGTTCTGCGTCGGCAGGATCGCCACCTTCAAGGTGCCGCGGTACGTCCGGTTCGTGACCGAGTGGCCGATGTCCGGGACGAAGATCCAGAAGTTCGTCCTCACCGAGCAGATCACGAGCGAGCTCGACGCGCGCGGGATTGCGGAGGCGCCGAAGATCACAACGCGCGACTGACGGATGCTCAGCGAAGCAGCTGGGCGCCGCCGTTGGCGGAGATGTTCTGGCCCGTCGTGAAGCTGTTGCCGTTGACGAGCCAGGAGACGAGCGAGGCGATCTCGTCGGAGGCGCCTGGTCGTCCGAGGGTCGTCTGAGCGACGAGCTGCTCGTGGAAGGCCGCGGGGATGCCGGCCTCGCCGAAGAACTCGGTGTCGGGCACGTAGCCCGGGGAGATCATGTTCGCCGTGATCCCGTCGGGCCCGAGCCGCTTCGCGAGCGCCGCCGTGTACCCGTGCAGCGCGCCCTTCGCTCCGGCGTATGACCCCATTCCGGTGGGAGTCCAGACACCGAGCGAGCCGAAGAGCACGATCGCGCCGCCCGGCTTCCTGAGCGAGGGAGCGAGGCCTTCCACCAGCAGAACGGCGGTCAGCACGTTCATGTCGAAGGCCGTCTGCCACACCCGGGCGAGCTCGGTGAGTGAGTCGTCCGGGCTGCCGTAGGGCCCTCGGCCGCCGGCCGCGGCGACGATCCCGTCGACGGCCTCGCCTCTCGCAGCCACCAGGGCCGCTACCGACTCTGCGCCATCCGGGGTTCCGAGGTCGGCCGAGACGGGGATGATCGCGCCCGCCGGGGCGTCGGCCGCTGTTCGCTCGAGCGCGTCGATCCGGCGTCCGACGACGATCACCGTGTGCCCGTCCGCGGCTAGACGCAGAGCCGCCGCGCGCCCGATGCCGCTTCCCCCTCCGCTGACGACTGAAAGGCTCACCCGGCGATCCTAACGCCGGTCGATCGTGCAGCCGGCGGCGGTGAGCACATCGAGCATGCCCTGAGGCACCGGTGTCGGCCGCGGGGGAATGTCGGCATCCAGCTCACCGGTGACGAAGACGAACGACATCGTGCCGTCGGCGTACGTGGCCCCGTTCTCGCGGTGGTCGATCGAGAGCGCGATCGCGAGCGAGGTCGTGCCCACGTGAGCGAGCCGCATCCGGCATGTAAACGGGTCGTGGAGACGGCCCGGGATGCGGTAGCGGCAGCGCGACTCCACCGAGACGTGCGTCGCACCCCAGAGCTCGACCATCTTCGAGGGCGCGAAGCCGCCGAGGAACGCCCACTCGTTGTACGTGCGCTCGAACCAGGGGTAGTACGCCGCGAAGTAGACGATCCCGGCCGGATCACAGTCGCCGTAGGAGAGGCGGAAGTCGATCTCGTGCAGGACGGGCTGGATCGGAGTCTCACTCACGGGCCGGGAACTATAGAGCGCCGCAGCCGTCCCCCATTCGGGTGTCGTAGGTGCCTCGAGCGCGCGATAGCCTGGCTGGGCCGACGGTCAACCGGGCCAGGTAACCGCCGACATGCACTCTGCGGCTCCGTTCGAGACAGGGGAGTCAGGCAATGGGGGAGCACCCGTTCGAGCTCGATCCGCTCGACGAGCTGAGCGAGATCGCCGCACCTGTGCTTCAGGTGCACCCGTCGCGACGTCTGCAACATCGCGTGCGCCCACTGCTACTCGGTGTCGGGACCGACGATGCGAGACGAGCTCCCACTGGGACTCCTCCCGCGGTGCCTCGAGGATGCCGTGGGGCTCGGGTACCGGCAGCTCGCGGTGTCCGGAGGCGAGCCGTTGCTCTACGCGCCTCTGGCGGAGCTCCTTGCGTGCGCCCGCGGGCTCGGCATGCGGACGACCGTCACCTCGAACGGGATGCTGCTCTCCCCGTGCCGCTGGGAGCCGCTCGCGGAGCTCGTCGACGAGCTCGCGATCTCGATCGACGGGACGCCTTCCGAGCACGACGAGATCCGTCGTCGCGAAGGAGCGTTCGCACGAACGGTCTCGAACCTCGGCACCGTGCGCGCGTCGGAAGTTCCGTTCGGCTTCGTCTTCACGCTCACCCAGCACAACGTCGACAGCCTCGAGTTCGTCGTCCGGCTCGCGGCGGCCGAGGGTGCCCGGAGCGTGCAGGTGCATCCGCTGACGCTCTCGGGCGTGCGGCCGCGCTGATGAACGGCGCCCGACCGGACGAGATCGAGCTCATCGCCGCGGTGTGCGAGGCAGTGACGCTCGGGGACGATCTCGGCGTCGCCGTGCACGTCGATGCGATCACCGCCGACCAGCTGATCGGAGCACCGCTCTGCGCTCGTGCCCGAGCGGCCCGTCGCGGAGCTCGTCGATGTCGCTCCCGTGCTGATCGTCGATGCGGACGCGAACGTGATCCCGCTGACCCATGGCGTCAGTTCCGCGCTCCACCTGGGATCGCTCCAGGAGACGCGACTCCGCGATCTCGCCGCCATGTGGATCGCCGGCGGTGCTGCCGACACGCTCGCCGAGGCGTGTGCGCACGCGTGGGACGAGCTGACGATGTCGACGCCGCCGCTCGCCGTCTACTGGTACGACATCGTGGCGGCGCTGTCCTGGATCGCGGCCCGGCCCGGTGCCGCGCCGAACCGCGAGCTCACGCTCGTGCGGTGACGACAACGAGCGTGCGTGGAAGCGAGAGATGGCCTCCTTCGCGATAGGGCGTGAGCCACACCTCGAGCACGGCGTCGCCCGTCAGCGCTCGCGCGGCTCCCAGCCGAAGCGGCGCCAGGCGACGAGGACACCGACGAGCGCCCCAGGCGAGCATGATCGCGATCTCCTTCGGATGCCCGAAGAACGAGCCGCCGCGCAGGTAGACGTCCTTCATCAGGTCGATCAGGTAGGTGAGCGGCAGGACGTCGGCGATCCACTGCAGCACCTCGGGATAGTGCCTCGTCGGCCCGAACGATCCCGAGAGAAACGCCATCGGCAGCACGATCAGGTTGACCACGGCCGACGCGCCCTCGGCCGAGCGGATCAGCGACGCGACTCCGAACCCCATGCCCGCGAAGCAGGCGACGCCGACGAGCACCGCAGGAATCATCCCGAGCCAGTTCTTCGGCCCGCTCGCCCCGTACAGCGTCAGGCCGAGCGCGATCGTCAGCAGCATCTGCAGCACGAACACGAACAGCGTCGAGCACGAGCACGCCGCGAGATATGTCGCCATCGGCAGCGGCGTCGCGCGGAGCGCTTGAGGACGCCGCTCTCGCGGCGGATCACGAGCGTGATCGCGAGCCCGGCGAATGCGGTGTTGGCGCAGCCGTAACCGATCAGCCCCACGAGGAGCACGTCGGCCAGCTTGAAGCCCTCGGAGTCGTGCCCGTGTAGACGGCCCCGAGCAGCAGGAACAGCATCGGCGGGAAGATGAAGACGAAGACCGCCGACTCGCGGTTGCGCCAGAACAGCCGCTGCTGGTTGCGCAGCTCGTGGAGAAAGAGCCTCAAGTGGCTCCCGGATCGTGGTCGATCAGGTCGAGGTAGACGTCCTCGAGCGACGGCCGGACGACCTCGAGCGACTCGAGCTCTCGCCCTTCGGCCGCCGCGGCTCCGGCCAGCTCGGCGAGCAGGCGCGTCGGCTCGTCCGTCTCGATCACGATGTCGCGGCCGTCCTCGCGGTAGCGGATCTCGACCTTCGGGGCGACCCCGATCAGCTCCGCCGGCGTGCCCTGCTGGACGATTCGCCCGTCGCGAATCACGGCGACGCGGTCGGCGAGCTGCTGCGCCTCGTCGAGGTAGTGGGTGGTCAGGAGGATCGTCTTGCCGAGAGCGCGCATCGAGCGGATCGAGCTCCCAGGCCGTCCGGCGCGCAGCGGGATCGAAGCCGGTCGTCGGCTCGTCGAGGAAGAGGAGCTCGGGATCGCCGACGAGTGCGACGCCGAGGTCGAGCCGGCGCTTCTGCCCGCCCGAGAGCGTCTTCACCCGTGCGCCGGCCTTCTCCTCGAGGCCGACGAGAGCGATTACCTCGTCCATGTCGCGCGGCGCCGTGTAGTAGCCCGGCGAACATCGCGTGCACCTCGCGGACGGTCAGCGCCGGCGGGAAGCTCGGAGGCCTGCAGCACGACCCCGATCCGCTCGCGGAGCGCCGAGCCGCCGTGCTCGGGATCGACCCCGAGCACGGTCACCTCGCCGCCGTCACGGGGGCGATATCCCTCCAGGATCTCGACCGTGGTGGTCTTGCCGGCGCCGTTCGGGCCGAGCAGGCCGAACACCTCGCCCTGCTCCGACCGTGAAGCTGATTCCGGCGACGGCCTCGACGGCGCCGTAGCTCTTGCGCAGCTCGTGCACCGTCGAGAGCGGTCACGCTGTCAGCTCCAGCTCGACCATCCCGGCCACCGGGAACCCCGGATCGCGACCGAGCAGGGACAGCGCGATCTCCGAGCAATCCGGCTGATGGCCGACCGTCGCCACGGGGCCGGCCTCGCCGGCGAGCGCGGCGATCAACGCCTCGGCTGTGGCTCCCGGCGCCAGCGCCTCCTCGACGCGGGTGGTCACCCCGACCACCTCGGCGACGGCGGTGCCGGTCTGACGGGCGCGGACGAGCGGGCTCGTCAGCGACGAGTCGCGGTGGCGCCGGAAGGGCGGCGAGCCTCGCCCCGAGATCCCGGGCCTGCTCGACCCCCTCCGGTGTCAGCTCGCGCAACTCGTCCGGCTCCCCGGCCCTCGCCTGGGCATGCCTGCAGAGATAGATGCGCACGAGCCGCAGGATAGGGACAACCGACCTTTCGCCCGCATGTAACGGTGGCGGCGGTAGCGGGACGTAGACGCGAAGGCGCAGGTGGCGAATCCGCGTCACTCGAACCGCAAAGGAGCCGGGATGCGAAGAAGCAGCGTGGTAGCCGTCGCGATCATGCTCTGCTCCCTGGCCCTCGGCGGAACGGCGGCGCCGGCCCGGACGGTCGCCACCCAGGGGACGCGGTCGATCCAGATCACGAACTTCACGGTCAACCCGAACCACACCGTTACCATCTGGGTGAAGATCCACGGTCTGAAGCTGGCTCCGGCGCTCGTCGGCAAGAGGAACGTTGCCGGCAAGGGTCACTGGCACATCTTCGTGAACGGGAAGTACAACAACTTCGCCGCCACGACGTCCGGGAAGACGACGCCAGTGAAGAAGGGCGACTACAAGGTGTATGTGACCCTGAACAACAACGACCACTCACCCGTCTCGCCTGCGGTGCGATCGAAGTCGATCTCCGTGATGGTCGACTGAGGTCTGGGGATGAACGATCGGACGATCGGTAGGGCAGGGTTCCTCGGAATCCTGGGAGCCGGGGCCCTCGGCATCTTCTTCGCCAGGGACGCGACCGGCTTGCTCGGCCGCGCCGTGCCGAATCGGTTTCGGCGATCGTCCCCACCGGCGGCTGGCGGATCTACACCGTCGGATCGTCGATGCCGAACATCCACCCGGCGGCCTACCGCCTCCGCGTGAGCGGCCTCGTCGATGCGCCGAAGAGCTTCACGCTCGCCGACCTCAAGGCGATGCCGCGTGCGGAGCAGGTATCGGACTTCCACTGCGTCACCGGCTGGGTCGTGTCAAGAACGTGCGCTGGGCCGGCGTGAGGATCGCAGACGTGATGGAGGCCGCCGGCGCCAAGGAGGACGTCTCGGCGCTCAGGTTCGTCTCGGCCGAGCAGCCCTACGAGGACTCGCTGACGCTGCAGCAGGCGCTGCTCCCCGACGTGATGCTCGCCTACGAGATGGACGGCCAGCCGCTCCGTCGGGAGCACGGCGCTCCGGTCCGGCTCGTGATCCCGGACATGTACGGCTACAAGAGCGTCAAGTGGGTCAACCGGATCGAGCTCCGGACCTCGGCGCCGACCGGCTACTGGGAGCAGCACGGCTACGACGTGGACGCGTGGCTCGGCCGGTCGAATGGCTACTAGCCCGACGCCGGGCCGCCGCGTCGAATCGACGCGCTTCACCCGCACCGAGCGGGTGCTGCACTGGACGCACGCGGCGGCGTTCTTCACGCTCCTCGCGACCGGGCTGATCCTCTACCTGCCGGCGCTCTCGACGCTGATCAGCCGCCGTCAGCTCGTCAAGAACGTCCACATCTGGGTCGCCGTCGCGTGGCTGATCGCGATCGTGGTGATCATCATCGTGGGCAACCGCAAGCGACTCGCCGAGGACTGGCGCGAGATCGAGACGATCGACCGCGACGACCGCCGCTGGCTGCGCGGCCGCAGCGTGCCCCAGGGCCGCTTCAACGCGGGCCAGAAGATCAACGCGATGCTGACCGTCGCGTTCGCGCTCCTGTTCGCGCTCTCGGGGTTCTTCCTCTGGCTCGGCGAACGCGACCACCGCTTCCTCTTCGACGGCACGGGCACCGTCCACGACGTCCTTACCTATCTCTCCGTCGGCCTCCTCGTCGGGCACCTCTATCTGGCGCTGATCCATCCCAGCACCCGGCACGCGTTGCGGGGGATGACCACCGGCGAGGTCGACGAGGCGTGGGCGAGGGAGCATCACAGGAAGTGGGTCGAGGCCGAGAGCCGCTCCACGTGCGCTAGCGTCTCCCCGTGGTCGTCGAGTTCTCGGGGTGGCAGAGATGCCTGCGATGGGCGTAGCGCCGTCGCTTCGCGTGGTCGTCTCCGGCCACGACCTCGACGCGTGGGCACGCCTCAAGAGCGCGATCGTCCCGAACGAGCCGGTCACCGCCGAGCAGATCCACGCAACGGACGAGGAGGGTCGGCTCCTCCTCCTTGCGGAGCTCGACGGCGACCTGGCCGGTTGCGGCATTGCGGCCCGCTCGCACTTCGCGGGGCGCGGCTTCGTCGCTCCGCGGGTACTGCCCCAGTTCCGTCGCCGTGGCGTCGGGACCGCGCTCTTGCTCGCGCTCGCCGACCACGTTCGCGGCCTCGGTCGGGAGGAGCTCATCTCCTTCGTGTATGCGGACGAGCCGGAGTCGGTCGCATTCGCCGAGCACTTCGAGCAGCAGGTCGTGGACTACCAGCTCGAGCAAGTCCGCATGATCGGCGCCGAGGCTCCGGTCGACGCCGCCGCAGGGGATCGAGATCGTCGCCCTGGCGGGCCGTCGGGACGAGCTCCTTCGGGCCGCCTGGCCGGTCGCGCTCGAGGGGTACGCCGACATGCCGTTGCCGGGTGATGTCTCGTTCGACCTCGAGGAATGGCTGCGTGACGAGGCCACCCGCCCGGACGGCTCGTTCGTCGCGCTCGAGCACGGTGAAGTCGTCGGCTACGCAGGCCTGCTGGAGCACGCAAACGGCTCCGCCATGGCCGAGCATGGGCTGACGACGGTGCGCCGCGACCGGCGGCGAAGGGGAATCGCGCACGCGCTCAAGCGCGCCCAACTCGAGTGGGCCGCACGAAGTGGCCTCGTCCAGCTCGTCACCTGGACGCAGAAGGGCAACGAGGGCGATGCAGGCGATCAACCGCAGCCTTGGCTACGTCGACCACGCCCGCGTTCTAACGTACACAGGCCCGCTTCCAAGTCAGCCGCAAGTGGAAGGGATGACAGATGAGCAAGTCGCACAAGAACGGCGAGACTGCCGAGCGCATCCCACGCCGAGCTCTTCCGGGAAGATGAAGCGGAAGGAGTACGAGCGCGAGATGCGGATCCTCCAGGGCGAGCTCGTCGCGATGCAGGAGTGGGTCAAGGCGACGGGCGCCAGGGTCCTGGTCGTGTTCGAGGGCGTGGACTCCGCCGGCAAGGGCGGCACGATCCGGCGGATCACCGAGCGGACGAGCCCTCGGGTGTTCAAGCACATCGCCCTGCCTGCCCCGGATGCGCGGGTCGAGCTCGCAGATGTACGTCCAGCGCTACATCTCGCAGTTCCCTTCGGCCGGCGAGGTCGTGATCTTCGACCGCAGTTGGTACAACCGGGCCGGGCGTCGAGCTCGTCATGGGCTATTGCACCCCGGCGCAGACCGAGCGCTTCCTCCAGATGATCCCGCTGGTCGAGAAGGCCGTCGTCGACGACGGGATCATCCTGATCAAGTACTTCCTCAACGTCAGTCGCGAGGAGCAGACGCGGCGGCTCGAGAGTCGAATCGACGACCCGCGCAAGATCTGGAAGCTCTCGCCGACGGACCTGAAGTCCTACAGCCGCCGCTACGACTACCTCGAGGCGCGCGACGCGATGTTCCTCGCCACGAGCTCGGCGTGGGCGCCATGGCACATCGTGGACAACGACGACAAGAAGCGCGGCCGGCTCAACGTCATCTCGCACCTCCTGAGCCAGATCCCCTACGAGTCGCTCCCGGCGCCGGACGAGAAGATGCCGAAGCCGCCGAGCCGTCACGGGTACGTCGAGCCGGAGACCTCGAAGCCCAACATCCCGACGCCGTTCTAGACGAAGGAAAGGACCTGCGAGACGAGCCTGACCGAGATGGGCTGGTACGCGCTGACGCCGGAGGACGTCGCGGCAAAGCTGGACGTCGATCCCGCCCAGGGCCTTTCCGCGGCAAAGGCCGCCGAGCTACTCGAGAAGAACGGGCCGAACGCGCTTCCGGCCGAGGCCACGACACCTGTGTGGCAACAGTTCCTGGGCCAGTACCGGAGCTACATGCAGATCATCCTCGTGGCCGCGGCGGTCGCCTCGATCGCGATCGGCGAGATCTCGACGGGCATCGTCGTCCTCGCGATCACCGCGTTCAACGCGCTCGGCGGGATGCGCCAGCAGGGCAAGGCAGAGAGCGCCATGAACGCCCTGCAGTCGATGCTGAAGGCATCCGCCCGCGTTCGCCGTGACGGGACGGAGGTCAAGGTCGGGGCCGACCAGGTGGTCGTCGGCGACGTCGTCCTGCTCACGGCGGGTGACGACGTCTGCGCCGACGGGCGCATCATCCAGGCAGCGTCGTTGCAGATCGACGAGTCCGGGCTGACGGGTGAGAGCGTCCCCGCGTCGAAGAGCGCCGAGGTCATCGCCGCCGACTCGAAGCCGGGCGTCGGCGACCAGTCGAACATGGCGTTCATGAACTCCCCCGTCACGCACGGGAGCGGCGTGATGATCGTCACCGGCACGGGCGCCGACACGGAGGTGGGGAACATCTCCGGGATGCTCAAGTCGACGCCGACGCTGAAGACGCCCCTGAGCGCGCAGCTCGACACGCTGACGCTGTGGATCGCAGGCGCCGCGGGCCTGACGATCGCGATCATGTTCGCCCTCGGCGCCTCGCGCGGCGACTCGACCAAGACGATCTTCACCACCGCGATCGCGTTGGCGCTCGCTGCGGTGCCGATGGCGATGCCCACCGTCCTTCAGGTCATCCTCTCCAACGGCTCGACGACGCTCGCCGCCGAGGGCGCAGTCGTCAAGAGCCTCGCCTCCGTCGAGACGCTCGGCTCGACCTCGGCGATCAACTCGGACAAGACGGGCACGCTCACCCTGAATCAGGTCACCGTTGTCGAGGTGATCGACCCGACCGACCGCTACGCGATCTCCGGGACGGGCTACGGCCTCGAAGGCGACGTCACGCACGCCGCCGGCAACACCAACACGATCGAGCGGGCGATCCTGCCGTTCCTCGTCTGCAACGACGCCAGGCTCGTCGACGGCAAGGTCGTCGGCGATCCCACCGAGGGCGCGCTGCTGGTGCTCGGGCACAAGGCAAAGCTCGATATCGAGGGCACCCAGGCGGAGTACCCGCGGCTCGCGACCCTGCCGTTCGATCCCACCTACAAGCTCATGGCCGTCTTCGCGGACGCCAAGGACGCGGCGGGGAACGCGGTCGTGCGGGCGTTCGTCAAGGGAGCCGGACCGGCCGTGATCGGGCGCGCATCGACGGCCCTCGCGAACGGCGAGAGCGTGCCCTGGGGCGACGAGCAGGAGGCCCGCGCCGTGGAGGAGATGGAGCGACTCGGCGGCAAAGGGCTGCGGATCATGGTCTCGGCCACGAGGGACATCGCCCCGTCGGACTTCGATCCCGCCGGTGACCTGCTGTCCCTGATGACGGGGCTGCAGATGACGGCGATGGTCGGGATGATCGACCCGCCGCGAGCCGAGTCGAAGGAAGCGGTCCGCAACGCCCAGCAGGCCAACATCCGCGTTCGGATGGTGACGGGCGACGACGTGATCACGGGCGAGGCGATCGCCAGGCAGCTCGGCATCGAGGGGGAGGCGATCCTGGGGGCCGACTTTGCGGCGCTCTCGGAGGAGGAGCGGCTGTCGCGCATCGACGGCATCGGCGTCGTCGGCCGCGTCGCGCCCGAGCACAAGGTGCTGATGGTGGAGACCCTGCGCAAGAAGGGCGACGTCGTCGCGATGACCGGCGACGGCGTCAACGACGCTCCTGCGATCAAGTCCGCCGACATCGGCATCGCGATGGGAACGGGCACCCAGGTCGCCAAGAACGCCGCGAAGATGATCCTCACCGACGACAACTTCGCGACGATCGTGAAGGCCGTCTCCGAGGGCCGCAAGCTCTACGACAACATGCTCAAGTACATCCGCTTCATGATGGTCGCGCTCGTCACCTACGTCGTGACCTTCCTGCTCGCGAGCCTGCTCAACATCGCCGAGCGGACAGCCGTTCTCCGCCGTCCAGATCCTGTGGATCAACTTCGTGATCACGGCCCCGGTCGGCATCGCGCTCGGCCTGGACAAGGAGACGCCCGGGCTGATGAGGCGGCAGGCCCCGCCCGCGGACGGACTCGATCATGTCCCGTCCGGTGCTCATCACCGTCGGGCTGGCCGGCCTGTTCATGTCCGTCGCGATCGACCTGCTGATCGTCTTCGGCAAGGATCACTACGACAGCGTCGCGATCGGCAGCACGATCGGGCCTGGTCGCGTTCTCCCTCATGCTCGTCGTCGCAGCGCTCGAGTGCCGCGACCAGACGGCGACGGTCCTGCGCGAGGAGACGCTCAACAACAACACCGTCAACCTCGCGATCGTGGCGGAGGTCGTCCTCGCGCTCCTGATCGGCCGGGGCGGCGCCCTGACCTCGCTGCTCGGCACGCAGCCTCTCACCGGGCGGCAATGGCTGTCGGGGCCCTTCCGGCGCTGTCTGCTCTTCGTCCTCTGGGAGCTCGGCAAGCTGATCGCGCGTCGGCGCTCCGAGAGCGCGCCGGCGGTGGCGCCCATCGACACGACGGCGGAGGCGGCGACGTAGGCTGGGCCGATGAAGACCTACCGCTACGTCGTCGCCGACGTCTTCACCGACACGCCGCTGCAGGGCAACCAGCTCGCCGTCTTCACCGACGGGCGCGGCCTCGACGACGCAGAGGATGCAGGCGCTCGCGCTCGAGATCGGCTTCAGCGAGACGGTCTTCGTGCTCCCGCCGGAGAGCGGCGGCAACGTGCGGATCCGGATCTTCACGCCGGCCTTCGAGCTGCCGTTCGCCGGCCACCCGACGCTCGGGACGGCGTTCGTGCTCGGCGCGCCGCTGCAGCTCGACGTGATCACGCTCGAGACCGGCCGCGGCAACGTGCCCGTGAGGCTCGAGCGGGACGAATCGGGGCGGATCGTGTTCGGCCGGATGGAGCAGCCGGTGCCGACGATCGAGCCGTATCCCGGAACCGCAGGTCGCTGTTCGACGCGCTGTGGCGTCGCCGGCTCGGAGCTGCCGGTCGAGCTCTACGACAACGGCGCCACGCATCATCTTCGTCGCGCTCGGCTCCGAGGCGGAGGTGGCGGCGCTGCGGCCGAACGGGGCCGCGATCAACGCGCTCGGGGTCACGGGCGTGAGCTGCTTCGCCGGCTCCGGCGACCGGTGGACGCTGCGGATGTTCTGGGAGCGGGGCGAGGATGCCGCCACCGGCTCGGCAGCCGGCCCACTCGCCTGTCATCTCGCGCGCCACGGCCGGATCGCGTGGGGCGACGAGATCACGATCTCCCAGGGTGCGGCGATCGGCCGTCCCTCGACGCTCTACGCGCGAGCCGAGGGCGGCGCCGGGCTGATCGACCGGGTCGAGGTCGGCGGGCAGGCCGTCACGGTCGCCCGCGGCGAGTTCAGGCTCTAGCCGACCGTCGGGCTATCGCTCGCGTTGGCCGGCTCAGCCGCTCGCCGGTGTCGAGCCGCCGAGCTGGCCGAGCGCCGAGTCGAGCTCTTTCTCGGGTGGCAGCTGTCCGTCGGGCGAGACCTTGTCGACGACCTCCGGCAGCACCTTCGCGACCGCCGCGGCGGCGTCGTCCTCCGAGACCCCGAGCTCGCCGGCGATCTTCGCCAGCTCCGTCGTCGCCGACGACCTTGCGCACGTCGTCTGCGCTGATCGGCTCGTTGGCGCCGGTGCCGAGCCACGACGCCGCCTGCGCTGCCGAGGCCGTTCGCCTGCAGGCTCGCGAGAACCTTCTGCAGGCCGCCGCCTGCGAGCATGCTGCCGACCATCGGCACGAGCCCCGTCAGCAGGCTGCCCATGCCGCCGCCCTGGGTGCCGCCGCCCGTCACCTTGCCGAGGATCTCGCTCAGCGCGTCGTCTCCGCCTCCGCCCGCGAGCCCTCCAAGCAGGTCGCCGAGACCGCCGCCGCCCGTGCCGCCTGCCGCATCCTTGATCAGATCGTCGAGACCCATGTCCCTGTTTCCCTTCGCCGTTGGTCAGCCCAACATTACGAGAACGCGACCGCCGTGATGTCGATCAGCTCCACCTCGAGGCTCCGCCAGAAGAGCCCGCCCGTCTCGGAGAGGTAGACGCGCGTCGCCGAGGCGAAGAGCAGCCGGTCGGGATTGTCCGGATCGATCGCGACGGCCGTTCCCAGCGGCAGCCCGCCGCCGGCCTCCCGCCAGGTCAGGCCGACGTCGTCCGAGATCATCATCGGCGGCCGCCGGTCGACGGCCGCGACGATCCTCGAGCCCGATTGGGTCGCGGCGATGACGAGCGGGAGGGAGACCTCGACCCTGTCGGCGAGGGGCGGATCGTCGTCGACGAGGAACGCGTCGTCGCTCTCCAGGTCGATCGCCACGCACCCCAGTGAGGTCGCGACGCGAGCTTCCATCAGCGCGCGATGATCGTGGAGACGAAGCGGCTTGCGATCAGCCCTGCCTCGTGCGGGCCGACACCGCGCTCGCGCGCGGCCGCGTACGAGAGGAGGAAGGAGTCACCGGCGCCGGTCGGGTCGACGGGGCCTTCGATCGGCACAGCGTCGACGCGCGTCGTCACGTCCCCGGAGATGATCGAGCGCGCCGTCGGACCCGAGCGTGAGCACGATCTCGGGGATCCCGAGCGATCGCAGCGCCTCTTCGTCGGTGCCGCCGCAGAGCTGCATCGGCCTCCTCGTCGTTCAGCTTCAGGGCCGTGATGTGGCCGAGCAGCGCGGGATCGACATCTCCGTCGCTGACGAGCGGCCCGACGCTGGCCGTGACGGACGAGCCCCTGCGCGTCGACGACGAGCCGGTGGCCGCGAGCGGTCAGTGCCGCCATGCGTCTCGAGCGGGAAGTCGGCGCGGTTGAGCGCGCCGACGATCACCCAGCGCGCGTCGCCGATCGCGTCGCCGACCCAGCCGTCGATGTCCGCCGGTGTCCACGGATCACCGAGGGCGTCGATCGCCATGATCCGCCGCTCGCCCTCGTAGTGGAACGAGAAGCGGGTCGTGCTTCGGGCCGCGCGCCAGACGACCGGGAAGCCGAGCTCTTCGAGGCGAGGCACGAGCGCGTCGCGATCCTCGGCGGACGAGCGGCAGACGAGGACGACGTCGGCGTGCGGCGTCGATCTCGCGGAGCGCGCGGGCGCAGTACCAGACCATCCCGCCCGGCCGCTCCGCGGCGCCCGCGACGACGTCCAGCACCAGGTTCCCGACGATCGCGGCCCTCGGCATGACGCGATGCTAGAGGCTTGGTGTGCGGTCGGAGTGCGTCTGGGGTGGGGATCCGCAGCGTGCAGGGCCGCATCCAGACGTGCGCTCTACTGCACACCAAGCCTCTCAGGCGGCTGAGGCGACTGTCCGGGCGCGGCGCCGTGAGGCCGCGGCGGCAACGAGCCCCACCAGGAAGGCGGCGACGAAGCTCGGCAGGGTGGCGCCGATGCCCCAGTCCGGCGGGTCGAGATGCTGGACCTGATCGACCCACCAGGTCGGCCCGGTCGGCGAGAGATATTGGTATGTGCCAAACCCGACGATCCAGGCGAGAATCATCCCCGGCCGCCACGAAGGAGCGCCGAAGACGTCGTCGGCGTCGTAGGAGAGCCCGGCCAGGAGCCAGTCGGCGAGCAGCACAGCGAACAGTGGCACGAAGAACGAGCCGAGGAGGAAGAGGAACGACTGGAAGCTCGTCAGCTCGAGCGCGAGCGCCCCGACCGTGCCGACGGTCGTCGTGGCCACGATGAGGAGCTTCTGCGACGCGGCCGGAAACAGGTTCTGCAGCGAGACGGCGCCCGAGTACGCGTTCGCGAACGCCTCGTCGGTCTCGGCGACGGTCAGCACGAGCAGCGCGAGCAGGGCGACGAGCCCTCCGGCCGCCACTGCAGCCGGCAGCGCCGACGCGTCGCCGACGTCGCGGGTCAGGAGGATCACCGCCCCGAGCGCGAGGAGCAGGACGTCCGGGAGCAGGTAGCCGATGCCCGTGCCCCAGAACGCGTTCCGCGGCGTGCGGGCAAAGCGCGTGTAGTCGGCCGCGAGCGGCACCCAGGACACGGTGACGCCGACGACGATGTCGATCGCCTGCCAGACCGAGAGCCCGCCTTCGCCGGGACGGTTCCAGGCGGCGGAGAGCCCGCCACCCGTCAGCGCCCACCAGACGAGATAGGCGATCGCGACGGGCATCACCCAGATCGCGACGCGCCGCAGCAGGGTGCGGACGACGCCGATCGGCCCGAGCAGCCCCATCGCGAGCGCGGCCGCGCCGAAGACGAGCGTCCACGCCCACTGCGCTCCAACGCCGAACAGCTCGTCGGACAGTGCCGCGGCAGCCGTGGCGATCACGAGCAGCTCGAACACGGTCCAGCCGAGGCACTGCACGATGTTGATCGCGGTCGGGAGGAACGAGCCCTTCGTGCCGAGGGGAGCGCGCATCAGCGTCATCGCCGGGACGCGTGCCTGGGCGCCGATCAACCCGGCGACGGCGAGCATGAGGTTCCCGACGAGACAGCCGATGACGATCGCCACGATCGCGGTCGGCAGCGAGAGCGCCGGCACGAGGATCGCGCCCGCCACGATGACGAGGAGCGACACGCCGAGGTTGCCCCAGAGGAGGCCGAGGTCGAGCCCGCCGAGCACCCGCAGGCGCTCGGGCACGGGGTCGATGCCCCAGGAGGTGTCGTTCGTGTCCACTCGAGCCGCCTAGGTTGCCAGCAGGCGCCGCAGCACGTACGGGAGGATCCCGCCGTGGCGCACGTACTCGCGCTCGCGCGGCGTGTCGAGGCGGAGGATGGCGCCGAACGGCGTGCCGTCGGCGCTGACCGTGACCTGCCGCGCCTCGCCGTTCTCGACGCCGCTGACCGCGAATTCCTCGTGGCCGGTGAGACCGAGCGAGGCGAGGCTCTCGCCGGGCAGGTACTGCAGCGGCAGGATCCCCATCATCAGCAGGTTCGAGCGGTGGATGCGCTCGTAGCTCTCGGCGATCACGGCCTTGACGCCGAGCAGGTTCGGGCCCTTCGCCGCCCAGTCGCGCGACGAGCCGGAGCCGTACTCCTTGCCGGCGAGCACGATCGTCGGGGTGCCTTCGGCCAGGTAGCGCTCGGCCGCCGCAAAGATCGTCATCTCCTCGCCGTCCGGGAGATGGGCGGTCCAGGTTCCCTCCGACCCGGGCACGAGCTGGTTCCGCAGGCGCACGTTCGCGAACGTCCCGCGCACCATCACCTCGTGGTTGCCGCGCCTCGAGCCATACGAGTTGAAGTCGCCCGGAGCGATGCCGTGGTCGGTGAGGTAGCGGCCCGCGGGCGAGTCGACCTTGATCGAGCCGGCCGGCGAGATGTGGTCGGTCGTCACCGAGTTGCCGATCGAGACGAGGCAGCGCGCCCCGCTGATGTCGGAGATCGTTCCGGCCGCGGGCGCCATGCCGTCGAAGTACGGCGGCCGGCGCACGTAGGTGGACGTGTCCTCCCAGGCGAACAGCTCGCCGGTCGGAACCGGCAGCTCGCGCCAGGCGTCCTCTCCCTCGTAGACGTTCGCGTACGTGTCGAGGAACATGTCGCGACCGATCGCGGCCGCCATCGTCTCCTGCACCTCTGCGGGTGAGGGCCAGATGTCGGCCAGGAAGACCGGCTCGCCGCTGCGTGGGTCGTGGCCGAGCGCCTCGGTCGTGATGTCGATGTCCATCCGCCCGGCGAGCGCGTAGGCGACGACGAGCGGCGGCGAGGCGAGGTAGTTCGCCTTCACCTCGGGATGGATGCGGGCCTCGAAGTTGCGGTTCCCGGAGAGCACGGCGCAGGCGACGAGGTCGCCGGCGACGACGGCCTGCGAGACCTCCTCCGGCAGCGGCCCCGAGTTCCCGATGCAGGTCGTGCAGCCGTAGCCAACGGTGTTGAATCCGAGCGCCTCGAGATACGTGGTGAGGCCGGCCTTCTCGTAGTACTCGGTGACGACCTTGGATCCGGGCGCGAGGCTCGTCTTCACCCACGGCTTGCGGACGAGGCCGCGCTCGACGGCCTTCTTCGCGAGCAGCCCGGCACCGATCATCACGGCCGGATTGGACGTGTTCGTGCAGGACGTGATCGCCGCGATCACGACGGCGCCGTGGTCGATCTCGACCGTCTCGCCGTCGATCGTCAGCTCGACCGCGGTGCGCTCCACCGTCGCCGTCAGGGCGGGCGCGTCGCTCGCATCCATCGACTCCTCGTCCGCCTCGTCGACGGCTCCGTTGCCCTCTGCCACGCCGAACGACGGCAGAGCCGCCGAGAAGGCGTTGCGCGCATCGCGCAGCGGGATCCGGTCCTGCGGCCGTCGCGGGCCCGCGATCGAGGGCTCGACCGAGGAGAGGTCGAGCTCCACGACCTGCGAGTACGTCGGCTGCTCCTCGGGGTCGTGCCAGAGCCCGTTCTCGCGGCAGTACGCCTCGACGAGCGCAACCTTGTCCTCGCTCCGTCCTGTGAGCCGGAGATAGCGGAGCGTCTCGTCGTCGACGGGGAAGAACCCGCACGTGGCGCCGTACTCGGGCGACATGTTCCCGATCGTGGCGCGGTCGGCGAGCGGCAGGCCCGCCAGCCCGTGGCCGAAGTACTCGACGAACTTCCCGACGACGCCGGTCTGACGCAGGATCTGCGTCACCGTGAGGACGAGGTCGGTGGCGGTCGCGCCCTCGGGCAGCTTGCCGTGGAGGCGGAAGCCGACGACCTGGGGCACGAGCATGGATATCGCCTCGCCGAGCATCGCTGCCTCGGCCTCGATCCCACCCACGCCCCATCCGAGGACACCAAGGCCGTTGACCATCGTGGTGTGCGAGTCGGTGCCGACGACCGTGTCGGGATAGGCCTGACCGTCGCGCTCCTCGACGACGCGGGCGAGGAACTCGAGGTTCACCTGGTGGCAGATGCCGGTGTTCGGCGGCACGGCCTTGAAGTTCGCGAACGCGCCCTGGCCCCACCGGAGAAAGGCGTACCGCTCCCGGTTGCGGCTGAACTCGAGTGTGGAGTTTCGCTCGATCGAGAACCGGGTCGCAAAGTCGTCGACCTGCACCGAGTGGTCGATCACGAGCTCGACGGGGATCAGCGGGTTGATCTTCTGCGGATCACCACCGAGGTCGGCCATCGCGGCGCGCATCGCAGCCAGGTCGACGACCGCCGGCACGCCCGTGAAGTCCTGCAGGAGGACGCGGGCCGGGTTGTAGTTGATCTCCTGCGACGGCTCCGCGGTGGCGTTCCACCCGGCGACCGCCTCGACGTCGCTCGCGGTGACGGTGACCCCGTCCTCGCGGCGCAGCACATTCTCGAGCAGGACTCGAAGCGTGTACGGGAGCCGTGCGACGTCGTAGCCGGGCCTGCAGCGCAGCGAGGCGGAAGATCTCGAGCTCACGGCCGCCGACGGCGAGAGTGGAACGGGCGCCGAAGGAGTCAGGATGAGCCATCTCCTTGATTGTAGGGACCCGGACGTTCCGTTATGGCATAGACCAATACGTTCAGCCAGACGCGCTGTGGTTGCTCACCGCACGGAGTCCTGCATCGTCCGCTCAGCCATGCACCGCAATGACTGCGCACCAGTCGCGGAGCCGGTCCCGCTCGAGCCCGAGCGCAACCATGGCGTCGAACCGCCCCCGCCTCCCGCGACGCCGGTTCGCGTGCACCCAGAACGCGGCGTCGTAGGTTCCGTCTCCCGCGCAGGGCAGGGGGTCGATCGCGCACACGCCTCGGCGCGCGCAGGTCAGCAGGTTGCGCTCGTCGAAGTCGCCGTGGACGACTACGGCAGCAGGCGCATCTGACGTAGCCGGCTGAACGGCGTCCGCGCCCATGCGAGTCGTTGCGGCGAAGCACGGCGCTCGCTTCTCCGCGCGCTCGAGCCGGCGCGTGGCGATCACGCCGAGCGCACGGACGCCCGGCTCGGCCGGCGACATGAGACGCCTGAGAAGCGACGCGATCGTTCCGCCGTCATGTGCATCGACTGCGCGTGCGCCCGGCGTCACGCGCTCGAGCAGCATCGCGCCCCGCTCCCTCGTCTGCCTCGAACAGGCGCGGTGCCGGGCCACCACATCCACAGCCGCAGAGCGACGCGATCTCGTCGGCCGTGCGATCCCAGGGGCCGGCGAGCTTGAGCACTGCTTCGTGCCGTCTGCGCGTCGCACCGCGTCGGACGAGGCGAGCGGCCCACCCGCGAGCTCGTTTCCGAGCACGAGTCGCCACCGTGCCGCGACCTCGGCTTCCAGGTGCGGGAAGCCGACGCGAGCCAGGCTGGGCCTCGTCGCCGACGAGTCGCGCGATCGAGGAGCGGAACGTCTCCTCGACGTCTTCCCACGCCGTGATCACGGGATTCTCGGGACGGAACCGGGCGAGCTCAGCACGCGGCGGCATGGCCTGACCCTAGCCATGGAGGGGGGATAGAACCCCTCGATCGAGGGGTATCGCATCCCACTAGTGAGGGACTAATCTCTAAGTTGGTGGCTCTGCGGGGATGTTCGAGCCGTCTGACTCGTCCGTTGGGGCGAGGAACATTCATAAGGGGAACGGGGGGATTTTGGTGGTACGAAAGCTCTTTGGGCTGCGCGTTGCGGTCGGCCTGCTCGTGGTCGTCGCCGCGGCGGCCGTGCTGGCTCCGGCGGCGTTCGCACACACGAGTGACATGTCGGTCACCGCGGTATGCAACACGGCGACTGGCCAATGGGACCTGACGTGGAAGGTCGGGCCGACGACGAATCTCAGTGACACGCCCAAGATCACGGCGTCGAACCGCACCGCGATTCCCGTCAACACGTTCTTGACGACACAGAACACGACGTTCACCGAATCCGTCGCAGGTTCGACGAGTTCCGTGTCGGCGGCGATCACGATCACCTGGATCGACGACAACACCGTCCAGCACGAGTCGGCGTCGAAGACGCTGACAGGTGGCTGTGTCCAGGACACGGGCTCGTTGAAGATCACGAAAGCTCTGACGGGTGGCCCGCAGGGGTACACAGGACCGTTCGACGTCGCGTACAACTGCGGCGTCGGCCATACCGGGACGACGTCCAGTCTCGGTTGGTTCGCCGAAGACGATCAGCGGGATTCCGCTGCTGACGACGTGCACCGTGAGCGAGCCGGTGTTGCCCTCGCCACCAAGCGGCTACTCGTTCGGGACTCCGACCTTCAGTCCGAACAACGGCGTCGTGACCGTGACGAGCAAGACGACACCTGTCGAGGTCACGGTCGACGACTCGATCACCCATGATCAGGGTTACCTGAAGATCGGCAAGGTCTTCGATGCGAAGTCGTCTGGCTTTGTCGGGTCGTTCACGGTGAAGTACAACTGCGGTGCCGGCGATCAGTCGGTGCAGCTGGCTGCGGGTGGCTCGACGACGGTGGGCCCGTTCGATACGGGCACGTCGTGCTCGGTGTCGGAGCCGGTGTTGCCGTCTGCTCCGTCGGGTTGGACGTTCGGGACTCCGGTCGTGACCGGCTCGCCGGCGACGATCGTGAAGGGCAACGAGGCCGCTGCCGTCACGGTGACGGTGACGAACTCGATCAGCCATGATCAGGGCTACCTGAAGATCGGCAAGGTCTTCGATGCGAAGTCGTCTGGCTTTGTCGGGTCGTTCACGGTGAAGTACAACTGCGGTGCCGGCGATCAGTCGGTGCAGCTGGCTGCGGGTGGCTCGACGACGGTGGGCCCGTTCGATACGGGCACGTCGTGCTCGGTGTCGGAGCCGGTGTTGCCGTCTGCTCCGTCGGGTTGGACGTTCGGGACTCCGGTCGTGACCGGCTCGCCGGCGACGATCGCGAAGAGCTCGGAGGGGACTCCGGGCGTGACCGTCACGGTCACGAACTCGATCACGCAGAATCCCCCGTCGCCGCCTCCGCCCCCGCCGCCGGCTCCCAAGGCCGACGTGACAGTGACCAAGGCGGCAACGCCGGCGGTGCAGCTGCCGCTCGGCGGTGGGACAATGCCGATCGTCTACGACATCGTGGCCAAGAACAACGGCCCGGACGCGGCGCAGAACGTCAAGGTGTCGGACACCGCCCCGACCGGCGTCACGTTCGTGTCGGCGACGACGGCAAAGGGCTCATGCGCGGTTGCGGCGGACAGCCTCTCCCTCCAGTGCACGATCGGGAGCCTGACGTTGAACGAGTCCGTCGCGATCACCATCAACGCCACCGTCAACTCGACGGGGACGAAGGTGAACACGGTGACCATCACGACGACGACGACGGAGACGAACACGGGCAACAACAGCGCCACGGCGAGCACGGTCGTGACGTCGCCCGCGACCCCGCCGACGCCGAAGCCCAAGCCCAAGCCGGCGGTCTGCAAGACGCTGATCGCAGCGCCGAAGACGCTGAAGGCGACAGGGAAAAAGCAGGTCGTCAAGGTCATGGTGAAGACGGGTTCCAAGCCGACCGCCGGGATCAAGGTGAAGATCTCCGGCGCAGGGATCATCAAGACCGTGACGACTGGCCGCAACGGCACCGCGGTCCTGACCATCAAGCCGGGCAAGCCGGGCCTGCTCGAGGTCACGGTCACGAATGCCAAGGCCTGTAGCGGCAAGCGGATCGGGATCGTGGGTGTGTTCGAGCCGCCCCTGACCGGCTAGGTCTACCTCAAAGGGAGCGCCGGGTGACTGATCGCCCGGCGCTCCCATCCCCCACCACTTACCGACCGGGGGACGTCTGCTCGGGATTCGGCGGGCGCTTCAGCTTGTCGATCCCACGTTCGGTCAGGGTTGCGCGCTCCGGGTCGAAATGGCGGGCGATCGCCGAGCCGTACGGCTTTGCGACGCGGGCCGAGTACGCGGCGAACCCCTCGTCGCGGAGCGGCTTCAGATCCTCACCGTAGGGATCGAGGATGTGCTGCCGGCCGACGTGGCGGGCCGAGTTGAAGAAGGCGATTCCGACGCCGGTCGACACCTCGAGCAGCGTGCTTCGCTCGCGCACCGCCTCGCTGCGGAGCCCGTCGAAGAGCCTGGACATCTCCTTCGGCGAGGGAAGGCCGCTGGCGTCGGCGCGGAGGTCGGCAAGCGAGCGCTTGAGGGCCGCGACCTCGAGCGGAGGGATGTCGATCAGGCGTGCGGTCGTCCCCGTTCCGCCTTCGAGTGCGGCCAGGAGCTCGTCGACGGTCTTCAGGTGCGCCTCCTCGGCCAGCACGCCTGCGACCTTCAGCTCTTTCACGAAGGCGTCCAGGTACACGCGGCTGCCGTGGGTGACATCGGCCCCGGCGGCGAGCAGCCAGAGCGGCGAGAACCCGAACGCGGCGATCGAGCCGAGCTCGACGACGTTGCCGGCGGTCTTCCGCACCGCGAGCCGTGTCGCGTTGGGCTCGTACTCGTCTGCCGATCCGGGCTTCGCTTCGACGCCGCCGACGAGCTCGATCGAGACGCGCAGGAGGTTCTTCGCGGTCGCCTCGTACAGTCGAGACTTGCGCACGAGGCGGGGCAAAACAAGCTCGGCCGTCTCGTGGACGCCGCCGCCGACGAGCGCGAAGACGGAGCGCACCGCGCGCTCGGGGAGAGACGCGAGGAAGGCGAGACGGCCGGCCATCGTTAGCATCATTGCCGATGGCAGCGAATGTGATCCAGGCACTTCTCGATCAGGCCTTCCCCGGAGGCGAGATCGGCGTCGAGGATCGCACCGGCGGTGGCGACCATTTCCAGGTCACGGTCGTCACGGCCGCGTTCAACGGGCTGCCACTGATCCAGCAGCACAAGCTGGTCAACGAGGCGCTCGCCGCGCCGCTCGCCGACGGCACAATCCATGAGCTTCGCATCCGAACGAAGGGAACCGCATGAGCACTACAACGCTCCAGGATCAGATCAAGCAGGTGATCGAGACCGAGCCGGTCGTCGTCTTCATCAAGGGAACACCCGAGGCCCCCGCGTGCGGTAACTCGATGCGAGCACTGCAGGCGCTGTGGCAGGCAGGCGCGCCGATCACCGCCGTCGACGTCCTTCCCGACCCGCGCATCCGGCAGGAGCTCAGCGCCCTCAGCGACTGGCCGACGATCCCCCAGGTGTTCGTCAAGGGCGAGCTGATCGGCGGGGCCGACATCACCGAGGAGCTCAACGCGTCGGGCGAGCTGCGTCAGAAGATCGACGAGGCGCTCGGCGCCGAGCACGCCCAGACCGTGAGCACGGTCGCGCTCGCCGTCGACTGATCCGTTCGCGCGCAGGTGCGCGCATCACCAAGAGGCTTGACGCGCATTGGGAGCACGTCTGGATGCGGCCCTGCACGCTGCGGATCGCGTCGGCCGAGAAGACCGTCAAGGCAACCAGCCTGACGACCTCCTCGTCGAACACGCTCCTTGGTGCAGAACCACCCCAGCCGCACTCCCAATACACATCAAGCCTCGGAAGGTTTATCGTCCCGCCCGACCCGAGGCGCGCGACGAAGCGCGCCGAACCGACGGAGGAGGACAGGCATGAGCCAGGCTGCTGAGGCCGACGCCGCGACCGGCACGCTCGGCAAGAAGAACCTCACGACGATGCACGCGGTCGCGCAGGCGCTCGCGATCGGTCCGATGTTCTCGGTCGCCCTCATCCTCGGCGGGGTCTCGCGACCCGACATCGGCGCCGGCTGGAACGCTGCCCTGGCGGTGCTCCTCGCGGGTCTCGGTGTGCTTGCGATCGCCTACACGATCTCGCTGTACGCCAGGAAGTACGCCGGCGCGGGCGCGGTCTACGAGTACCTCGCGCACGGCGCGCATCCCTGGGTGGGCGTCTTCACCGCCGGATTCTTCTTCGTCGGCGCGCTCTTCCTCGGCGGCGGCGGCATCTACCTCGGGCTCGGCATCCTCACCGACGGCTTCTGGACGGCGCACATCTCGGACAGCGGTCCGGACTGGTGGGTCTGGGGGATGATCGCACTCGGGATCGTTCTCGTCCTCAACTACTTCGGCGTGCGGCTCGCGATTCGCGCCATGCTCACGTTCGCGGCGATCTCGTTCCTCCCGATGGTGATCCTCGCCTTCGTGATCATCGTCAAGGGCGGTAAGCACGGGAATACCCTGACCATGTTCGACCCCGGCCAGACGTCGCTCTTCGGGATCACGGGTGGCGGCGTTCTCGGCGGCATCTTGCTCGGCATCCTCCTCTTCGTCGGCTTCGAGGCGGCGGCGTCGATCGGCGAGGAATCGGAGGACCCTCATCGCTCGATTCCGCGGGCGCTGATCGGCACCGTCGCGGTCGCGGCGGCGTTCTTCGTGTTGATGGCCTACGCGTTCTCGATCGGCTACGGCAAGCCGGCGGTCGACGCGGGCAAGTGGGCCACATCGCCGAGCGCCGTCAGCGAGATGGCCACGGAGTACGTCGGAAGCTGGTTCGCGACCATTCTGGAGCTCGTCGTCATCCTCGACGCGATGGCGCTCGCGCTTGCGATCTGCGTCCTCATCGGCCGTGGCTTCTTCGCCCTCGGCCGTGACGGGCTCCTGCCGGCCGTCTTCGCGAAGACGTCCCGCCGCGACACGCCGTGGGTCGGCAACCTCATGGTCGCGGTCGGAGGGATCGGTCTCGTCCTGCTCGCCACGTTCGAGAACTACGGCACGTCGCTCGGCTTCGGCGGTGACGATGCGTTCGCGACGTTCATCTTCTCGGCGACCGTGGGCTCATTTGCGATCGAGCTCGTCTACCTCGTCCTCGCCATCGCGGCCTTCCGGCTCGTGCGGTCGAGTGGGAACAAGGTGTGGCAGTACGCAATCGTCGCGGTGGCGGTCGCAACCCCGATCCTCGGCTTCTACGGCGCGCTCAACCCGGAGCCACACAACACGTCGAACTTCAACTGGCTCGCGGCCTACTGGACGATCGGCCTGCTCGTCCTCGCCGCGATCTGGTTCGTGATCGTCCTCGTGACGAGGCGCGACAAGGTCGACAATGCGGCCTCGCACGCGGCCGAGCACCACGGCGTCGCGCCCCTCGACGAGACGCTCGGCTTCGAGCCCGCCGGCGAGACCACGCCGCTCTAGCATGGGACGATGAGCGAGCTCACCTGGCACGGCGTCGGCACGGCGGAGGAGCAGGACGTCGGCTACCTCCGCCGGGTCGAGGTGGACGGCGCCGCCGTCTGCCTCGGCCGCACCGCCGCCGGCTGGGTCGCGTTCCAGGACACGTGCACGCACGAGGAGTGCTCCCTCGCGGACGGCGAGCTGGAGGGCAACGTGGTCGTGTGCCCGTGCCACGCCTCGGAGTTCGACCTCCGTACCGGCGACGTCCTCTGCCCGCCCGCCCTCGAGCCGCTTCCGATCTACGAGGCGAGGATCGAGGAGGGCGAGCTGCAGGTGCGGCTCCAGCCACCCCCCGCCGCGGCCGAGGCAGTGCACGCGCGGGAGGATCACGTCTCGGAAGCCGTCGCCCGTGCCGCCACGACGGCGGGCCCGTCGCTCGAGGGGCTCGCGCTCGACGACGTCGACCTCACCGACCTCGGCGTCTGGGAGGAAGGAGTCCCGTACAGCTGGCTCACGCTGCTTCGTCGCGAGGCGCCGCTCTTCTGGCAGCCCGAGGTGGAGGGGCGCGGCTTCTGGGTCTTCACCCGCTATGACGACATCGTCCAGGTGTCGAAGGACTGGGAGACGTACTCGTCCGAGACGGGCGGCACCTCGCTCGAGGACCTGACGCCGGAGGAGGTCGAGGCGCGCAAGTCGATGCTCGACACCGACCCGCCCGCGCACACACGGCTTCGCGCGCTCGTCAACAAGGGCTTCACGCCCCGCGTCGTCAACACCTACGAGGAGCGGATCCGGGGCCTCGCCCGCGGGATCCTCGCGCAGGCCTTCGAGCGCGACAGGTTCGACTGGGTGGAGGACGTCGCCTCGGAGATCCCGATGTGGGTGTTCTCGGAGATCATGGGCCTGCCAGTCGACGACCGGCGGCTTCTGATCGAGCTCGGCGACAAGCTGCTCGGCAACACCGATCCGGAGGTCGTCGGCGAGGAGAACGTCCGCGACCTGGCGGCAACCGATCCGTCGATCCGGCTGCTGCCGTTCTCGAGCCCGTTCTCGACCGACCTGATCGACTACGGCTGCCGGCTCGGCGCGGCGCGACGATCGGATCCGCGCGACGACGTCACGACCAGGCTCGTCGAGGCCGAGATCGACGGCTCCCGCCTCTCGGAGCACGAGTTCGGGCTCTTCTTCATCCTGCTCACGACGGCGGGCAACGAGACGACGCGCCATACGATCAGCCTCGGCCTGCTCGACCTGCTCTCGAGCCCCGAGGAGACGGCGCGCCTCGTCGCCGATCCGACGCTCGCCGGGACCGCGGCAGACGAGATTCTCCGCCGCGCGCACCCGGTGCATCACTTTCGGCGAACGGCCGTCAGCGACGTGACGGTGCACGGCCGCAGGATCAAGGCCGGCGATAAGGTGACCGTGTGGTACGCCTCCGGCAACTACGACGAGGAGAAGTTCGCCGACCCGTACCGCCTCGATCTCGGCCGCGCACCCAACCGGCACCTCACGTTCGGCCTCGGCGGGCCGCACTTTTGCCTTGGCGCGCACCTAGCGAAGCTCGAGGTGAAGATCTGGCTCGAGGAGATGATCCCGTACCTCGATCGGCATCGAGCTCGCGGGACCGCCGGTGCGCCTCCGCTCGAACTTCTTCAACGGCATCAAGCGCCTGCCCGTGCAGGTGCGCTCCTGACGGAAAGGAAGGCACGGAGTTGAGTCACGACCATGAGGCCGAGGCAGCCGTCCGGACGATGAGCGGCCTCGGCGTGCGCGCCATCCGGCTGCTCTACACCGACCTGCACGGCGTTGCTCGCGGCAAGGACATCCCGATCGGCCACTTCGGGGACATGTGCGACGAGGGCGTTGCCTTCTGCGCGGCCGTGATGGGAACGGATCTCCGGCATACGCCGGTCGTCGGGGGCGAGGTGGGGTACGTCGACTTCGCGATCAAGCCGGACCTCGACACGCTGCGGGCGGTGCCCTGGCAGCCGGAGGTGGCCTGGTGCCTCGGCGAAGCCTGGACGCTCGACGGCTCCGAGCACTGGCCCTCTTGCCCGCGAGCGTTGCTCCGCCGGGTCGTGGACGCCTACGCGGCGCGCGGGCTGTCGCCCATCGTCGGGCCCGAGCTCGAGTTCTTCCTCGCGGAGCGAGACCCGTCGGCGACGAACGGGCTCCGACGCTACGTCGACGAGCTCTCGCGCGTCTACACGGTCGGGGCCGTTTCCGACCCACGCGAGATCGTGCTCAAGATGCTGCTCTGGTGCGACGACCTCGGCCTGCAGGCGTTCGCCGCGAACCACGAGTTCATGAACTCGCAGTACGAGATCAACATCAAGCACTCCGGCGCCCTCGACGCCGCCGACCGCGCGTTCATGCTCAAGGCGGCGGTGAAGGAGATCGCCGTCCGCGAGGGGTTGCTCGCCACCTTTATGGGCCGCCCATTTGCCGACCAGGGCGGCTCCGGGTTCCACGTGCACCTCTCGCTGGCGGGCGAAGACGGGCGCAACGCGTTCGCCGACGACGGTGGCCCGGAAGGGCTGAGCCCGCTGGCGGCGCAGTTCATCGCCGGCGTGATCGAGCACGCGCCGGGCCTGCAGGCGCTGCTCGGGCCGACGATCAACGCGTACAAGCGGATCCTGCCCGACAGCCTCGCCCCGACCCACGCCAACTGGGGCCACGACAACCGCACCGCGTTCTGCCGCGTGCCGAACGAGCGAGGCCCGCGAGCCAGGGTCGAGATCCGGACGGCCGACGGCTCGGCGTGCCCGCACCTGATCACGGCGGCGCTCCTGCTGGCCGGGCTCGACGGGATCGAGCGGGAGCTGACGCCTCCCGATCCGGTCGTCGGTGACGCGTACCGGCTCGACGACGCCCATGCGGGCTCGCGGCTGCCGGGCGATCTCGGCTCGGCGCTCGACGCGCTCGAGGCCGACACGGTGCTGACCGACAAGCTCGGCACGCAGCTCGTCTCGACCTTCCTCGCGATGAAGCGGTTCGAGGTGGAGCGGTTCTCCGAGGCGGTCGGCGAGCTCGACGTCGAGGTCGTCTCCGAGTGGGAGATCGAGGAATATGCTGCCCATCTGTAAGCCCGACGGACGCTGCATCCGCGTCGAGATCGACGGCGAGGAGCACTGGGGGAGTCGCGTCGGCGACGAGATCGTCCTCTCCGACGGTCAGCGCATCCCGGAGGCGACGGCGTCCTACCTCGCGCCCGCGAGCCCATCCAAGATCCTCGCCGTGCATCTCACCTACGGCAGCCGCGTGCGCGAGTACGAGGCGCGCACGCCGCCCGAGCCCTCGTACTTCATGAAGCCGCCGACGACGCTGAACGGGCATCGCAAGCCGGTGCTGATGGCGAAGGGGGCGCGCTTCCTCAACTACGAGGGCGAGCTCGCGGTCGTCATCGGGCGAGCGGATGAAGGGCGTCCCGATCGAGAAGCGTGCTCGACTACGTCGGCGGCTACACCTGCGCCAACGACATCGGCATGCACGACTTCCGCCACGCCGACCGCGGCGCGATGCTGCGGGTCAAGGGCCACGACGGCTTCCTCCCGCTCGGCCCCGAGCTCGTGCCCGCGTCGGAGTTCGACCCGACGAGCTACACGCTCCGCACCTACCTCAACGGCGAGGTGGTGCAGGAGGCAACGGCGGACGACCTCCTCTTCACGGTCGCCTACCAGCTCGCCGACCTCTGCCGGCTGATCACGCTCGAGCCAGGGGACGTGATCCTCACGGGCACGCCCGCGAACTCGCGGCCGATGAAGCCCGGTGACGTCGTCGAGGTCGAGATCTCCGGGATCGGCCGCCTCACCAACACGATCGAGGAGTGGGACGTCGACCTTGCCGGGCCAGGCGAGCAGATGCAGGTGTCGGCCCAGACGCTGCACGTCGCGCTCGCGATCCCCGAGGACGAGGCCGAGCGGATGGTCGCGGAGGGCCGCGAGCCGTGATCCGCCTCCACCGGCTGGATCACGTCTGCCTGGAGGTCGCCGACCTCGACGAGGCGTCGGCCCGGTGGCAGATCCAGTTCGGCCTCCAGCGAGCGCTCGCGCGCCGAAGGGCGCGCGTTGCTTGCCTGCAACGACGAGCCCTATTGCCTGGAGCTCGTCGAGGGAGGCGAGCCCGGGCACGACCACACGGCGTTCGAGCTGGCGTTGGAGTGCACTCTCGACGACGCGCGCGCACACTTCGACGACCTCGATGTCGCGTGGGAGGAGCGCGAGGGATCGCTCTTCCTGGCCGACCACGACGGCCGGCTCGTGCAGGTGATGCCCTATCGCATCCCGGCGAGCGAGGCCGACCGACGGCCCCAGCACGCGCGGCCCTCGACCACCGTGCACCTCGGCGGAGCCCGGAAGCTCGGCCACGTCAACAGCCTCACGGCCGACATCCCCGCCGGCGTTCGGTTCTACGTCGACGTTCTCGGGATGGGCGTCTCCGACTGGCTCGGCGAGGCCGGCGTCTGGTTCCACGTCAACTCGGACCACCACGTGATGGCGCTCGTCGACATCGGCTACGCCCACTTCCATCATCTCGCGTTCGACACGGTCGACATCGGGAAGATGCGAGACATGCTCGATCACGTTGCCCGGCACGGGCGCTGGCTCGGTTGGGGGCCGGCCCGGCACGGGATCGCCGGCAACATCGCGAGCTATGTCCGCATCGTCGAGGAGGAATGCTTCGTCGAGCTCTACTGCGACATGGAGCAGCTCCAGGACGACCACGTGCCGCGTGTCTATCCCGACGACCGCTACTCGTCGAACACCTGGGGGCCGCTGCCGCCGCGCTCGTACTTCCGCTTCGACTCGGTCGCGATCGAGTACGAGCGGGAGAGCCTCGAGACGCGCGGGCACGTGCTGCCGCCGGTGGAAGCGGGCGCGTAGTGCCGCTGACCGGGTACACGATCCCGCGCTCGCCCGAGGGGCGCGCCGCGCTCGTGCCCTATCCACCCTGGCACTACGTGGGCGACTTCCTCGTCGTCGAGTACTGGGCCGATCCCGAGAAGGCCGTCTCGGTCCTGCCGAAGGGCCTCGCGCCGCATCCCGACCCCGGCCGCTGCGCAGCGGTCTTCGCCGACTGGCAGTCGTGCTCGGCCGCCGGCGGCGAGCTGCTCGATCCCTCGCGCTCGCAGTACAAGGAGGCGTTCATCGTCGTCAACGCCCTGCTCGACGGCGAGGAGGTCACGACCTGCCCCTTCATCTGGGTCGACCGGGACTTCGCGCTCACGCGCGGCTGGCTGCAGGGCTTCCCGAAGAAGCTCGGCTCGATCTGGATCACGCGCACCTTCGGCCTGGAGAGCCCCGCCGACCCCGGCATCCGCGCCGGCGCCACGTTCGGGGCGACGTGCGCCGCATACGAGCGGCGCGTCGATGGAGGCCACGGTGACACTCGAGCGCATCTCGGAGACCGGCCCGACCCACAACGACCCGCCGATCGTGAACGTCCGCCACTTCGCCCGCCTCGAGGCGGGCCGCCACGACGACCCGGCCGTGCACGAGCTCGCGCGCTCGCGCAGCCGCGACCGCGTCGTCTCGCCTGTGTGGGAAGGAACCGCGACCCTCGACCTCTTCGGCGCCGCGCACGAGGAGCACGACCTCCTCGCGCCGGTGCGGATCGGCAAGGGCTTTCGCTTCACCTTCGGCTACACCGTCGACGACCAGGAGATCGTGAAGGACCTGCGCGGATGACGCGTGTGGCGCTCGTCACGGGAGGCGGCACGGGCATCGGCGCCGCGGCCGCGCGGAGGCTCGCGGCGGACGGATACGCGGTCGCAGTGACGGGACGGCGAGCGGGTCCGATCGAGGAGATCGCCGCCGAGGTCGACGGTCTCGCGATCGTCGCCGACACCGGCATAGCGGCGGACGCCGAACGTGCGGTGGCGGAGACGGTCGAGCGGTTCGGCGGACTCGACGCGCTCGTGATCAACGCGGGCATCGGCGGCTCAGGCAACCTCCTCGATCTCGATCCCGACGTGTTCGAGGAGGTGCTCCGGACCAACGTCACGGGCGCCTTCTTGACCGCCCGCGCCGCTATCTCCCATCTTCTCGAGCGGCGCGGCGCGATCGTCAGCGTCTCGTCCGTCTCCGGCCTTCGCGCGGCAACGGAGAGCCTGGCGTACTGCACCTCGAAGGCGGCTCTCACGATGCTGACCCAGTGCATCGCCGTCGACCACGGCCCGGCCGGCGTTCGCGCGAACTGCCTTTGCCCCGGCTGGGTGCGCACGCCGATGGCAGACCGTTCGATGGACTGGCTGGCGGACCGGAACGGCTCCTCCCGGGAGGACGCTTACGTGGCGGCCACGGTCGACGTGCCGTTGCGCAGGCCGAGCTCGCCCGAGGAGATCGCGGGGGCCATCACCTGGCTCCTCTCCGACGATGCGTCCTATCTGAATGGTGCCGTGATTCCCGTCGACGGCGGGCGTCTCGGTCGTCGACGTCGGCGCGCGTGCGTTCGAGGAGATCGGATGACGAGCCGTCTGGAAGTCGCCGGTGTCGATGTCTCGCCCGACCACTTCATCGGCGGCGAGCGGGTCGCGAGCGAGCACACGTTCACCGACATCTCGCCGATCGACGAGCAGCCGCTCGGCGAGATTGCCCGCGGGGGACAGCGCGAGGCCGACCTGGCGGTCGCCGCGGCCACCGAGGCTTTCCCCGCCTGGGCAGCACTCGGCGCAGCCGGACGCGCCGTCTACCTACACCGCCTCGCCGACCTGATCGACGCGAATGTCGAGCGGCTCGCGCCGGTCGAGTGCGTCGACATGGCGATGCTGCTGCGCTCGCTGAAGGCGCGGCTGATCAACCGGGGCGCGCGCAACTACCGCAGCTACGCCGACCTCGCAGTCGCCTACGAGGAGCGGGTCTGGGACTCGAACGGCACCCACAACCGCGTGATCCGGATGCCGAGCGGGCCTGCGGTCGTGATCACCCCCTGGAACGCGCCGTTCATGCTCTCCACGTGGAAGACGGCGCCCGCCCTCGCGGCGGGCTCGACGATGATCCTCAAGCCGGCCGAGTGGTCACCGCTCTCGTGCTCGCTGCTCGCCGACCTCGTCGCCGAGGCGAACTTCCCGCCGGGCGTCTTCAACATCGTGCAGGGCATCGGCGAGGAGATCGGCGCCGCCCTCGTCTCGCATCCCCGCGTGCGACGCGTCTCGTTCACGGGCTCGCCCGAGACGGCACGGCACATCGGCGTCTCCGCGGCGAAGAACATCGTCCCCTTCACCGGCGAGCTCGGCGGCAAGGGGCCGCTGCTCGTGTTCGCCGACTGCGACCTCGAGGCGGCCGCCCGGAAGGCGGCCGGGCAGTTCGACGACGCGGGCCAGGTGTGCCTCGCCGGGACACGGATCCTCGTGCAGGAGTCCGTCGCCGAGCCGTTCCTCGAGCTCTTCCACCGCTTTGCCGACGAGCACGTCCTCGGTGATCCACGCAACGACGACACGACGGTGACACCGCTGATCCACCGCGAGCACTTCGACCGCGTCGCCGGCTTCGTCGAGCGTGCGCGCGCCAACGGCGACGAGATCGTCCGCGGCGGCGGGCCGGCCGAGCGCGGCGGCCTCTTCTACGAGCCGACGCTGGTGGTGCCCCGGTCGAACGAGAGCGAGATCGTCCAGCGAGAGGTCTTCGGGCCCGTGCTCACGTTCCAGACCTTTGCCGACGAGGACGAGGGTGTGGCGCTCGCGAACTCGACGGCGTACGGCCTCTCCGGAATCGTCTACACGGGCTCGGCGGAACGAGCCGAGCGCGTCGGGCGCGCTGTCCGCGCCGGTGTGATCTGGGTCAACACGTTCCTCGTGCGGGACCTGACGGCCCCCTTCGGCGGGATCGGGATCTCCGGGATCGGCCGCGAGGGCGGCGACTTCGCGCTGGACTTCTACTCCGACCTGAAATCGCTGCAGATCGCCGACGGCACGACGGCGTGACCCCGAAGCTCGTCCTCGTCCTGAGCGAGAACTGGACGCTGACGCCGCCGCGCGACCTGCGGGCGCTCGTCGACATGGCCGTGATCGCCGAAGAGGCGGGCTTCGACGCGGTGATGGTGAGCGAACACATCGTGCTCGGCCCGAGCGCCGGGGCGGGAGGAATCATGGGCAACCCCCGCGACTACGCGCTGCCCGGCAACCAGGACCCGGCGATGCCGTGGCCGAGCTCGCTCGTCCTGCTCTCGGCGATCGCGGCCGCGACGACGAGGCTGCGCCTCGCGGCCTGCGCCGTGATCGCGCCGCTGCGGCACCCGCTGCTGCTCGCACGGGAGCTCGGCACGCTCGACCTCCTTTCCGAGGGCCGGCTCGTCGTCCAGCCCACCGTCAGCTGGCACCGGGACGAATACGACGCGCTCGGGGTGCCGTTCGCCCGGCGCGGCGCCCTCCTCGACGAGCACCTCGCCGCGTGGGAGGGGCTCTGGCGCGACACGCCTTCCAGCTTCGCCGGCGAGCACTACGCCTACGAGAACGTCTACCTCGAGCCGAAGGCGTGGCGCCCCGACGGCCCCCGTCTCTGGCTCGGAGGCGAGTCGGTGCATCCGCGCCTGCTGCGCCGGATCGTTCGCTACGCCCACGGCTTCCATCCCCTGGGACAGCCCTCCGACGCCGACCTGACTCTGCTGCGGGACGGCCTGGCGGCAGCGGGGCGTGACCTCGCGGAGCTCGAGCTCGTCGGCGGGATGCGCGCCGTCTTCCCGGACGACCACAGCCCGTCGCCGCTCGACCCCGCCGTCGACTCGCTCCCGGCACAGCTCGAGCGCGGGTTCACGACGTTCTGCATCAAGCCGTCGCAGTTCGTCGACGAGATCGGCGACTATCCCGAGTGGTGCCACGAGGTGGTGGCGCGCGTAGCGGCGATCAACGGCTGAGGCCGCTTGCCCTATCCTGCCGCCGTGAGCCTTCGCCTCGACATTCCACGTGAGCAGGCGCTCGAGCGGGCCGTCGACATCGTGCTCCGCGGCTGGCGGAGCTTCGACCACGCACGCGCGCTCCAGCCGCCGATCGACGACCACCTCAGGGAGCTGCTGCATGCCGCCCTGCCCGACGGGCCGACCGACGTCCTCGAGGTGCTGGAGGACGCGCGGCGCGGGCTGGACGAGTCGATCGCCCAGACGCGCCCGCGGTACTTCGCCTTCGTCGCGTCGTCCGGCCTCGAGATCGGCGTCATCGGCGATCTGCTCGCGTCCTGCTTCGACGCGAACCTCGCCGTGTGGGCGGCCGCCGCGACGGAGATCGAGGATCAGGCCGTGCGCTGGGTGGCGGAGTTTCTCGGCTTCCCGGCTGCTGCAGGCGCGTTCACGAGCGGTGGCACGGTGTCCAATATGACCGCCCTCGCGGCGGCGCGCGAGCGGGCTATCCCGGGATCCCGCCGCACCGGGCTCGCGGGTGGCTCGGCCACGATCTACTGCTCGAGCGAGGCTCATTACTCGATCGAACGCGCGGCCGAGATGCTCGGGATCGGGTCCGACAACGTGCGCTCGCTGCCGATCGACGGAGACCGGCGCCTCGTACCCGGGGCCGTTGCCGAGGCGATCCGCGCCGACCGCGCCGCCGGCCGGGTCCCCGTCGCCGTGATCGCGACGGCCGGCACCACGCTCACCGGCGCCGTCGACCCGATCGGGCCTCTCGCAGACGTCTGCGAGGCCGAGGGCGTGTGGCTCCATGTCGACGGTGCCTACGGGGTGCCCGCCGCCACCGCTCCGTCGGCGGCGCACCTCTTCGAGGGGCTCGACCGCGCTGACTCGGTGACGCTCGATGCCCACAAGTGGCTCTTCCTCCCGAAGGCCTGCGGCGTCCTCCTCGTGCGCCGTCGCGAGGATCTCTTCGATGCGTTCTCGCACAACGAGTCGTACATCCCACACGAGCGCAGCACGGGCCACATGGTCGACATCACGCTCGAGTACTCCCGTCCGTTCCGGGCGCTGAAGCTCTGGCTCGCTTTCCGCGCGCACGGAGCCGAGGCGTTCCGCGAGGCCGTCGAGAACAACCTCCGCCAGGCCCGGCTGCTGTACGAGCTCGTGCTCGAGAACGACGCTCTCGAGCCACTCTGCGGACCACCGCCACTCTCGATCGTGCCGTTCCGGCACGTCGGCTCCGGCGGCGACCTCAACGAGCACAACGAGCTGCTTGTGCGAAGGCTCCAGGATGACGGGCGCGTCTGGGTGGCGCCCGCGACCGTCGACGGCAAGGTCGGCCTGCGGCCGTGCTTCGTCAACTTCCGCACCACCGACGACGACGTGCGCGTCCTCGTCGACATCGCCGCAGAGCTCGGAGCCTGCTTTAGGCTCGCACGATGGAGGATCGACCCCCAGCCGGGCCGGACGTCGAGGCGCGGATGCGTGCCCTGCTCGACGCGATCCCCGACCTGATGTTCCGGATCACGGCCGACGGCACGTACGTCGACTTCGTCGGCGACGCCGAGCTGCTCGCCAACCCGTCTGAGAGCGTCGTCGGCGGAAAGATGGACGAGCTGCTCCCGGCGCACGTGGCCGGGCCCCTGATGGCGACGATCCACGAGGCGCTCGAGAGCGGCAGGCTGCAGACGCTCGGCTACGTGCTGCCGACGATCCGAGGTGACGAGCGCCAGTTCGAGGCAAGGGTCGTGCCGATCGACGACAACCAGGTCGTCACGATCGTTCGCGACGCCACCGAGCTGAGGCGCACCGAGCGCGAGCTGCGGGCTGCGCACGACCGCCTCGTCAGGGCACGTGACGCGGAGCGGCGGCAGGCTCGAGCGGAACCTCCACGACGGTGCGCAGCAGCGGCTGATCGTCGCACTCCAGGCGCTGCGCATCGCGTCGTCCCGGCTGCCCGCGGGAAGCGACGCCGCCGCCGAGCTCCTGAACGCGCGCGGAGGAGCAGCTTGCGGTCGGGATCGCGGAGATACGCGAGCTGGCGCGCGGCCTTCACCCGTCGGTGCTGACCGAGGACGGCCTCGGGGCGGCGCTCCAGCAGCTCGTGACGCGCGTCGAGGAGCTGTTGCCGGTCGAGCTCGACGTCCCTGCTTTTCGCCTCGAGCCCGAGCTCGAGGTGTGCACGTACTACCTCGTCGCGGAAGCGCTCGCCAACGCCGCGAAGTACGCCGGAGCCGACGACGACCGGGGTGCGCGTCGCAGTCGGGGTCGACGCGGTCACGGTTGAGATCACCGATGACGGCTGTGGCGGAGCCTGCGCGACCCCCGGGGGTGGGCTCGAAGGCCTCGCCGAGCGCGTCTCCGCGCTCGGCGGCAGCCTGGCGATCGAGAGCCCGGAGGGCGAGGGGACGACCCTGCTGGCGGAGCTTCCTCTGCCGCGGCATCACTCCTGAGCGAGCTCTTCGTCACAGCGCGCTCCTATCGACCCGCAACGCTCGCTTAACAGGGTCTAACTCGGTGTTCACGGAGTCGCCGGTAGAACAGAGCCATGGAGGAACCCACCAACTGGTGGTCGGCAGCAGCAACTCCGCAGGCTCCGGCTCCCGAGCCGAAGCCTGAGCGGAAGCGCTCGGTCCTCAGGCCCTTCGCGCTCCTTGCGACCGCGGCGGTTCTCGGCGGCGCCGTCGCCCTCGGCTGGCGCGGCCTTCGTCGGCGCGTTTGATGGCAGCGCCTCGACGACCGTCGTCGAGCAGGAGGCGGCGAGCGCGACGCACAGCGCGGCGCCCGCCGCCACCGGTGGTGCGCTCTCGGTGAACGAGATCTACAAGCGCAGCGGCCCCGGCGTCGTACAGGTCACGACCACGATCCCCTCCTCGACCTCGGCCACGGGCCAGTTCCAGCAGTCGGCAACGGCACTCGGATCGGGCTTCGTGCTCGACAAGCAAGGGCACATCGCCACGAACTTCCATGTCATCGACGGCGCGACCGCGATCGAGGTCCGATTCTCGAACGACGACACCCTGAAGGCGACGCTCGTCGGTAGCGACCCGTCGACCGACATCGCCCTGCTCAAGGTCGACGCGAGCCCCGACGCCCTCACGCCACTCACTCTCGCCGACTCGTCGAACGTCGAGGTCGGGGATCCCGTCGTCGCGATCGGCAACCCGTTCGGGCTCGAGCGCACGGTCACGACGGGCATCGTCAGCGCTCTGCAGCGCGCCGTGAAGGCTCCGAACGGCTACTCGATCGACCACGTGATCCAGACCGACGCGGCCATCAACCACGGCAACAGCGGCGGCCCGCTGCTCGATACGAGCGGCGCCGTGATCGGGATCAACTCCCAGATCGAGACGGGCGGCTCGGGCGACGGCAACGTCGGCATCGGCTTCGCAGTCCCCTCGAACACGGTCAAGACCGTGATCGCGCAGCTGCGCAGCGCCGGCAAGGTCGATCACGCCTACCTGGGTATCTCCGCTGTCGATGTCACCTCGGACATCGCGAAGTCGTTCTCCCTGCCCGTCAGCAAGGGCCTCGTGATCCAGACCGTCGCCGCCGGCTCCGGCGCGGCCAACGCCGGGCTGCAGGCGGGCGACGACCAGGCCGTGATCGCGGGGGAGAGCTTCCGCATGGGAGGCGACGTGATCGTCGCCGCCGACGGGAAGCCGGTCTCGTCGATCGACGACCTGCGCGACGTGATCTCGACCCACAAGCCCGGCGACAAGATCGAGCTGAAGTACTACCGCGGTGACACCGCGAAGACCGTCACCGTCACCCTCGGGCGGCAACCGACCTCCCCTTCTCAGTAGCCGCCCCACCCGCCGGCCTCAACCCCTTGGGCCGGCACCCGACACGACGAGGCCCCCGGTACCGACGCACCGGGGGCCTCGCCGTGCCCGGGCCGTCGCGCGGTGGGTCACGCCAGATATCGTGCTGCCGTGAACGAGGACGAGAGGCTCGAGCCCGGCTCACTGCTGCTCGACGAGGAACGTGCCGTCGAGGACGAGGAGCTCTGGGAGGACGACGGCTCCGGCGACTACCAGGGCTGGTACTGCGTGCGCACGGATCCGTTCCCCTGCCCCGCCGCGGGCTGCACCTTCGTCGCGGGCCACATGACGGCGGCGCACCTCGTCCTGGTCTGGGAGGAGCGCGACGACCCGAACCTGCTCTGGCACGCCCAGCGGGCGATGGAGGTGGGGCGCAACCCGAGGGTCGTCCAGTACGAGCTCGCGTTCGGGCCGAGTGCCTCGTACTACGCCTGGGAAGCCGCCGGCAGACCTGTGCACGGCGTGCGCGGCAAGGTCTAGACACCAGCGTTTACAGGTCGCAGGTGTCTTCGACACCTCGCAAAGAGCGTTTGCCGGTGTTGACGACTCCCACCGGCCTGGCCTACTCTGGCCTCGTGACCGCGTCGTTTCAGCCCGCCGGCCGCAGTCCGGCGCCCGCGCCGCTCGACCTGCTCCAGGACTTCGTCAACACCGAGATCCCTGAATGGGCCCAGGACGACATCGGCTCACCGGCCGCGCTTGCGGACTGGCTCGTCGGACGCGAACTGCTCGAGCCGGGCGATCGAGTGACGCCGGAGGCGTTCCTGCGCGCCCGGGCCCTGCGCTCCAGCCTGCGCGCGCTCGCCCTCGCCAACACGACCGGACGGCCCCCGGCAGCGGAGGTGCGCGCCGCCTACACGGAGGAGCTCGGCCGGCTCGTCTTCGTGTTCGAGCTCGGGGCTGACGGTGTTCCGACGTTCGCGGCGGCAGGCGACGGCGTCGACCGTGCGCTCGCCCGGCTTGCCTCGATCGCCGTCGCGTCGACGCAGGACGGCACGTGGTCGAGGTTCAAGGCATGCCGCAAGGACAGCTGCGGCTGGGTCTTCTACGACCGCTCACGTAACCGGTCGTCGAACTGGTGCTCGATGACGATCTGCGGCAACCGGACGAAGACGGCCGGCTACCGGCGACGGCAGGCGGCGTCGTGAGGTCGGCGCTGTACGTGGTCGCGCTGGCCTGGCGGAGGGTCCAGCGACGGTCGTCGGGCGCGCTGCTCGCAGCCGTCGGGATCGCGATCGGGACGGCCGTCCTGATCGGCGTCCTCGCCGGCACCAAGATCGCACAGGACCGCAGCGTGTCGCAGGCGGTCGAGCGGATCCCGGCCGCCTCGCGGTCGGTGCGCGCCGTCTGGTTCGGCGTTCCGGTCGGCGCCGACCAGGCCTATCCCCGGCTCGACGAGACCGCCCGCGCGAAGCTGGCCGATGTCGGGCTCCCGGGCCCCACGCCCGATCGTCCTGTTCCGTGAGAGCACCGTGGCGGGCCACTTCGTCTCGCTGGCAGGCGTCGAGGGGCTCGCCTCGCACGTCCACCTGACGAGCGGTCGCCTGCCGAAGACATGCACCCCGGCTCGCTGCGAGGTGCTGCGGCTGCGCGGCGCCGGCGCGCTTCCCGACGCGCCGGGGCTGCGGCTCGTGCAGGTCGGCACGGCGACCCTCCGCTCGAGCCAGCTCTTCGGCGACTTCCTCGCGCCGACCGACAACGCCCTGGAGGACCGCGAGGTGGCCCCCGCGCTCCAGCAGGGCGCTCGCTATCACCGGCCGGCGCCGGCGCCGCTCGTCGTGGCGGAGGGGATCGAGGCCCTGACGCGGGCAGCGGCGACGGCGAACACGTACCGGAGCTACGCGTGGGTCTGGCCGCTCGCGGCGGGGCAGCCGCGGCTGTGGCAGATCGACAGCCTCGTCGGGAAGAGCGAGCGCGCTCGCGCAGCCCTCTCCGCCGTCTCGAACGGCTACAGCGTGCAGGCGCCCGAGGAGGAGCTGGAGGCGACCGAGCGCGCCGCGACGGTCGCGGGCCGGCGGCTGTTGCTCGTCGGCGGCGAGGCGGCCGCGCTGCTCTTTGCGTTCGCGGTGCTCGCCGCCCGCAGCATGCGGCGCGATCTCGAGGCGGCTCGCCGCCGGCTCACCTGGTACGGCGCGCGCCGCTGGCACCTGCGGCTGCTGACGCTGACCGAGAGCGCGATGGTCGCAGTCGTCGGCGCCGTCACCGGCTGGCTCGTCGGGATCCTCGTCGGTGCGCTCGCGGCCTCCCGGGCGGGGGCGCCCGTCGGGAGCGGTGCTCCGCGAGAGCGTCCTCGCACCGGCCGGCATCGCGCTCGCGCTCGCCGTCGTGATCGCCGCCACCGTCGTCGTCGCGATCGCCACCTCGATCCCGGCACGGGACGAGAGCCGCTTCGGGCCGCTCGACTTCGCAGCTCTCGCTGCCCTCGGCCTCGTCGTTGCCGCGCTCCTCGGCGGTGCCGCCGATCAGTCGCGACTCGACGACAGCGAGGGCACCGGCTTGATCCTGCTGCTCCTGCCAGGTCTGATCGCGTTCGCGGCCGCCGTCGTGGCGGCGCGCCTCTTCGGGCCATTCGTCCGTCTCGCCGGCCGGCTCCTCCACAAGAGCGTCGGTGCCCGTCTCGCTGCCGTGACGCTTGGCCGCGGCCCTGGCGCCGCCGCCGTCACGGTCGCGTTTCTCACGCTCGCCTTTGCGCTCGCGCTCCTGGCTGAGGGCTATCGGGCGACGCTCGTGCAGGCCGAGAGCGACCAGGCGGCGTTCGCCGTTCCGCTCGACATCGTCGTCCGGGAGGACCTGAAGTCGCTGATTCCCGTTCTCGATGCGGCGCCGCTGCAGCGGTACGGCGACCCTCGCCGGTGGCTCGGTGGCGGTACCGGTCGTGCGCATCCGGGCGAGCGTGGGGGCCGCCGAAGGGGTCAGCGGGGTCACCGTGCTCGGCCTTCCGGCGGCCGAGGTCGCCGAGGTGCACGGCTGGCGTGACGGCTTCTCGGGGTCGTCGCGCACGAAGCTCGCCTCGCTCGTGAAGCCGCCCGCCGGCGCCGCACCACAGGGGATCCGGCTCGGCTCGAGGCTGCGGTTCAGTGCCGGGCCGGGCATCGTCGCGCTGCGGGCGACGATCGTCGCACCCGACGGCCGCTACTCGTCGCTCGACCTCGGCTCGCTCGCGCCAAAGGCGACGACGCACTTCAACCGCAGCGCTGCCTGCGCGGCTCCGCGGCGGCAAGCTCGTCGCGCTCGATCTCGTGCCGCCGCGCCTCGTCGATCGCGGCGCCGACGCGGGCCGTCCGCTCGCAGGGAAGCTCCGGATCGACGGCCTCCCGGCAACGTCGTGGCTCGGCGAGGGTGGGATCGTCGTGACGCCGCGGCCAAACGGTCTGGACCTCAACTACCGGATCAGCCTTCAGAACGACGCGCGCGTCCGGGCGCGTCAGGCAACGGACGGCTCGCCTCCTGCGGTGCTCGTGACGCCACGGCTCGGAGCCCTCGCCGGCGGCGTCGGCGGCACGCTGCCGCTCGAGATCGGGGGCAGGCGGGTCCCGGTGCGTGTCGCGGCCATCGTCGACCACTTTCCCGGCACCGACGGCGATGCCGTGATCGGCGACGTTACGAGCCTCGAGACGGCCGTGAACACGCAGGTGCCCGGGGCCGGCGAGACCAACGAGGTCTGGCTCGACGTTCCTCCCGGCGGCACCGCAGCCGCGATGGCGGCGCTCGGCCGGCCGCCGTTCCGCGGTGTCGAGGCGGTGTCGCGGGCCGCGTTGCTCGCCGAGGCGCGCGACGATCCGCTCGGACACGGAACGTTGCTGGCGCTCGATTCGGCGGCCGTCGTCGCGCTGCTCCTCGCCGCGCTCGGGCTCGCCCTCACCGTGATCTCCGACCTCCGCGACGACCGCGGCGACCTCTACGACCTCGAATCCCAGGGCGCGGAGCCGAGCCTCCTCCGCCGCATCGTGCGGGTCAGAGCGCTCGTCGTCGCGATGGCCGGAGTGGTCGCCGGCTCCGTCGCGGGAGCGCTGCTCGCCCTCCTCGTCACCCGTGTCGTCTCGGTCACAGCGCGCGCGACGACCTCCGACCTGCCGCTCCGGACATCGTTCGACCTCCGGGTGCTCGCGATTGCCGCGCTCGCGTACCTTCTGCTCGCGGCCGCTCTCGTGGCTCTCGCGACCCGGCGTGCGTTCCGCGACGAACGTGGCCCGGCGCGCGCGCAGGAGGCCGGCACGTGAGCCTCGTCGAGGCCCGCGACCTGTTCTGCGTCTATCCGGCTGCCGACGGCGGCGTCGCTGCGCTGCAAGGACTGACGCTCGACGTCGACGAGGGCGAGATCTGCGTCGTCCTCGGCCCGAGCGGCTCGGGCAAGACGACGCTGATGCGGGTGCTCGCCGGCTTCGAGCGGCCGAGCGCCGGGCAGCATCGTCGTCGCGGGAGTGGAGCTCGCCGCGCTCTCGACGAGACGGCTCGCCGACTACCGCGCGACGACGCTCGGGTACGCCGACCAGCACTACTGGCGGGCGCTCGCGGGTGAGCTGACGGCCGAGGAGCTGATCGGGGTGCCGCTCGGCCTCCAGGGTGTCCCGGAGGCGGCGCGCCTTGCGCGCGCGCACGCGCTGCTCGAGCGGGTCGGCCTTCGAGACCGCGCCGAAGCAGCACCCGGGCGAGCTGTCCGGTGGCGAGCAGCAGCGGATCGCCCTCTGCGCCGCCCTCGCACACCGGCCGCGGCTGCTCATCGCCGACGAGCCGACCGGCGAGCTCGACGAGGCCAGCGCCGCAACCGTCTACTCGCTCCTCGCCGAGCTCTCGCGCGAGGAAGGCGTGACGGCGCTCGTCGTCAGCCACGACCCCCGCTCGGCGGCGATCGCCGACCGGGTCGTCCACATCAGAGACGGGCGCGTCAGCGAGGAGCGGCGCGGCGAGGGCGCCGCCATCGTGATCGGGCGCGGCGGCTGGATGCGCATCTCAGAGGACACGCTGCGCGATGCCGGGATCGTCGATCGCGCGACGGTGACGGCGCGCGACGGCGTCGTCGAGCTACGGCCGCTCGGCGCCCTGCAGCAGACGCCGTTCGATGCTCCCGGATATCGAGGGTGCGGCCGGCGCGCTCGTCGAGCTGCGCGGCGTCACCCGCCGCTACGGCGACGACATCGCGCTCGACGATTCTCCGGCGACCTTCTCGCCCGGACGCCTCTCGGTCGTGACCGGGCCGTCGGGATCCGGCAAGTCGACGCTGCTCGCCCTCGTCTCGGGGCTCGACCTCCCCGACGAGGGCGAGGTGCTGATCGGGGGCCGCTCGATGTCGGAGCTCGACCGCGACGCGCGCGCGCGGTTCCGCCGCGACACGGTGGCGTTCATCGGCCAGTCACCCGGTCTCTCCGGCTTCCTCACGGCGCGCGAGAACGTCGAGCTCGGCCTCGCGATTCGCGGTGTCGAGGGCCTCGATGCGCACGAGCGGGCGATCGACGCGCTCGTCGCCGTCGGTCTCGCCGAGCAGGCCGACCGGCTCGCGGACCTCCTCTCGGCGGGCCAGCGCGAGCGCGTCGCCGTCGCGCGAGCGCTCGCCGCCCGGACGCCCGTGATCATCGCCGACGAGCCGACCTCCCGGGTCGACGTCGCCGCGGCGCTCACGCTCGGCGGCCTCTTTGCCGACATCGCGCACGAGCACGGCACGACGTTCGTCTGCGCGACGCACGATCCCGTCCTGATCGGCTTCGCCGACGATGACGTGCAGCTGCGCACAGGCGCCGCGGTACCATCCGCCTAGATGGCGACGCAGACAGAGACGCTGCAGGTGAGCGGCATCCGCTGCGAGCGGTGCGTGAACCGGCTCGCGGCAGCACTCGGCGGCCACGACGGGCTCGAGAGCGCGAACGCGAACCTGATGGGCCAGGTGTCGCTCTCCTACGACGACGAGAAGACCTCCCGCGAGGCGCTCGTGGCGGCAATGGCCAAGTCCGGGTTCCGTGAGATTGCGGTCGTCTGACGCTGCGTGGTGGAATACCGTCGCGGTCGCGTGCGTTAATGCGTCCGTAACAGATACGGTTGCCAGGTGGGTGAGGCAGAGCCCGAAAACGACGGACCCCGAATCGCGGCAGAGGCCAGGGATCGGGTTCGATTCGAGGAAGAGGCGCTCGCGCTCGCCGACCAGGTGTATCGGGTGGCACGCAGGCTGGTCTCCACACGAGAAGAGGCAGAGGATCTTGTCCAGGACACCTACGGTCGGGCTTTCAGGAGTTGGCGCTCCTACACGCCGGGCACGAATCTCCGCGCGTGGCTTCTCCGCATCCTCACGAACCTCAACCTCGACCGCGGCCGCAAGGTCCAGCGCACGCCTGACATGCAGCCGATCGAGGAAGGCGACTACTACCTCGCCAACAAGATGGCCGAAGCCCAGGGCGAGCAGGCTCTCGACCAGGAGCGCGTCGTCGAGAAGCTCTCACAGGACTCGATCGTGAACGCGCTCTCATCGCTCCCCCACGACTTCCGCGACACCGTCGTGCTCGTCGACATCGGCGAGTTCAGCTACGCCGATGCGGCCCAGATCCTCGACGTCCCGATCGGCACGGTCATGTCACGCCTGCATCGTGGGCGGAGGCTTCTGAAGCAGAGGCTCGCGGAGGAGGCGATCTCATGAGCCATGGACCGTGTGAGGCGTGCGAGGAGCTGCTCCAGGGCTATCTCGACCGGGAGCTCACGGATGACGAGGTCGAGCTTGCGGAGTCCCACCTCGACGACTGTGACTACTGCCGCCGCAGGTACCGCTTCGAGGTGTCGCTGCGGCAGTACGTGCAGACGACGGCGGTCGAGCGGATGCCTGCCGGCCTGATGGACAAGCTCGTCTCGTTGCGCGCCGAGCCCCGGGCCGGCGACGCGATGTTCTAAACGGGCCTGAGGCCCGTCCGACGCCTGGCTTCAGCCGGCGTCAAGCGAGACGAACACAATCCGGACGCGAAACGGCAGGCTGCTACCGGAGCCGCTCGGGCAGATCGGCCGGTGTATCGACGTCGCCCGGAGACCCGAGGTCGTCGCACGGGACGAGGCGCGGCTCCAGCATCCGCAGGCCCTCATCGGGAATCGTGTCCCAGGCATCGCGTGCGATCAGCAGCGGGTGACCGCGCTCGCCGCCGTAGGACGCCGCCACGAGTGAGCCACCCTCGGCCCGCCAGGAGGCGATCACCCGCTCGATAGCCTCCGGTGCGAGGTCGGGCCCGTCGGCGAGGACCACGATCGCCGCCTCGACGTCGTCGCCCAGCTCTTCCAGGCCGCTCGTCAGCGATGCGCCGGGGCCACGCTTCCAGCCGGCGCAGGTGACGACGCGCGCCGGCGTCTCGAGCGTGTGCGCTCCGGCGACGACGACGATCTCGTCTACAGGGCTCTGCTCGAGGCGCTCGAGGACCTCGGGCAGCAGGAGGCGCTGCTTCGGCGTGCCGAAGCGTGACGCCTCACCGGCGGCGAGCACGACCGCGGCAATGCTCACGTCTGCTCGACCGTCACCGATTCGATCACGACGGGGCGGGTCGGCGCCCCGCTCGGATCTGCCGCATCACCGAAGCCGTCGATGCGCTCGACGGTGTCCATCCCGCTCGTGACGTTGCCGACGACGGCGTAGTCGGGCGGAAGCGTGGCGGCGTCGGGGCCGCTGACGACGAAGAACTGGCTGCCCGCCGTTCCTGCCGGCTCGGAACCGAGCTTGGCCATCGCGACGACGCCCTGGTCGTAGGTCGTGTCCGACGGCGGCGGATCGAGGGTTTCGTAGCCCGGGCCTCCGTTGCCCTTCTGGGTCGGATCGCCGGCCTGGATCACGAACCCCGGCACGATCCGGTGGAAGATCGTGTCGTCGTAGAAGCCGGCCTTCGAGAGCGAGACGAGCGACGCCGTCGTTGCGGGCGCCTTCGCCTGGTCGAGCGTCACGGTGAAGGAGCCGCAGTTGGTCTTGAACACGAGCTTGTAGGTCACCTCGGGGTCGAGGCGCTCCTTCGGCTTCGTCGCGCCGCCGTCCTCGCGCGCGGCGGGCACGGAGACGTCGGTGCAACCGTCCGCGCCGACCGTGGCGGTCGTCGTCGACGTTCCGTCGGTCGTCGCGGTGCTCGCGGTGGTGCTCGTCGCGGCGTCGTCGTTCGAGTCGCCGCAGCCGGCCGCAAGGACCGTCAGGGCGAGAACGAGGATCAGGGCTGCTCGGCGCACCCGTCGATCCTACCCCGCTTGACGAGCGCAAGCAGCCGCCTGTAGTCCTAGAGGAGTGACGATCGCAATCGAGGTGAACGGCCAGTCGTATCTCGTGGAGCCGCGCGGCCGCCGGCTGCTCGCGGTTCTGCGCGACGACCTCGAGTTGCTCGGGACCAAGCTTGCGTGCGGGGAGGGTGCCTGCGGCGCCTGCGCGGTGCTCGTCGACGGCAGCCCCGTCAATTCCTGCCTTCTCCTGGCCGACGCTGCCGCGGGCCACGAGATCGTCACGATCGAGGGCCTTTCGACCGGGCGCGCGGCCGCCGTGCAGGAGGCGTTCGTGGCCGAGGACGCCCTTCAGTGTGGCTACTGCACGCCGGGACAGATCGTCAGCGCGACGGCGCTCCTGGAGCGAACGCCCCAGCCGACGAGGGAGCAGATTCACGAGGCGATGGCAGGCAACCTCTGCCGTTGTGGCGCCTATCCGAAGATCGAGCGCGCGATCCTCCGCGCGGCCGGTGCGGCATGACGGCCCGCTTCGTCCGTACCCGCAAGGAGATGGAGGGGCGCTACGAGGACGTCTGGGCGCTCGTCGACGAGGCCGACGACGTCCAGAGCTGGACAGCGGACGACGTGTTGACGCTCGTCGGCAAGCCCGCTCCGCGCCTCGACGGGGCGCGGCGGGCCGACGGAAGCGTGCGCTATACGGTCGACGTCCGCCTCGCCGGGATGCTCCACGCGGCCGTGCTCCGCTCACCGGTCGCCCACGGACGGGTGCGCTCGCTCGACCTCGACGCGGCGATGGCCGTTGCCGGTGTGCGGGCCGTGATCGGCCCCGACAGTGAGCTGAGCCTGACGACGAGGGCGCCGCTCCTCGACGCCGAGCCCGGCTTCGCCGGCCAGCCGATCGCCGTCGTCGCCGCCGACACGCTCGAGGCCGCCGAGGAAGGCGTCCGGGCGCTTGGGCTCGACATCGAGGTGCTGGCCCACGTCGTCGACCCGCAGGTGGCCGTCAACGAGCAGCGCTTCACGGAAGACCCGACGGACAGTGCCAGGGGAGACGCCGAGAAGGCCCTGGCCGAAGCCGATGTGACCATCGAGCTCGAGCTCGAGACGCCCGCCCAGCTGCAGACGCCGCTCGAGCCGCACGCGGCGGTCGCCTCGTGGGACGGCGACCGCCTCACCGCCTGGGTCTCGACGCAGGGCATGTTCGCGGCGCGCGAGGAGCTGGCGGGGGCGTTCGGGCTGCGTGCCGACGACGTTCGCGTGCGGACGGAATTCGTCGGCGGCGGCTTCGGCGGCAAGCAGGGCGCGGGCTTCGAGACGCTGGCGGCAGCCGAGCTGGCGCGGATCACCGGCAGGCCGGTGCGGCTCGTCGCCGACCGGCACGCCGAGCAGCTGGCCGGCGGCCGCCGCTCGGCCACGCGGCAGACGATCCGCCTCGGCGCTCGTCGGGACGGCACCCTCACCGCGATCGACGCCGACGCGGTGGTCGCAATGGGCCAGGGCGGCTGGATATTCCCCGTCCTCATCCCGGCCCGCACGCTGTACCGCTGTGCGAACGTGCGCGCGCTCACGTTTCCCGCCAAGACCAACCTGCGCCCTCAGAACGCATTCCGGGCGCCGGGCGTGATGGAGGGGACGACCGCGTTCGAGCAGGCGATCGACGAGCTCGCCCTTGCCCTGGAGATGGACCCGCTCGAGCTGCGGCGGCGCAACCACGTCGACGTCGACCAGGTGAGCGGGCTGCCGTACTCCAGCAAGCACCTACTCGCCTGCTACGACCGCGCCGCCGAGCTTGCGGGGTGGGCCGGGCGGGACGCTCTGCGCGAGCCCCGCGGTGACGGCCTGCTGCGCGGGATGGGCTGCGCGACCCAGATCTGGTGGGGTGGCGGCGGCCCACCGTCGCACGCGACGATCCGGCTCGACGCCGAGGGCCACGCGGCCGTCGTGACCGGCATCCAGGACATCGGCACGGGCGCGCTCACCGCAGCCCAGGTCGTCGCGGCAGAGGAGCTGGGCCTGCCGCTCGGCCACGTGCGGGTGATCGGCGGCGATACCGCGCCGAACGTCTACGGGCCCGTGGCAGGCGGCTCCCAGACGACAGCGTCCGTGATGCCCGCCGTCCGCTCGGCTGCGGCGAAGGTGCGGAAGACGCTCCTCCAGCTCGCCGGCGACGTCTTCGAGATCTCGGCCGGAGACCTCGAGGTCCGTGACGGCCGGATCCGCTCGTCCGACGGCGCCATCGATGCGGACGTGACCGAGGTGACCGAGAAGCTCGGCAATGCGACGATCGACGGCTCCGGCTCCCGCGGGCCGAACCCTGACGGCTTCGTCGTGAACACCTTCGGCTGCCAGATCGCCCAGGTCGCGGTCGACCCCGGCCTCGGCGAGGTGCGCGTCGAGCGGATCGTCGCCGTCCACGACGTCGGGCGGATCGTCAACCCGCTCACGGCGTCGAGCCAGGTCGAGGGCGGGCTTCTCCAGGGGATGGCGTTCGCGCTGACCGAGGAGCTCGTGATCGACCCGACGACGGGCGTGCCCGTCAACGGGCATCTCGACGACTACAAGATGCCGACGATCGCCGACGTGCCCGAGATCGTGATCGACTTTCCGCACGTCCCGGACACGAACCTGCCGAACGTCGGCGCGAAGGGACTCGGCGAGCCGCCGATCGTCCCGACTGCGGCGGCGATCGCGAACGCGTTCGCCCACGCGACGGGGCGGCGCGCGAAGGCGCTGCCGCTGACGCGCGACACGCGTGCTGGAGACGCTCGCGTGAGCGCGGCATACGCCCGGCCGGAGTCGATCGACGAGGCGCTCGAGCTGCTGACGCGCGAGGGTGCGGCGGTGCTCGCCGGCGGCACCGACCTCGCAGGCCAGATCGATCGCGGCATCCGCGCTCCATCGCTCCTCGTCGACCTCCAGGACGCTGGGCTCGGCGGGATCGCGACCGGAAGCGGAAGGCGTCCGAATCGGCGCGACGACGACGCTCGCCGAGGTCGCCGCGCAGCGAGCTCGTCGCGCCCTACGCGGCCGTCGCGACCGCGGCCGGGCTCGCGGCGTCGCCGCTTCTGCGCAACCAGGGCACCGTCGGCGGCAACCTCTGCCAGCACACGCGCTGCTGGTACTACCGCGGCGAGGAGTGGACGTGCTGGCTCGGCGGCGGCGACACCTGTTACGCCCAGATCGGCGACCACCGCAAGCACAACCTCGAGGAGGGCGACTGCATCTCCGCCCATCCCTCCGACCTCGCGCCTGCCTTCGCGGCGTGCGGCGCGACGGTCGTCGTGCGGTCGGCGGCCGGCGAGCGCGAGCTGCCGCTGCTCGAGCTCTACCGGCGGCCGACCGAGGAGAACCGCTCGCTCGTCACGCTCGCAGTGGGCGAGCTCGTCGTCGCGGTGCGGCTGCCCGCGCCGCCGGAGGCGTCGGTCTACCTCCGCACGGGCGAGCGCCAGGCGTTCTCGTTCCCGCTCGTCTCGGTCGCGGCTGCGCGACGTGGCGGCGAGCTCTCGCTGGCCGCCGCGGGCGTCTCGAACATCCCGCGTGCGCTCGACCCGGCCGACCCGCTGGCGGGGCTGCCCGGGCACCCGCAGAGCGCGTGGAAGCGGACGGTGCTGGCGACGCTCGTCGAGCGTCGCGGCGACGGCTGACTCTCGGCCTAAGCGTCGAGCGCTCGTCACCGCGAGGATGTCCGCGATGTGGACGAGCATCCGCGCGGGGCGCGCGATCCGCTCCGACTCCTGACGGTCCGTGATCTCTCCGATCCCGTCCCAGAGCTCTGCCGCGGTCGACAGTGCCCGCCGCATCAGGTCAGCGTCGGGGACACCGTTGAAGTTCGCCTCATGAGCGGCGTTGCGCGCCAGGCCGAGACCGCCCATGTCCGGCAGGCGCATCCACATCAGCGGTGTCGCCATTCCGATGTACTGGTGGATGCGGGCGAGCGGCAGGCTCTGGGTGATCGCCGCCGGGCCTTTCGGCGCCGTCAGCGCCGGGGAGCGGAGCGCCCGACCGCGATTGCCTGCGCCGTCTCCCCGAGCATCCCGCGGAGCTCCGTCTCGTCGAAGTGCGCGAGCCGCGCCGAGCGGAGTGCGAGCAGGAGCGCATTCGGCATCCGGCCGTACGGGTAGTCGGTTGCGAAGAGGATCTGCTGTGGCGCCACCTGCCGCATCAGGTCGAGAAGGTCGACGACGCTCCACACCGAGGTGTCGAAGAAGACGCCCGGGACGTTGGCGAAGTGGCCGGCGAGGCCGCCCAGGTCGGCGATTCCGGCGTGGGCGATGATCAGCCTCACGTCCGCGAAGCGCTCGACGAGCGCCGCGAGGTGGTCACCGATCGGCGGGAGCCCGCGGCCGCCGTGGATCAGGATCGGGACGCCACGCTCGACGGCGACCGCGAACACGTCGTCGAGGCGCTTGTCGCCGAGCGAGAACCCCTGCGCCCGCGGGTGCAGCTTGATCCCGCGGGCTCCGAGGTCGAGACAGCGGATCGCCTCGTCGATCGGGCTGTCGGAAAGATCAAGCCGGACGAAGGGGATGATCCGGTCGGGATTCTCCGCCGCATAGGCGAGCGTGCGGTCGTTGGCGGCGCTGAAGGCAGGCACGCGGTCGGGCTCGTCGAGGCAGAACGTGAACGACCCTGTGATCCCGACGCGGTCGAACATCGCGAGCATCTCGTCGGGTCGGCCGCGCATCCCGTCGATGTCGTCCCCGAGGTGCGTGTGGGCGTCGAACATCACGGCGCCTGCGGGGACCTCGCCGAGGATCCGGTCCGTGACCTCGTCCAGGATCAACTGCGCTTGCTCGAGGGGTTGCACCACCCGAGTCTACGGTGTCGCCGCGGCCTGAAGAAGCCGCTCGACGTAGACCGGCTCGGGCACGGCGCCGACCCAGGCGAGCCGCCCGTTCGCGACGGTCGCCGGCACCGAGACGACGCCGTGGCGGTCGGCCGCGGCTGCGAACTCGGTGGCCTCGACCGCTGCCGCCGTGACGTGCGCTGAGGCCAGCGCGCAGCGGTACGCCATCAGCACCGCCGGCGGGCAGTGTGGGCAGGTCGGCGTGACGTAGACCTCGAGCGCGATGTCCGACTCGAGCCCGTCCAGCGCGGCGAGCGACGCGGGCGCCAGCGAGCTCGTCTCGCGGCCCGCCTCGGCGATCGCGCCGATCAGCGTCGTCAGCTCGAATCCCCACGGCAGCCCGTGATAGGCGAGGCCGCCTGCCACCGTCGTCTTCGGCCAACTCCCGCGCTCCTCCACCTCGGCCACGGTCAGCGTGACCCGCTCCGAGAGCGAGGCGACCTGCTCGAGCAGCGCCTGCGTCTCGGCCGCGAAATCGATCTCACGACCGCCGGCGATCACCGTCACGGGCGACTCCTCGGGGCCGAGCTCGAGCAGCAGCGGCACATCGCGCTCGAGGCCGGCGAGGATGTCGCGGATCGACTCCCGCTCGTGCTCGCCGAGACCGATCACTCAGGCAGTCGCCAGCACGGCCATCTTGTCGCCCAGGTAGGCGAGGTACGGCGCCGGGTCGATCGCGTCCGAGCCGGTCAGGCGGCCGAGCGTCTCCTTCGGCGTCAGCTTCCGGCCCCAGGCGTACAGGTTGTCGCGCAACCAGTTCGAGAGCTCCATCAGGTCGCCCGCCGCCATCTGGTCGTCGAGGTCGGGAAGCGCCTCGCGCACCTTGGCCCAGATCTGCAGCGAGATCACGTTGCCGAGGGCGTAGGTGGGGAAGTAGCCGATCCCGCCGCCCGACCAGTGCACGTCCTGCAGCACGCCGTCCGCGTTCGACGGCACGTCGATGCCGAGGAACTCCTTCATCCTCGCGTTCCAGATCTCGGGCAGGTCCTCGAGCTCGACGGTGCCCGCGATCAGCTCCTGCTCGAGCTCGAAGCGGAGGATGATGTGCAGCGAGTAGGTCGTCTCGTCGGCGTCGACCCGGATCAGGCCGGGCTCGGCGCGGTTGATTGCGCGCACGAAGTCGTCGAAGTCGACGGTGCCCGAGCGCATCGGGGAACGTCTCCTGCAATGGTTCGTACCAATACGTCCAGAACGGCCTGCTGCGGCCGACGAGGTTCTCCCAGGTCCGGCTCTGCGACTCGTTGATCCCGAGCGACGGTGCGCCGCCGAGCGGCGTCCGCATCAGCGCGTCGGCGATGCCGTGCGCGTAGAGGCCATGGCCGGCCTCGTGCAGCGTCGACCAGACCGACTCGAGGTCGTCCGGGCGGTAGCGCGTCGTCAGCCGCACGTCGCGGTTCGAGAACGAGGTGCAGAACGGGTGCGCGGTCGGGTCGAGCCGCCAGGCGCCGTCGGCGAAGCCGAGCGTTCCGACGACACGCTCGGCGAACTGCCGCTGCGCTTCCGGGTCGAAGGAGCCATGGAGGAACGAGGCGTCGACCTGCGGCGCCGTCCGCACGAGCTCGGTGAGCGCCGGGCGGAGGGTTGCGAACACCTCGCGTACCTCGGTCGTCGTCATCCCCGGCTCGTAGTCGTCGAGCAGTGCCGTGTAGGGCAGGTCGGCCGGCTCGAAGCACTCGATGTAGCGGCGCTTCAGCTCGACGTTCGCGCGCAGGTAGGGGAGGAACGAGGCGAAGTCGTCGTTCTTGCGGGCCTCGACCCAGGCGTGGTGGCCGCTCGCGGCGGCGCGGGTCATCTCGACGCGCAATTCGGTCGGGACGCGGCACGCCTTGTCGTAGTCGCGACGCGTGACGCGGATCAGGCTCGCGTCGTCGGAGTCGTAGGGGAGCGACTCCTCGAGCGGGGCGAGCCGCTCCAGGAGGCGGCCGATCTCGGGATCGGTGAAGCGGTCGTGGATGATGCGGCCGAGGGTCGCAAGCGACTCGGCGCGGGACTCGGTGCCGAGTGGCGGCATGGTGACGCGCTGGTCCCATCCGAGCACTCCCGCGGCGCGGCTGAGGTCCGAGATCTCGGCCAGCCGCTGACGGAGAATCGTGATGTCGTCCATCCTGCGGACCCTAGCGATCGGCTCCATAGTCGTGTCAGATGTCCTCTTCCGGTCTCGCCACGAGCTATAGGATCGAGACGATGACCGACGTCCTGATCATCGGCGACACGTTTCGCGTTCCGGAGATGCGGCACGAGATCCCGCTCGGCGTTCCCGACCCGTTCGTCTACCTGGAGCGCGACGGCGCCAAGCACGTGTACGTCGGCTCGATGGAGGTCGACCGCATCCGCGGGGCGCGCTCCGACCTCGACCGTGCACCCGCTCGAGGAGATCGGGATCGACGAGATCCACGCGCAGAACCTCGGTTACCTCGAGACGAAGCTCGAGTGGGCGGCTCGCGCCGTGTGCCCATGCCGGACTGACGCGGGCCGCCGTGCCGCACACGTTCCCGGCCGGGCACCTCGACCGGCTGCGGCGGGCCGGCGTCGAGCTCACGGTCGATCAGGGGGTCTTCGACGCGCGCCGGCGCGTCAAGGCCGGCGCCGAGCTCGAGGGGATCCGGAGGGCGCAGCGCGCCGCCGAGGCCGGCCTCGCGACGGGCGTGGCGCTGATGCGCGACGCGGAGAACGGCGACGGTGTCCTCTGGCTCGGTGGCGAGCCACTCACCGTCGAGCGCGTCAAGGCTGCGATGCGCCGCACGTTCGCCGAGCACGGGTGCTCCGCCGAGGAGTTCGTCGTCGCCCCCGGCCCTCAGGGCGCCGCAGGCCACGAGATGGGGCACGGCCCGATCCGCTTCGGCGATCCTGTCGTGTTCGACCTCTGGCCTCGCGACGACGCCTCGTCCTGCTTCGCCGACATGACCCGCACGATCGTCGCCGGGCCGGTCGCCGACGAGGTCGCCGAGTGGCAGCGCCTGACCAAGGACGCGCTCGACGCCGCGACGGCGCTCATTCGCGCAGGCGTCGAGTGCCGCAGCGTCTTCGACGCCGCCTGCGACGTCTACGAGGCCGCCGGCTACCGCACCCAGCGCACGAAGGAGGACGGCGAGGTGCTCCGCCACGGCTTCTTCCACGGCCTCGGGCACGGCGTCGGCCTCGAGGTGCACGAGGGCCCCTACATGGGGATCCTGTCCGGAGGAGAGCTCGTGGCCGGCGACGTCGTCACGGTCGAGCCCGGCCTCTACGACCCCGCGATCGGCGGTGTCCGGCTCGAGGACCTCGTGCTCGTGACGGAGGACGGCTGCGAGGTGCTGACCCGGTTCCCCTACGACCTGACGCGTGAGCGACCAGGCGATCGAGACGCTGCAGGACGAGGAGCGCCGCTTCCCGCCCTCGCCCGCGTTCGCGGCGCAGGCGAACGCCGGCCCCGAGGTCTACGACGAGCCGTTCGAGGCGTTCTGGGAGCGCAACGGCCGCGAGCGCGTGACCTGGTTCGAGCCGTTCGGGGAGCTCTACCGCTGGGAGCTGCCGTACGCGCAGTGGTATCTCGGCGGCAAGCTCAACGTCGCCTACAACTGCGTCGACCGCCACGTCGAGAGACGGCCTCGGCGATCGGGTCGCCTATCACTGGGAGGGCGAGCCCGAGGGCGATGTGCGCACGATCACCTACGCGGAGCTGCAGCGCGACGTGGTGCGGATGGCGAACGCTCTCAAGGAGCTCGGCGTCGGCAAGGGCACGGCCGTTGCGATCTACATGGGGATGGTGCCGGAGCTCGCCGTGGCGATGCTCGCGTGCACGCGGCTCGGCGCACCGCACACGGTGGTGTTTGGCGGCTTCTCGGCCGACTCGCTCTCCGACCGGATGAACGACATGGGCTGCGAGGTGCTCGTGACCCAGGACGAGGCGTGGCGGCGGGGCAAGCCGGTGCCGTTGAAGCGGGTCGCCGACGAGGCGATGGCAGAGGCGCCAGGCGTGAGGGCCTCGCTCGTCGTTCGCCGAACCGGCAACGAGGTGCCGATGACCGAGGGCCGCGATCACTGGTACCACGACGTCGCGGCCCGCGTCTCCGACGATCCCGCCTCGTGCCCGTGCGAGCCGATGGACAGCGAGGACCTGCTGTTCCTGATGTACACCTCGGGCACGACCGCGAAGCCGAAGGGCATCGCGCACACGACGGCCGGCTACCTCGTCGGCGTCGCCACCACGCATGCGCTGATCTTCGACCTCAAGCCCGAGACGGACGTGTACTGGTGCGCCGCCGATATCGGCTGGATCACGGGCCATAGCTACATCGTCTACGGCCCGCTCTGCAACGGCGCCACGTCGGTGCTGTACGAGGGCACCCCGGACTTCCCGAGCTACGAGCGCTGGTGGGAGATCGCCGAGCGCTACGGCGTCACGATCCTCTACACGGCGCCGACGGCGATCCGCGCCCACATGAAGTGGGGGCCGGAGCATGCGGCGGCACATGACCTCTCGACGCTGCGCCTGCTTGGATCGGTCGGCGAGCCGATCAATCCCGAGGCGTGGATGTGGTACCACGAGCACGTCGGCGGCGGGCGGTGCCCGATCGTCGACACCTGGTGGCAGACCGAGACCGGGATGATCCTGATCTCGCCGCTGCCCGGCGTGACGACCACCAAGCCGGGGTCGGCGACGAAGCCGTTCCCGGGCGTCGAGGCCGCCGTGCTCAACGAGCAGGGCGAACGGGTGGAGCACGGCGGGGGCTACCTCGTGCTCGAGCGCCCGTGGCCCGCGATCACGCGCGGCATCTTCGGCGACGACGAGCGCTTCCGGGAGACCTACTGGTCGCGTTTCCCCGGGCACTACTTCGCAGGCGACGGGGCGCGGATCGACGCCGACGGCGACTTCTGGCTCCTCGGCCGCGTCGATGACGTGATGAACGTCTCGGGCCACCGGCTCTCGACGATCGAGGTCGAGTCGGCGCTCGTCGACCATCCTGCCGTTGCCGAGGCAGCGGTGTGCGGACGCTCCGACGCCACCACGGGCCAGGCGATCGTCGCCTACGTGACGCTGAAGGGGAACCACGGCCCCTCGGTCGAGATGCTCGAGGAGCTCCGCAACCACGTCGCCCAGAAGATCGGCGCGATCGCGAAGCCCGCCAACATCGTCTTCACGCCCGAGCTCCCGAAGACGCGATCGGGCAAGATCATGCGCCGGCTGCTCCGGGACGTCGCGGAGAATCGCGCGCTCGGCGACACGACGACGCTGGCCGACCCGTCGGTCGTGAACGAGCTCGCCGAGCGGGCCGCGGAGAGCACAGCGGACGAGTAGTCCGTCGCTCAGGCGCCGACGGCGCGGCCGAACGCCTCGAGCGTGCGGCGCACGTCGTCGTCGTCGGTGCGCCAGCACGAGACCGAGATCCTGATCGCCGGCCGTCCTTCCCAGACGGTCGGGCCCATCCAGGCCTCGCCCTCCTGCTGCACGGCCGCGACGATCGCCGCCGTTCGCTCGTCGCTCTCGAAGCGGAGGAGCACCTGGTTGAGCACGACGTCGTTGAGGATCGTGCAGCCGGGCAACGCCGCAAGGCCCTCGGCGATGATCGCGGCGTGGTCGCAGCTGCGCTCGATCATCTCCGCGATGCCTCGTCGTCCGAGCGAGCGGATCGCAGCCCAGACGGGCAGCGACCTGGCACGGCGCGAGAACTCGGGGCTGTAGCCCATCGGGTCGCGCTCGGCCTCGCCGCCTACCGCGAGGTACGGGGCGGCGTACTCCATCGCGGCGGCATGCATCGCGGGATGGGCGCAGATCGCGATGCCGCAGTCGTAGGGGACGTTGAGCCACTTGTGCGCGTCGGTCGCCCACGAGTCCGCACCGGCGTGACCGCGGGCGAGGTGGGCGAAGCGCGGGCTCACGGCGGCCCAGAGCCCGAACGCGCCGTCGACGTGGACCCAGGCGCCGTGCTCGTGCGAGACGGCGACGATCTGCTCCAGGTCGTCGAACGCTCCCGTGTTCACCTCGCCGGCCTGGGCACACACGATCGTGGGCGATGCCGTCGCTTGCGAGGACATCGGCGAGCAGCTCGGCGCGCATCCTGCCCTGATCGTCGACCGGCACGACCTGCTCCTGGGCGCGGCCGATTCCGAGCAGCCGCAGCGCGCGGGTCAGCGTCACGTGGCGCTTCTCCCCGACGACGACGCGGAGCGGGGGCGCGCCCGCGAGGCCTTCCTCGCGCAGGTCGTAGCCAACGCGCTCGTAAAGGGCCTGGCGCGCCGCCGCGAGCGAGGTGACGTGGGCCATCTGACAGCCCGTGACGAACGCGAAGGACGCCTGCGCCGGCAGGCCGAGCAGCTCGAGCACCCAGCGCCCGGTGACCGTCTCGAGCGCCGCGATGGCAGGTGTCGGCTGGGCGAGGCCGGCGTTCTGGTCCCACGCGGAGACGAGCCAGTCGGCAGCGAGGGATGCCGGCAGCGCGCCGCCGATCACGAAGCCGAAGTAGCGGCCCGAGCCCATTGCGGTGAGACCCGGCTCGGCGGCGGTCGCGAGCTCGTCGACGAGCGCGAGCGGGTCCGTGCCCTCGTCGGGGACGGGGCCGTCAACGGCCTGCAGCATCGTCGCGTAGTCCGCGTCCGGCCGGATCGGGCGGGTCGCGAGCGTGTCGACGTAGTCGGCGGCGAGCTCTGCGGTTCGGCGAAGGAGTGCTCGCTCGTCGGTCACGGCGCCAGGGTCAGGCAGGCGTGAGGAGCCGCTCGAAGCGCTCGGCGTCGTCGAACGGCCCGATCACCGCGAGCTTGAGCTGCTTGCCGACCACGTCCTGGGCGACGCGCTGGATGTCCTCCGCGGTGACGGCGTCGAGTCCGGCGAGCATCGTCTCGGGCTCCTCGGCCTGGCCGAGCAGGACCTCGCGGCGGAGCCCGTACATCGTCGTGCCGTGCGGGCTCTCGATCCCGAGCACGAAGCGGCCCTTCGAGAACGCGCGGGCCTTCTCGAGCTCGTCGGAGGGAACGGTCTCATCCGCGATCCGGCGCAACTCTGCCGCGATCGTCGTCACCGCGTCGTCGATGCGGTTGATGTCGACGCCCGCCTGCGCGTAGAGCGAGCCCGCGTCGACGTAGCTCGCGTTGGTGCTGAAGACGTAGTAGGCGAGACCGCGACGCTCGCGCACCTCGGTGAAGAGGCGCGACGACATGCCTCCGCCGAGCACGGTCGTCAGCAGCTGGAGCGCGTAGCGGTCGGGGTGCCCGAGCGGATAGCTCCGGGCGCCGATCACGATGTGGGCCTGATCCGACTGCTTCGTGAAGACCGATACGGGCGAGCCGTTCGGCGGCGTCGCAGCGGGCTCGGGTATCCCGGTCTCGCGACGGCTCGATCGAGCCGAGCAGCTCCTCGAGCCTCTCCGTCAGGCCGTCTCCGATCTTGCCGCCGACCGCGACCACCATGCGCTCCGGCCGGTACCAGCGGTCGATGAACGACGTGAACGTCTCGCGGGTCGCAGCGCGAACCGTCTCCTTCGTGCCGATGATGTCGCGGCCGAGAGGGTGATCGCCGTAGAGGAGCTCGTCGTAGACACCGCCGATGAAGTCGCGCGGCGTGTCGAAGTACATGTTCATCTCCTCGACGATGACGCCCTTCTCGCGGTCGATCTCCTCGGCGTCGAAGCGGGAGTTGCGGATCATGTCGACGAGAACGTCGAGCGCCACGTCCCGGGTGCCGGCTGCGCACTTGACGTAGTAGCCGGTGAACTCCTTGCCGGTGAAGGCGTTGAACTCCCCGCCGATACCGTCGATCTCGGCCGAGATCGCGCGGGCCGTCGGCCGGCGCTCGGTGCCCTTGAAGAACATGTGCTCGGCGAAGTGGGCGATGCCGGCCACGTCGGGGGTCTCGTAGCGCGAGCCCGCGTTGAACATGATGAAGCAGGAGACCGACTGCGCCTGAGGCATCGGTGCGGTGAGGAGGCGCACGCCGTTGGAGAGGGAGGATCGCTCGAAGACTGGCATTTGCCCATCGTAGACACGGGGTGTGGACACGGGCGGCGCGAGCCGTGGGATGATGCAATCGATGACCCACGAGCAAGCCCTCGCCGTTGTCGCAAGCGTCGTCGCGAACCCCCACGGGCCTGTCTCGGTCGTCGTCGTCGACACGCACGGCGAGGTCATCGCCTCGGTCGCGATGAGCGGCGCCGCGCGGGACACCTACGGCAACGCCCGTCGCAAGGCGTACACCGCCGCGCGCAGCGACGCCTTCACGACGCGACAGCTGGCCGAGAAGGCCGGCGGCTCGCCGACGGAGCTCGCGAGCTTCGACCCGGAGTTCAGCTTCTTCCTCGGGGGCGTTGCAGCGTTCGAGCGCGGGCGCCGGGTCGGAGCCGTCGGCGTGAGCGGCCTTCCCGGCGAGGTCGACGAGCAGCTTGCCCTCGCCGCGATTCGCGCGGCCGGGCTCGACGCTCCGTCCTGATCGTGCGCCCCGAGCCGGGGGCTCAGGCGCGGACGACGAGCGAGCGGATCCGCTTCCGCTCGGCGGGCAGGTAGAAGCCGAGCGGCAGGAGCACGAGCGGGTAGACGAGGAGGAGCGCGATAGCGACCGGGAGCCCTCCTCCGACGAGCTTGCCGGCGACCGCGAGCGCGACACCCGCGGCGGCGGCGATCGCCACGCGACGCCACTGATACGGGACGGGGAAGATCCGCTGTGACCACCACGCCATCCCGAGGAACATGACGGTGTACGCGGCGACGGTGGCTATGGCGGCGCCCATCATCCCGTAGATCGGGATCAGGGTCAGGTTCAGCGTCACGTTGACGATCGCGGCAACTCCCGTGATCACCCAGTTGAACTGCGTCCGCCGAGCCCGGCCGATGCCGATCGCGAGCACGATGTAGCCACCGAACGAGACGGCCGCGAACGAGAGCGGCCCGACGACGCGCGAGGCGCTCTGGAACTGCGGTGTCGTCAGCCAGGCGACGAGCCACGGCGACAGCAGCGTCAGTGCCGTCGCGATCCATGTCGAGATGACGACGAGGTACGTGAGCACCCACGCGTACGTCTGCTTCGCCTCGTCGTCGCTCTTGATCGAGTACGCGAACGCCGGCCAGGCCGTTCTGAACGCGGTCAGCAGGAGGACCATCGCGGACGCGACGCGGACGCCGACCGAGTAGAGGCCGACCTCCGAGGTGTCCGTCAGCTTGACGAGGAAGAACCGGTCGCTGAAGTTCGTCACCCAGAGGAGCAACGCCGAGGGGACGAGCGGAAGCCCGAAGTGGTTCATCTTGCGCAGCAACGGCCAGCTCATCTGGAGCCCGAGCTGCTCGCGGCGATACCCGAGCAGGCAGAGGTAGACGACCAGTGTCCCCATGAAGTTGCCGACGATGACCCCCTGCGGGCCCCTTGTCGAGCACGACGACGAGCACGAGCGTCGCGCCGACCGTGAGGAGGACGTTCGAGAGGCTCGCGAGCACGAACGCCACCGAGCGCTCCTCGACGCGGAACAGGTTCGTCAGCTGCATGTAGTTCAGCTGCGCCCAGAGAGCGACCGCGCTGGCCCGGACGAGGTTCGCGGCGTCGGCATTCCCGAAGAGCCAGTCCGCGATCTGCGGCGCGAAGGCGACGAGAACGACGAGGCCGAGCGTGGCCATCGTCATCGTGAACCAGAACGACGTCCGCAGCACGAGCCGGCGTCCGTCGTGGTCGTCGGCGTCGAAGTAGAAGCGGAAGAACGCCGACGAGATCCCGAACTGGAGCACGATCGTGAGCACCGTGACGAGCGCGATCAGCGTCTCGATCTGGCCGTAGTCGGACGTCGAGAGGTAGTGCGTGTAGAGGGGCAGCAGAAGGACGGCGAGGATCCGCGAGACGAGGCCGCCGAGGCCGTAGATCACGGAGTGCTTGCCGAGCCGCTTCAGCTGGCCGGAGAGCGCCATCAGAGTCGAGCGTAGACGTCGAGGAGGCGGTCGGTGATCCGCTCCTGGTCGTGGACGAGCTCGACATAGGCGCGCGATGCGGCCCCGAGACGCCTTCGTTCGGCGATGTCGGCGACGAGCGGGCGGAGCTGTTCCCGGAGCGTTTCGGATGTCGCGGAGACGATCGGCACGGTCGTGTTGTACGCCTGCTCGGTGCGTCGCACGGCTTCCTCGTGGAGGAAGGTGACGACCGGCTTGCCGAGCGCCATGCACTCGATCGCGAATAGTCCGTACCACCCGGCGTTGAGCTGGTCGACGACGATGTCGGCGTTCCGGAAGCGCTCGAACGCCTCGTCGTGGTGCAGGCCCTCGACGATCTCGAGATCGGCGTCGAGCCCCTCGACCGCGGCGATCACGTGCTCGGTGCCCTTGCGCCGACGTGACGAGGGAGCGTGGAGGATCACCGGCCGCGCTCGGTCGGACGGCGGCACGGGCGTGATCCGCGAGACGTCGATGCCGGGCGTGATCACCTCCGCCTCGGGCACCCAGCGGATCGCGTCGTAGCTGCCGACGATCTGCGCTCCTGCCTTCCTGCCGTATGCGAGCTGCTCCGGCGTCTTGCCCCGGATGTCCGAGCCGAGGTAGTGCATGACGGACTTCTTCCCGGTGAGACGCAGCAGCGGAAACTGGAGCGAGCGTGGGACGAGCGTGAGGCCGAAGACGAAATGGAAGACGTCGGTCTGCGGCAACAGCCGCGCGAAGGCACGCCACTGGGCCGCCTGGCGGCGGGCGAGGCCGCCGGAGCGGTCGAGCGAGACGTCGGCCTCGGGATGCAGCGCGTAGCGCTCGAAGACGACGAGCCTTGCGTCGACGCCGCGGCGCCGGAGCGACTCCGCGGTCGCCCACGGGACGCCGGCCGTGTTCACCGGGCAGAGCGTGACGCGCAGCGGCCGCTCGCCGGCCGTCTGGGCGTTTGCGCTGTGGGACGTTCGTCTCACTGCCGGCACGATCCCGGCACTGACACGTGGCAGGTCCCGCGATACCGTGCCTGTGCCCGTGCCCCCGGGTGGGTGGGGGTTTGGGATGGCGTCAACGGAGGACCGCTCGCCCCCGCCCCGCTCAGGCGTCCCACTCGAGCTGGTCGAAGTAGCGGAGCGCCGTCCGGCCCGGCCGGATCCGCGACCGCAACGCCACGAGCTCGTCCGCCGAGATCTCCCCGATTGCCCGCTTCACGCCCAGGTACGGGATGTTGAGGTCCTCCTGGTAGACGATCGTCGAGATCCGGGGGTTGATCTCGATCACGTGCTCGCCGACGAGCTGGATGTTGAAGAAGTGCTCGATCTCCAATTCGGCGACGATCCGGTTGGCCACCTCCATCAGCGCCTCGTCCTCGAGCGTGACGAAGTACATCGCGAGCCCCGCGCGCATCGCCTCACGCGTCTTCGGGTGCCCGAGCAGGATCCGCTCGCCGTCGGCGATGCCGTCGATCGTCCGCTCGCCGCCGGTCGCGAGCTCCATCACGAGGAGATCCGGGCCGCCCTCGGCCGGGAGCAGCTCGACCGCCTCCTCGAGTCGCATCGCAACCGAGCCGGGGCGCTCGTTCAGGAGCTGATGGGCGCGGTCGACCGTCGGGTCGAGGATCCGGAAGCCGCGCGACCCCGACGAGAAGACGGGCTTGAAGCAGACAGGGACGTCGGGGTATCCGAGCTCGCGCGCGGCCGCCTCCACCTCCGCGGCGCCGTTGACGCGCCGGAAGGCGGGCGCCGGGAGCCCGAGCCGGTGCAGGAAGGCGTACGTCTCCGCCTTGTCGTTCGAGCGAAAGATCGCGTCGGGCTTGGAGACGAGCACCGGCACCGGGAAGCTGTCGCGGTGCTCGGCGAGGCCCTCGAGGTCGAACGACGACTGGGGCAGGACGCAGTGCGCGCCCTCCTGTTCCACGATCTCGCGGATCGCGGCGGCAAAGCCCGGGTCGGAGCCCGCGGGGACGAGGTGGAACCCGTCGCAGAGGTGCCTGCCGACGGATCGCTCGGACATGTCGGTGCCGACCAGGCGTACCTCGCGCTCGCCGTTCTCGCGCAACCCGCGCAGGAGCGCGGCCGTGCCCGGAGCGCCCGAGGCGGTGACGACGACGGTGATCGGCTGCAGGCTCACGCGAGGGATCGTTGCAGGTCGGCGCGATGCGCTTCGAACCAGGCGCTCCGCTTCAGGATCTCGTCGCCGCTGCCGGCGTCCCACATCTCGCGCCAGCCGGGCAACCGGCGCTCGCCGCCGTAGACCCGGTGGATCTCGTATCCCATCCTGTTGCGATGCGCGACGACGTCGAGCAGCGCCACGCGCTCGGACGGCTCGAGGCCGTAGCCGTCGCAGAGAAGCCTGAGTCGCTCGCCCTTCCGCTCCGTGGGAAGCCCGAACGCGATCGCTCGCTCGTCGTGCGCGAGCGGAGCCCAGAAGTTGGCCGCCGACGCGATGTCGTAGAGGCGTGGCGCGGGAATCGCGAGGTCCCAGTCGATCAGTGCCACCGGGCGCCCCTCGCGGAAGATCACGTTCGGCGGGAAGATGTCGTTGTGGCAGATCACGTCGTCGCCGCCGCGCTCGGGGCCGAGCGGCGCCGACGTGCCACTGCGCATCTCGAGGAGGCGACGAAGCCCGCCTGCGCGTCGTGCATCTCCCGCAGCAGGCGCCCCAGCTCGGGCAGGACATCGTCCCCGTCCGGCACCGGTGGGAGGGCCGGCTCACCCTCGACGAACGAGAGCACCTGCCGCCCGCGGTCATCGCGGCCGAGCGCCCGCGGAGCCCCGGTGAAGCCGACCGAGCTGGAAGTGCCGCAGCAGCGCGTCCACCGCATCGGTGTGCGGGCCGGTGGGTCGCCTGACCGTGTCGCCGACGCGAACGACGACCTGGTCGCCGACGTTGACGTCGCCGCCGACGAGCGCGGTCTCGTGCAGCTCCGGGTCACCGCCGTCGAGAGGCTCACTCATCCCAGGTCGATGCGATCATCCGCGAGCTGCTGCAGCCGTCGCTCCTTCTCGGCCTCGAGCATGGCACGCATCGTCTGGCCCATCGTCTCGCCGGGGTAGGCCCAGATCTCGGGATGGGTGAGGAGCTGGAGCCACGGAAAGGCGGCGGCGCGGAGATCGTCGTGCGGGCAACCTGAGCGCCAGTGCTGATTCGAGTCGGAGCGGTAGGTCGCCGGGTCGAACCACGGCTCCTGCATCACGTTGATCCGCCCGTCGGCAAGCGGGGCGCGCATGTACTCGGGGTCGGGGTTGTGCCACGCCACCACCGGATCGAAGCGCGCATCCTCTGGCGCGTTCGGATAGACGGCGTGGAGCGCGACTCGGTGCCCGAGCGCGCGCAGCCGCTCGATCGCGGCGACGCCTTCGCTCGAGTCGAGGTTGTAGAAGACCGACTCGGTCATGAGGAAGTACGTCGCTGCTGCGCCTGCATCGTGCTCGAGCTCGGCCATCCGCACGGCCGCGTCGAGCGAGAGGTCGACGTCGTGGCGCAGGATCACCGTGCCGTCCTCCGGCGCGCCTTCGAATTGCGCGAACCGATAGCCGCCGGCCTGCGCGGCCGCGACGATCTCGCCGTAGTGCGCCAGGTCGAAGGCGCAGCTCACGCCTCGACCTCCACGGTCAGGAGCCGGGCCGCCGCCTCGGCGCGGTCGAGGGCCGCCACGTTTGTGTCGGCCACCGCGATCACGTAGCCGCGGCGGTCGCCGTCGAGCCGCACCGGCCGGATCGTCTCCCCGACCTGCAGGTAGGTGTCGGCCTGGACGACGCCCTCGGCCGAGAGGACGGGTTCGAGGCTGCCGATCCGCGTCACCCGTCCCGTCGGCAACGGGCCTGGTTCCGCCGTAAGGAACCGGATCGCGAGGGGCTGCTGGAACCGCGGCCGCGCGACATCGTCGGGCACCGGCTCGCCGAGTGCGAACCGCAACGCGACGTCGACGAGGTCGACGCCGGTCGCGTGACGCACGAGGTCGGACATCTGGCCTCCGGGGATCCGGGCCGCGACCTCGACGACGGCGACCGACCCGTCGGGATGGGCGATCAGCTGGGGAAACGCGATCCCGTCGCGCAGGCCGAGCACCTCGACGGCGCGGGCGGCGACGCGCTCCGACAGCTCGAGCTGGTCGCCGTAGGTCGACGCCGGGTAGACGTGGATCCAGCCGACGCCGAAGCCGATCCCGGGCGGGCGGAGGCGATCCGACAGCGTCACCACCTCGGCGCTGCCGCCGCGTGCGATCACGATCCCGTTCATCTCGGTGCCCTCGACGAAGCCCTCGATGATGCACTCCTGCTCCGCCGACTCCGCGAGCGCGGCGTGGAGATGGCGGTCGAGGTCGTCCTCGCTCTCGATCCGGAAGATGCCCCGCTGGCCGCCGGAATCGGCCGGCTTCAGGACCGCAGGCAGCCCGACCGTGGTGAGCGCCCGGCGTCCTTCTCCGAGCGAGCGAACGCGCCGCGAACGGCGGCTGCGGCACGCCTTCCTCGGCGAACGCCCGCCGCATCACGATCTTGTTGCGCATCCGGTGGGCGACCTCGGTGCCGATCGACGGCAGGCCGAGGCGCTCCGTCACCGCCGCCACGACGGGCACGGCGCGATCGGCCGAGACCGTCAGCGCGCCGTCGACCGCGTGGTTGCGGGCTACCTCGGTGACCGCGTCGATGTCGGTGAAGTCGACAGCCTCTGCAACGTCGGCGACCTGGAGACCGAGCGCTTCGGGGTTGCGGTCGACGGCGACCACACGAATCCCCTGCTCCCGTGCCTGCAGGATCGCGCGCCGCTGGTGGCGCCCGGCGCCGACAAAGAGGACGGTCTTCACACCGCGCGATGCTACTCGCGTTGCCTGCGCCGACGCTCAGCTTGCGGGAAAGAGAAACGCGACGAGCTTCCAGTGCGCGATCTCACAGCCGTCCCGCTGGCTCAACCGTCTCCAGACGCGCGTGGCCGTCGTAGCGTCCCGTGACGAGCGCGGTCGTCGGCGGGCCGGCGATCTGGGTGCAGACCCGCCCCCGCGGCGTCGGCGCGAACGCGCTGGCGCCGATCGCGCGCAGGCGCCTGCAGGCCGAGCCGGATTCGGGACCGTGCCGCGGGCCGGATCGCAGCGCAGCGTCAGCACCTGCGGCGGGGCCTTGTCGTTCGCGCGGTAGGTGATCCGGAGGTTGATCGCGCCGCCGGTGGCGCCGGCGCTGGTCGCGCCGACGAGCGCGACAGCAAGAGCTATCGCCGCGACGAGAAGGGTCGGGCGCTGCACGGTCTTGCCAGGATACGCCGCCGGAAGCATCTACACTCGCCGCGTGGCGCTGAGCGGCAAGAAGATCCTGATCACCGGCGGAGCCGGCTTCATCGGGACAACGCTCGCCCGCCGGCTCGTCGACGCGAACGAGGTCATCGCGTTCGACAACCTGCACCGGGATGCGCTCTCGGGCACGGACCTCGGCGAGCACCCGAACTTCCGCCTCGTGCAGGGCGACGTGCTCGACCTGCCCGGCCTCACGGAGGCTGCGAAGGGCGTCACCCACATCGTCCACGCGGCCGGGATCGCGGGCGTCGACACCGTGCTCGCGAGCCCGGTGCGGACGATGCGCGTCAACATGATCGGCACCTACTACGCCCTCGAAGCGGCGCTCGCGACGAAGGACACGATCGAGCGGATGGTCGAGTTCTCGACGAGCGAGGTCTTCGGGCAGCACGCCTTCAACGTCGGCGAGGGCCAGGTGACGACGATCGGCTCCGTCGGCGAGGCTCGCTGGACGTACGCCGTCTCGAAGCTCGCCGGCGAGCACATGTCGCATGCCTACCACGCGGAGTTCGGCCTCCCGACGGTCTCGGTGCGGCCGTTCAACATCTTCGGCCCGGGTCAGATCGGCGGCGGCGCCATCCGTGCCTTCATCGAGGCCGCGCTCGACGGGCGTGACCTGACGATCCACGGCGATGGGTCCCAGATCCGCGCGTGGTGCTACGTCGACGACATGGTGCACGGCACCCTGCTCGGGCTCGAGCACCCGAACGCGGTCGGCGAGAGCTTCAACATCGGCAACGCACGCTCCGCGGTCACGATCTACGACCTCGCAACGCGGATCAAGAGGATCACGAACGCGCCGGGCAAGATCGTCTACACGCCGCTCGACTACGTCGACGTCGAGTTACGGATTCCGAACATGGGCAAGGCGCGCGAGCTGCTCGGCTTCGAGGCGACGGTGGAGCTCGACGACGGGCTCGAGCGCACGATCGACTGGTACCGCGACAACCGTCCGGCCGGCTCGTGAGCGACGTCGCCCGATCCGCCTCGCGCGGCCCGACGTCGGCGAGGCCGAGATCGCCGCCTTTGCGGAGGTCGTCTCGACCGGGATGCTGACGATGGGCCCGAAGGTGGGCGAATTCGAGCGCGCGCTGGCGGAGGCCTGCGGCACCGCGGAGGCGATGGTCGTCTCCTCCGGCACGGCAGCGCTCCATCTTGCGGTGCTGGCGCTCGGGATCGGGCCGGGGGACGAGGTGATCGTGCCCGCCTACACCTTCCCTGCGACGGCGAACGTGGTCGAGCTCTGCGGCGCGAGGGCCGTGATCGTCGATGTCGACCCCGACACCTTCAACCTCGACCTTGCCCGCGTCGCCGATGCCGTGACCGCGCGAACGAAGGCCGTGCTCGCGGTCCACCTCTTCGGTCGCCCGGTCGAGTGGGAGGAGCTGCAGACGGCCGTGCCGCAGGAAGTCGCACTGATCGAGGACGCGGCCGGCGCGCTCGGCGCCTGTTACCGCGGCACGCCGTGCGGATCGCTCGGCGTGATGGGCTGCCTCTCGTTCCATCCACGCAAGATCGTCACGACCGGCGAGGGCGGGGCCGTGACGACAGACGACGCCGAGCTTGCCGACGCGATCCGGCGCTTCCGCCATCACGGGATCGTGCCGCGCGGCGACTTCGACATTCCCGAGCCGGGACTCAACTACCGCCTGCCCGATCTCCTCTGCGCGGTCGGGATCCCGCAGCTGGACCGGCTCGAGCAGCTGCTCGTCGCGCGCGAGCGCGTCGCCGGGTGGTACACCGAGCGCCTCGAGCATCTCGTCCTCACGCCCTCGGCAGCCGAGGGCGACCGCCACGGCTGGCAGGCCTACGTGATCCAGCTCGACAACCGTGACGAGGCGCTGCGAACGCTTCGAGGAGAGGGGATCGAGGTGCAGATCGGCACCTATGCGCTACATCATCTCGGCGCCTATCGCGACCGGGGCTCCTTCCCGGGCGCCGACCGGGCGTTCGCCCGCGCGCTTGCGCTGCCGTTCGCGACGACGATGACCGAGGACGAGTGCGACCGGGTCGCGGAGGCGTTGACCCGCTTCGTGTAGACCGTGGAACTGGGTGAGGCTTAGGCCTACCCACCGGTCGGGCTTGACAAGACACGCTTGTGAGTGAATACTCACAACTATGAGTGCGACGGCCCCACGCCAAACCGCGGAAGAGCGCCGTGTCGCGGTGCTCGACGCCGCGACGATCGAATTCGCCCGCAAGGGCCTGCATGGAGCCTCGACCGAGGACATCGCGCGGATGGCCGGGATCTCGCAGCCGTACCTCTTCAGGCTCTTCGGCACGAAGAAGGAGCTCTACCTCGCGACCGCCAAGCGTGCCGTCGACCACCTCTACGCCGTGTTCGCGGATGCGGCGCGCGGCAAGACGGGGATTGAGGCCCTGCAGGCAATGGGGGAGACCTACGAGGCCGTTATGGCCGACCGCGACCGGCTGATGCTGATGCTCAAGTGCTGGGCGTCGTGCGACGACCCCGAGATCTGCGAAGCCGTTCGCAGCTCCTGGCGCGACCTCGTCGACCTCGCCGAGCGCTCCTCGGGCGCGTCGCCGCAGGAGGTGAGCGCGTTCTTCTCCAAGGGCGCGCTGCTGACCGTCCTGATGGGCATGGACGCCTTCGGCCGGCCCGAGCCCTGGTCGAACCGTCTCATCGAGGGTTGCAGCGAGCCGGTCGCCGGATAGCTCTCTTTTTTTACCGCCAAGATAGTGATGAATCACAACCAAATAACGACATCCGCAGACACCGAGAAAGGACGGCACCGATCATGACCCAAAGGACACGCACTCTCTGGACATTCGCGATCACCTCGATCGCCCTGTTCATGGTCTCCCTCGACAACCTCGTCGTCTCGACCGCGATCCCCGTGATCCGCGTCGACCTGCACGCCTCCCTCGAGAGCCTCTCGTGGACCGTGAACGCGTACACCCTGACGTTCGCAGTCCTGCTGCTGACGGGTGCCGCGCTCGGTGACCGCTTCGGCCGCCGCCGCATGTTCGCGATCGGCGTGTCGATCTTCACGCTCGCGTCCGTCGCCGCAGCCCTCGCCCCGAACGTCGAGGTGCTCAACATCGCCCGGGCCGTGCAGGGGCTCGGCGGCGCGATCGTGATGCCTCTGACCCTCACGATCCTCTCGGCGTCCGTTCCGCCTGCGCGTCGCGGCCTCGCGCTCGGAGCGTGGGGCGCGATCGGCGGCCTCGCCATCGCATTCGGGCCGGTCGTCGGCGGCGCCGTCGTCGAGGGTTTCTCCTGGCAATACATCTTCTGGCTCAACGTCCCGATCGGGATCGTGCTCGTGCCGCTTGCACTGACGCGACTGACGGAGACGCGCGGCCCGGCCGGCAGGCTCGACCTGCCCGGCGTCGCCCTCGTCAGCGCCGGCATGTTCGGGATCGTCTGGGGCCTGATCCGCGGCAACGCGCAGGGCTGGGCGAGCCCGGAGATCCTGACGGCCCTCGGGCTCGGCATCGCCCTCGTGGCGGCCTTCGTCGCGTGGGAGCTGCGCACCCCGCACCCGATGCTGCCGATGACGTTCTTCCGCAACGCGGCCTTCTCGCTCGCAAACCTCGCGTCGCTGTTCATGTTCTTCGGGATGTTCGGCTCGATCTTCCTGCTGACGCAGTTCTTCCAGACCGTCCAGGGCTACACCCCACTCGAGTCCGGCCTCCGGATCCTGCCGTGGACGCTCGCGCCGATGTTCGTGGCGCCGTTCGCCGGCGCGATGTCCGACCGGGTCAGTCCCAAGCGGATCCTCAGCGTCGGCCTGACGCTGCAGGCGATCGCACTCGGCTGGATCGCGTTCGTCTCGACCCCGACGACCGCGTACACGGCGCTGATCGTGCCGTTCGTCCTCGCCGGTGTCGGGATGGCGCTCTTCTTCACGCCGATGGCGAACCTCGTGCTCTCGTCGGTCCGGCGTGAGCAGGAGGGCCAGGCCTCCGGCGCCAACAACGCGATCCGCGAGCTCGGAGGCGTCTTCGGCGTCGCCGTCCTCGCCTCCGTCTTCTCGCGCTACGGGGGCTACGGGAACGGGCAGACGTTCGTGAACGGGATGACGCCTGCACTCTGGATCGGTGCCGTCGTCGTCGGCCTCGGCGCCGTCGCCGCATTCGCGATCCCGGCCGTACGCGGGCAGCGCGCGGCGGAGGTCGAGGAGCGGGCGCCGCTCGCAGACGCCGCCTGAGCCGCGCCGTACGCTGCTTCTCTACGAGCGTGACCGACCGCGTGCTGCACCTGATTGCGAGCCGCGCGCCCTCGGTCACGCTCGTAGCTGCCGCGGTCTTCATCGCCGCCTTCGCCGTCGGGAGCACCGTGATCCCGCGCATGGACGCGGGCGCCACCCAGTTCGCCGACCTCTCGTCGGAGAGCCGGCTCGCCAACCTCGAGGTCGAGCGACGGACCGGGCGTCGAGGCCGATCCCGGCGTCCTCGCGCTCGTCACGGGCGGGCCGGCCGCCGTCGCGCGCACGCGAGCGCGGATCGACCGCGATCCGGCCGTCGCCCGGACAGTGGTCGACGAGAACGGCGTCGTGCTGGCGTACTTGCGCAGCCGCGGCGGCGACTCCTCGAAGCAGGCCGCCGACCGGCTCATGGCCGCGTTCGCGCGACAATCCGCAGGTGCGGCTCGGTGGCGGCGCGATCGCCTCGCGCCAGGTGACGGCGGCGATCCAGCGCGATCTCCGCCGCGCCGAGCTGATCGCGTTCCCGCTCGTCCTCCTGCTCTCGTTCTGGGTCTTCCGCGGCCTCGTGGCGGCGTTCCTGCCACCGCTCGTCGGTGCCGGAGCAATCGCCCTCACGTTTCTCGGGCTCCGCATCGCGGTCGAGGTGCACTCGCTCTCGGTCTTCGCGCTCAACCTCGTCACCGGCCTCGGGCTCGGCCTCGCGATCGACTACTCGCTGTTCATCGTCTCGCGCTGGCGCGAGGAGGCGGCGCGGCACGGGCACGGGCCCGAGGCACTCGCCGCGACGATGCGCAGCGCCGGGCGGACCGTCGTCTTCAGCGCCCTCACGGTGGCCGCCTCGATGGCCTGCCTCCTCGTCTTCCCGCAGCAATTCCTCTACTCGATGGGGGTCGGCGGCGTGCTCGTCGCGCTCTCGGCCGGCCTCGTCGCGCTCCTGCCGCTGCCGGCGCTCCTCTACTGGCTCGGGCCGCGGATCGACGCGCTCGCTCCGCGGCGGCTGCAGCAGGTGCCGTCCGGCGGCCGCTGGGCGCGCCTCGCAGCGTGGGTGATGAGACGGCCGGGGCGCGTCGCTGCAGCCTCCACGGCGGCGTTGCTCCTGCTCGCGGTGCCCGCCTTCCGCGTTCACTTCGTGGGCGTCGACGCGACGACGCTGCCGTCGTCCGCGAGCTCGCGCCAGGTCGCCGAGGCTCTCGACCGGGAGGACATCCGCGGCCGCTACGCGCCCATCACCGCGATCGTGGCTGCGCCGCCACGGGCGGCCGTGGTCGCGCTGCTCGCGGCGGAGCCCGCCGCCGAGGCGGTGCTACCCGCCCGGGAGATCGCACCCGGTCTGTGGCGGCTCGATGTTCTGCCGCGCGACGAGGGCCTCGCCGCGGGCTCGCAGCAGCTCGTCCGCACCGTGCGAGCGGAGCTCCCCACGGCGCAGGTCACCGGGCAGACGGCCGCGTTCGTCGACCAGCAGGCCTCGCTCGCGGCGCACCTGCCGTGGGCGCTCGCGATTCTCGCCCTGACGACGTGCACGTTGATCTTCCTCTTCACCGGCTCGGTCGTGCTGCCGGTCAAGTCGCTCCTCATGAACATGCTCACGCTTGGCGCGGCGTTCGGGATCATGGTGGTCGTGTTCGAGTGGGGACGCGGCCTCTCGGGCCTCGAGTCGACCCAGCCGATCCTGCTCTGCGCGACGGCGTTCGGCCTCTCGACCGACTACGCGATCTTCCTCTTCTCCCGGATCAAGGAAGGTCGCGACCGTGGGCTCGAGAACCGCGAGGCCGTCGCGGACGGAATGGAGCGCACGGGCCGCGTCGTCACCGCCGCGGCGCTCCTCTTCTGCGTCGCGATCGGCACCTTCGCCACCTCCGGGATCTCGTTCATCCAGGAGCTCGGCGTCGGCACCGCCGTGGCCGTCGCGCTCGACGCGACGATCGTCCGCGCCCTGCTCGTGCCGAGCCTGATGGCGCTGCTCGGCAAGTGGAACTGGTGGGCGCCGGGACCGCTGCGGCGCCTCCACCTACGGCTCACGTCGTAGAGGTCGCTACCCCTGGCCGGATACGCTCCGGTTCGCATGGCAGAAGCCGAGATGCTCTCAGGATCGATGCGGGCCGTTGACGACGAGCCGGCGCCGGCGCTTTCGGTCGTCGTCACGCTCTACAACGAGGTGGGCTCGCTCGAGGAGCTCCATCGCCGAGCCGTCGCCGCGCTCGAGGGTCTCGGCCGCACGTTCGAGATCCTCTACGTCGACGACGGCTCGACGGACGGGACATTCGCCGTGCTCGACGGGCTCCACGCAGCCGACCCTCGCGTGCGCGCCGTCCGCTTCAAGCGGAACTTCGGCCAGCACCCCGCGATGCACGCCGGGATGAGCCGAGCGCGCGGCGCACATCATCGTGACGATGGACGGCGATCTCCAGAACCTGCCGGAGGACATCCCGAGGCTCGTCGCGGCCGTCGACGCGGGCTTCGACGTGGCGAGCGGGCGGCGCGCGGCCCGCAACGACTCGTGGGGCCGGACCCTGCCCTCGCGCCTGATCAACGGCATGCTGCGCCGGTTCACGAAGGTCGACATCTCCGACTTCGGCTGCGCCTTCAACGCGTACCGCCGCGAGGTCGTGACGCCGATGCTCGGCTCGATCGGCCGCCAGAAGTTCACGAAGGCGCTCATCCTCTCCGGCGGCGCGACCGTGACCGAGGTCGACGTCGGTCACGCCGCGCGCCAGGGCGCCTCGCGCTACTCGCCGCTGCGGCTGACCCGGCTGGCCCTGCACGTCCTGGCCGGCTTCTGGCCCCAGCCGATCCAGTGGGCCGGCGTCGTGCTCGGCTTCGTCTGCACCCTCGCGGCGATCGTGCTCGGCATCTACGGCGTCGCCTACTGGATCGACAACTCCAACTTCCCGGGGCCGCTGTTCCTCGGGATGGCCGTGATCTTCGTGCTCGGCGTGCAGGGATTCGTGCTCGCCCTCGTCGGCGAGTACCTCGGCCGGATCCAGCGCGAGGTCGAGAACCGGCCCTTGTACGCGATCGAACGGAGCTTGACGAGTGGAGGCACCGGCCCGTCATTGCGAGGTTGCTCGCAGGGAGGCCGGGAACCTAGGTTCCGGCTTCAGGATCAGGCGGCGTGCAGAAGCATCGAGCGCGAAGGCCGCGGTACGCTCCCACCGTGGCCCTCCGTGAACGGGTCCTCGTCACCGGCGGTGCCGGCTTCATCTCCTCGAACGTGATTCGCCACCTGCTGGCGAACACGGACCACGAGGTGATCTCGCTCGACTCGCTCACCTACGCCGGCAATCTCGAGAACCTCGGGGACGTGATGAGCCACGAGCGCCTCTCGTTCGTGCACGGCGACATCCGCGACGTCGCGCTCGTGGCGGAGCTCGTCGCGGGCGTCGACGTGATCGTCAACGCCGCGGCCGAGTCGCACGTCGAGAAGTCGATCGAGGAGGGCGCATCCGAGTTCGTGACGACGAACGTCGAGGGCACCCAGATCCTGCTCGACGCGATCCGCCGCTCGCCGGTCGAGCGGTTCATCCTCATCTCCTCGAGCGAGGTCTACGGGACGGCGGAGACCGACCCGATGGACGAGCGCCACCCACTCGAGCCGCGCAGCCCCTACGCCGCGACGAAGGCCGGCGGCGACCGGCTCGCGTACAGCTACTTCGTCACCTACGACCTTCCGATCGTGATCGTGCGGCCGTTCAACAACTACGGGCCGCGGCAGCATCCCGAGAAGGTCGTGCCGCGCTTCATCACCCAGGCGCTCGCGGGCGACGCCGCTCACGATTCACGGCGACGGCCACGCGAGTCGCGACTGGCTCTACGTCGACGACCATGCCGAGGCGATCGAGGCGCTGATCGAGACGCCGATCGAGCAGCTGGCGGGCGAGGTCGTCAACGTCGCGACCGGCGTCGACATCTCCGTCGCCGACATCGCCGACCTCGTGCTCGACGCGGTCGGCGACACCGGCTCGACGAAGCAGTACGTTCCCGAGCGGCTCGGGCAGGTCGATCGCCATATCGGCTCGACCGACAAGATGGCCGCGCTCACGGGCTGGCGGGCGCGGACGACCTTCGCCGACGGCCTCGAGCAGACGGTCGCCTGGTACCGCGAGAACGAGGCCTGGTGGCGGAGCATCCTCGGCTCAGAAGAACCAGAACGTCTCCTCGTCCTAGGCGCGGGCGCGGCGCAGCTCGGCCTGCTCGAGGCCGCTGCGGCACGTGACCTGACGGTGATCGCGGTCGACCGCAACCCGCTCGCGCCCGGGTTCGCGTTCGCGGACGAGCGCGCGGTGATCTCCTCGGAGGACGAGGCGGGGATCGAGCGGCTCGCGCGCGCCCGCCATGCCGACGGGATCATCTCGCCCGGAAACGACTGGCCGGTCGGGATCGCCGCCCGCGTCGCCGAGCGCCTCGGGTTGGCGCACCCGATCGGCGGGGCCACGGCCGTGCTCGCGACGACGAAGACGCGCCAGCGCGAGCGGTTCGCCGCGATGGGGGTGCTACAGCCGCGGACGTTCTCGACGACGGATCCCGAGATCACGTTCCCGTGCGTCGTCAAGGCGGCCGACCGCCAGGGGCAGCGGGGGCTGACGCTCGTGCGCGAGCCGGCGGGCCTCGCCGCCGCGGTCGAGACGGCGGCGACCGAGTCGCGTGGCGGTGGCGTCCTCGTCGAGGAGCTGATCGAGGGGCCGGAGCTGACCGTGAACGCCGTCTCGCTGGACGGCCGGTTCATGCCTCTCACGGTGACGGACAGGATCCTCGCCGACGCCGCCCGCCTTCGGGGTCGCGCTGGCCCATGTGTGGCCGAGCGCGCATCACGACGGGGGACGTCGTCGCCGGCGGCCGAGGCGGCTGTCGCCGCGCATCGGGCTCGAGAACGGCCCTTCCTATACCCAGATCAGGCTCGGCCGCCGGTGGCCGGCCGTACGTGATGGAGGTGGCGGCCCGCCTCGGCGGCGGCCACGACGCCGAGCTCTGCCACGCCGCGACCGGGGTCGACCTCAACGATCTCGCGGTCTCGTTCGCGCTCGGCCGAAATCCTCGTGACAATGTGTCACAAGGTCGGCCGTCCGGCTGGCGTTGTCGGTGGGGCGTGCGTCGTCTTTCTCGTGGCGCCGGAGGGGGAGCTGCGGGCGACAGAGGGCGTCGAGGAGGCGGAGGCGATCGAGGGCGTCGTAGTGGGTGCGCGCCTACCGGCAGCCGGGCTGGCAGTTCCGGCCGCTGCGACGCGGCGCCGACCGCGCGGGCGCGATCCTCGCCACCGGCAGCACCGCCGCCGAGGCCGTCGCGCGGGCTCGCCGGGCGGCAGAGACCGTACGCTTCCTGGTCGATGCGCCCGCCTCGTAGCACCCGGCTCGGCTTCCAGCCTCCCGCGATCGGGGAGGAGGAGATCGCCGCCGTCGTCGAGACCCTGCGCTCAGGGTGGCTGACGACCGGCCCGCGCGCCGCCCTGCTCGAGGAGCGGATGGCCGCCTATCTCGAGGCCGAGCACGTGCTCGCCGTCACCTCGGGCACGGCCGCCCTTCACCTGGCGTTGCTCGCGCTCGGCGTCGGGCCCGGCGACGAGGTGATCACGAGCCCGATCACCTGGCCCGCGACGGCGAACGTGATCGAGCACTGCGGCGCCACACCGGTCTTCTGCGACGTCCGCGACGGCGACCTCAACATCGACCCGGCGCTGATCCCCGCGCTCGTCAACGAGCGGACGAAGGCGATCATGCCCGTCCATCTCGCCGGGCAGCCTGCCGACCTCGATCCGATCCTCGCGCTCGGGCTGCCCGTCGTCGAGGACGCGGCCCACGCCGCCGAGAGCAGGTACCGCGGCCGAAAGCTCGGCGGCATCTCCGACGTCGCCTGCTTCTCGCTCTACGCGACCAAGAACATCGCGGCCGGCGAGGGAGGCCTCGTCGCCACGAACCGCGACGACGTCGCAGCGGCGATCCGGAACATGCGCCTGACGCGGCGGGGCGACGGGTCGCTCTACGACCAGGTCACGGCCGGCTTCAAGGCAAATCTCTCCGACGTGCTCGCCGCGATCGCCCTCGTCCAGCTCGACCGGATCGACGCCCACACGCAGATCAGGGAGCGCCAGTTCGCGCTCTACGACGAGGGGCTCGCCGGCCTCGACGGGATCACGCCGCTCGAGCGCGATCCTCGCGACACGCACGCGCTGCACCTGTACGTGGTGCGGATCGACGCCGCCGCCGCGGGCGCGACCCGCGACGCGTACCAGCATGCGCTCGGCGACGAGCTGATCGCGACGAGCATCCACTTCCTGCCCGTGCACCGGCTGACGTGGTTCCGCGAGCGTTACCCCGAGCAGGCGCCGCTGCCCGTCGCCGAGCGGGCGGGCGACGAGGTGCTCTCGCTGCCGCTCTCGCCGGCGCATTCCGACCACGACATCCTGGACGCGGTCGACGCCGTCCGGCGCGTGCACGCACGGTTTACGGCATGAAGGTCCCGAAGGTCCCGCGGCTCTCGCACGTCAAGCGGCCCGTTCGCATCCTCATCGGCGTCGCGCTCACGACCGTCGCGGTTGCCTACATCCTGCTCAAGATCGACATCCACCAGACGTGGGAGGTCCTCAAGTCGGCCAACCTCTGGTGGTTCGCGCTCGCGGTCGTGATCATGATCGGCACGGCGCTGCCGATGGCCAAGCGCTGGCAGTGGCTGCTCGCGGCCCAGGGGATGATCGACCGCTTCTGGTGGCTGACCCGCGCCTACTTCGTCTCGTACACGGCGGGGCAGATCCTGCCGACCTCGATCGGCGGCGACGCCGTCCGGATCTTCGAGATCTCGAAGCGGCACCCGGGCCGGTCGGGCGACCTCACGGCGATCGTCGTGATCGAGCGTGGGCTCGGCGGCGCCGCGACCGTGCTCCTCGGCGCGATCGGGTTCGTGCTCGCGATCGGCCACTACGACGTGAACGCGTACCTGTGGCTCGAGGGGGCGTTCGTCTTCGGGACGATCGTCCTGATCGTCCTCTTCTTCTCGAAGTCCGCCCGTCCGCTCCTCGCGAAGCTGCGGCCCCTGCTCGTGCGGCTGCGGGTCGAGAGGCCGCTCCGCTCGTTCTACGACGGCGTTCACCACTACCGCTCGCACGGGCGCCTGATGCTGAAGGTGTTCCTGTTCACGACCGCGATCCAGGCCGTCCGGATCCTTGCCATCTGGGCCTCGTGCAGGGCGGTCGGGATCGACCTCGGCCCCCGCATCTACTACGTGATGGGCCCGCTGTTCTTCCTCGTCCTGCTCGTGCCCTTCACGCTCAACGGCTTCGCGGTGCGGGAGGCGTTCTTCGTCAGCTTCCTCGGCAGCGTCGGCGTCGATGCCGACGCCGCCTTTGCGGCCGGCTTCCTCTTCTTCCTCGTCACGGTCTGTCTCGCGGCGCCGGGGGGCGTGATCCTGCTCTGGGAGTCGATCCGTGGCGGTGCGAGGCCCGAGGTGGCGGATGGATGACGCGTCCGTCGTCGTCACGACCCACAACGCGCTGCCGTGGATCGAGCAGTGCCTCGCGAGCGTCGAGGGGGTCGAGACCGTCGTCGTCGACAACGACTCGAGCGACGGCACCGTTGCATTCGTCCAGGAGCGGTTCCCGGCGGTTCGAGTGCTCGAGCAGGCGAACCGCGGCCTTGCCGCAGGTTGGGCGCGGGGGATCGAGGTGGTCTCTCGGAGCCGCTGGGTGCTGATCCTGAACGCGGATGCGTGGCTTGCCGGAGACGCGCTCGCGAAGATGGTCGCGATCGGAGACGCACACCCGGAGGTGGCGGTCGTCACCCCGAAGCTGCTCAACCTCGACGGCTCGCTGCAACGCTCGGTGCGTGGCTTCCCGACGAAGTGGCGGCTCGCGACCGAGTACTACTACCTGCGGAAGCTCGGCCCGCGCACGGAGCTGCTGAACGCCTTCTACGGCGCCGGCTTCGACCACGCCTCCGAGCGCGAGGTCGAGTGCGTGATGGGCGCCTGCTTGCTCGTCCGCCGCGCCGCGATCGACGAGGTCGGCCTGCCGGACTCGAGCTTCTTCCTCTTCAGCGAGGAGGTCGACTGGCTCTATCGCTTCGCGGAGGCCGGCTGGAAGACGCTGTTCACGCCGGAGGCGAGCTGCGTCCACGTCGGCGGCGCCTCGCACGGCGGCCGCCTCTACCGTGACAACCTGCGCGGTCACATGCGCTTCTTCCTCAAGCACCACGGCCCCGAGGAGGCCGAGCAGGTGCGGTCGCTGCTGCGGCGCGGGACCGTGATCCGGGGCAGGATCGTGCGCGGCGAGAAGGGGGCGATGTACCGCGACGCCGCCCGCTGGCTCGGGACGGGCGACGTGCGCTCGCTGATCGAGCGATGAGCTCGCTGTTCCTGCTGATCCGCCTCGCGGCCGCGACGGGGCTCGTGCTCGCCCCTGGGGCGATCGTCGCCCGCGCGGTGGGCGTCCGCAGCACGTCGGCGACGTTGGCCTGGGGGCTGGGATCGTCTTCGGTGCGATGACGGTCGTCTTCTCCGTGCACGGCTCCCTCAACCTCGCGCTCGCGCTGCTCCTCGTCGTGGCGCTGGTGGCGGCGTGTTTCGGGACACGGCGGCCGGCCGATCGAGGAGCTTCCCCGGCGGGCGGCCGTTTGGACGGCCGGCGTCGTGCTCGGGCTGCTCCTCTGGCGCGTGGCAGGCGAGATCGGCGGCGACGGTCTCTTCCATCTGGCCCGGGCCCGAAAGCTCGTCGAGCTCGGCAACCTGCACCTCTCCACCGTGAACGAGTTCGCCGACGGCGGGCTCCACCCCGGCTACGCCTTCCCGCTCTGGCAGGCGTTCCTCGCCATGATCGCCAAGGTCGCGTTCGTCGACCCGGCCGATGTCGTGCGGCACGAGTCGAGCCGTCCTCGCGCCGCTTGCCGTCCTCGTGGCCTACGAGTCCGGCTACGCGCTCTTCCGCCGCGTCGCGCCGGCCGCGGCGACGGCCGGAGCGGCGGTCGCGATCGGGGCGATGGCTGCGGGTCACGGCGGCTCCTGGACCGCGCTCGCGCTGCCCGCGACGTCGTCGCGGCAGATGCTCGTGCCGGCCGCGCTCGCGCTCGCGATCGCAGCGCTGCGGAGGCCGTCGAAGGCGCTCCTCGCGAGCGCGGGGGTCGCGTCGCTCGTGCTCGCGGTCGTCCACCCGACCTACGCGATCTTCCTCTGGATCTCGTTCGGCGGCTTCCTCGCCGTGCGCTGGGCCTGGAGGCGGGAGGACGTGAGCGGCGGCGCGCTCTCGCTCGCGGCGCTCGTCGTCCCGGCCGCGCTCTACTTCGTCTGGCTGATCCCGGTGATCCGCAGCACCGCCTCGGTGAGCCCGGATGCGCACGAGCGGGCGCGCGGGTTCGAGCACTACGCCGGCCAGCTCAACGGGTCGGCCGACCACTTCTGGCTCGCCCCGGAGGTGTTCGGGCGCTCGGGCGCCGTCGCCGTGGCAGCGCTCTTGCTGATCCCGTTCGCGGCCCTCGCCTCGCGCCGTCGCTGGGCCGCGTACGTCGTCGGCGGCTCGCTCGCGGTCTTCGCGATTACGCTGCTCCCGTGGCTCTTCACGCCGTTCTCCGACGCCGTCTCGCTCTCGCAGTCGCGACGGCTTGCGGGCTTCATCCCGTTCGGCTTTGCGCTCGCCGGCGGGATGGGCGTGCTCGCAGCGCTGCTCGGTCGCTTCGTGGCGCCGCTCGCGCTCGTGGCCGGGATCGTGCTGCAGTGGCAGTTCCCCGGTGACTTCGGCTACACGCTCGACCAGGGAGGGCCGGCCTGGGCGACGTGGATCGCCGTCGTCGGCGCCCTCGTGGCGCTCGTCCTCGGCTTCCGGCGCGCGCGCTCGGTCGAGACGACCGCCGCGCTCGCATCGGCGCTGCTCCTCCTGCCGACGTTCGTCTACGGCCTCTCCCACTGGTCGACCTCGACGGCGCGCACGGCGAGCCCCTTGACGCCCGGCTCTCGTCCACGTGCTCCGCGACAAGGTCCCGGCGGGGGCGATCGTCTACTCCGATCCGGAATCGAGCTACCAGATTGCGGCGGCCGCGCCCGTCTACATCTGTAACGCTCCACCGGGCCATGTCGCGGACACGAAACGAAACCATCCGTACGAGCGTCGCGACCAGTGGTTGCTCCACTTCAACCGCACCGGCGACCTCGCGATCCCGCGCGCCTGCGGTGCGACATGGCTCCTGATCGACACCAAGCGCTCGCAGGTGCGCCCGTTGCTGCCGGTCGCATACCGCGACGGCCGCTACGTCCTCTACCGGCTACCGCGCTTCCGGATCCCGGGTGAGTAGCGCCGCCGCGCACACAGGGCCGCGCTGGCGGCGCGGCACGCTGCTGGCCGTCGGGCTCGCATCGTCGGCCTTCTTCCTCTGGCTCGTCGTCCGCGACGCCGACCTGCACGCCGTGTGGCTCGCACTGCGGGGGGCCGAGCTCGGGCCCGTCCTCCTCGCGGCGGTGGTGATCCAGGGCGTCTACGTCGCGCAGGCCGCCCGCTGGCGGATCATCGCCGGGACACTCGAGCTCTCCGTGCGCCGCTTCTACGCGCTCGTGCTCGGCGGCATCGGCGCGAACGACGTTCTCCCCCTCCGCATCGGCGACCTCCTCCGTGCGCGCTGGCTCGCGACCTCGGCGGAGATCCCCACGGGCCGCGCCTTCGGCTCCGTCTTCCGCGACCGGCTCTGCGACGTCCTCACGCTCGTCGTCGCGCTCGTCCGTCTCGCTGCCGTTCGTGAGCGGCGCCGCCTGGGTGGCGCGGATCGCGATCGGCGGCGTCGTCCTCCTCGCGCGCTCTCGGGCTCTTCGTCGCCGGCGCGATCGTGTACGTGCGCACGAGGCCACGCGCGCGACGGGAGGAGCGGAGCCGCGTCCGGAGGCTGATTCGCGACACGCTCGACGAGCTCGCATCGCCGATCGGGCGTCGCACGGTCGTGTTCGCGCTTCGTTCTCAGCGCGGTCGCCTGGGGGATCTGGGCGTGCGCCGCGGCGCTCGTCTGCCGCTCACTCGGGATCTCGCTCTCGCCGATCGAGCTCGTGTTCGTCACCGCCGTGATCAACCTCGGTGTCGTGATCCCGAGCTCGCCCGGGTTCATCGGCACCTATCAGTGGCTTGCGGTCTCCGCGCTCGGCGTCGTCGGCGTCGACGGCGATGTCGCGATCGCGTTCTCGCTCCTCATGCAGGCGGTGTGGTTCATCCCGACGATGCTCGTCGGCGGCGTGATCGCGATTCGCGAGGTGCACCGGGAGGCGACACGTCAGCGTCCGGAACCCGAACGGCCGAGTCCCTTCGCATGGGTGATCGCCATGCCCGATGGAAGTCGCGCGTCTAGCCTCCGCCGCGCTGAACGACGACGGCGAGCGCGGCTATCGCACTCGCAGCGACGAGGCTGAGGACGAGCAGTTGGAGGCTTAGCTGGTCATAGATCTCGAGCAGTACCGCGCCACCACTCGAGCGGAGGGTCGGGACGGGCGGGATCGGCTCTGATAGGGCAGTCGGTGCCCTTTGTGTCGCCTGCTTCACGCTGGACGACGAAGCCTGTGTCTCCACCGGTGCTCCGTAGGCGGGCGACGATGCAACCGAGTCCAGCTGCTGCGCTACGGCCGGGCTCACATGGGTCAGCTTCTCCTCCGCCGCCTTGCTGAGGGTGGTCTTTGCTTTGCCGGCGCTCCCCGCTGCCACGGAGCCGGTTGCCGTGGGGATCATTTCCACGTACTGCGAAACCGCAGAGTCGCCCGGAGACGAGTCCGCCGCCGCCGTTCCCTGTCCGGCCAAGACTCCGCCGAGAACCAGTGTGGCGAGAGCTAGCGCGCGCGGCCACGTTCCGAGTGCGAGACTCACGGAAGTGAGGCTAGCAACAGTGGAATCAGAAGCACTCTCTCGGCCGGGCCCCCGCTTTCTCACCACACGAGTACTGGTCCCGATCCTTGTCGCCGTCACTGTGTTCGCCGTCGCGTTCGACGACGGAGGGTACGGGACCGCTGCTCGTGGATTGATCGGCATAGCTGCCTGGTGGGGAGTGATCCTCGCGGTGGGACTGCGGGTACGTCGGGGCGAGCCTCTCCCCTGGGTGTCCGTCGCCGTGGGTGGGTTGCTCGCAGGCCTTGCTGTGTGGTCGCTCGCATCGATTCAGTGGTCATCGAGCTCGGAGGCGGTGTTCACGGAGTTCAACAGGGTGTCGCTTTTGCTCGGGATCTTCGTCCTCGTGCTTCTCGTGACCCGGCAGGGTTCAGCACCGCAGTTCGCCGATGGTCTGGCGATAGGCATCGCCTCGGTCGCGGTCCTGGCGTTGCTCAGTCGCCTGTTCTACGACATCTTCCCGGATAGTGGCCTCGTGGCCCTGCTGCCCAGCGCGGCGACACGGCTCAGCTACCCCGTCGGATACTGGAACGGTCTCGGAGTGCTCGTCGGGCTCGGGGTGCCTCTGTTGCTGCGCTCGAGCCTGATCAGCCGCTCCACGCTGACTCGGGCCGGGGCAGTCGGTGTGATCCCGATCTGTACGGCAACGATCTACCTCACGTCATCGAGAGGTGGGATCGGCGTGGCCGCGATCGGCGCGATCGCGTTCGTAGTGCTGACGACCGACCGCTGGGCCGCGGCCGCGGCTCTTGTCGTAGCGGTGGCCGGCACGATCGCCGTGATCGTCGTCCTCGATTCGCGCGGGGCACTGGTGAACGGCCCCCTCGACTCCGATCTTGCAGGAAGTCAGGGTCGAACGGCGACACTCTTGATCGCGCTGTGCTGCGTCGGAACATCGGCCCTCTATCTGGTGGGTGCGGGAGCGCTTGGAGCTCGTCCCCGTCCCGGCCGAGCAGCCGGGCTTGTCACGACCGGTCTGCTCGTTCTTGTCGTCACGGTTGGCGTGATCGCATCGAATCCCGCGCAGAGGCTCGAGACCTTCAAGGCGGCGCCAAACGCCGGCTCGGCGATCTCTCAATCGGACTTCGTCAGCGCTCACCTGACGAGTGGCAGCGGCAGTGGCCGCTGGCAATTCTGGGCATCTGCAGTCGAGGAATGGCGGGCAAACCGCCTGCTCGGAGGCGGCGCCGGCTCGTATGAGCAGTGGTGGGCCCAGCACGGATCCTTCTCCTACTTCCTGAAGGATGCGCACTCTCTCTATCTGGAACAGCTCGGCGAGCTGGGGCCTCTGGGCTTCCTGCTGATCGCCTCGATCATGGGGCTGGGCATCGTTACTGGAGCGTCTCGCGCGCTTCGATCGGCTGGGCAGGATCGCGTCACGGTCGCTGCCTTGACGTCGGTCCTCGTCGGGTTCGCGGTTGCGGCAAGCATCGACTGGGTATGGGAGTTGACGGTGGTTTCTGGATGCGCCATGGTCGTACTAGCCCTTGTCACCGGATCGGGCACGTCGATCGCACCGCCGGAGAGAGCGTCGGTCGAGGAGCGTCGGCGGGCGCTCTTCGAGACGTCCGGCAGTGTCGGAATCGGCTATCCCCGTCGCCGGACGCGGCCGCGCCGCCGACGCGGTGCGCGTCCAGGCCCCCTTATCGGCATCGCAACGGTGCTGATCTCCGCACTCGCCCTGCTGGCCCAGACACCACCCCTTCTCGGCGACCTTGCGATCGCAGACAGTCAGCGTGCGGCCACGGCCGGCGATCTAGACGTGGCTCTTTCCCGTGCCCTGGACGCTCGTCGTTTCCAGCCGTGGGCAGCGTCTCCCTACACGCAACTGGCGCTCGTCGATGAACGTCGCGGCGATCTCCGCCGAGCAAGAGCCTGGATCGACATGGCGATCCGCCGAGACGACAAGAACTGGCGCCTTTGGCTCATCGCGTCCCGCCTCGAGACGAAGCTGGGCATGCCTGTGTCCGCGCAGCGACGGCTGCAACGGGCCGCCTCACTCAATCCGCGCGCGCCGCTGTTTGCAGGTGTGAGCCGTTGATACGACGAAGATGGAGCTATCGCGAGACAACAGGCAGTCATGTCTGTTGGAGACGCGTTAGCGACGACCGGTTAGATACGGAGTAGAGTCAACCAGCCAGTCCGATACCCCTTCGTCTTTGTCTCACTGGGCTACTGCCAATGGCCATCACTCACTCCGAGCCCCGATCCGACGAACGCCACCAGTCGAAGGCTACGGACACGCCCACGGCAGGCACCCGCGAGCCGACACCGAACTGGGTTCGGACGCACGCGGTCCGTCGGAGAATGCTCGCCGCCGCTGACGTCCTGGCGCTTGTCATCTCATGTGCCGTGCTCCTCGGGATCGGTTCCATCGCTCCGGAGCTCGCCGTTGGCTTCGTCGTAACCGTTCCCGTCTGGGTCCTCGCGGCCAAGCTGCTCCATCTCTACGACCGGGACGACCACTCCCTCCGTCATCTCACGGCCGACGAGGTTGCGATCATCGCGATCTGGGCCATCGTCTCGACGGGGCTTGCATCCATGCTCGTATCCGTTTGGTCGAACGACGCGGTGACGCTTCGAGAAGCGACCGAGATGGCGGTGGCAACCGCGATCGCAGCCTTCATTCTCCGGGGTGTGGCGCGCTGGGTCTGGCGCCGGACAACGTCGCCCGATCGGGCAGTGGTGATCGGAGCAGGCGGCCTGGCGCGGTCCGTACGGCGCAAGGTGGAGCTCCTGCCGGATATCCACGTCTCCCTCGTCGGCGGAGAATCGTTTGGCTCGATCAGTGGTTTCCTCTCGGCCGAACTGGATTTCTCCAATATCGATCGCGTGATCGTGGCGCAGGAGACCGTTGACTCCGAGTCATTCCAGGAGCTGATCAGGATCTGTCGCGCGAGAAGGACGCAAGTCAGCCTCGTTCCTCCCCTGCTCGGGCAGTTCGGGACTGCGATCCAACTCGACCACATCGCTGAGTTGGCCGTAATCGAGTACCGGACGGCGGACATCCCCTGGTCCACACTTGTCGTCAAACGCCTCGTCGACTTGACCCTCGCATCGTTTGCACTGGTCATCATCTGCCCCCTCATCGCCATGACCGCCCTGGCCATCAAACTCGACAGCCGGGGGCCGATCTTCTTCACCCAGGTGCGCGCCGGGCTGCGAGGACGCCCGTTTCGGGTTTTCAAGTTCCGCACGATGGTCGGGGACGCCGAGGCGCAGCTTGCCCACCACGTCCGATTCGAGGACCTCGAGCAGCCCATGTTCAAATTCGAGCGCGACCCCCGCGTTACCCGGGTCGGGCGAGTGCTTCGAAGGACGAGTCTCGACGAGGTCCCGCAGCTCGTCAACGTCATCGTCGGTCAGATGAGCCTCGTCGGCCCGCGCCCGGAGCAGGTCGAGCTCGTCGCCCTGTATCCGCCCGAGCACCTCTTCCGGCTCAGCGTCAAGCCCGGTGTGACGGGGCCGATGCAGATCAGCGGGCGTGGCAGCTTACTTTCGACGAGCGACTCGCGGTCGAGCGCGATTACATCGAGAATCTCTCACTGGGGCGTGACCTCAGGATCCTGCTTTCGACCGTGCCCGCCGTGGTCAACGGCCGGGGCGCGTTCTGACAAGGAGCGGCGGCATCCAGGAGCCCGAGCACCTTACGCGCCGATCCCGTTTGGGACCAGGGCGAGGTGGGCGTCGGCTTTCTTCAACGCGATCTGCCCGTAGGCGAGGTGGAGGAGGGCGAGATCTTCGAGTCTTTCTGGCTCCAGCAGATCGGGTGCCGCCGTTGCGCTTGAGCCATGAGTGGGTCTCTGCCACAACCCAGCAGCGTGCTCACCGCAGAGCACGCCGGCAAGGAGTCCGATCTCTGCGCGAGGGGTGCGGGGATGTGCGTGTCGTCGTGCTCGAGCGGCTCGCGGTCGAGCTGGACTACATCGCCGACCCGAGCCTTGCCCAGAAGAGCAGAATCGAGAGCGCACGTCGTCGAGAGAAAGGCGTCGACGTCGAATCGAGACGGGATGGCTGACCCGCTAACCGGCGAGCGCGACTCCCTCGTCTCGCGTCGGCGCGGCACGTTCGGCGCGACGCTTTGGCGGAACTCGTTCTACAGCGTCCTCGGGTTCGTGGTGCCGGCGCTGGTGACTCTCGCGTTCACGCCGTTCCTCCTCAGCCGCATGGGGACGGCCACCTACGGTCTCTGGGCGATCAGCCTCGCTGGTTTCGGGCTACTCGGCGTTGCCGAGCTGGGACTCGGCGTCGCGATTGCGAAATACATCGCCGAATACAAGCAGGGCAACGACACGGTCGGCCTGTCGGCAACTGCCACCGTTGGACTTGCTGTATACGTGCTTGTCGGCGTCGTGCTAACTATCCCGCTCTATCTCGCAGCGGGAACGGTCGCGACGCTCTTTGAGTCGTCCGAAGTGTCGCATTCGCAGGTCGAGCATGTCGTACAGCTCGTCTCGTTCGGGCTGATCCGCTCTTGGTGATGAGCTGGGGCTTGGCCATCGCCATAGGCGTCCAACGGTTTGAGATCCCCGTGGTCGCTGCAGTTGCGCAGAACGGTCTGACGGTGGTGATCGCAGTGATCGTTGTGTCTTTCGGCGGTTCGGTCGACGCGGTCGTGCTCAGCTCGCTTTGCGTCCTCTGCGAAGTTGCGCTCGTGAGCGCCGCCGTCGGCGTCCGACGCTCTCCGCGCTTGGGGCTCGACCATTACTGTCGCTCAGTTACGCGAGGCGGCTGCTCCCGTACGTGTTCTACACCAGCGTCTCGAGTCTCGGGAGCATCTTGTTCGGCTCCGTTGACCGGATTGCCGTTGGCGCCGTGATCGACCTCCGCGCCGCCGCCTACTACGCCGTATCGATCGGCATCGCGACGAAGCTTCTCGCCCTGAACGACGTGCTGACTCGGCCGCTCATGCCCGCCTCGAGCTCGCTGCAGCGGGCAGGAGAGATCGACACGGTGCGTCGCCAACTCCGGGTTGCGACCGCGGGTGTCGCAGCTCTGTCGGCGTCGCTTGGCGCGATTCTCCTGATCTTCTCGGAGCCGTTCCTTCGGATCTGGCTCGGGCCAGCGTTCGCGGAGAATTCGCTGAGCACCTTTCGGGTTCTGGTGGTCGTCTACGCAGTGATCGCGCTCGTCGCGCCCAGCTATCACGTCGCAAACGGGATCGGCTACCCGTGGATCTGCGCCGCGGGCGGGATTGTCGGGGGGGCCACGACGATCGCGCTTATCGTAGTTCTCGGCCGCGAGTGGGGCGTTGTCGGGGCAGCGTGGGCGAACGCAGCCTATCTGGTGACGCTCGTGATTCCCGTCTACATCTTCAGGGCCTTGGCTTCGGCTCGTTTGCCGAGAGGCGTTGCTCCTGCGAACAGACCCTAGGCTGAGCACCTCGGCCGAGGCCGACGGAGTTAGCATGGCGCGATGGTTCCTCCGCGAAAGGTCGCACGAGCCGCCCAAGTTGGAGGCCTCTCGCTCGGTGCGCGGTCCGCGGACAGGCTGGGAGGGATTTCGTACGGTCGCTCGCTGCGTATGGGCTTGACCTCGAATTCGAGGCGACGTCACCGCTTCCCACCCTTCCGGCCTCGTTCCTCGGCGACGCCGACGAATTCGTGACCTTGCCGGCGAACAGGCTCATGCGGTCGGGTAACCAAAATCAGGCCGGCCTGTTGCAGTTGGTCGTGGCGCACGCGCGGCGAGAGCGCGCCGGATCTTCGAGATCGGGACGTACAACGGGCTCACCGCCCTGACGCTCGCGATAAATCTTCCTGATGCGGCGGTGGACACCCTCGACCTCGATCCCGGCACGGATCCGGTGTTCCCGCTGCGGGGAACCGACGTCGCGAACAACATGTCGTTCGAACGGCGGCTCTATGAGGCACACCGTACGCCAACCGCATCGTTCAGCATCTAGGAGATTCAGCATCGTTCGACTACGAAGGGCTTGGTGGGCCGTACGATCTGGTCTACGTCGACGGTGCGCACTCATGGGCCTACGTCGAGAACGACACACGGGCGGCGTTGTCGATCGTCAAGAGCGAGGGGGCCGTAGTCTGGGACGACTACTGGCGTCTGGTGCCTGACGTTCCGGGATTTCTCCACACCATCTCGGATCGCACGCTCATCGAATCCCCGGGACACGGCTGGCCGTCTGGCTCGGGACAGACTTCGGAAAGGCGGATCGGAGCTCGTTTCTGTGGCCGACCCCCGGACGACTGGCGGCTTCGGCCCGTCGATGCGCGGCGCGGTTGAGCGGGGCTTCATGCTGCAGCGCGCGAAGGCTTAGCCGCGGTCGCCGCTCTTCGCCCGTCGGCCATGAAAGGCCGTTTCGAGACGAGTACCCTACGGTGCGATGAGGCCTATTTTCACGATGTCTGGAGCGCTTCTCCAGACATGAGTGGGCGGCGGCTCCTCTACCTCCTGCACGCGCCACCGCTGCCGGCCGTGAGCGGCGAACGCCTGCGTGCGCTGCAGCATCTGAGAGCCCTCGACCGCCACGGATGGCACACGACACTCTTCGCGGTCGGAAGCGGCCGCACCCCGACGCACGAAGAGCTCGAGGAGTTGCACACTCTTTGCGAGGCAGTCGAGATCGCTCCCTTCGACGTCGATGCTCCCGTGCGCTTTGCCCGTCTAGCGCGGGACGTCGCCCTGCGGCGCCCGTTTCAGTCGGGCTATTTCGTCTCGCGCACGGCCAGACCCGGCTGAAGCAATGGCTCGGGCCGCGGCCCTCGATCTCGCGCTCGTGGGACAGCTCTACATGACGCCCTACCTGCCACCGGGGCTCGGTGCGAGCTATGTCCTCGACTCCGTGAACGTCGAATCGCGGCGTCTGGCGACGATCGCGAGCTCCCGCCGCAGTCCGCGCGCGGTGGCTGCCCGGCTGCAGGCCACGCCGGCGGGCCGTTACGAGCGGCGAGTCGTTGAAGACGCCCGCTTGACGCTCGCCGTCTCGGGCGTCGAGTACGAGCACCTCTCGCGGTTCGCACCCGGTCGAATCCGGCTCGTCCCGAACGGTGTGGACACGGCGGCGCTTCTGCCTCGCAACGCGCTTCCTGCCGGCCCGGTTGTGCTCTTGAGCGGCAGCCTCGGCTACGCGGCGAACGTCGACGCCGTCCGCCATCTCATCGGCGATGTGCTCCCGTTGGTGCGCACTAAAGACGCGCGGGCAGTGATCGTTGGAGCCGACGCGCCCCGTGCGGTCTACCAGATGGCGCGCGCCTCGACGATGCCCGTTGCGGTAACTGGTTATGTCCCGACGCTACGACCCTACGTCGAGCAGGCCCGCGTCCTCGCCGTTCCACTCCGCTCTGGAGGCGGCACGCGCCTTAAGATTCTCGAGGCGCTCGCCCAGGGACTCGCTGTCGTGACCACGACGATCGGGTGCGAGGGTCTCGGCCTCGAGCACGAGCAGGACGCGCTGATCGCCGATAACCCCGGAGAGTTCGCAGCGTGTCTGGATCGCGTACTCACCGACGATCGACTCTGCCGCCGGCTGGCCGCCGCGGGCCGCGCCACCGTGGAGGAGAACTTCGACTCGCGGCGCCTCGGCGAGCTGCTCGACGAGGCGCTCGACGAGGCGGTGGCGACCACGAAAGCTCCGGTGGTCACCCGGTGAGCGCTGTTCCGGTCTCGGCCGTCCTCGCGGATCCGGAATCGATGAGTGTCGCCGAGGCGCGCGCGCGGCGACTGGGTCTCGTGCCGGCGACCGACTGGCGCAAGCACTGGGACAACGTTCTCGCCATCGAAGGCGTGCTCGCTGTCGCGGGGCCGGCGGATCCGGTCGCCGACCTCGGTTGCCGTAGCGGCATCGTCCTGACCTGGCTCGACCAGCTCGGCTACAGGAACCTCTGGGGCTGCGATGTCCGCTCGCCGCTGCCGCCGATCCGCGCCGCGGCCGCGAGACGGCGTTGGACGACGGTGCTGGCAGCCGTCCGGATGTACCTCCGTCAGCGCCGGCGGATGCGGAAGGTGCCGGCCGAAGCGACCGGCTTTCCGGGTAATACGTTCGCCGCCGTCATATCTATGTCGGTGATCGAGCACGGCGTCGACCTAGATGCGTTCTTGGAGGAGGCGGCGAGGCTGCTCCGGTGCGGCGGCGCGCTCTTCCTCTCGACCGACTACTGGCCGGATGGAGTCGACCTCGGCGGGCGCCGACGCTGGGCCGCCGCGCACGGCGACGACATCGTGTTCGACCTCGCAGGCGCCCGAGCGGTCGTGGAGCGGGCGGCCGCGCAGCGCCTCAAGCACTCGTGGGCGACCCCGACCTCGAGCGGGCGACCGCGCTCATCGAGGAGGACGGCTTTCCGTACACGTTCCTATTCCTCGCCTTCCGCCGTACGTAGTGGGACGGGGCTACGAGGCGATGACCGCGCGTGGGGTCCGACGTCTGTTGGTCTTCAGCGCCGCAGCCTCGCGGGCTTGGTTCGCCACCGCGAGCCGGAGACCGACCCAGAACCAGAACATCGGAGCTCAGCAGGCCGCCGATGAAGAAGAAGGCGACGGCGAACATGAGGATCGGCACCGATGTGATCCAGTAGGACTCCTGCGAGGCGCCGGAGATGGGCGTGAGCAAACTGGCCAAGACTGCCACGAGTGCGGCCAGCCCGAAGATCCCGGATTCGGCGAGCAGGCCAAGGTACGCATTCGCCTCCTGGTACTGGAAGATCGTGCCAGGCATGAACGAGAGGTGAACGAGATCAGGCAGATAGAACCTGACATTTCCGAGTTCGACTCCCGTTGCAGGGGAAAGCCCCCAAATCGTGATGGACGCTCTGTCGATGGCATAACGCAGCGACGCCGAACTGTCGGACCCGGAGAGGATCGCCGATGCTCGATCGACGAGGATCGATCCCGCCGGCGAGAACGCGAGTAGCACGACACCCGCGATCGCCACGACCGCAAGCGAAGACCACATTCGCCTCACGAGTGGAGCGGCGCGCCACACCATGTAGACCAGGACCGGGACGGCGGCCACGATCGGTCCCCTACGCGGACGCGGCGAGGAGAATCGCCGCGAGGCGGAGTTCCGATGCCAGCGGCAATCCATCGTTCCCGTCGTAGCGAGTACAGCCAGAGGCCCACCGCGGCGCCCGCGAGCGAAAAGTAGCCCAGGTACGCAGGTTCGCTGAAAATCGACACCGGCCGTTCGAAGCCCCCGCTGCGCCTGGAGATGAGTCGGAGCGCATCGGCTGCGCCAACGTGGACGAGATTCTGGTCGAGCGCCTGCGCTATTGCAACGAACGCGGCCACGACGGAAAAAAGGAAGAACGAGACAAGAGCGCAGCGCAGGAGCGGCAACGTCAACATCCGCCCCATGACCAGCGCGACTGCGACCAGGAAGGCCAGGTGCAAGAGCGACTTCAGACTCTGACCTGGGTGGGCGCGAAGACCCGGAGTCGCGTCAGGGCTGGAAGGAGAAAGGACGGGGTGGGCAGCACCCACCAACTGGAAGTCCCGGAGCGAAAGCGAGCCAGGCGTCGGCAACGGAGCGCTCGCGATGACCGGGTTGATCGTGAGAAGCCGAGGCGCGGTTGTCACGGTCACTCTCGCCCGCACCCAACGCGTCCTCGAGATGTGCGCGACCGGGCCGGCGGCGACGACGACACGACCTCCCGCGCGCTGGATGAGAAACAATCTGACTGTCGGTGTTCCCCTCGCGGCCCTGACGGAGACGGAGAAGGTATACGGCTTGCCCGGGACAACTGCGTAGGGGATGCCGCTCGAGGTGTTGAAGGTGACCTGGCTGCGAGCCCGCGGCTGCGGTCGTACGAGTAGCGTTCCGCTGGTGCCGCCGGAAGAGACAGTGGCATTCTTGGGGTAGGCGGCCCGGGCGATGATGGGGTCGACCTGCATCAGGTTCTCTGGCTGCGGCGGCGATGTTCCCCTGGCTGCGCCGACTGCAGCTGCCGCCACCGACGTCGCGGTCACGATGAGCAGAAATGCCAGCAGCGTGATCTCCCTCCGGTTCGGTCGGGTGAGTGGAAGCCAGCCCCTCCGATGGAGAAACGCGGCGCGTCCGAACAGGATCGCGGCGACGACCGCGTAGGTGACGTCCGGTGTCGGAAATCCCTTCGAGCCAGAGCACATAGTCGAGGCGTTGAAAGAACACGGAGAGGGCGAGCGCAACGACGAGCACGACATCGAAGCGGTTTGGACGACTCGATCTCCTGCCGGCGGCTACCTCCGGCTGCCGGGTCATGCTCAAGCACTCCCCGGGGTCGTCAGCGAACCGAAGGGCAGCCTCCGGCGTGGCGAGAGAAGCTGCCAACGTAGCCGGGTCGCAGCGGGCGGGTAATCGAAGTCGATCGTCGGCAACAACATGCGTCGCAAACTCGCTGCCTCGACTGCTCCGCCGAAACGGATCCACGCGCGCACCGCGACGGCCAACGCCGCCGATCCGGCGGGGCGAGGGCCGAGCTCGCGTTCGAATGCGGCGAGCTCCTCGTCGAATCCCGTTTGGAGGACCTTGCGGTGCCGCTGGTGACGGTCGAAGGCGATGATCGCCTTAAGTCGACCCACCTCGCCGAATGCGCCAAGCCGTAACAGGAGATCACGGTCCATCACGTAGTGGAGATCCGCGCGAACGAAGGTGCCGAGGCGCTCCACCGCCGCGCGTCGCACGAAGACGCTCGGCTGAAGGATGTAGTTGACCGCGCGCAGAGCGCGAACCGAGAATGGAGGTGCCGCCCGTACCTGAAGGATGGTGTTCGACTCGTTGACGAGCAGCGTGTGCCCGAACAGGGCATCGACTTCCGGCCGTGCGAGGAACTCCCGGACAGCCCATTCTACGGCGCGCCGGTCGGCATAACCGTCATCGGCGTTCAGCCATCCGACGATCTCCCCCGAGCTGTTCTCGAATGCGCGGTTAAGCGCATCCGACTGCCCTCCGTCAGGCGCCGAGACCCATCGAACCCGGCCGCCGGCGCCGCGGAGCACCTCGAGCGAGTCATCCGTCGAGCCACCGTCGTACACGACATGCTCGACGGCGTCGTACGTCTGACGCTCGACGCTCGCCAGACAGTCGCGCAGGTAGCCGCCCTGGTTGTATGACGGGGTCAGGACGGAGACGAATGGGCGACCCACGCTCGATGATCGGCTCGCGGCCACTTGCGAAGTCGTGGGCACGACGTGGAGCGTACCGCGGACCGTGGGAGGTGGTCGAATGCCACGCGGGCCGCGCCTCGTGCGGTCCGAGTGCTCGCCTTCATGCGTCCGGTACCGCCCGGAGAGAGCTCACTGGGACGCCTCCCTCGATGAGCCGAACCGATGCACCGTCAAAGCGGTTGAACCCTCGGAAGCCGACGGAGTGGACGCAGATCCGAGGCGACGACCGAGCGCTGCCATCGAGTCCTCGGAGAACCACCAAGGGTGCACCGACCCATTTTCGTCGCCCGCGGTGATCAAACGCTGTGTTGGACGGCTTTGTTCGTAACGATCGTAGCGCTCGTACCCAGTGCCCTCGATCTCGTCATACGACGCGTTGTATAGCTCGTGAGTCACCCGTGGTCGCGTCCTGCTGCTGTGGGTCGGGCAACACAGCGTTGACATTCCGGTCGCCCCGCGGAGGTAGCGCTATAGACTGCCGCGCGATGCGGCTTCGGTTGTGGAGCTGGAACTACGCGCCCGAACCGACCGCGATGGGGCCTATAGCGGCGGTCTGGGCACAGACGATGCAGGAGCGAGGGCATCGGGTGGAGGTCGTCAGCTCCTTCCCGATTCCCCGCCGGGGCTGTTCCGCCAGCGCGCCCGCCCCTACCGCGAGACCATCGACGGCGTCTCCGTGCTGCGCTTGCCACTGGTCATCGGTCATTCCACGACCAAGCGGCGAATGCTCGAGGAGGGGAGCTACTTCATTGAGTGCGGCCGTCACGGCGGCGCTTCTCGTTCGGCCGGCAGACGTCGAGGTCGTCGTGTCGCCGTCTTTTCTCGGGCTCGCCGTTGCGGCGTCGAGGCGACGTCTCCTGGCGCCCAGCGCCCTGGGTGCTCTGGCTCCAGGACGTCCTCCCGGACGCCGCCACGACGACCGGGCTGATGCAGGAGGGACCGTTGCTCGGCGCTTGCCCGACGGCTCGAGCTGATGGCCTTACGAAAGTTTGAGCTTCTGCGATCGTCGCGATCTCCGAGAGCTTTCGCGACAACCTCCTCGCGAAAGCGCGTGCCCCCCGAAAAGCTCCAGATGTGATCTACAACCCCGCCACGCGGGGCTTTCGCGAGCCAGCGGTTACGCCGGGTGAACGGCTCACCGTTGCGCGTGCTGGCGATGGGCAACATGGGCTACTCGCAGGGTTTGGCGGAGTTCGTGCGGGCGTTTGAGGCATCCGACCTGCAGGAGAACGAGAAGCTCAGTCTGATCCTGGCCGGGACAGGCGAGTTGGCCGACCGGGTGCGGGCCGAGATCCGCACGGACCGGGTTGAGTTTCTCGGTTTCGTCTCCCGAGGCGAGACTCGAAGAGGAACTTGGCCTCGTTGCGCTCGTTGGGGCTCGTGTCGCAGCGGTCGGGCCTCGTGGAGTTCAACCTGCCGTCGAAGCTCATGAACTTCATGGCGCGTGGGGTCTCCCCGATCTTCGCCGCAGTGCCGGAGGCAGAGCGTGGTGGGTCGCATCGTTCGCGATGCCCTCGGCCGGTTGGGTCGTGCATGGACCGGACACAGCGACAATTGCTTCGGCCTTGCGCGAGGCGACCGATTCGGAGGCGCGATCAGCGCGGGCCCGGGCGGCTCTTGAGTTTGCGCGCTTACGTTTCGACCCCGGGGCCGTCGCGGAATCCTTCGAGAGGATCCTTGCGGACGTCACACGGCGCGCCTGACTGCCTGAAGGGTCAGCTTGTTGCCGAGTCCTCCGAGCACGGCGTTGAAGCCGTGGAGTCCGCCGCGCGCGATCTGAAAAAGCGGAGGGGCCGAGAGTAGGGCCGATGCTCGCCCCGGCTCGTGCCGGTACACCATGGCATAGCGCCGCTCGTGAACGATCTCGAAGCCCGCTGCCTCGAGCGTCGAGGCGACAGCATCTGGGTCGACGCGAGCGACGTCGTTGCCGGCCTCCTCGCGCTCCTCGGATAGGCGAAGGCGGATCGCGAGCCGCGTGGCGGCGGCGCGGGTGGGCTCGTTCACCGAAACCGCCACGCGTGCTACACGTGCCATCTCGGTGAGGCCTACGAGCGGATCTTCGAGGTGGTGGAGGCCGTCGTGAACGTAGACGAGATCGATCGACCGGTCCGGGAAGGGAAGCCGCTCGGCGTCGGCGACGACCACAGCGAGATGGAACGCGTGTCGGCGACCCCGTTCACGCGCACGGCGCACCGCGCCCATCGAGATGTCGGCGACGACGACTCTTGCGCCAAGTCCTCGCGATGTACTCCGCGTCCATCCCGGACCCGCCGCAGACGTTGAGCACCGTCGCTCCGGCCAGTGTTGGGCGAATGCCGGCAACGCTACGGGCGAACTTCTCCTCGATCAGGGACTTGTAGAGACGCGGCGTGCCCGAGGGTCGTTCGATCTCGAACTCATCGTTCGCTTCATCGAAGAACTGCGCCTGCTGACGCTTGTGCCCTTCGACTTCGGCCCTCAACACGGGGATCCCGTCGTGAGACCTGTAGGAACTGCCGCAGTCAATGCATCGTGCGCTGGCGCGCGACCAGACGAGCGATCCGTGGCAGCGCGGGCAGGCGAAGCGTAGGGGAGTCGACGGGTCAGCCATGCCAGCGCGGCGCCGGCGCGTAAATGACCTCAGGATGCGCCGCGGCCGCTGAGCACGGGGTGGGCCGTGTCCGTGAGAAATCCGAAGCCTGCGCAAGGCCTAGGCTCCTGAGAGCTCGAGCGAGGCAGCAACCAGTCCGTGCGACGGGACCGATGCGACTCCACACCGGGCGTGCGGTCTCGGCTCGGACGAACGTCCACCCCGGCCGTGAAGACATAAGCCGGCCGGGGATCGCTGCTGGCGCAACATTGCTGACACCGATCACGAGGTGATGACGCTGGCAGCGCAGACCACGAGCGACAGCAATGGAGGACCGTGTGGGTGCGTTGAACGAGCGTAATCCATGAGCGTTGTGTGCTCGCGCAATATGGTTCTCCACGATCCGAAAGTCGGCACCGACTGTTCCCCCCGGATCCCACCGACGGCTGCGCCGAGGCGCTCAATCACGGGGCTGCCACCCTGCCATGACGCTCAACTTCAAGCAGGGCAATACGAGTGGGCGACGACGGCGCGGGCGCATATCGAGGCATACCGCTCCGTGTGCAGGGAGGTTGTGCTCTCACGTGCAATCGAGCTGTCCGGTATCGACGGCGTCAGCAGGTACCGAAGGGGCAGATCCGCATGTCGGGCGGCTGTATGAGGCTGAACGGCACCGAGGTGGCGTTGGTCGCGACGATGTGCGCACGCATGGTCGCCGACTTCGACCGCGGCCCGGGATCGTCCCGGCGAAAATACCGTGCTTCCCGGCGTGACGGAGCCGACGCTGACCCAGCCGGACGGTGAGATCTGCTCGATCGCGAGCGCGGTGACATCCGAGTGGGGCGTCCGGCCCCAGAACGTGACTGCCCCGTCGCCGCGGGTGAACGCGACGAAGGGAAACGCGAACGCCTTCAGCGAGAGCTTTGGCTTGTCGGTCGCCAGCCCCCCCGGGCCGCGCAGCCAGAAGCCGCACTGGCAGAAATGGGGCCGCCGGTCACGAAGGGATCGTCGCGGAGGTTGAACCAGATCACGAGGCTGACGCCGCTCTGCCACATCCGGTAGAGCCCCTCCGAGACCCATCGCGCATGCAGGCCGGCCGGCACGCCCTTCGGATCGCCGGGCTGGGAGTCCCAGCTGAACTCCGTCACCCAGAAGCGGATCCGTTGTCTGCTGACCACGTGCCCGGCCTTGACGGCCGCGTCGAGTAGCCGCTTCATCTCGGGCAGGTCGCCGATCGAGACATCGTCGGGATTCAGCGCCTTGTGGGTCGGGCCACCGGACGTGTACGGGTGGTGCGCCCAGATGTCGAAGTGGATCGTCTTGGCGCAGGTCGGATGCGGGTGATCTCCGGCTGACATGCACAGGAGCTCGCGCATGAACCGCAGAGGGCCGCGCCCACGCTGTACGGGCTGTTGGTCGTGAACGGGGACTGCCCGCCTGCGATCACGACGTTGTCCGTACGCGCAGCATGAACGGCTTTGTAGAACACGTTGGTCATCTGTCTGTACCAGTCGAGCGGAGACGAGCTTGCCGCCTACGAACTGAGGCTCTGAGATAGATGCTCAGGTTCGGCTCGTTCCAGAGCTGCCAGTACTTCACGCGCGGAATGCCCGGCGGTGTGGCCGCTGTAGCGCTCGGCCGCGGCGGTGGCGAAGGTCTCGAGCGCTGCCAGAGATGGCTTGACCGAGCCGCCGCCGGTCTCCGGCGACGCGGTGGCACCCCACGCCCACTGAGGCGCATTCAGGACTTGACGATCGGAGTCAACTTGTTGGCTCGCGCGCGGCTGACAGCCTCGTCGAGCGTCGCCCAGCGGTAGCCGGGGTTGTCAGGGTCACGCGAGTTGGAGCCCTTGGCCCAGGGCGCGACGCTCTCCGACGGCGCGATCTGACCGACCATTGGCGGAGATACGGATGAAGGTCGCACCAGCACTGCGGCCCGTGCGTACGCGAGTTCGGCGGTCGGGCCGACGAAGTCCCCGGTTGCGACGAAACCCGTGTCGAGCGGGCCACCGGCGGCGGCGGCCTGGGTCGCAAGCCCGTGACGGAAAGGCATGCGACAACGACGAGCGATGCGTCTCATTGGCGGCGATCGTACACGGGCAGGTGTTGGCGTTCTGTAAGGCGCCAGTTCGGTAGCGGCGTACAGACCGAGCGTCGAGGCGGATGACGCACCACCGTTCAGCCGACTGCCACCTGCCGGCGACCGCAGGCGCTGGAAACGATGGCGTAGCTCGCACGGTACGCGGCGCGGGATCGAGCCGCCAGTACCATCGCCGGGTGAAGGTCCTGCTCGTCAGCTTCTACTTTCCCCCCGCGGGCGGGGGAGGAGTGCAGCGTCCCCTGAAGCTCGCCCAGTACCTGCCGGCGCTCGGGATCGAGACGCACGTGCTCGCGCCCGGACGACCCCCAGTGGATCCATCGCGACGAGGCGCTGCGGGTGCCGACCCAGGCATGGGTGCATCGGGCGCGCTACATCGGCCCGATCGGCCGCAAGCCCGCGGAGGAGCTGCACGGCAAGCAGGGCCTCGCCCGCTACACGACCCACGCACGGCTGCTCGGCCGTCGCGCGCTCGTGCCCGACGAGAACGTGTCGTGGAACCTGACCGCGATCCCGGCCGCGATCCGGCTCGTACGCAAGCACGGGATCGACGCCGTGATCACGACGTCGCCACCGAACTCGATTCACCTCGTCGGGGCGGCCGTGAAGCGGACGACGGGCGCGCACTGGATCGCCGACCTGCGCGACTCGCCGGTCGCGCACGCTCATCGCCGCTCGGAGAGCGCGGCCGTGCGCGCCAAGGAGAAGGTCGATCTCGGGGTCGCGAAGCTCGTCGCCCGCTCGGCCGACGCGATCGTGTGCGTGTCGGACTTCATCGCCGACGAGGTGCGGGCGCTCGCGCCCCGCGGGAGCGTCGTCACGATCCCGAACGGCTCCGACTTCGACGACTTCGACGGCCTCCCTACGCGCCCGGCCGAGCGGCTCCGGATCACGCACGCCGGCAGCTTCTTCGGCAAGCGCGACCCGCGGCCGTTCCTGCAGGCGCTGCACGACTCGGGCCTCGACGCCGTGGCCCGCTTCCTCGGCGACTTCCGCAGCGCCGACCGCGAGTGGGCGGAGGGGCTCGGGCTCGGTGACCGGCTGGAGCTGATTCCCTATGCGCCGCGCTCGACCTCGCTCGCGCTGCAGCGCGACTCGGACGCGCTCCTGCTGCTGATCCCCGAGGCAGGCGGCCGCGGCAAGGGCGTCCTCTCGGGGAAGGTGTTCGAATACCTCGCCTCGGGCCGGCCGATCCTCGCCGTGGTGCCGCCCGACGGCGCCGCCGCGGATCTGATTCGCGAGACGGGGGCGGGCGTCGTTGCTCGCCCCGGACGACGTCGACGCGATCCGCGATGCGCTCCTCGAGCTCGATCGCCGGTTCAGGAACGGTGGGCTCCCGGACGTGACGCTCTCGGACGAGTGGCGCCGGAAGCTCGCCCGGGAGACGAGGGTCGAGGAGACGGCCGAGCTGTTGAGGTCGCTCGCATGAGCCGTCGCCAGCCGTTCGTCGATTTCTTCTTCTTCGCCACGATCGCGACCGTCACGTTCGAGAAGATCCACTGGAGCGTCGGGAGCGACCTCGCGCTCTCGGACGTCCTCACGGCGCTGTTCCTGATCGCCTTCGCGCTGAGCCGGATCGAGCATCTCGACGGCCGCTTCACCCGCTCTGCCGCCATCACGTTCGGGTTCTTCCTCGCCTTCCTCGCCGTCTACCTGCTCGGGTTCTTCAACCTCGAGACGGGGACGCGCTCGCGCAGTGGGGGAAGGGGATGATCAAGTTCCTCCTCCACTTCCTGTTCCTCTTCGCCGCGGTCGCGCTCGTGGCGCGGCGTGGCGAGCGGTACTTCTGGTGGGCGCTCGGGGTCTTCTGCGGGGGCATCTTCGCGAACGCGCTCTACGGCGTTGCCCAGCTCGGCGTTGCCCAGACGACGGGCGGGAACCTCGACGCGACGGTGCTGTCGCCGATCACCGGCGGCGCCAGCCAGATCAACATCTACGGCGCCGTCCAGGGGGCAAGCGTCTACCGGCCGAACGCGCTCACCGGCGACCCGAATCACCTCGCGATCGAGATGCTCGTGCCGCTGCTCGTGCTCCTGCCCATCTACCTGCGAATGGAGAAGCGGCAACCGGCTCCGCGTGCCGCTGATGGTGACGCTGATGGTGCTGCTCGTGATCGAGCTCGCGACGTTCTCGCGCAGCGGCCTGCTCGGGCTCTTCTTCGGGCTCCTCGTGCTGGCCGTCCCCTATCGTCATCTCTTCGTCCGCGCCCGGTTCCTCGCGCCGCTCGGCGTCGTCTTCCTCCTGATCGTGGTCTTCGTCGCGCAGCGGGCCAGCTTCTTCGAGACCGTGATCAAGTCGCGCGTCGACACGAGCGGCAAGGGGACGTCGACCCACTTCTCGGTCTACGAGTTCATCCCGCAGGTCCTCTCGCAGCATCCGCTCTTCGGCCTCGGGCTGAACAACTTCTCCGTCTACTACGAGTTCGTCACCGGGCGCAACAACTTCGGGCCGCACTCGTTCTACGTCGCGCTGTTCGTCGAGAGCGGCGTCGTCGGCGCGCTGCTCTTCGTCGCCTTCCTCGGCTACCTCTTCTACCGGCTCTCGGTCGGCCGCGCGATCGGCCGCGCGCTGCAGGCGGCCGGTGACGAGCTCGCGGCACGCGTTCGGCCGATGGAGTGGGGGCTGACCGCGGCGCTCGTGGCGACGATGGCCTCGAACTTCTTCTACCTGACGATGAGCTTCTACTACTTCTTCGTCCTCGCGATGCTCGCGATCGTGGCGCCGGCCGTCTTCGGGCGCCGGCTCCGCACGTCGTGAAGGTCTGCGTCCTGACGACGTCGTACCCGCGGCATCCGGGCGACGTCTCCGGAGGCTTCGTCCGAGATGCCGTCGTCCATCTGCGCGCGGCGGGTGTCGAGGTCGGCGTCGTCTCTCCCGCGATCGTTCCGGCACTACGGCATCGCCTACGGGGACGGGATCGCCAACAACCTCCGGGCCCGGCCCTGGAAGGCGCTCCTGCTGCCGCTCTTCATGCTCTCGTTCGCGCGGGCCGCGCGCCGGGCTGCCCGCGGTGCGGACGTCGTGCACGCCCACTGGCTGCCCTCGGCGGTCGCCGGGCTCGCGACGGGGAAGCCGCTCGTCCTCCAGGCGTGGGGATCGGACGTCGAGCTCGCGAAGCGCCTGCCGTGGCTCTTCCGGCCGCTCCTCCGCCGGG
>CAWCOI010000008.1:0-426589 GCA_963797125.1 uncultured Thermoleophilia bacterium | reverse complement strand
GCCACATCGGCCCACGGGCTGGGCCGGCCGCTCCCCGGCAGGCAGCAGTCCGTGGGACAGGTGTCGTGGCTCGCCGCGTAGCGGCCGGTGACGCGACGCTCGGACGTGAGCCCGAGCCGCTCCTCGATCAGCTCGCGAATCATCGCCACGAAAGCCGGGTGGGTTCCCGCGCTCGCCGCCCGCACGAGATTCAGGCCGAGCTCGGCAGCGGTCTCGGATGCCTCGACGTCGAGGTCGAACAACACTTCGAGGTGGTCTGAGACGAAGCCGATCGGGGAAATCACGACGTCCGTCACACCTCGCGCGGCACCGCCCGAAGATGGTCGAGGATGTCGGGCTCGAGCCACGGCACCTGCGGCGGCCCGCTCCGGCTCTGGTAGACGAGTGCGGTGTCGCTGACGCCCACGGCCTCTGCCACGAGTCGTGCCGACTCGCGCAGCTGATCCTCGTAGCGGCACACCTGAGCCATCGCCGACGGGATCGAGTGCGCGGTGAACGCGAGATGGACATCCGACCCGCGGCCCAGCTGCGCGAGTGCCGTCCGGACGTGATCGGCATTGGCCTCGACCCAGCCCGGATGGTTGAAGAACATCCGTGTCTTCACGACCTCGGGCGCCTCCGGCCACCGCCTGCTGGGCATTGAAGATGTCCTCCCGGTACTGGCGGCACCCGGAGTACGAGGAGTAGGCGGACGTGAAGAACGCAAGCGCGCGTTCGACGCCATCCGCGGCCATCTCGCGCAGCGCATCGGTCAGGAAGGGGTCCCAGTTGCGGTTGCCGAAGTAGATCGGCAGGTCGATGTCGTGGGCGTCAAGCTCGGTGCGGAGGGCTGCGATGAGCGCTCTGTTCTGGGCGTTGATCGGGCTGACCCCGTCGAAGAGCTCGTAGTGATGCGCGACCTCCTCGAGCCGTTCGCGGGGGATGTTGCGCCCGCGCGTGACGTTCTCGAGGAACGGAATCACATCGTCCTTTCCCTCAGGCCCGCCGAACGAGACAACGAGGATCGCGTCGAAGCGTGTGTTCGGGAACTGCGAGACGAATCCGTCGGCGGGTGCCTTGAGCGTCGTCTCGCTCACCGGGCGAGCCTAGCCGACAGCCGCGCCGCCCGCGACGAGGCGGTGGAAGAAGTGGCGTGATCAAGGGTGGTCGCACCTCTGCGCCCCCAACTACTGCCTCCGCTACCGACCCGACCGCCCGCCAGGGCGAGGCGATCGACACCAGCACCAGCCACATCGGGTTCCGCTGCATCGTGCGCAGCTGATTTCTTGTGGCTCTTACTCCCGAGCGAGGTGCGACGCCGGCGAGCGACGCTGTAGTGGCCGGCATCGAGCGGATCAGCGATGCCGCAGCCGTTCCTCGCGGGTATCTACTCTGGGCCAAGATGGCGGAACGGGAGGCAGAAACTCCAGAGATGCGCTCGGGCGGGTCGGTCTCCGCCGAGGCGAGGGCGCATCTCGTTGACGAGCGGGCTGCTGCTGGGCTCTCGCCGTGGGGAAGAGCGAACAGTGCGGTCACTTTCACGCCGACCGAGCGCGCTGCTCGGGGAAAGGCTGCGCGGGGTGAGGAATCTCTCGCTCGGGCCCATGGCGGTTGGGAGCCTGCCCCGTTGCGCAGAGATCCGGGGTCGGAGGCTTCTCGAGGAGCAGACGCGGACGCGGTTGCCCGAGCTCGTGCCCATACGTTACGGGCGCATGCTCGTCTCGCCGTTCACGTTCTTCCGTGGCGCTGCCTATCTGATGGCAGCCGACGCCTTACACAACGGCCAGCGCACGGGCTTCAAAATGACGCAGCTCTGCGGTGATGCTCATCTTTCCAACTTCGGTGTCTTTCGCTGCTCCCGACAGGAGGCTCGTCTTCAGCATCTGAGTCCAGGAAAGCCTCCCGCATGGCCTCGGCCGATTCCGGGAGCGAGCCTGGCTCTTCCACCTGCTCCGGGGCGCGGACATAAGCGTGCTCAAACACCTGCAAGGCTGCTCGCCAGGCGTCAGGGTTGGCCTCCTCCGGCGAGTGCTGTGTAGTAGCGGAGGCGTTGCCCGAGAGAAAACAAAAAGCCCCGGATTACCGGGGCTTTTTCCGATGGAGCGTGCCGGGATCGAACCGGCGACCTCCGCCTTGCAAAGGCGGCGCTCTCCCCAGCTGAGCTAACGCCCCGAGGCGCATAGGTTAGCCACTTCTCGGTCGTGGTGGAAACGACGCTGGGCTGTGGTAAGCGAAAGTGGTGAGCAGTGGGGAGCGAACGCCGGCCCTTGGCCAAGAGGCTACCCCCACCTCAATTCGCCTCACGTACGGGCGAGCATCGCCAGAGCCTCTTCACGAGTGTTGAAGATCGCGAGGTGTCTGTCGATGCCGGTGACCTTGAGGACTGCGTCCACGTTGGGGTTGTCACAGACGAAGATTCGGAGTTCGTGGCTGTGCTCGTGTGCGTTGCGGTCGGCGGCGAGCAGGCAGGTGAGGAAGGACGAGTCGATGAAGGTTGTGGAGCAGAGGTCGACGACGACGAGTTTGTTCTCCGTCATGAGGCGGCTAAGGAGGGTGCCGGTCTCGTCTCGTGTGGTGAGGTCGTGCTCGCCGCAGTACTCGACGACGGCCGTTCCTTCTCTGGGGAAGCTGACGTTGACCTCGCCTGCGTTCATCGACGGCAAAAGTAGCCGACGCGCTAGTGAGGTTGGGAAACTTGAGCTGGGGCACAACAGATCAATGTTGGGCTCCTTCGAGATCCGCGTCGAGCTGCACCTCGAGGAGCTGAGGCCCTTTCGGCACAGGCTTGACGGATGGCTCGAGGAGCACGAGCTAACCGATCCACCGCGAGCTGCCGTCGTCCTCGCAGCCCACGAGGCACTCGCCAATGCGATCGAGCACTCAGCCTCCAAAAAGCCTGTCCTCATCACGGTGGAGTCACGGAGTGACGGCTTTGCGATCGAGATCATTGATGACGGTCAGTGGAAGTTCCGGGAGGGGCCGGCGTGCGACCGCGGGCGCGGCCTCGACCTCATCAAGGCGCTCGTCACCTACGTCCAGATCAACCAAGGGCCCGCAGGGGACGACCGTCCGCCTCTTCCAGCCCCTCTAAGACCGTTCGCCGGCCGCGCCGAAGTTCGCCAAGTCCCGGGCCAATGATTCCTGACGAGCTCTTCGCCACGCTCTCGGGCGAGCAGCGGCACCGTCGAGTGCCGGAAACTCGACAATGACCTCCGTTCGCTAGTTCGGGTTGTGCTTGAGGGCCGGGAGCCTTCCGCTGCAGGGCCTGCCGGCGGCCCGACGTCCGAGACACTGGCAGGAGCATCACGTTCCCTCATTTGGGGAATAGCCATCACCCTTCCGGCGGCCTATGTTCCGTGCGTCGACTTCGGGGGGAAAGTTCCGACACCGGGGGTGAATGGGTGGTGGTTGGCGATGTGGCGGCCAGCCACCCACCCCCGCTCCATCCCAAAAATCCGACTGAAGGGAGTGGCGATGGCCGGCGTGATCCTTGCGATCGTTCTCGGTGCAGCGTTTGCGCTGCCGATCGTTGCGATGGTTTCCGTACGACGAACGTGAAGCCGGACTGTCGGGCGCCGTGCGTTATCCCCAGCCCGGCAGCCCTGGCGAGATGTTGTTCGGCGCGCGGCGGGATTCGGTTCATGTGGCCGGCCCTAGAGTCTCCCACGTTCAACAAACGAACAGGCGGTTTCAGCGATGTCCGCGAGCGACGGTGACCCCTCAGCGACCCACCGAGCGAGGTAACGCCGGCACGAAGCATCGAACTTGACTATCTGAGCGTGCGTGGCTCACCTCGACAATGCGGGGTGACTGCTGTAGAACGCTTGCGCCGTGCCGTGCCGCGCCCTTCTCGATCAGGTGGCCATCGCCTTTGCAGGCGGGGACGTTCACGAGCTTCGAGCCCTTTACGACAAGAGCGCCCTGATCTGTACTGCCGCCGATCACGATACGGTGTTGAGTGCAGACGAGTTGTTCGAGTGGCGCGATCTGCTTAAGCGGACGCATGTGGTCGGGCCATTCGATCAGATCACGATAGACGAGAGGGCTGGCCTTCTGCGCGCTGTCGCCCGTGTCGCCAACAACGACGGCGAATATCGGCCAGCGGCGGAGTGCTTCTGGCTACTTACGTTCAAAGAAGGCCTCGTCTTCCGTCAGCGGGTTCTAGATTCGAGAGAGGAGGCCATCGAGCTCTACAAACTGCACGGCCTTGAATTGGGCATGTCAAAGCCGACTCCGGATCCGTAGCGACTTCGCTTCGGGAGCGGCACCAGCCTCACTCCATCGGTGTCGGCCTTCAAGAAGGGGATCAAGCTCACCCCACACGACGCCCGGCACGCGTACGCGTCACTGACGCTTCCGAACGTGCCCTCGCACATCGTCGCCCGGGTGATGGGCCATACAACCGCTGATGTGACCCAGCGGATCTACGGCCACTCGTTCAACCGCGACAAGCAGGATCAACAGGTGAGGGACGCACTCACCGCCGCGATGGCTGGGGGTCAATGACAGACCACCGATCAGGCGCTCTATGAATCGCGGCTCCTTCGGGGGCCGCTTTTTGTTGGTAAGGAGTTGGTAGGCTGGCGACCTACTGCGAGGAGCTACCAACTCGCTTGGACTCTGCCCGAAAGGCGCATCCGGCCTCTATCTACTACTAATTCCCACTAGCCTCATCGGCCCGATCCGCCTTGCAAAGGCGGCGCTCTCCCAGCTGAGCTAACGCCCCGAGCGCCCTACAGGGTAGCGGGCCTCACGCATCGCGTCCCGAGCGTGTCGTCCCGTCTTGCAGCTTGCGCAAGCCCGCCCGAGAAACCGAGCGTCTGCTCGCCCGGCTGCTTCTGCTCGAGCCGGCGTAGCCGAGCCTCCATCTCGGTCAGCTCGGGGCCGGCCCACTGGCCGACGCCGTCCTCGCGGTCGTCGAGCTCGCGCTCCTTCTGGGCGACGAGGCGCTCCCGGGCGGCGACCGCCTCGCTCCGGTCTGCGAGCTCGTCACGGGTGCGGAGGAAGAGCTTCTCGGCGTCGCGCAGCTCCGCCAGCCGTGCCTCGATCTGCGCGAGGCGGGCCGCGTCCTGCTCGGGCGCGGGCACGACGGCTGCCGCAGTCGCCGCTGTGGCGACCTCTGCCGCCCGCTGCTCGAGCTCGCGGTCTTGCTCGGCAAGCTCCAGGGCGCGCAGCTCGAGCTCCCGCTCGCGCTCGTCGAGCCTGAGGTCACCCGCGGCGATCGCCTGCTCGCGCTCGACGAAGGCTCGTTCGCGCCGCTCGGCCTCGAGAGCATCTTCCCCGGTATCGGGCTCGGCGCCGTTGCGCTCCTGCAGCGTCCGCCGCTCGGCGTCGAGCGCGCGCTCCCGTTCCGCGAGGCGGGCCTCCGCCGTTTCGACGGCCCGCTCACGCTCGGCGAGCGCCTGCTCGCGCCGCTCGGCGTCGATCGCCTTATCGCCGGGGTCGTCCTCCCACCGATCGGCCGGGAGAGCCGCCGCGGGAACCCGGCGTTCCGCCGGCAGCGGGCTGGACGCCTCGGCAAGCGCATGATGCAACTCGAGCTCGCGCTCGCGAACGGCCTGGACGCGCTCGGCCAGCTGGCGCTTCAGGTCCTCGAGAGCGACGCGTTGCTCGCGCAGTGCCTCGCGCTCGTCCTCGATCGTCGCAGGCTCACCGCGTCGTTTGAAGGCCATCGTTCGATTGTACGGCGGGGGCGCGCGCAACCCTGCGCCACCCCCGCCGTGAAAGATCGTCAGGCGGCGCGTTCGAGGCGCTCTTCGGCCCGTGCCCGCTTGACGATTTGCTCCCGCTCGCCGAAGCGGATGCGCGCGCGAATCGCGCGGTGCTCGTTCCAGAGGGCGTCGAGCTGCTCGTCCAGCGCCTTGATCTGCTTCACCAGTTCGGGGTCCCGGCCGTCCGACAGCCTGTGCCAGAGCTCTGCCCGACGCTCGCTGACCTCGTCGATCTCTTCATGAATGGTCGCGAATATGTTGTTCATACATCGTCCAACGCCCGCCCCGACCACGACATTCCCGTCAGCGGGGCCCACGCAACAGAAACGCAACGATTGCGAATGCGCCCGCCGCGAAAGCGATCCAGAGGACGATCTGGAGGGCGTCGGTCGTCATTCGTAACCGAGCTCCGCAAGACGATCCTCGTCGAGGCCGAAGTAGTGCCCGAGCTCGTGAAGGACCGTGATCCGGATCTCGCTGCTCGAGCACCCCCGGGTCGTCGAACTCGTCCTCCAGCGGGAGCCGGAAGATCGTGATCCGGTCGGGAAGCGCGCCCGCCATATCGCCGCGCTCGGGCAGCGGCGTGCCCTCGTAGAGGCCGAACAGATCGGGATCGTCCGGGTGCTCGTCCTCGACGACGACCGCGATGTTGTCGAGCGCGGCGGCGAGGTGGGGAGGCAGCGAGTCGAGAGCCGCCGCGACGTGGTCGTCGAACGTCACCTAGCGGATCACCAGGGCCATGACCGCCTTCTGCGTGTGGAGGCGGTTCTCCGCCTGGTCCCAGACGAGCGCGCGAGGGCCGTAGAGCACGTCCTCGCTGATCTCCTCGCCGACGTGGGCCGGGAGGCAGTGCATCGCGACGCGCTTCGCGGCTCGCGACCGAAAGGAGCTCGCCGTCGAGCCTGAAGCGCTCGAGATCGAGCAGCCTCTGGCCGCGCTGCTCCTCCTGGCCCATGCTCGTCCACACGTCGGTGTAGAGAACGTCGGCTGCCTCGGCCCCGTCGAGCGGGTCCGTCGTGAGCCGCACGGACCCGCCGCTCGCGACGGCATCCGCAGTCGCGCCGGCGACGACCTCCGCCGCCGGCTCGTAGCCGGGCGGGCAGGCGGCGGTGAAGTGCATCCCCAAGCGCGCCGAGATTCGCATCAGTGAATGGCAGACGTTGTTGCCGTCGCCGAGGTAGGTGATGCGCACGCCCTCGAGGCCGCCGAGTCGTTCCCGGATCGTCATCGCGTCGGCGAGTGCCTGCAGGGGGTGGGCGAGATCCGTGAGGCCGTTGATCACCGGGATCGAAGCATGCTCCGCGAACGTGTCGACCTCGCTCTGCTCGAAGGTGCGGATCAGGAGCGCGCTGACGAATCGCGAAAGGACGAGCGCGGTGTCGCGGTAGCTCTCACCGCGGGCGAGCTGCAGGTCGGCCGCCGGCAGGTAGAGCGCCATGCCCCCGAGCTCCGCGATCCCGACCTCGAAGCCGACGCGGGTACGGGTCGAGGGCTTGTGGAAGATCATTCCGATCGTCCGGCCGGGAAGCACCCGCAGCTCCTTGCGGCGCGCGCGCTCCTGCTTCAGCTCGTCCGCCAGGTCGATCGCAAGTCGCAGCTCGGCGGGCGACCAGTCGGAGACGCGCGTGTAGCTGCGGCCCTTGAGGTCGTCGGGGATGCCGGCCATGTGCTGATGCTAGTCCGCGCTGTCCCGCGCTGCCGTTGCCCGCCGGCGGCGATAGATTCCTGCCATGACAACCTTTCAGGAGAAACTCAACGAGCAGATTGCGTACGAGTTCGCCGCGTCGCAGCAGTACATCGCGATCGCCGTCCACTACGACTCGGAGACGCTGCCGCAGCTTGCGGCGCACTTCTACCGTCAGTCGGAGGAAGAGCGGAACCACGCCATGATGATGGTCCAGTACCTCCTCGACGCGGGCGACCAGGTCGTGATCCCGGCCGTTGCGGCGCCGCAGACGGCATTCGCGGACGACGTCGAGCCAGTCGCGCTCGCGCTCGATCAGGAGAAGCGCGTCACCGCGCAGATCTCCGCTCTCGCGATCACCGCCCGCGAGGCAGGCGACCTCGTCGCGGAGCAGTTCATGCACTGGTTCCTGCAGGAGCAGCGAGAAGAGGTCTCTTCGATGTCCGCCCTCTTGCAGGTGGTCGAGCGGCTCCGGGAAAACGTCATGCTCGTCGAGGACTACCTCGCCCGCGAGTCCGGTGGCGAGAACGCCCTCGAAACCGGCGCGCCGCCTGCGGCGGGCGGGGCTCTCTAGCGCCGCGTGGTCGAGCTCAGGCTCCAGACCGAGCGGCAGAGCCAGCTCGTCGATATCACGCGCCTCGTGCGCGACGCCGTGGCTGGAGCGACCGGCGCCGCGGTGCTCGTGTACGTGCCCCACACGACAGCGGGAGTGACCATCAACGAGCACGCCGATCCCGCCGTCGCGCGCGACTTCGAGACGGCGCTCGAGCGCATCGTGCCCGCCGACTGGTCGTGGCAGCACATCGAGGAAGGCGAGGAGAACGCGCCCACGCACATCCGCGCGGCCTTCATGGGGCCGAGCGTCGTGATCCCCCTGCGCGACGACGGGACGCTCGCGCTCGGCACCTGGCAGGGCGTCTTCTTCTGCGAGTTCGACGGGCCGCGCGAGCGGTCGGTCTACGTCACCGTCCTGGCGTAACGTCCGCGCGCGCCGTCCGCCGCTACGCTCCGCCGCTACGCTCCGCCAGTCATGGCCGCCCCTGTTCGCACCGGTGAGGAGCTCGAGCTCCACGTCGACTCGCTCGCCTACGGCGGCAACGGCGTCGCGCGCCTGAACGGCTTCGTCGTCTTCGTGCGGCGCGGCTTGCCGGGCGACACGGTGCGCGCGCAGGTGACCAAGGTCAAGCGCGGGTTCGCCGAGGCGACCGCGCTCGAGGTGCTGTCTCCCGGGCCGAACCGGGTCGAAGCGCCGTGCCCGCACTTCGGCGCCTGCGGCGGCTGCCGGTTCCAGGATTACGCCTACGACCACCAGCTCGAGGCCAAGGAGGCGCAGGTCCGCGACGCGCTCACTCGACTCGGTCGCATCGTCGACCCTCCCGTGGAGCCGATCGTTCCGGCCAAATCGCAGTTCGGCTACCGCAACAAGCTCGAGTACTCGTTCACCCAGACGCCGGACGGCCCTGCGCTCGGCTTCCACCGTGCCGGTCGCTGGGACGAGGTGCTCCCGATCGATGTCTGCCTGTTGACGACCGACCTCGGGAATGCGATCCGCGACGCCGTTCAGGCCTGGGCGCGCGAGGAGAAGCTCGAGGCGTACGACCAGGGCACGCAGTCCGGGTACCTCCGCCATCTCGTGATGCGCGAGGGCCGCAACACCGGCCAGGTGCTCGTGCAGCTCGTCACGGCGAAAGGTAAGAAGTTCGAGGAGGGCTACCTGGTCGAGGTGCTGCGGACGCTTCCCGGAGGTTCGCTCGATCCACTGGGCGGTGAACGACACGCCGGCCGAGGTGACGAACCTGCCGACCGTCCTGCTCTGGGGTGAGGACGCAATCGAGGAGGAGATCCTGGGCCTGCGCTTCCGGGTGCGCCCGAACGCCTTCCTGCAGACGAACACCGAGATGGCCGAGGTGCTCTACTCGATCGCGCGCGACTATGCCGGCCTGACGGGCAACGAGACCGTGTACGACCTCTACTGCGGCACCGGCACCATCGGGCTCGCGCTGGCCGCCCAGGCGCTGACGGTCTGGGGTGTCGAGATCTCCGAGGAGTCGGTCGCGTGCGCGATCGAGAACGCCGAGCTGAACGGGGTCACGAACGCGGCGTTCTTCGCCGGCAACGTCTCGCTCGCGCTCGAGGAGCTTCTCGAGCGCGCAGGCAGGCCCGATGTCGTCATTGTCGATCCCCCGCGGGCCGGGCTTGCGGGCAAGGCGCTACGCCGGATGGCGCGGCTGCAGGCGCCGCGGATCGTCTACGTCTCGTGCAACCCGACGACGCTCGCCTCGGATCTGAAGGCGCTGCGCGAGGACTTCGGCTACGAGCTGCGCCGCTGCACCCCGGTCGACATGTTCCCGCACACGCCGCACATCGAGAGCGTCAACCTGTTGGAACTGGTCGAGCCCGTCTCACCCGCTGCCGCCTGAACCTCGGTCGCTCCGCACCTCGAGACCGCGCTCGCGCCAGGCGCGCCAGATCAGGTCGATGTTCGGGAGCAGGAACCCGAACCCGATCGCGGGAAGCGCGGGCAGGCCCGCCACGTCCCACTCCGTCGTCAGCAGCAGCGTCACGGCCAGCAGCCCGACCATCGAGAACCAGGTCCAGGCGACGCGGAGGTTGAAGCGGTATGCGGCGGCGAGAAACAGCGCGAAGAAGAGGATGTCCGGCGGGCCGAGGCTTGCAAACCCGTCGGAGCCGGGCGAGCGGAATCCGATCGAGATGCGCTCGATCAGGCCCGGCTTGTTCGAGACGACGTAGCCCGTCGGGCCACGCCACACGGACCACGCGTCGACCCACGGAATGATGAGAGCGATCAGGACGACCCACGAGAGCGCCTCGAAGACCTGCATGAAGACGTAGCCGATCATCGTCAGCGTCAGCAGCTTCGCGACGTTGAAGAGCGAGTCGAGGCCGACGAGGTAGCTGACCAGGGCAAGCACCGCAAAACAACCGGCGAGCGGGAGCGCGATGCGGATCTGGGAGAGCGGGAGCGCCAGCCACGGCACCAGGAAGGTGACGGGGAGGACGACGAGCGAGAGCAGGAGCACGTCGGGCCAGAGGCTCAGCTCCGGCAGCACTCCGGCGCCGGCGCTCCAGACGACGAGCAGGGCGAGAACGGCCGCGAGCGCCGCTGCTCGTCTCGGAGTTAGTACGGCGGCAGCTGCGCCCACCACGGTCCCAGTGCCTTGAAGGCGTTCCAGAACGCCGTCTTCGCGGCCTGGTCGTCGAGTGCGGCGTCGATGTCCGGCGTCACGATCGCCTCGATCGTCGGCGTGTACCGGTGGATGGCCCCGAGCTCGCGCTCCCCGAGCGGGTCGGCGAGCGGGAACGCGAGCTCGTCGAGGAAGCGGACCGCCTCCGAGCCCATCACGACGATCAGCTTCGGCTGCACGATGTGGATCTCGCGCGTCAGCCACGGTGTCGCCTGCTCGTCGTCCTCCGTGCCGAACTTGAGGCAGTTCGTGCCGTAGATGGCGAGAGGGTCGACGGCGAGCCGCTGCAGCGACTTCAGGAGCGCGTTGCCCGCGCGTCCGAAGAAGGCGACGCCCTCGGCGATCTCGGCCGGCTCCGGCGTGTGCTTGAGGAGGAAGACGTCGCCGAGCGGATGCCCAGAGCCGAGCACGGGCACGTGCGTCTCGTCGGCGAGGGCGAGGAGCTCTGCCTGCAGCTCATTGATCTCGCCGATCGCCTTGCGGAGATAGCGTTCGTAGATCTCGTCGGTGGGCACGGCAGAAGTCACGGGGGGCCTCACCAACTTCTGCTCTAGAGGACCTTCTCCTTGACCTGCGCGGCCCATTTCAGGGACTGCAGATATGCGAGCGACTTGGGCCGCCGCAGCACCTCGGCGGTGCGGAGCGAGAGCAGAAACTCCTCGGGCCCGTCGAAGCGCCGCATCCGGAGCGCGCCGGTGCCGACGCCCTGGAGGACGTGAGCGTCCGACCCGGCGCCGGCCAGGAGCCCGTACTTGCGCTGGAACCGCAACGCCTCGGCGTTGTAGGCGTCGAACATGAGCCGGGCGTTGTAGACCTCGAGCACGTCGATGTCCGGCAGGTGCCGAAGGAGCGTGGCCGGCGCGGGAATGGCGTGCATCCGATCGAACGGGTGCGGCACGTAGACGATCCCGTCCTGGGCGCGAATCGCCTCGATCGTCTCGGCGAAGGTCATGCCGCGCGGGATCTCCTCGTGCAGGAAGAGCCCGATCACCTCGCCCTGGTTGTCGGTCTTGACCTCCTCGCCAGGAATCACGATCAGCTTGCGCCGGCGGGCGAGCTCCGCCGTCTCGAGTGCGCCGGCGAAGACGTTGTGATCGGTGACGGCGATCGCTCCGAGCCCCTCGGCCTCGGCATGATCGACGAGCGCCTGCGGCTCGATCGAGCAGTCGTGGGACCGGTGGGTGTGCATGTGCAGGTCGACATCGATCCAGTCACGGTCGCGGAGCGGGTCGACGTCGTGGTGCGCGGGGAGGCCCGCCCTGCGACGGCGCTTCGTCACCTTGCCGTAGATCTCTTCCAGCTCGTGCCCGAGCTGGTCGAAGTCACGCGTCTCGGCATGAGCGCGCGCTTCCTTCCCCGAGCGGGTGCGGAGGGCGTCGTTCTCGGCGAGCCGCGCCACAGACGCCGCGGCGAGCTCGGGCTGGTCGGCCACGCCGGCAGGATCCGCGATCGCGCAGGCACACGCCGACGCCTCGAGCAGGAGGCGGGCGCTTCCGCCCGGGACCGGCACGAAGATGGCCGCCTCGGCAAGCGTCGACTGCCGCGCGTCGGATTTCACGAGCGACCTCGTGTGAGCGTGGTCGCGCACCGCGGCCGGGATCGAAGGACGGCGGGTGAGCGGCGCCGTGCGCACGAGCAGGACGTCCCAGCCGGGAAGCGTCGGCAGGAGGCGAAGGACTGCCCGCGCGATGGCGCTCTGGCCGGGTGCGAGCTCGACAACGATCAGCTTCTGTTTCGCAGCCGGGGCGAAGCGCTCTGTATCGACCCCGAGTGGAATCGCCTGGTAGTCGCCGGGGAATCGCTCCGACGCTCGTGCGATCGCGTCGTCCGAGGTTCCGAGCAGGGCATCGACGCGTGCGAGGAACTTTGCGCGCTGGTTCTTGCGCGGCGGCACGGGGATCCGCTCGGTCGCGAAGAAGGTCGCCGCGGTTGTCGTCTCCGCCTCGAGCAGCGCCGCCGCCGAGAGGCTCGGCAGCCCCGGCTCGAAGCCGTGGACGACGTCGAAGTCGCCGATCGTGAGGGTCTGCGCAAGGTTGGCTCGAACGCCCATCGGCAGCGCGACGCGCTCGGTCAGCGACGTCGGCACCGCGGCGCCGATCGCCACGACGTCACCGATCACGCCCCGCTGCAGAGCGCGCCTGCCCTCGAGGAGATCCGCGGCGCGCGACGAGGGAGCCACGACGGTCACGGCATGGCCGCGCCGGCGCAGCGCTTCCGCCGCACCGCGCACGTGCTCGTTGACGTCGTTTGGCTGTGACCAGGAGAACGGCGTCACGAAGCAGATGCGAAGGCTCACGGTGCCACGATTCTAGCCCTGCCCCGATCGCCGCAATCATCTAGAGTCGAGCGATGAGCGACGTCACGATTCAGGTGCGAGCCAACGGCCCTTTGAAGGTCACGGGCCCGGTGACGATCATCGACGCGAACGAGGTCCCGTTCGAGCTTCCTCCGGGCAGCTCGATCGTCCTCTGCCGTTGCGGTCACTCGAAGAACAAGCCGTTCTGCGACACGACCCATCGTGAGATCGGCTTCGAGGCCGACGACACGGCGCCGCGCATAGGTTGAGCCGCAGACGGGCGGAGCCGTGAGGCCCCGCCCGCGTGCAGACTCGTCGTGCCTCTACGACTTGGCGGCTGCTTTCGCCTTCTTCTCCGCCTTGAGGCCGTACTGCTTGATGAACTTCTCGGTGTTCTCGTGTGCCTCGTCGTCCACGATCTGGACGGGCGGCGACTTCATCAGGTAGCTCGAGGGAGCCTCGAGCGCGCCCGAGACGCCGTTGTTGAGCGCCAGCTTCGCGAGCCGGACGGCGTCGATCACGATGCCGGCCGAGTTCGGCGAGTCCCACACCTCGAGCTTGAGCTCGAGATTCAGCGGCACGTCACCGAAGGCCGTGCCCTCCATCCGGATGTAGGCCCACTTGCGGTCGGTCAGCCACGGCACGTAGTCCGACGGGCCGACGTGGACGTTGCCCTCGCCGAGGTCGTAGTCGAGCATCGACGTGACGGCATTCGTCTTCGAGATCTTCTTCGACTCGAGGCGCTCCCGCTCCAGCATGTTGCGGAAGTCGGAGTTGCCGCCGACATTCAGCTGCATCGTCCGGTCGAGGTGGACGCCACGCTCGCGGAAGAGGCTCGTGAGGACGCGGTGCGAGATCGTCGCGCCGACCTGCGACTTGATGTCGTCGCCGATGATCGGCACTCCGGCCGCCTCGAAGCGCTTCTGCCAGTAGGGCTCGCGCGCGATGAAGACCGGCATGCAGTTGACCATGGCGACGCCGGCCTCGAGGATCTGCTCGGCGTACCACTTGGCAGCAGCCTCCGAGCCGACGGGCAGGTAGTTGACGACGACGTCGGTGCCCGTCTCCTTGAGGATCTTGACGATGTCGGCCGTCTCGCCCGGCGCCTTCTCGACGACCTCGGCGAGGTACTTGCCGATGCCGTCGTGCGTCATCCCGCGCGAGACGGTGATGCCCGTCTTCGGGACGTCGGCGAACTTGATCGTGTCGTTCGGATGCGCCCAGATCGCGTCGGCGAGGTCGACGCCGACCTTGCCCTTGACGACGTCGAACGCGGCCGTGAACTCGATGTCGGAGATGTGATAGCCACCGAGGTCGACGTGCATGAGGCCCGGCACGAAGGCGTCCCGGTCGGCGTCCTTGTAGTACTCGACCCCCTGGAGCAGGGAGTTGGCGCAGTTGCCGACGCCGATGATTGCGACGCGCACCTTGTCCTTGGAGCGCGCCTTGCCGTTCGTGGAGCCGTTGGTCGCGGCCATTGGTGTGTCCTTTCCGCGGCCGCCCCCGAAGGGCACGGACCGTCGACGGTTCGATTCGAAGGGGACGCCGAGCTCGTCCGCGAGAGCGGAGAGAATGACGTCGTTGGTGTTGGAGCCACGGCGGAATGCCTCCGCCTGGATGGCGGCCTTCAGCTCCTCCGGCATGCGGAGGAGCACGACCGGGCTCGCGCCCGGGAGGGGGCTTCTCCGGTTCGTCGGGACGTACTCGACGCCGAACGTCTCGGCGAGCATGCCGACGGCGACGTCGTTGAGGCTGGCACCGCGACGAGCCGTCTCGCGGACGAGCGCTTCCTTGAGCGAGAACGGCGCCCGAACGAGCACGCCCTTCCGTTGCGGTGAAGTGCTAGCAGCCAAAGTGCTAGCAGTATAGCCGTATCAGCGGCGAGATGCTAGCAGGGCGCCTAGGCGCCCGACGCCAGGCTTCAGCCTGGCGTCACGCGTCCGGGTGTGCGCTGTCGCCCATGCGCGACGCCAGGCTGAACGCCAGGCGTCACGCTGCAAGCCTCAGGCGCCTGCTACGCGCTCTCGCCCGCCAGCTCGCGCAGCTGGCGGCGCACGAACAGGATCCGCTGGATGACCGTGATCCACGCCATCGCGGCCAGCGCATAGATCGGCCATTGCAGCCAGCCCCACGGAGCGAGGCCGAGCCCGATCGAGATCAGGACGACCCGTTCGACGCGGGAGCCGAAGCCGACGTCGCCGCGGAGGCCGAGCGCCTCGGCCTTGGCCCGCGTGTAGGAGACGAGGAACGAGCCGATCACCGCCGCGAACGAGGCGACGAGCGCGATGTCGTTGCCCTCCCGCGCGAACACGAGCCCGATCGCCGCCAGCATGGCCGCCTCGCCGAGCCGGTCGAACGTCGAGTCGAGGAAGGCGCCGAACACCGTCCCCTTGCTCGCGGCGCGGGCGAGGGCGCCGTCGAGGATGTCGGCCACCGAGCCGACGATGAAGAGGATGCCGCCGAGCCAGAAGTAGAGCTTCGGGTTGTGCTCCTCGAAGCCGACGAGCACCGCGCCGCGAGGCACAGCGTCACGCCCGCCATCGTCAGCATGTCGGGCGTCAGCTTCGTCTTCGCGACGCCCTTCATCGAGCGCTGCAGGATCTGGCGCGCCGCCTGCGTGTACTCCTGCTTGACGCGGTCGAGCTCGCTGACGCGCGGGCCTTCCGCGGGCGGGTCGCTCACGTGCTCACGCGGTGAGCGGCGCGCTCCAGCGCCGGAACACCTGCCGGCGGAAGAGTGCGATGCCGGTCACGATCGCGATCGCGACGCCGGCGACGACGTCGAGCCAGTAGTGATTGCCGGTCCCGATGACCGAGAACCACACCCAGGCGGGCCAGAGCATCCAGATGATGCGCGCCCAGAGGGAGCGGCAGACGCCGAACATGACGACACCGACGATGAACGCGTCCATCGAGTGGAGCGACGGCATCGCTGCATAGGGATTGGCCGTGAGCGCGATCACGGTGCTCCCGTGGTTGACGCCCGAGTACTCGGCGAGCGTGTCGACGAAGCCCCAGGCCGGGAACATCCGCGGCGGCGCCGTCGGGAGGATCACGTAACAGACGAGCCCGACGATGTTCGCGCCGATCAGCCAGTTCCGGAAGCCGGCGAAGCGGTCGTGGTGCTTGAAGTAGACCCACAGCAGCGTCGCGCCGACGATCACGAACTGGGAGAGCCAGTAGGTGTAGGTCGTCGCCTTGATCAGCACCGCCGAGGAATCGACGAATCCCTGAATCGTCGGCTCGAAGAGCGTTCCGGTCCACTGCTCGATGCGGATCACGTGCAGCCCGTTCCAGAACGCGGTCGTGACATCCCGGTCGGCGAGGCCGCGGGCCGCCTGATAGATCACGTAAAACCCGAGCCAGAAGCCGACGTTGAGCGCCAGATGGCGCCAGCCACGCGGCAATCTCCGGGTTTCCGCGCTCGTTTCCGATTGTGTGTAGCTGGTCATCGCCTCTCCATAGTCTAACGCCGCCGAGGGACAGCTCAATCCCGCCGGTCGGCACACTCGGGGCCGGCTCAGCCGCCGATATACGACATTTCGACCCGCGGCAGCTCGGCCGTGCGCGACGAGCGCTCGTCCGAGTAGCGGTCGGTGCGCCTGCCCCAGACCCGGCCGATCCACTCGTGCAGCTCCTCATCGTCGGCCCCGCCCCGCACGAGCGCGCGCAGGTCGTGGCCCTTCGTCGCGAACAGGCACGTGTAGAGCCGCCCTTCGGCCGAGATGCGCGAACGCGTGCAATCGCCGCAGAACGGCTGCGTGACCGATGCGATGACGCCGATCTCACCGCCGCCGTCGCGATAGCGCCACCGCCGCGCGACCTCGCCGCGGTAGTTCTCCTCCGCCGGCTCGAGCGGGAACTCGGCGTCGATCAGCGCCACGATCTCGGCGGCGGAGACGACGTCGTCGAGGCGCCAGCCGTTCGTCGCGCCGACGTCCATGTACTCGATGAAGCGCAGGATGTGACCGCTGCCGCGGAAGTGCCGCGCGAGCTCGACCACCTGGTGGTCGTTGACACCGCGCTTGACGACGGCGTTGACCTTGACGGCGAGCCCGGCCGCACGTCGCGGCGTCGATCCCCTCGAGCACGCGGCCGACGGGAAAGCCGACGTCGTTCATGGCCCGGAACGTCGCGTCGTCGAGCGAGTCGAGGCTGACCGTGACCCGCTGCAGGCCGGCCGCAACGAGCGCCTCGGACTTCTGCGGCAGGAGCGCGCCGTTCGTCGTCAGCGCGACGTCGAGGCCGTCGCGCGCCGCCAGACGCGCCGACCAGCACCTCGAGGTCGCGCCGGAGGAGAGGCTCGCCGCCCGTGATCCGGAGCTTCTCGACCCCATGGGCGACGAACGCGCCGCGCGATCCGGTCGATCTCCTCGAAGCGTGAGCAGCTCCTTGCGGTCCATGAACCGGTAGCCGCGGCCGAAGACCTCCTTCGGCATGCAGTAGACGCAGCGGAAGTTGCAGCGGTCCGTGACGGAGATCCGCAGGTCGCGGACCGGCCGCCCGAGGGTGTCGATTGTCGGGGCGTCGATCGGGCTCATCGGTTCCAGCGTACCCCGCTGCCGCTGCAGCACCGTCGCTCCGCGTAGCCTGCGCGGATGCGCGGGCCGCGACTTCTCGCCGATGCTCGCCCTGATCGGCGTCACGGTTATCTGGGGCTACACGTTCGTGCCGGTTCAGAAGGCGGTCGCGGTCTATCCCGCTTTTCGCCTTCCTCGCCCTGCGCTTCGCGATCTCGACGCTCGTCCTCGCGCCGTTCGCCTGGAGCTCGCTCCGGCGACTGCCGCGGCGCGGGCTTGCGGCCGGCGCCGTCGCAGGAGCGCTCCTCGCTGCCGCGTACGGCCTCCAGACCGCCGGGCTCCACCGGACGACGGTGGCGAGCACCGGCTTCATCACCGGGCTCTATGTCGTGCTGACGCCGTTGCTCGCGCTCCTCCTCTTCCGCACGCCCGTCGCGGCCGCCGCGTGGGCGGGCGTGGCGCTCGCGGTCGCCGGGCTGCTGATGCTGAACGGCGATTCCCGGCGGGTCGGCGCTCGGGAACGCGCTCGTGCTCGGGAACGCCGTCGCGCAGTCGTTCCAGATCGTGGCGATGGAGCGGTTCGCGCCCCGCTACGACGCGCGGGCTCTCACCTTCCTGCAGATGGCGGTCGCCATGCGTGGCATTCACCGTCATCGCTCTCTCGCGCGGTGAGCTGACACTGCCTCACGACGGCAGCGTCTGGTACGCGCTCGTCGTCACCGGCGTGTTCGCGGGCGCCCTGGGCTATCTCGTCGCGACCTGGGTTCAGTCCCGCACGACGGCGGCCCGCGCGGCACTCGTCTTCACGCTGGAGGCGCCGTTCGCCGCGCTGTTCGGCGTGCTGCTCCTGTCGGAACGGCTCGGCGTGCTCGGCTGGGCGGGATGCGCCGTGATGCTGACCGGGATCGTGCTCGCAGAGCCCGCGGCGGCCGCGACGCTGCGCCGGCTCGCGGGGCGGCCCGAACCCGCCTGATGGACGCCGTCGTCCTCGCCCTCTGCTCGGCTGCTCTCTTCGGCGGGATGACCGTCGCACTGCGCCCGGCGCTCGCCCGCGGCGACGATCCGCTCTGCGGTGCCCTCCTCACCGTCCTCCCCGCGCTCGGTGTCGCGCTCGTGGCGGCCGCGATCGTCGGTGACTGGAACGTTGCGGCTGTCTGGCCGTTCGCGCTCGCCGGCATCCTGGCCCCGGGCGTCTCGCAGGTCCTGTTCACGTTCGCGATCCGCGACGCCGGGCCGTCGAGGACGTCGGCCACCGTCGGGATGGCGCCACTCTTTGCGGTCACCTTCGCGGTCGTTCTCCTCGGCGAGCCGCTCGTCGCGGGGATCGCCCTCGGTGCGGTGCTGATCGTCGCCGGAGGCGTGGTGCTCGCGAGCGAGTCCGGCCGCCCGGAGCACGTGAAGACGATCGGGCTCGTCTTCGCGATCGCCGCGGCGCTCGTGTTCGCCTCACGCGACACCCTCGTTCGCTGGGTCGCGATCCGACAGCGACGTGGCGCCGGAGCTCGCGATCAGCGCCACCCTGCTGGCGGGCGCGCTGACGATCCTCGCGGCCGTGATCCTCAGCCGGCGCAGGCTCAGCGTCCGCTCCTGGCCCGCGTTCGTGCCGGCGGGGCTGCTCTTCGGCCTCTCGTACGTGTCGCTCTACGAGGCGTTCTTCCGCGGCAAGCTCAGCGTCGTGGCGCCGCTCGTCGCGACCGAGTCGTTGTGGGGGGTGGGGCTCTCGGCGCTGTTCCTCCGCCACATCGAGGGGGTCGGGTCGCCGCCTCGTCGTCGGCGCCTGCTTCGTCGTTGCCGGTGGGATCCTGATCGGCCTCTCGCGCTGACGAGACCCACCATAAATCTGATATGGTCTGACTTAGATTTATCTCAGTCGATCAGACTCAAGCACAAAACGGAAGGAAAACACACATGGCGAAGACCATCGGAATCGACCTCGGGACGACCAACAGCTGCATGGCCGTGCTCGAGGGCGGCGAGCCGACCGTGATCCCGAACGCCGAGGGCGGCCGCACGACGCCGTCCGTCGTCGCGTTCGCGAAGGACGGCCAGCGGCTCGTCGGGGCGCCCGCGCGGCGCCAGCAGGTGACGAACCCTCAGAACACGATCTCCTCGATCAAGCGTTTCATGGGGCGCAAGTGGGAAGAGGTCTCGGACGAGATGACGATCGTCCCCTACGAGGTCGTCCAGGGCGAGAACGGCGATGCGCGTGTCGCGGCCGACGACCGCCAGTTCGCTCCGCCGGAGATCAGCGCGATGATCCTGCAGAAGCTGAAGACGGACGCAGAGGCGTTCCTCGGTGAGCCGGTCAGCGACGTCGTCGTGACCGTGCCCGCGTACTTCAACAATGCGCAGCGCGAGGCGACGAAGGACGCCGGCAAGATCGCCGGTCTCAACGTCGTCCGGATCATCAACGAGCCGACCGCAGCGGCGCTCGCGTACGGGCTCGACAAGGAAGGCGCCGACCAGACGATCCTCGTCTTCGACCTCGGCGGCGGCACGTTCGACGTGTCCGTGCTCGAGCTCGGTGACGGCGTCTTCGAGGTCAAGTCGACGAACGGCGACAACCACCTCGGTGGCGACAACTTCGACAAGGTGATCGTCGACTGGATGACGGCCGAGTTCAAGAAGGACCAGGGCATCGACCTCGGCGCCGACAAGATGGCGCTGCAGCGGCTCTACGAGGCTGCCGAGAAGGCGAAGATCGAACTCTCCTCGACGATGACGACGCAGATCAACCTGCCGTTCGTCACCGCAACGGCGGAGGGCCCGAAGCACCTCGACCTGCAGCTGACCCGCGCCAAGCTGACCGAGCTGACGAGCGGGCTGCTCGAGCGGACGGTCGGCCCGACCAAGCAGGCGCTCACCGATGCCGGCATCCAGGCCTCGGGGATCGACCACGTCGTCCTCGTCGGCGGCATGACCCGCATGCCGGCGGTGCAGGAGAAGGTGACCGAGCTGCTCGGCAAGGAGCCCCACAAGGGCGTCAACCCGGACGAGGTCGTCGCGATCGGCGCGGCCATCCAGGGCGGCGTGCTGAAGGGCGAGGTCAAGGACGTGCTCCTGCTCGACGTCACTCCTCTCTCCCTCGGGATCGAGACCAAGGGCGGCGTGATGACGAAGCTGATCGAGCGCAACACCACGATCCCGACCCGCAAGTCGGAGATCTTCTCGACGGCGGAGGACAACCAGCCGTCGGTCGAGATCCACGTGCTGCAGGGCGAGTCGGAGATGGCGTCGTTCAACAAGACGCTCGGCAAGTTCCAGCTCGTCGGGATCGCTCCGGCGATGCGCGGGATGCCGCAGATCGAGGTGTCGTTCGACATCGACGCGAACGGGATCATCCACGTCACCGCCAAGGACAACGGCACCGGCAACGAGCAGCAGATCAAGATCGAAGGCGGCTCGGGCCTGTCGGAGGACGAGGTGCAGAAGATGGTGAAGGACGCCGAGTCGCACGCCGGCGAGGCGCACAAGCTGCGTGAGCTCGCCGACGCGAAGAACATGGCCGAGTCCCTCGCCTACCAGACCGAGAAGTCACTCGCGGACCACCGGGACAAGCTCGACCCGGCCGATGCGGCGACGCTCGAGGGGCGCGTGATGGAGCTCAAGCAGGTGCTCGAGAGCGGTGACATCGAGACGATCCGCGAGAAGACGCAGGCGCTGAACGAGGCGGCCCAGCCGCTGGCGCAGGCGCTCTACGCCGATGCCCAGCAGGCGTCGTCGGCCCCGTCTGACGGCGGCAACGGCAGCAGCTCCACCACCGAGGACGAGGTCGTCGAGGACGCCGACTTCGAGGTGATCGACGACGAGACGGCGACGAAGGCGTGAGCGACGAGCTCCACACCGAGATCGCCGAGCCGTGGAATGAGGTAGCTGCGGGTCAGGAGGACGCCTCCCCAAAGGACGGCGGCGAGGAGGGTGAGGCTTCGGCCTCACCCTCTCTCGACCCGCTGGCCCAGGCCGAGGCCCAGCGCGACGAGTACCTCGCGGACCTGCAGCGTCTCGCAGCCGACTTCGACAACTACCGCAAGCGGGCGCTTCGCGATCAGCACGCGTTCGCCGTCCGGGCGACCGAGCGGCTGCTCGCAAAGCTGCTGCCCGTGCTCGACGACCTCGAGCGGGCGCTCGACGCCGCCGAGCACCACGAGGAGGCCAAGGTGATCGAAGGCGTCGAGATGACGCGGTCGGCGCTCGCCGGTGCGCTCGCCTCCGAGGGAGTCGAGGAGATCGTCGCAGACGGCCTCTTCGACCCGCACGTGCACGAGGCGTTGCTCGCACAGCCGGTCGAGGGGGTCGAGTCGGGCTCGATCGTCCAGGTCGTCCAGCGCGGCTACCGGCTCGGCGATGCCGTGCTGCGCCCGGCCCGCGTGATCGTGGCGGAGTAGTCGTGGCCCGCAGTCCCTACGAGGTCCTCGGTGTGCCGAAGACGGCCACCGACGACGACATCAAGAAGGCGTACCGAAAGCTCGCGCGCGAGAACCATCCCGACGCGAACCAGGGCGACGCGGCGGCCGAGGAGCGGTTCAAGGAGATCCAGGGCGCGTACGACACGCTCGAGGACCCTGAGAAGCGCAAGCAGTTCGACACGTTCGGCCAGAACGGCGGTCGCGCTCCCGGCGGTGGCCCGGGGCCGGGCGGCTTCGCCTACGAGAACGTCGACCTGTCGGACCTGCTCGGCCAGTTCGGCGGCATCTTCGGCCGCGGCGGCAACGGCCGGCGCGGCCGGCCCCAGCCGTCCCGCGGCGCCGATCTCGAGTCGCGCGTGAGGCTCTCGTTCGAGGACGCCCTCGAGGGCGCCCAGGTTCGTGTGCCCGTCGAGGTCGACGCCCCGTGTCACACGTGTCACGGCACCGGCGCCGAGCCCGGGACGTCACCCATCACCTGTCCCCAGTGCGGCGGCTCCGGGACGATCTCCGACTCGCATGGCCTCTTCGCGCTCTCGCAGCCGTGCCCGCGCTGTCGCGGCAACGGCGTCATCGTCGAGAAGCCGTGCAAGACGTGTCGCGGCACCGGCCGGGAGCGCGTGACGAAGCGCTATGCCGTCAAGATCCCCGCCGGCGCCAAGGACGGAACCAAGGTTCGCCTGAGGGGCAAGGGCGAGCCCGGCAGCAACGGCGGTCCGAACGGCGACCTCTACGTCGTCGTCTCCGTCGAGCCGTCGCCGCTCTACGAGCGCCGGGACGCGGACCTCATCCTCGAGGTCCCGATCACCTACCCGGAGGCCGTGCTCGGCGCCACGATCGAGATCCCGACGCCGGAAGGCCCCGTCAACCTCAAGGTCCCGGCAGGAACCGAGAGCGGCAAGCTGCTGCGCGTCAAGGGCCGCGGAGCGCCGAAGCTGAAGGGCGGCGGCAAGGGCGACCTGCTGGCGCGGATCAAGGTGACCGTGCCGCAGAAGCTGACGAAGGCCGAGAAGGAGGCGCTCACGGGCTACGACAGCGTGCTCCGCGAGCGGCCGCGTGATCGGGTGTTCAACCAGTGAGCGACCGGCCGCGCTACATGATCTCCGTCGCCGCCGAGCGTGCGGGCATGCACCCGCAGACGCTGCGAGCCTATGAGGCCAAGGGCCTCGTCACGCCCGAGCGCACGCCCGGAGGCACGCGGCTCTACTCCGAGGACGACGTTGCGCGGCTGATTCTGATCCAGCAGCTGACGACGAAGCTCGGGCTCAACCTTGCCGGCGTCGAGCACGTGCTCCGGCTCGAGGACGAGCTCCGGCGCCTGCGGGCGCGGATGGAGCAGCTCGAGGCGGCGCTCCGGACGGAGATCAACGAGACCCATCGGCAGTACCGGCGTGAGGTGGTCCTCTACCGGCCGCCGCTGCCGACCAGAACGCGATAACGACGGGGCGTGACGTCCCGCCCGAGAAGGAGAACCATGGATTTCAACAAGCTGACGATCAAGTCCGGCGAGGCAGTCGCCGGCGCTCAGGAGCTGGCGCGGCGCGCCGGCAACCCTGAGCTGACCCGCGACCACCTGACGGTGGCGCTCCTCGAGCAGGAGCTGCCGCGAACGCTGCTGACCCGCGCAGGCGCCGACCCGAGCTCGATTCTGGCCGAGGCCGAGGCACGCTTGCGGATGCTGCCTGCCGTGACGGGCGGCAACGCCGCACCGCAAGCAGGCGGCTCGTTCCGGAAGGCGCTCGACGACGCCTTCGAGGAGGCGCGGAAGCTCGACGACGACTTCGTCTCGGTCGAGCATCTCGTCCTCGCGCTCGAGCTCGTGCCGCGCGAGGAGCTTCTCGGCGCGCTCAAGGAGGTCCGCGGTGGCCAGCGGGTGACGACGCAGGATCCCGAGGGCACCTACGAGGCGCTCTCGAAGTTCGGCCGCGACCTCACGGCCGCCGCCGAGGCGGGAAAGCTCGACCCCGTGATCGGCCGCGACGAGGAGATCCGGCGCACGATCCAGGTGCTCTCGCGCCGGACGAAGAACAACCCGGTGCTGATCGGCGAGCCGGGCGTCGGCAAGACGGCGATCGCGGAGGGCCTCGCCCAGCGCATCGTCGCGGGCGACGTGCCCGAGGGACTGAAGGGAAAGCGCGTCTGGGCGCTCGACGTCGGTGCGCTGATCGCCGGCGCCAAGTACCGGGGCGAGTTCGAGGAGCGGCTCAAGGCCGTGCTCGCGGAGATCACCGCCGCGGAGGGCGAGATCGTCCTCTTCATCGACGAGCTGCACACGATCGTCGGGGCCGGCGCCGCCGAGGGCGCCGTCTCGGCCGGAAACCTGCTCAAGCCGATGCTCGCGCGCGGGGAGCTGCGCGCGGTCGGCGCGACGACGCTCGACGAGTACCGCAAGCACATCGAGAAGGACGCGGCGCTCGAGCGGCGCTTCCAGCCCGTGCTCGTCGGCGAGCCGTCCGTCGCCGACACGATCGCGATCCTGCGCGGTCTGAAGGAGCGCTACGAGGCGCATCACGGCGTCCGCATCCGCGACGCGGCGCTGACCGCCGCCGCCGTGCTGTCGGAGCGCTACATCACCGACCGCTTCCTCCCCGACAAGGCGATCGACCTCGTCGACGAGGCTGGCTCGCGCCTGCGGATGGAGATCGACAGCTCACCCGTCGAGCTCGACGAGTCCGAGCGGCGCGTGACGCAGCTCGAGATCGAGCTCGCGGCGATGGCGAAGGAGACTCCCGCCGTTCGCGAGCCCGTCGAGCGTGAGCTTGCCGAGGCGAGAACACGCCGCGACGAGCTCGCAGCGCGCTGGGCGGGCGAGAAGGACGTGCTCGACCGCGTCAAGGAGATCACGCGCGAGATCGACGAGCTCCGGATGGAGGCCGAGCGGGCCGAGCGGCACGGCGACCTCCAGCGCGTGGCGGAGATCCGCTACGGCCTGCTGCCGGCGCTCGAGCAGGAGCTGGCAGAGCGCGGCGAGGCGGTTGGCGCCGTCGAGCCGATGGTGAAGGAGGAGGTCGACGAGGACGACATCGCTGCCGTCGTCGCTGCCTGGACGAGGATTCCCGTCGATCGGCTGCTCGAGGGCGAGGTGCAGAAGCTCATCCACATGGAGGAGCGGCTCCACCAGCGCGTCGTCGGCCAGGAGGCCGCGATCGACGCGGTCTCGAATGCGCTGCGCCGCGCCCGGTCAGGTCTCCAGGACCCGAACCGGCCGATCGGCTCGTTTGTCTTTCTGGGGCCAACGGGAGTCGGCAAGACCGAGCTCGCGAAGGCGCTGGCGGAGTTCATGTTCGACGACGAGCGCGCGATCGTGCGGCTCGACATGTCCGAGTACATGGAGAAGCACACCGTCTCGCGCCTGGTCGGCGCGCCGCCCGGCTATGTCGGCTACGACGAGGGCGGGCAGCTCACCGAGGCCGTGCGACGGCGCCCCTACTGCGTGATCCTGCTCGACGAGATCGAGAAGGCCCACAGCGACGTCTTCAACGTGCTGCTGCAGCTGCTCGACGACGGGCGGCTGACCGACGGCCAGGGCCGCACGGTCGACTTCCGCAACACGGTCGTGATCATGACCTCGAACATCCGCTCGCAGGACCAGCTGCTCGAACACTTCCGGCCGGAGTTCGTGAACCGCGTCGACGAGATCGTGGTCTTCGAGCCGCTCACCCGCGATCAGATCGGCGCAATCGTCGAGCTGCAGCTCGAGCGCCTGCGTGGCCGCCTGGCCGAGCGGCGGATCTCACTGGAGTTGTCCGACGACGCCGTGGCGCTGATCGCCGAGACAGGCTGGGATCCGTCCTTCGGGGCACGTCCTCTGAAGCGCGCGATCCAGCGGCTCGTCGAGAACCCGCTCGCGCTCGAGCTTCTCGAGGGCCGGTTCGCGGACGGCGACACGGTGCGGGCCGTCGTCGACGGCGACATCGATCCGGTTCGAGCGAGCGGGCGTCGCAGTGGCCTCGGGTTGACCAAGCCGTACCGCTCGAGCCTCTGGCGGCGCGGCCTCAACGGCATCGTCCGTACGCTTGCGCGGCTCGGTCTGACCGGGCCGCGCACGTATCTGCTGACGGTTCCGGGCCGCGTCAGCGGGCGGCGTTGGTCGACACCGGTCTCGATCGTGCGCGAGGGTGACGAGCGTTGGCTCGTCGCTCCGTCCGGCGAGCGGAACTGGGTCAAGAATGCGCGGGTCGGCGGGCACGGTCGAGCTGCGCCGCGGCCGGCACCGCGAGCGGTACCGCGTCGAGGAGCTCGCGTCAGCGCAGGCCGTTCCGGTGCTGCGACGCTACTACGCGCTCGCGCGGGTGACGCGACCGTTCTTCGATGTCACCCCTGCCTCGACCGACGAGGAATGGTTGGCGGAGGCACCGCGACATCCGGTGTTCAAGCTGGTTCCGCTCGCGTAGCGCGTCTCTGGTCCCGGCGGAGCGTGGTCGCGACCCGCGCTGAGGCGCAGGAGGGGGCGCCCGGGAGCTCGTGCTCCCAGCGGGTCGCGACCACGTTGGTTCCGTCGGTTCGCTGCATCGGCGGCAATCGCTGGCCGGCCTGAACGGGGAGCCGACGTCGAATCTGAGGCGGCAGATGCCCGCTGCGAGCACAGTGCTCCGTTCGGACGGGAGCGGCCACTTCGAGGGTCGGGGTTGCGGTTGCCGTTTCCATGTCTTCGATTCAACACCCGGTGCCTGGGACCCGGCTGTGCGTTCGTTGTGACCGGGCCACGAGCGCATCAAGCCTCTAGGATCGCGCTGTGCCGGACGTTCTCCTCGTTGCCGCGACCGAGCGCGAGCTCGACGGGCGCGACGGCCTCGTCTGCGGGATCGGGCCGGTCGAGGCAGCCGCCGCCACGGCACGCGCGCTCGCGTTCCACTCCTACGCGGCCGTGCTCCACATCGGCATCGCCGGGGGCCGCGGGCTCGAGGTGGGGTCGCTCGTGATCGGGGACGAGGCCGTCTACTGCGACCTCGCTGCCGCGATCCGGCTCGTCGACCGCGTCCGCGCCGACGAGAGGCTCGTCGCCGCTGCACGCGAGGCGCTGCCCGGCGCGCAGGTGCTGCCGATCGGCACGAGCGCCGCTGTCGGCGGCGGTGCCGGCGAGCTCGCGGTCGAGGCGATGGAAGGGTTCGCCGTTCTCCGCGCAGCGGCGCTGGCGGACGTGCCCGCGGTCGAGATCAGGGCGATCTCGAACGAGATCGGCGAGCCGGACCGCAGCCGCTGGCAGATCACCGAGGCGATCGAAGAGCTCTCGCGTCTGGCGCCACTGCTGCTCGCCCGCATCGAAGCGGCTGTCGCCGGTTAGCGGACGTCAGGGCTCGCGGATCCGGACAGCGACCTCGAGCTCCTCCTTCGCCTTCCCCTTGTAGACGCCGCGGGTCGGAGGCACGTCCGCGTAGTCGCGGCCGACGCCGACCCGCACGTAGCGGTCGGTCTGCTCGCGATCGTGGGTCGGATCGAGCGACACCCAGCCACGGCCGGGATCCCAGACGTCGACCCAGGCGTGCGATGCCGAGTTCCCGTTGCCGGTCGCCTTGGGGTCGTAGAGGTAGCCGCTGACGTAGCGCGCAGGGATCCCGTGCAGCCGGCAGACGCCGATCAGTATGTGCGCGAAGTCCTGGCAGACGCCGTGGCCCGCCGAGAGCGCCTCGTCCGCGAGCGTGCGCACGTGCGTTGAGCCCGTCTCGTACTTCATCCGCCCGCGGACGGCGGTCATCAAGGCGTGCGCCGTCTCGAGCGAGGGCTCGGCGGACGTGATCGACCCGGCGAGCTCGGCGATCGAGCCGTCGAGGGAGACGTAGCGGCTTGGACGGAGCAGGTCCCAGCGGTCGAGCAGTGACGGCGCCGTCTCGTCGTCGACGAACTTCTCCGGCGTCCACACCTCGCTGCGGGCCGTGACCCCCAGCGTCTGGTGCGACTCGAGGACGTCGAAGTGGTGCACGGCGTTGCCGAAGCGGTCGCGATACTCGGCGACCGAGACGCCGCGCGGCTCGGTGGCGAGCACGAACGACGAGCAGCGTTGCCCGTCCCGATGTGCGGGCTTGAGGCGGATCTCCGTGTACGCCTCGTTGATCGAGCCGTCGTACGAGAACCGGGTCACGTGCTCGACCGTCAGCCACATTGCTGCTGTTGCGCCTCCTGCATCGCGAGGGGCCCGGCCGGCAGGGCGCGGCTCGAGAAGTACGCCTTCGTGACCGCCTCGCCGGCCGCGTGGATCCCGGCCAGGAGCTCGCGGAGCGTCTGCGTGACGCCGGCGCTGTCGCCCGCCTCGCCGTATTCCAGCGTCGCGACGAGGCGCCCGAGGATGCGGTGCGGCGAGCCCTGGTCGCTCGAGATCCGGGACACGGCGTCGAGGCTGCGCGCGAGGCAGTAGCGCACGGCGCGGGGGAACTCGGCCGAGCGGATCAGCTCCTCGACGATCGGGAGTGGCTCGAAGAGCGTGCCGTGCCGCTTCACATAGGCCTCGAAGGCGCTGCACGACTGGAGCAGCGCGATCAGCTCCCGCGCGCGCGCCGGGTCGTCCTGGTCGAGCGCGGTCGCGACCGGGTAGCGCGACGCCACCACCCGCACCGTCGTCGCCCCCCGCTCGAGCAGCAGCCCCAGCCGGATGAACTCGAAGGGATCGCCGTGGGTCATCGTCGCGTCGGCTGACCCCTGGAAGCGATGCGCCCCGTTCCGCAGCTCCTCGAAGAATGCGTGCGGGCCGCGTGAGACGGCGCGCCGGTTGGCGCCGCGCACGAGGAGGAACAGCTTGTTGATCGCCTCCCACATCTCCCCGGAGATCTGCTCGCGCACCGAGCGGGCGTTCTCGCGTGCGAGCGTGACGCAGTTGACGACCGCGTTCGGGTTGCCGCCGTGCCACAGCACCCAGTCGCTGACGTTGACCGCTGTCGCCTCGTCGAAGTGCTCGGCGTAGCGCTTCTCGTCGCCGAGCAGCTGGATGATCCGCAGCCACGCCTGACCGCGATCCTCGACCTGCGCATCGAGGAGCGCGTGGAAGTTGACGTCCAGAAGCCGCGTCGTGTCCTCGGCCCGCTCGACGTAGCGCGCCGTCCAGTAGAGCGATTCCGCGACGCGGCTCAGCATCGGGCGAACACCAATCTCATGCGAGAACCCAGGTGTCCTTGCTGCCGCCGCCCTGCGAGGAGTTGACGACGAGCGATCCGGGCCGGAGCGCTGTGCGCGTGAGGCCGCCGGGAACGATGCGCGTCGCGTCGCTGCCCGAGAGGACGAACGGGCGGAGGTCGATATGACAGCCACGCAGCTCGCCGTCGACGAAGGTCGGGTGCCGCGAGAGCGCGATCGTCGGCTGGGCGATGTAGTTGCGCGGCTCCTCGACGATCAGGCGGCGGAACTCGTCCCGCTCGGCAGCGGTCGACGCGGGGCCGATCAGCATCCCGTAGCCACCCGACTGGTCGACCGCCTTCACGACGAGCTCCTCGAGATGATCGAGCACGTACGCGAGGTCTTCGGGGTCGGTCGCGATGGTACGTCGGCACGTTGTCGAGGATCGCGTCCTCGCCGAGGTAGAAGCGGATCATCTCCGGCACGTACGGATAGATCGCCTTGTCGTCTGCGACCCCGGTGCCGATGGCGTTCGCGAGCGTCACGTTCCCGGCTCGGTATGCGTTCAGCAGCCCCGGCACGCCGAGCAGGCTGTCCTGCCGGAAGGAGAGCGGGTCGAGGAAGTCGTCGTCGATGCGCCGGTAGATGACGTCGACGCGCTGCATGCCACGGGTCGTGCGGTTGAAGACGCGGTTGCGATGCACGACGAGATCCCGCGCCTCGACGATCTCGATGCCCATCTGGCGCCCGAGGAACGAGTGCTCGAAGTAGGCGGAGTTGTACGCGCCGGGCGTGAGGAGGACGATGCTCGGCTCGCTCCCCGACGTTCGCGGCGCCACGGAGCGGAGCGTCTCGAACAGCTCGCGTGGATACTGGTCGATCGCGCGCACGCCGTAGCGGTCGAAGAGCGCGGCGAAGATGCGCTTGAGCGCCTGGCGGCTCTCGAGCATGTAGCTCACCCCAGACGGGGTGCGGAGGTTGTCCTCCAGCACGAGGTACCGGCCATCGCCGTCGCGCACGAGGTCGACGCCGCCGACGTGGGCGTAGATATCGCCGGGGACGTCGAAGCCGATCATCTCCCGCCTGAAGTTGCGCGAGCCGAAGACGAGGTCGGCAGGCACGATCCCGGCCTCGAGGATCTGCTGGCGGTGGTAGATGTCGGCGAGGAAGAGGTTCAGCGCGCGCAGCCGTTGCACGAGGCCGCGCTCGATCACCTGCCACTCGTCCGCGGGAATGATCCGTGGCACGAGATCGAACGGGAAGATCCGGTCGGTGCCTGCGTCGTCGCCGTAGACGGTGAACCCGATGCCCTGGGTGAGGAAGAAGGCGTTCGCGACCCGGATCCGCTCGTCGAGCTGGCCCGCGCTCATTGCCGAGAGGCGCTCCGCGAGCAGCCGGTAGTGCATCCGCGGATGCTCCGGGGACTCGAACATCTCGTCGAAGAACGATCCCACGTCGTAGCCGGCGGTCAGGCCGCCGTCGGCCCCGGCTGCGACATCGGCTCCAATCACGGGGCGGTGTGCGTCCACCCAGCTCCTTTCACATCTGTGCCGGTCGCTGCAGTTGCGACAGACTAACCCGATTCCGCCGCTACCGTCTCGCGCATGGCGCGACCCCGCTACCCGAAGTCCACCGGCCCGCTGCCGCCGCCCCTGCCTCCCGTCAGCCGCACGATCGGGCAACTCGTGGCCGAGACGCTGAAGCTCTACGGGGAGCACTGGCAGGCGGGCATCGTGATCGGCCTGCCGCCCGCGTTCCTGAGCGCGGTCGCGGCCGGGTTCTCGCGCTCGCAGACCCTCGCGGTCGTCCCGTTCGCCGGTGCGGTCGCCGCGACGGCGTCATTCGTGATCGCCTCGGCCGTCGTCAACGGCGTCAGCCTGCGTCGGCGGAGCACCGTCAACGCCGCCATCGCCGGGGCTCTCGTCTACCTGCCGTTCCCGCTCCTGACGGCGCTGTTCATCCTGCCGGGGCTCGCATGGCTCGCGCTCGTCGGCCTCGCCGTGCCGGCGGCCATTGCGGAGTCGCTCGGGGTCAGAGATGCGATCCGGCGCGGCTTCGCCCTCGGCCGTGCCGACTACGTCCACGCGCTGGGCGGGCTCGCGACGCTGACGATGCTCGTCTTCGTGACGCAGATCGTCATCTCACTGCTGCTGCAGGGCTTCGCCGACAACTCGGAGCGTGCCGCCGCGTTCCTGGCCGGCCTCGTGCTCTCCCCGGTTCTCTTCTTCGGGGCGGCGTTGCTCTACGTCGATCAGGCGGCCCGGGTCGGGACGACGCGGGCGGAGCGGCTCGCCCTGCGCTTCGCGCCCCCGTCGCCCAGAGAGTAAGCTGCGCGCGACCGAAACCGCCCCGAGGAGGCCACCGTGGCGCTGTACCTGATGTTGACGACCCTGACGGAGAAGGGCGTCCAGACGCTCAACTCGAACCCGGCCCGCCTGCGCGAGGTGAACCAGGACGTCGAGGAGCTCGGCGCGAAGATCCTGCACCAGTGGGCCTCTCTCGGAGCGTACGACTTCGTCAACGTCGTCGAGGCGCCCGACGACCTGACGATCGCGAGGGTCTCGGTCGCGCTCGGCGCACGGGGGAGCTCGAAGATCGAGTCGTTGCCGCTCGTCTCGGTGGACGACCTGCTCTCCTCGCTCGAGGCGTAGAGCCTGCGGCGGTCAGTCGGCGGCGATCGCGAACCCCGTTGCCCGTGCGACGACCGGGAGCGGGCTCGAAGGCAACCCGGCCTGCGGTTCGACGTTGAAGCCGCCCGGCGCGACGTCGTTCGGCGTCCCGGGGTGGAAGAGCGCGGCGAGTAGCTGGATCTGGTCGCGCCCGACGCCGAGCTCGAACTGGCCGCCGCCGTACGCGTCGATGCCTCGGGAAGCGCAGTAGTCATAGGCGGCGAATAGCCTCTCGACCGACCCGAAGCGCGACGGCTTCACGTTTACGGTCCGCGGCGGCCAGCGCAGGGCCTCGATGTCGGCGACCGAGTGGATCACGGCATCCCACGTGATTCGGTCACGATGCGGCTCGAGGACGGCCTCCGTCTCCGGTGTCAGCGCCGGGTCCTCCAGCCAGGCGCCTGGCAGCCCCTCGACGACGCGCTGGTAGAGCTCCGGATCCGGCTTGGTGTCGACCTTCGTGCCGTGGTACTGCCCCTTGAAGTCGACCGAGTCGACCGCGCCGCTCGCCTCCAGCTCGGCGATCAGCTCGCGCGACCAGTCGGCCGTCGCGTCGAGCTTGAAGCGGAGCGTAGGGTAGAGCTCGAGCCAGGCCCGCAGGCGGTCCGTCGTCGCCGGCTCACCGAGCCGCATCGAGACGACGAACGTGAGTGGCTCCACGGGCCTCCCCACGGCCTCCCCGAGCGACAGCCCTGCTTGCCGGAGGGCGAGGTCGAGGGCCGCGCTCTCGTAACCCCAGCGGCGATAGTCGAGGTAGGCGTGCTGCTCCGGCTCGTGGTCGAAGAGAGGCAGCGTCGCGAGGTGCTGCGAGAACGAGTCGAGCGTCCAGGTCCCGGCCAGCGGCAGGACGGGGCCTTGCGCCTGCACGAGATCCTGCTCTGTCGCCTCGTACGTGACGTCCTCGCCGCAACCTTCCTCCCCGGCACCGTGGAGCCGGATCACGGTCGACTTGCGGAGAAAGCCGCTCGAGACCTGCTGCTCGAGCCCGTCGAGGGCGTACCCGGCGATGACGAGCGGCAGGTCGCGGACGTTGTCGTAGAGACTCATCGGTCTTCTCTAGAGGTCGGCGTGGGCTGCGGCGATCTCGCCTGCAAGGCCTGCATTGGCGACGATGAGGTCGCGGTTGACCCGCCGGGTCTCGCCGTTCGAATGCTCGTGCAGGTAGGCGAGGACGAAGGGCGTCACGGCCTGCCCGCGGATGCCGTCTCGCTCCGCGGCGGCGACGGCTTCCTCGATCAGCGGCGCGACGTCGAGGCTCTCGGTGGGAGGGCGGCCGACGAGGAGCGCGTTGCCGCCGAGCCGCCAATGTGCGTCGGCGATCCGCGCGAGCTCGGTTGCGTCGTCCGCGCGGGCGGAGACGGGCGGCCCTCCTGCTGCGTCGTAGAACAACGGCAGCGTGTCGGTGCGGTAGCCGATCACGGGAACGCCGAGCGTCTCGAGCAGCTCGACGGTGGCCGGCACGTCGAGGAGCGACTTGACGCCGGACGATGCGATCAGGGCCGGGATGCGCGCAGCGGCGGCGAGGTCGGCCGAGACGTCGGGCGGCGTCGGGAAGCCGCGGTGGACGCCGCCAAGTCCGCCGGTGCCCATGAATCGGATCCCGACCGCGGCGGCGGCCGTCAGGGTGCCGCCGACCGTGGTGGCGCCGACCGCGCCCTGCACCGCGCAGACCGCTAGGTCGCGCGGGCCGAGCTTTCGAGCACTCGGCGTGAACCGCTCCAGATCGGCCCGTTCGAGGCCGATCCGGATCTGTCCGTCGAGGACGCCGATCGTGGCCGGCACGGCACCGGCCGCACGCACCTCGGCCTCGCTCGCGAGCCCCGTCTCGACGCCGTCCGGAGCGGGGAAGCCGTGCGCGACGAGGGTCGTCTCGAGCGCCACCACCGCGCGCTCCTCCTCGAGCGCGGTCTGTACCTCGTCACTGACGTGGATCAGGTCGCGCATCACCGCGAGCCTAGCGAGAGGAGCTCAGGCATCGAGCCGGCGAGCTTGACGCAGCGTGCGCCCGCCGCGAGAGCGAGGTCGGGGCCGCCGACGAGCCAGCCGGCCGCGAAGGCGTCTCCCGCGCCGGTCGTGTCGACGACCTCCTCGACGCGTGCCGGAGCGCGCTCGACGCCGTCGAACGATGCCCCGGCGGCGCCGCGCTTGACGATCCAGAGGCACCCGGCCAGAGGGCCGCCGACGATCCTGTCCTCCTCCTCGTTCGCGAAGACGACGTCGGGCGCAAGCTCGGCCAGCTGGGCGCGGAACCGGTCTGCGCCGAAGTCGCGGATCGCGCTCCAGGACGAGAGGTCGATGCTGACCCGCATTCCGCGGGTGCGCGCGAGCTCGATCGCCCGGATCGCGGCGAGCCTGACCGGATCGCGGAGCAGAGCGTATCCCGAGACGTGGAGGTGCCCCGCGTCCGCGAACCAAGCCTCGTCGATCTCCTCCGGGCGCAGCTCGGCGGCGACTCCGCGGTCGGGGCACATCGTCCGCTCGCCCGCGGGATCGACGAGCGAGACGATGACGCCGTTGCCCGCGGGCTCGACCGGCCCGACGAGCTCGACTCCGAGGTCGACCAGGCGTGACGCGGCCAGAGCGCCCGCGTCGTCGGCGCCGCGCTTGCCGATGAACCGGGGCCTGCCGCCGAGGGCAGCGATCCAGGCGGCGACGTTGGCAGCCTGGCCGCCCGGGCGGAGCACGATCTTCGATGTCGCGTCGGCGCCGGTGGCGAGCGGCTGCTCGAGCCGGACGATCACGTCGAGCACGAGGTCGCCGAGACAGAGGATCGTCATCGCCTACGATCTTCCCATGCGACGTCGCGTGCCTGCCCGGTCGGCTTCGCTCTGCCAGGTCGATCGCTGATGGCACGAGGCGAGCGAGAGCCGGAGCCGGAGCCGGAGCCGGAAGCTGCGCTCGCTCGTGATCGGCGGCCTGATCGGCGCGTCGGCCGCTGCGGCCGCCCGCCGCCTGCGGCCGCCGCGCCAGAAGCGCGAGGCGCCGACCGGCCTCGGCGCGTTCGAGAGCGCGCCCTGCTACCGCGAGGTGAGCGAACGAAGGCGCAGCGAAGGCCCGTAGCCGCGCAGAGCCCGATCGGCCAGCTCGACCGTCTGCATGTTGATGTCCGCGTCGCCGATCCCGAGCGAACGGCCGTCCAGCTCCGCACGCGCGGCCGCTGCCAGATAGGCGTCGACGGTCTTCACGGGCTTCCGCGTGCGAATGACGAGGAACGGGCCGAAGACGCGCGTCTCGAACACCCCCGGCGGGCCTGGATCGCGATTCTCCATCTCGAGGCGGGGCTTGAGGTTGTTGTGCTCGCTCGCGTCGAGGATCCACACTCCACGGCCGAGCGGCTTCGATTGCCGCTCGAGCGTCTTCAGCGCCAGCACCGCGTCGGCGCGTGGAATGACGACGTCTGGGAACGACTCGTTGCGCTCCCAGGCGCCGAGAAAGAGCGGCTCGTAGCCAAAGAGGAGATCGTCGGGCCGGCTCGTTGCGGCGAGATAGCTCTCCGCCTCGGCGCGGGTGGCCTGTCGCTTGTTGGGCTCCCACTCGAAGAGCTGCGGCGTGCGGTGCCACGCCCAGCCGACCTCGAGGAACACGAGGACGACGGTCAGCACGATCGCGGCGGCGGGACGCCGCCGCGTGGCCCGAAGAATCCCCGCCGCCGACGAGGATCGCGAAGAACGGCAGGACGAAGATGAGGTGGCGCGATTCGGGCGAGGTCGAGCCGCCCAGCCGGGCGGCAAGGAACGCCGCCACCGGGACGCCGACCACGCACAGAGCGAGCGCGCGGGCTTCGCTCGACACCGTCACGAGCCCGACGAGCGCAAAGAGGAGAACGATGACGAGGACGGGCCAGTGACCCGTGCTGAAGTCCCCCGCCGTCTGCCAGAGGTACGTGACGATCGCCCACGGGCCGCCGAGCTTCGCTCCGTGGCCGCCCACGCCGACGTCGAAGCGGCCCGCGAGAACCAGGTCCGTGAGCCAGAACGGCGTGCCGGCGACCGCAACCGCCGCGAAGGCGATCACCGCCTGCCGCAGCCGGTCACGCCGTGCCGCAAGCACGAATACCCCTTGAGCGGCGAGCACGAGCGCGCCGTAGGGATGCGAGGCGACGGCGAGCAGGATCGCCAGCCCCCAGAGGCTCCAGGAGCGCCAGGTGCCGCGGTCGAGCGCCCGGAGGAGCAGCACGAACGAGAGCAACGAGAGGAACAGGAACAGGCTGTACATGCGGGCGTAGACCCCGTGGAAGAGGAACACCCAGCTGCCGGCGGCGAGCGCCGTCGCGATCAGGGCCGTCCAGCGGTCGGCGAGGCGCCGTCCGAGGAGAGCGATCAGCGGCAGGCTGCCGACGGCGAACACCGCCGAGACGAGGCGGAGGCTGCCGAGGCCGAGGTGGAGATGGGCCACCCCGTATGCGAAGAGGAAATGGAGCGGCGCGCCGCCGCGATCACGGGTGACGTGCTCGACCACCCCGCCGAGGCTGTCGCGGCCGACGAAGAGCGCGAGGGTCTCGTCCTCGTGCGGCGGCCAGGCCATCAACTGGTGGAGCAGGAACCCGCTGGCGGCGGCTGCGATCACACCGACGCCGATCCAGAGCGCGTGGGCGTCGAGAAACGCGCGCGTCGTGGCGGCGAACGGGCGAGCGCCCGAGGTGGCTTCGGCGGTCTGTGTCATCGGCCTTGAGGCCGCATCTTCGCTGGTAGATTGGCGCCCTGATGCCGATCTACGAGTACCGTTGCCCGAACGGCCACCAGTTCGAGCTCTTCCAGCGGATGAGCGACGCCCCGGCAGAGAGCTGCGAGGTCTGCGGCGCGAGCCCGGTCGAAAAGGTGCTGTTTCCGGTCGCGGTGCATTACAAGGGCTCGGGCTTCTACTCGACCGACTACGGCAAGGGGTCGCGCAAGAGCGCGTCGAAGGACGGTGACGGCGGCGGCTCGGGCGAGAAGAGCGACTCGGGCGGCGACAAGAAGGAGCCCGCGAAGGACTCCGGCTCGGGCGACAAGAAGACCGCAGCCGCGGACTGAGCGCGGCTCACAGCCGACGGTCTCCGACCGTGCAACCCGGGGCGTAGGGGAGACCCTTCTGCGGCGCGAGTGGCGCGGAGCGACCGGTGAACATGGCGATCGTGGCCACGTTGTCCTCCGATCCGAAGATGACCGACTGGCCGTCCGCGGTGCCGGGCTCGCCGCCGAGGCGACAGTGGAGCGCGTGGCCCGTGTCCGCGCGGAAGTACGCCCAGCCGAGCTCGAGCACCTGGGCCGCGGTGAGATCGGTCGCCAACGGCTTGACGATGCCGGCACCGGTGAAGGGCAGCTTGAGCGCGGTTCCGAACGACGTGACCTTGTTCGCCGTGGCCTGAAACACCTGCTGCTGGCGGCGCGCCCGGTCGAGATCGGTCTCGGACGGGTCGAGCCGGTTCTCGCGAATTCTCGAGTAGATGAGCGCCCGCTGCCCGCTCATGTGCTGCACGCCCTTGCCGAAATGCCAGCCCTGCCACTCCGCGCACTTTGCATCGCTGGCGTACGGGCAGTCGAAGTTGTTCGAGACGATCGGACGGGGCACGTCGACGTCGATGCCGCCGACCGCGTCGATCAGCTCCTTGAACCGGTCGAAGTTGATCACGGCGATGTGATTGACGCTGAGCCCGGTCAGGTCCTTCACCGTCTTCAGCGTCAGCGCCGGGCCACCGTACTGCGATGCGGCGTTGAGCTTGGCCGTCCCGTGACCGGGGATGTCGACGCGGAGATCGCGCGGGATCGAGAGGAACGCGAGCCGGTGCTTGCCCGGGTCGGTGCGAATCAGCATCACGGAGTCGGACCGATGGGAGTCCCCGCGGCCTGGCTGCGTGCCTCCGTCAGTCCCGAGAACGAGGATCGTCGTAGGAGTCGACGACAGCAGTCCGTCCTGAGACTTCAGCTCGCCTGCGACGGCGGCCGGCACGCGCGCGTTTGCGTCCTTGATGCCCTCCGAGACCGAGAGGTAGCTCGCGACGCCCCAGACGATGCCGAGGACGAGGAGGATCACCAGCGAGAGCACCACCCACCGCCCAACGCGGCGTTGGCGCGGCGCCGTCGCGGCCCCGCCTGCGCCGGATTTCTTGCCGCGGTTGGCTGCGGGGCGCTGCAGCGGGACCTTGCCCTTCGCCCGACCGCCCTTGTACACCCTGTAGGGCTTCTCTTGTTCGGGCATCCGGGCGGTTATCGTAGCCGCGACGTGGATGAAGAACGTGTTATCGGGGTCGACCTCGGCGGGACGAAGATCCTCGCCGGCCTCGTTGCGCGTGACGGGACGATCGGCCGCACGATCGCGATCGCGACGCCCGACGGGACACAGGCGGAGGTGCTCGACGCGATCGACGTCGTCGTCGCGGACCTGCTCGAGGACGGAGCCGCCGCGATCGGATACGGCGTTCCGCTGAACATCGACCGTCGTACCGGAGTAGCGCTTCGCGCCGTGAACCTGCCGCTCCACCAGGTTCACTTCCCCGACCGCGCCCGCGAGCGATTCGGACTGCCCGCAGGCGTCGAAAACGATGGAAACGCGGCGGCCCTCGCCGAGTGGCGGCTCGGGGCCGGGAGGGGTGCGTCGGACCTGATCATGCTGACGCTCGGCACCGGGGTCGGCGGCGGTGTCGTGATCGACGATCACCTCTACCGCGGCTGGGCCGAGCTCGGGCACGTCGTCGTCGTGGCGGGCGGTCAGCCTTGTCAGGGGAACTGCCACGGGCGTGGTCATCTCGAGGCTCACGCCTCCGGGCTTGCGGCGGATCGGGCGGCGGCTGCTCTCTTCGGGCCTGGCGCCGACGCGAAGGTGCTCGTCGAGCGCGCGGGCGCGGGCGACGCCGCCGCGGTCGAAGCGCTGGCAGAGATCGGCCGGTTGCTGGGCGCCGCGATCGGGTCGCTTGCGAACATCTTCGATCCGGACGTGGTCATCATCGGCGGCGGCTTCGGTGCCGCGGCGGGCGACCTCGTGCTCGAGCCCGCGCGGATCGCTGCGCGCGCCGAGGCGATTCAGCCCGCCGACGAGACCCTGCAGATCGTCGAGGCAGAGCTCGGTGACGAGGCGGGCCTGATCGGCGCGGCGCTCGTCGCCTACGAGGCGCTAGACGGAGTGCGGTAAGGCGTGCCGCTCGCGGTTTGCGCGACACCGATCGGGAACCTCGCCGACGTCACCCTGCGCGTTCTCGACGAGCTCGCCGCCGCCGACACCGTCCTCTGCGAGGACACACGTCACACCCGCGTCCTCCTCGAGCGGCACGGCATCGAGGCGCGGCTCCTCTCGTACCACCAGCACAACGAAGCGGCCCGGATCGCGGATCTCATACCGCGCCTGCAGGCGGGCGAGCGGATAGCGCTCGTCTCCGACGCCGGCCTGCCCGGCGTCAACGACCCGGGCGCGAGGCTGGTCGCCGCGGCGCTCGAGGCGGGGATCCCCGTGACGGTGCTACCGGGAGCGTCGGCCGTCGAGACCGCGCTCGTCGCCAGTGGCCTCGCGGGCGAGCAGTACCGGTTCGTCGGCTACTTCCCGCGCTCCGAGCGGGATCGCGCCGCGCTGTGGCAGGAGCTCGTCGACTGGGAGCATCCGACGGTCGGGTTCGAGTCGCCGAAGCGGCTCGCGGCCACGCTCACGAGCCTGGCCGGCGTCGAGCCGGAGCGGCGCGTGGCCGTGTGCCGAGAGCTGACGAAGATCTACGAGGAGGTCGTGACGAGCACGGCCGTCGGTCGCTGCGGAGCGCTATCCGACGCCGCCGAAGGGCGAGGTGACGCTCGTGATCGGGCCGACGACGCGGACGGCCGATGCGGAGGCCGCCGTCGCGGCGGTCGTCGAGCTCGTCGCCGCAGGGTCGCAGCGCAGCGTCGCTGCGGGCGTCGTTGCGCGACTCACCGGGCTCTCCCGCAACGCGCTCTACAAGCGCTCTCTGTAGGCATTTTTGACAACGTCCGAGGGCGCTAGTACAGTCCTCCTATCATCGTTGTCAAATCTGGGAACAGGAGGTGCATCGTGCGCCGGCTCTTCGTAGTGTTGGCCGTACTCGCAGTACTTGTCCTGGCTCCGTCGGCATCGGCCTGGACGTGGCCGCTGCACGGCGACGTGCTTCGCCCCTACTCGCTCGGCCCCGACGCGTACGCGGCCGGCCAGCACAGGGGTATCGACGTCGCCGGGGATGCTGGTGAATCCGTCCGGGCGCCCGCGTCGGGGGTCGTCTCGTTCGCGGGTGTCGTCCCATCCTCGGGTCGTACCGTGACGATCCAACTCGACGGCTACGCCGTCTCTCTCACGCACCTCGGCGAGATCGGCGTCGAGAAGGGCGCAACCGTCTCCGAAGGCGACGCCGTGGGAATCGCCGGAGGCAGTGGCGACGTCGAATGGCCGGCGCCCTACGTCCACCTCGGTGTCCGGATCTCGTCCGCGGCGGACGGCTACGTCGACCCGGCGACGCTCCTGCCTCCACGCGCTGCGGCGCCACCGCCGGCGCCACCGGCGCCGGTCGGCGCGCCTGCTCCGGCACCTGCCCCCGTCGCCGGTGCAGCTCCAGCGCCTGGGGTCGTCGCCGACGTCCGCGGTCCTGTACCCGGTGGAGAACCGTCCGCGACGGGGCTGCCGGCGCCCGGCGCGCCCACGGCCGTCGCGCCCGTGCGTGCCACCGGCGCGGCCCAGGCACCTCGGGCCCCGGCGCCTGTCCCGGCCCGGCCCCAAGCCGTTTCGAGCACCGGTGCCGCGTCGAGCCTCGGTCGAGGTGACCACCCGACGGTCGCTCGACATGCGGCGCAGGCTCCGCCGAAGGAGGCGGCTTCACGCGCCGCTGTGGCGATCGACGGCGCCGTCACGGCCGGCGACCGTGGCCTCGGCGTCGACGTCGGCCGTGCGCGGCGATCCCGGTCGCCGCAGTCTCGCGTCCGGAGCCGGCGTCCGCGTCGACTCCGGCAACCTCCCCGACTCGAGCGACGCACCGCCGGGCGACCCATCGGCTCGAACACGGGCTGCCGGGACCCGCGCCGTCCAAAGCGGACAGACGCAGTGATGCGCGTGTCTCGGCGGCGGGCGGCGTGGAGCCGGAGTCCGGGCTCACCGCGGCCTGGAACAGGACGCCCCTGATCGCGCGGCTGCTCCTCGCGGCCGCCGTTCTGCTCGTCGTCGGGATCGGAGGCGCAGGGTTGCTGCTGGCGCCCCTCCGTAGAATCAATAGGTATGGAGCGCTTCTACGTCACGACGCCGATCTACTACGTGAACTCGACCCCGCACATCGGGCATGCGTACACGACGATCGCAGCGGACATCCTGGCCCGCAACCAGCGCCAGCGTGGCGCCGACACGTTCTTCCTGACCGGCGTCGACGAGCACGCGGCGAAGGTCGCCCGGGTCGCGGCGGAACAGGGCCTGTCGCCGCAGGACTATGCCGATCAGATCGTGGACGCCTGGCGTGAGCTCCCGGAACGGCTGAATGCGTCGAACGACTTCTTCATCCGGACGAGCGATGACGAGCACAAGCGCTTCGTCCAGGGATTCCTGCAGAAGCTGTACGACAACGGACACGTCTATCAGGACATCTACGCAGGCCTGTACTGCGTCGGCTGTGAGGCATTCAAGACGGAAGCTGATCTGGTCGACGGGAAATGCCCGGAGCACGACCGAGAGCCGGAATGGATCGAGGAGCGCAACTGGTTCTTCCGGCTCTCGTCGTTCGGGCCGCAGCTGCTCGAGCTCTTCGAGCGCGCCGAGTTCGTACAACCCGGTTTCCGGGCGAACGAGGCGCGGAGCTTCATCGAGGGCGGGCTGCAGGACTTCTCGATCAGCCGAGCCGGGCAGACGTGGGGGATCCCGATCCCGTGGGATCCGGATTCGGTCGCCTACGTCTGGGCAGACGCGCTCGTCAACTACCTGAGCGCGCTCACCTACGCCCGCCCGGGCGAGGACCTGCTCGACACGTTCTGGCCGGCGGTCAGGCACCTGCTCGGCGAAGGACATCCTCCGGTTCCACTGCGTCTACTGGCCGGCGATGCTGCTGGCCGCGGGGTACGACCCGCCGCACCAGCTCTTCGTGCACGGGTACCTGCTCCTCGACGACCGGAAGATCTCGAAGTCGCTCGGCAACGCCGTCGATCCGCTCGACCTGCTCGACGTCTACGGCACCGACCCGGTGCGGTTCTGGTGCGCGCGGGCCGTCTCGTTCGGCCAGGACGGCGCAGCCTCGCTCGTCGGGCATCCACGAGCGCTACGAGCGCGAGCTCGGCAACGACCTCGGCAACCTGCTCTCGCGGACGACCGCGATGGTCGCCCGCTATCGCGGCGGCACGCTTCGTGCCGCTCCGTCGCCCGACGGCGCGGTCGCCGCGGCGCTCGGCGCCGCTTGCGCGACGACGTCGCGGCGCGACTCGACGCCTTCGACATCACGGGAGCGTTGGAGCGCATCTGGGAGGTCGTTCGCGCTCTCAACCGTGAGGTCGAGACGACGGCGCCGTGGCAGCTCGCCAAGGACGAGGCGCGTGCGGAGGAGCTCGACCGGGTGCTCTACGACCTCGTCGACGGGCTGCGCGCGGTCGCGATCGCGCTCTCCGCCTACCTCCCGGAGACGGCGACAGCAATCCTCGCCGCGCTCGGGCAGCCGAAGCCGTCGACTGGTCGCTCGTCGCGTACGGCCTCACGGGCGAGACCTCGGGGATCGAAGCGGCTCCGCCGCTCTTCCCCCGCCTCGACGAGCCCTCGGCGTGACCGACCGCGCGTGATCGACACCCACGCGCACCTCGACGGCTGTGAGGAGCCCGCAGCGTTCCTCGTCGAGAGAGCCAGAGCCGTCGGCGTCACGCGGATCGTCACGATCGGCACGGGGATCGAATCCTGTCGGGCGGCGCTTGCGATCGCCGAGGCGCAGGAAGGTGTCTATGCGGCCGTCGGGATCGATCCGCACCAGGCCGGCGGAGCCGAGGCGGCACGTCTCGACGAGCTCGACGACGCTGCTCGAGCACCCGTGCGCGGTCGCGGTCGGGGAGACCGGGCTCGACTACTTCCATGACCTCGCGCCGCAGGGACGGCACAACGCACGCTGTTCGAGGGCCAGCTCGAGCTGCGCCGCGACGGCGGGGCTGCCCGTCGTGATCCACACCCGCGACGCCGACAGCGACACGGCGGCCGTGCTCGCGGGGTTCCCGGGCACGCGTCATCCTCCACTGCTTCTCGATGCCCGGACTGCTCGACACCGCGGTCGAGCGCGGCTACTACGTCTCGTTCGCCGGGAACGTGACCTATCCGAAGGCGGACGGAGCTTCGCGCCGCGGCAGCCCGCGTCCCGGCCGACAGGATCCTCGCCGAGACCGACAGCCCGTACCTCGCGCCGCAGCCGGTGCGCGGCAAGCGCAACGAGCCGGCCAACGTCCTCCACACCCTCGCCGTCCTGGCGCAGGCGCGGGGGGAGGACGTTGCCGCGCTCGAGCAGCTGATCGACCGGAACGCGAGCGCGGCCTTCGGCATCCCGCGCGTCGTGAGTGGGCCGCCGCCGAAGAAGTCGCTCGGGCAGCACTTCCTTGTCGACGACAACATCCTCGGGGTCATCGCGCGCCTCGCGGAGCTCGGTCCCTCCGACGTCGTGCTCGAGATCGGGCCTGGCCTCGGGACGCTGACGCGGGTGCTCGCCGACAAGTGCGCCCACGTCCACGCGGTCGAGCTGGACGGGCGGCTCGAGCCGCATCTCCGCTCTGTTGCCGAGAGGCCCAACGTCTCGCTCCACTGGGGCGACGCGCTGCGGCTCGATCTCGCCGGCCTGGAGCCGCCCGCGACGAAGCTCGTCGCGAACCTGCCCTACAACATCGCCACCCCGATCGTCGCGGAGAGCCTCGACGGCCTTCCGACGATCGAGCTCTGGTGCGTGATGGTGCAGCGCGAGGTCGCCGATCGCTTCTTCGCCGTCCCCTCGACGAAGGCATACGGTGCCGTCTCCGTGCTCCTCCAGCTCGCGACGGAGCGAACGGGATTCCACCCGGTCTCCCGGTCCGTGTTCCGGCCCCCGCCCAACGTCGACTCCGCTCTCGTCGCCTTCCGCCGGCTCCCGCTTCCCGACGACTTCGCGCGAATCCGGCGTGTCGTCGAGGGGGCGTTCGGCCACCGTCGCAAGACGCTCGCGAACTCCCTCCAGCTCTCCGGCGTCACGACCCGGGAGGCAGCGGTTGCGGCCCTCACCGAGCTCGGGCACGACGCGGCCGTGCGTGCCGAGGCACTGCCGCCACCTGCGTTCCTCGAGCTCGCGCGGTTGATCGCATGACCGGCGCCGACGCTCCGGCGAAGATCAACCTCGCGCTCGTCGTCGGGCCGCTGCGCGAGGACGGCAAGCACGAGGTCTCGACCGTCTTGCAACGGGTTGCGCTCGCGCGACCGCATCCGCGTGTCTCCCGGCCCGGGCCTGACGGTGACCGGGTTCGACGACACCATCGTCACGGCAGCCCTGACCGCGCTTGCCGCAGCGCGCCGGGATCGAGCCGGCCTGGAGCGTCGAGATCGAGAAGGCGATCCCCGTGGCCGCCGGTCTCGGCGGCGGCAGCTCGGATGCGGCGGTGGCTCTGCGTCTCGCGAACGAGCTGCTTCCGGAGCCGCTCGGGCCGTCCGACCTCGCCGCCCTTGCGGCGACGATCGGGGCGGATGTGCCGTTCTTCCTCTCGAGCGGGGCGCAGCTCGGAGGCGGCGACGGCTCCAGCCTCGCCCCCTCGACCTGCCTGGCGACTACGCGGTCGTCCTTCTGCTTCCCGCGGACGCCGTCAAGACGTCGACCCGAGACGTCTACCGCGCCTTCGACGTCCGGAACGGCGCCGACGGCTATGGCGAGCGCCGCGAAGCGCTTCGCGGTGCGCTCGCAGCCGTCCGCAGTGCTCGAGATCTCGCCCTGCTGCCGCCGAACGATCTCGCGAGCTCTCCGCTCGCGGAGCGGCTCCGCGAGCTTGGTGCCTTCCGAGCCGACGTCAGCGGCGCCGGCCCCTGCGTCTACGGCCTCTTCGACGATCGCGCAGCTGCCGACGAGGCGGCGCAGGCGTTGCGCGCGCAGGGCGAGACGCGGGTCACGCACCCCGCCTGAGCTCCTCGGAAGGCGCCGCAGGGTGCTTCCGCTGTGTCTACCGTATGGGTATGTCCGGTTTCGTCGTCGAGCATGGTGAGACGTCCGCTTACCCGTCGGCTGCGCCGCCGCCGGATCCAGGTCGCGGGCGCGATCGCGGCCGTCGAGGGAGTGCTTCTCATTGTCGGCGTGCTGCCGTGGTGGGTCGCGATCGTGGCGGCGACGGTAGCCGTTGGCGCTGTACGTGTGGGTCGGGCGTGATCATGCGTCTCCAGGAGTTCGCGCCGTCTCGTGGGTGGCGGCTGTCTCGCAGCTCATCGTCGTCCTCGTGCCCGTCGGCATCGTGCTCGTTGGTGTCCTGGCGGTGCTCGCGCTCGCTCTGCTCGCCGCCGTCGCGCTGACGGTGCTGCTCCTCGACCGGCGCTGACCGATCTCCAACCGGGGCGACCGGGCGTCCGGGTACACTCGGCGTCCCGATTCACTGGGGCGTGGCCAAGTGGTAAGGCAACGGGCTTTGGTCCCGTGATCCCAGGTTCGAATCCTGGCGCCCCAGCCAACGTGACGACCGTGTCCGAATCCCGCCCCAAGCTCGCAGCCGTTGTGATGGCCGGAGGCCGGGGGACACGCATGCTCTCGTCGACCCCGAAGCACCTGCATCCGATCCTCGGCAGGCGGATGGTCGACTGGATCGTCGAGGCGGCACGGCCGCTCGGCGCCGACCCGCTCGTGGTGGTCGTCTCGCCGGACACCGCGGACGAGTTCGAGGGGCTGACGTCGCCGTGCAGGCTCAGCCGCTCGGGACGGGCGACGCGGTGCGGAGCGCCGAGCAGGCGGTCTCCGGTGCGGACGAGGTGCTCGTCCTCTCGGGCGATACGCCGCTGCTCACGAGCGAGCTGCTCGGCTCGCTGCTCGAGACCCATCGCTCGCAGGACGCGGCCGCCACCGTCCTCTCGTTCGTGCCCGCCGACATCCGCAGCTACGGCCGCATCGTTCGCAACGGCAGACGGCGATCTCGAGTCGATCGTCGAGGCGGCCGACGCATCGCCCGAGCAGCTCGCGATCGGCGAGGCGAACTCCTCGATCTACGTCTTCCGCGCGCGACCTGCTCTGGCCGGCGCTCCACCGGCTCGAAGCCGGTCAATGCCCAGGGAGAGCTGTACCTGACCGACGCGGTGCGAGACCTCGTCGGCGGCGGCCATCGCGTCGTCGTCCACGTGGCGCCGGATCCCGACGAGACGGAGGGCGTCAACACCCGGGTCGAGCTCGCCGCGGCTGCGGCCGCTCTCCGGGACCGGATCAACACCGCCCACATGCTGGCCGGGCGTCACGATCGACGATCCCGTCGACGACATGGATCGAGCCCACGGTGGCGCTCGCCGCGGACACGGTCGTGCACCCCTTCACGATCCTCCGCGGCGCGACGAGCGTCGCCGAGGGCGCCGAGATCGGCCCTCACGCGGTCGTCGTCGATGCCGATATAGGACCTGCCGCGACCGTCGGGCCCTTCTGTTACGTTCGGCCCGGTACGGTGCTAGGTGCTCGGGCGAAGGCCGGCACGTTCGTGGAGATCAAGAACACGCGACTGGGAGAGGACGCGAAGGTTCCCCATCTCAGCTATTTCGGCGACGCGGAGGTCGGAGCTGGAACGAACATCGGCGCGGGATCGATCACGGCGAACTTCGACCACCATCCCGGTGTGCCAAAGAAGCGAACGGTGATCGGTCGGGACGCACGCGTCGCGGTCGACACGATGTTTGTCGCCCCCGTCACGGTGGGGGACGATGTCTGGACGGCGGCCGGCACGGTCGTCACCGAGGATGTCCCGGACAACGCTCTCGTCGGATTCCCGCCGAGGCAGACGATCAAGGAGGGTCGCGGTGGAAAGCGGGACCGTTGAGCAGACGCTTCCCGGGCTCGGGGTGCCCGATCTGCCGGTGACCGACGCCGTTGTGGGTCGTGCGATCGGGATGGCGCCGAACAAGCGCCTGATGCTCGTCGCCGGTCGCTCGAACCCCGAGCTGGCGCACAAGATCGGCGAGAAGATCGGCTGCGAGCTCGGCGAGGTGACGCTGAAGACCTTCGCGAGCGGCGAGACCTACTGCCGCTACGAGGACTCGATCCGCGGCGCCGACATCTTCATCGTGCAGACGGCGTCGATGCCCGTCGATCAGCACCTGATGGAGCTCCTGATCATGATCAACGCGGCCAAGCTCGCGTCGGCCAAGCGCATCACCGCCGTGATCCCCTGGTACTTCTACGTCCGCCAGGACAAGAAGTCGCGCCCGCGCGAGCCGATCACGGCCAAGCTCGTGGCGGACCTCCTCCAGACGGCCGGGGCCGACCGCGTGCTGACGATGGACCTCCACGCCGGCCAGGTTCAGGGCTTCTTCGAGATCCCGGTCGACCACATGACGGCGATCCCGATGTTTGCGAAGTACGTTCGCGACCTCAACCTCGGCGAGGGCATCGCCGTCGTCTCGCCCGACACGGGCCACGCGAAGATCGCGGGCAAGTTCGCCGAGATGGTGGCGGGAGACCTCGTCATCCTCAACAAGGTGCGGCCCGCGCACAACGAGGCCAAGGTCACGACCGTGATCGGTGACGTCGAGGGCAAGACGGCGGTGATCATCGACGACATCATCGACACCGCCGGCACGCTCGTCGCAGGTGCGCAGGCGCTCAAGGAAGCGGGTGCGACGAAGGTGTACGCCTGCGCCACCCACGGGCTCTTCAACGGCCAGGCGCTGCGAGCGGATCGCCGGCAGCGAGATCCACAAGCTCGTCGTCACCGACACCGTCCCGCTCGACCCGCGCGCGCAGCCGCGACGAACATCCAGGTGCTCTCGGTCGCGAACATCCTCGCCGAGACGATCGTGAACGTGTTCGCGGACGATTCCGTGTCGGCGCTCTTCGCGGGCGAGAACCAGCTCTTCTAGGACGCTTGGCTCTGCTGGCGCCGTTTGCGGTGCTCGGTACCCGTTCCGGCACGACCGTTCCAAGTATGCGGCGCTCGACGGCCTCTGCTTCGTCGGCGAACTCCACGCGGCGAGCGGCAGATGACAACGCGACGAGCCCTGCCAGGCCGACACGGTGCCGGCGGGCCTCTGTATGCCCGGCCCGTCGAAACGCCTCACACACCGCCATTGGCAGGGACGCGAGCAGGCCCCGCCCGCCGCAACGTCGAGTCCCTGCTCAGCTGGTCTCGTCCCCCTCCCCCAAGGGAACCCGAAAGCACGACAGGCGGGCCGCGACCCATTGCTGGACCGGGCTAGCGATCCGGGCAGACACGCCAACGATGTGTCGTCGATTGCATCGTGTCAGGGCATGAACCACCTTCGGAAGGGCCTTGTCAGGACACGTGAAGCAGACCTTGGATGCCGTCGGGCCTACTCGAGGGCGGCGTGGCGCAGCGGGGCCAGAGGCATGGACGTCATGTCGGCGCCAGGCGGCCGGCCCGCGGGTCGCGGCGGCGACACTCCTCGCCGCGACCCTCGGGATCGGCTCTCGCTACTGGCCCTGGCTCGCCTGACGGCGGGGCGCACTTGACCGCCTGACGGCGGCGCGACATAGAACGGTGATCCCCGCAGAGCGAAGATCAGACAAGCGGGGAGGCTGGTGAACGTGTGGCCTGCGCTCGGCTGCAGGGTGCGCCAGCCACCGAACAGACACTTGGCGGCGTTCCTCAGATTGTCCGAGGGTGCCGCCGACGCCGTCGAGGCTGCCGACGAGGCTGACGGCGACGAGCGTGAGAATGGTCGCAAGGGCGAGCTTGGCGCGACCTCCGTTGTGATTGTGCCGCATCTGGAATCCCCTTCCGGTTTCATGGGAACGTTGAGCCCCTTGTATCGGGCGCCATCGGCCCACAGCCAATCGCGGATTCGAGGGAATCCGCACGCGCTCGAAACTGGGTTCCTGCTCGAGCCAGGCTGAGGATTTCTCCCCTTGGCCGTAGCCCCACGGCCGATCCAGACGTGGCGAACGAATGTTTCGGGCGACCTGGGCACCGGTCCGGCAGACCCCTCCCGATCGAGCGTGACCCGAGGCCGCCTGGTATGCGGCCCCGGGCCTCACACGACATGCGTCCGGCGAACCACCTCGTCTAGTCGCTCGACGAGAAAGGGAGCTGGTTGGAGCCCGGCCTCGACCCGGCTTCTCGGCTGGGGTTTCGGATCACCGCGCGGCGGGAACCGTCCGGGTGTGTACAGCGAGCCGCATTTGGACTGCGCCGAGCCCCGTCGAGCGTGTGTCGCTTCTCGAGGCGGATCACGTTCGCCTCTCGAGGCGCTTGACGCAGTTGCACGAGGTGATCGCGGACATGGCGCGTGTCCATTCGCTGACCCCGGACGCCGCGGCCATGCTCGCGATCTACCGCGAGAACGAGACGAGAATCACCCTGGAACGGGCGAGGATCGAGCTCGAGACCGGAAAGCTCCTCAGCGAGGAGCCGGAAGCGGTGCTCGAGTTGGGTCGACTGCATGCTGTCGATCCGGATCGAGCTGAAGCCGCGATTGACGACGAGCTGCTGCGGGTCGAATGAGCACGGCACGCGCGTCGCCCTTCGGCGACAGGCGCGTGGGTCGACGGCACCCCCTGAGAGCGCCGCCGACTCAATCCTTGTGTCGGCACCTCGGAGCGACTTCTCAAGCCCGGTCTCGCCCGGAAGGGGCGGCAGAGCGACCGGCGAATCCATCGACGGCCGGGCCAGCCAGGGCGTCCGCACCCATCCTCCCCTGAGGGGTGCGGGTTTCGCCGGGCGGCCCGGCCGCTGACGACCCGAAAACGCATGCGCGAAGCGTCGTCGGACGGCCGATCGAGTGGCATGCGCTACACTTCGCCGCCGTGTCCGGGGACAGAATCACACTCGAGGTCAAGGAGCGCGGCGCCGATCAGCTCGGCACCCGCAACGTCAAGCGCCTGCGGCGTCAGGGACTGATCCCGGGCGTGCTCTACGGCAAGGCGAACAAGGCCTTCGTCGTCGGCGAGCGGGAGCTGCGCATCGCGCTGACCGGCCCGTCGGGTCTCAACGGGATCGTCGACGTCGTCATCGAGGGCCAGAAGACCCCGCATCACGCCGTGCTCAAGGACTACCAGCAGCATCCGGTCCGCGGCACGATCACGCACGTCGACTTTCACGAGGTGCGGCTCGACCAGCCGATCCAGGCGACGGTCCTCGTGCAGCTCGTCGGCGAGGCGCCCGGAGCGAAGGTCGGCGGCGTCGTCCAGCAGGTCGCTCGCGAGCTCAACGTCGAGGCGTTGCCGGCGGACATCCCGGAGCACGTCGAGGTCGACATCAGCAGCCTCGAGCTCGGCGAGACGCTCCGGCTGCAGGACGTTCCTGCCGTCAGCGGTGTCACGTTCCTCGACGATCCCGCCGAGACGGTCATCGCAAACTGCTCGAGCCCGCGTGGGCTCACCGAGGCCGAAGAGGCCGCGGACGAGGCGCTTGCGGCCGAGGCTTCTGCGGAGTCCGCCGCTGCGGCGAGGCAGACGATCCGCTCCAGACGAGGAGTAATCCTTGCCGCTCTTCCGTCGAGGCGAGTCGGCCTCGACGCTCGACCTGCTCGTCGTCGGCCTCGGAACCCCGGGCCGGCGGCACGAGCGTGACCGCCACAACGTCGGCTTCATGGTCGTCGACGAGCTCGCACGGCGTCACGACGGCTCGTTCAGAGCAAGTTCAGCGGCCGCGTCACCGAGGTCCGCCTCGACGGCCGCCGTCTCGGCGCTGCTCGAGCCCGACACGTACATGAACGACTCCGGCCGTTCGGTCCAGCCCGCCGCGGCCTTCTACAAGGCGCCGCTCGACGGCCTGCTCGTCGTCCACGACGAGGTCGATCTCGACGTCGGCCGCCTCCAGGCCCGGCTCGGCGGCGGTCTCGCCGGCCACAACGGCCTGCGCTCGATCGCGGGGACGGCTCGGCACGCCCGAGTTCCTCCGGTTGCGTGTCGGCGTCGGCCGCCCCGGCCGCGGCGACCCGCGCGACGTTGCCGACTTCGTCCTGTCGCCGTTCGCGCCCGAGGACGATGCAGCTGGCCTCGTCGCGCGTGCCGCGGACGCCGTCGAGTCGCTCGTCGTCGCAGGGCTCGACGAGACGCAGCGCCTCGTTCAACTGAGCGGCGAGGGCCCGTCCGGCAGCCGCTCCTCGCCTGGCCGGGCAGGACATGTGCCGTGCAGCCGGCTCCGCGTTCCGACGTCTGTGGATGAAACGTGACGAACCCGGCACAGAGCGGCACACCTCCGTCACGGCTGGCCCGCTAGCGTGCCTGTAGGGGCACGGGGGTGCCCCTGGGGGAGGTTGGGGACGAGGCGTTGGGCGCCGGCGGCGGCCTATAGGATAGGCCCCCGCGGGGCCTCGTTTCCCGCCGTTTGCATGGACCAGACTCCTCTCCACGCCTTCGTCGCGGAGCTCGCGGCATCGAGCGATTCCAGGCTTTCGTGAAGGCGCTGCCCGGCCGGGCGCGCGTCTCCGAGCCGGCGCTCCCGCTCGTCCTCGCGGCGCTGCACGAGGAGCTCGGGCGAGGGCTGCTCGATCCTCCTTCCCGAGGACGCCGATGCGCGCGACGCCGCCGAGGGCGCGTCGTGGTTCCTCGGTGCCGACGGCGTCGCCCTGCTCCCGAGCCGGGGCGTCTCGTACGCATCCGGGCTCGAGCCGCCGCCGCACCTCGTCGGCGAGCGGGCGCGGGCTCTCGACGTCCTCGCTGCGGGCGGTCTCGTCTGCGCATCGGCCTCCGCCCTGGCCGAGGGAATGCCGCCTCCCGGCCGCCCGCCCCGAGCCCGTGCGGCTCGACGTCGGCGCGGAGCCCGGCCTCGACGGCCTCGCGTCGGCTCTCTCGAGCGCCGGCTACGAGCGGGTCGACCGCGTCGACGACCGCGGCCAGTTCGCCGTGCGCGGCGGCATCGTCGACGTCTTCCCGTCCACCGGCCGGGAGCCGCTGCGCGTGGAGCTGTTCGGGGACGAGATCGAGCAGGTGCGTGCGTTCTCCCCCTTCACGCAACGGGCGCTGCACACGATCACCGAGGCGAGGGTCTACCCGGCCGCCGAGCGGCGCCGAGAGAGCATCGATCCCGAGGTGCCACACGGCTGGGAGCGCGAGACCGAGTCGGAAGGCGGTGGGCCGCCGATTCCCATCGACCTCGTCCCGCCGATCGACCGCGCGCCGGACTTCGTCTGGCAGCCCGACGACGTGCGAGCGGTCTGGGACGAGGAAGGGCTTGACGCCGGTCGCGCTCGACGGCGCCACCGAGCTCGACCCCTTCCCGCGCGGGCAGGCATTCCAGTTCGAGGCTCAACGGCCGGCGATCGCGGCCCGCGGCCTGGCCGAGGCCGAGAACGAGCTGGCCGGATTCGTCCGCTCCGGCAACCGCGTCGTCGTCACGTTCCCGCACCGCGGCGAGGCGCAGCGCCAGGGCGGCCTGCTGCGGAAGGTCGAGAGCACGATCCTCGCGGACGGCGCTCCCCTGCCGCGCGAGGCAAGCGTGCGGTTCGCCGTCTCGCCGGCGCGGCGCGGGTTCGTCTGGCGTGAGCTCGAGCCTCGTCCTGCTCCCCGACACGCAGGTGTTCCGCAAGCGGCCGCCGCGCGCCGACGCGCGGCTCGGCCGGGCGCTCGCGTCGTTCGCCGACCTTCGCATCGGCGACTACGTCGTCCACGAGGACCACGGCGTCGGCAAGCTCCTCGGCTTCGAGACGAAGGAGGTCGCCGGGGTCACGCGCGACTACCTCTTCCTCGCGTTCCGCGGCGACGACCGGCTCTACGTCCCGCACGAGCAGCTCGGCAAGCTCTCGCGCTACATCGGCGCCGACGCGAAGGCGCCCGCGCTCTCCAAGCTCGGCGGCAAGGCGTGGCAGAACCTCAAGAGCCGCGCCCGCGAGTCGGTGCGGGAGCTCGCGGGCGAGCTGCTCGCGCTCTATGCGCAGCGCCAGCGCGCCGAGGGCGCGAGCTTCGATCTCTCGAACGAGTGGCTCGAGCGCCTGGAGGCGTCGTTCCCGTACCGGGAGACCGACGACCAGGCCCGGGCGATCGAGGCCGTCAAGGAGGACCTCGAGTCGACACGGCCGATGGACAGGCTCGTCTGCGGCGACGTCGGCTTCGGCAAGACGGAGGTCGCCGTCCGCGCGGCGTTCGCCGTCGCCGTCAACGGCCGGCAGGTGCTCGTGCTCTGCCCGACGACGATCCTCGCCGAGCAGCACTGGAACACGTTCCGCGAGCGCTTCCGCGACTTCCCGCTCAACGTCGAGATGGTCTCGCGGTTCCGCAAGCCGGCAGAGACGAAGCAGGTGCTCGCCGACTTCGCCGCCGGCAAGGTCGACGTCCTCGTCGGCACGCACCGCGTCCTCTCGCGCGACGTGATCCCCAAGGAGCTCGGCCTCGTCATCCTCGACGAGGAGCAGCGCTTCGGTGTCGCCCAGAAGGAGCTGCTCCGCTCGCTGCGGCTCGAGGTCGACGTGCTCGCGCTCTCCGCGACGCCGATCCCGCGGACGCTCCACATGTCGCTCTCGGGGCTCCGCGACATCTCGATCATCGAGACACCGCCCGAGGGTCGCCGGCCGATCAGGACGAACGTGGGGGAGTACGACGAGGAGACGATCAAGGTCGCGCTCGAGCGCGAGCATGCGCGTGGCGGCCAGGCGTTCTACCTCCACAACCGCGTCGAGACGATCGAGGAGGTGGGCGAGAAGCTCCGCCAGCTCTGTCCCGGGCCTCCGGTTCCTCGTCGCCCACGGCCAGATGGGCGAGCGCGACCTCGAGGAGCGCATGCACGCCTTCCTCGCCGGCGACGCCGACGTGCTCGTCTCGACGACGATCATCGAATCCGGGATCGACATCCCGCAGGCGAACACGCTCATCGTGGAGCGGGCCGACGCGCTCGGGCTGAGCCAGCTCTACCAGATCCGCGGGCGCGTGGGCCGCTCGGACGTCACGGCGCACGCGTACCTCTTCTACCCGGATGCGAGTGAGCTGACGCCGGAGGCCCGCGCCCGGCTCGCGACGCTGGCCGACCACACGGAGCTCGGCGCCGGCTTCCAGATCGCGATGCGCGACCTCGAGATCCGCGGCGCCGGCGACCTCCTCGGGGCCGAGCAGTCCGGCCATGTCGCGGCGCTCGGCTTCGAGCTCTACGTCGAGATGCTCAACGAGGCCGTCGCGGAGCTCTCCGGCCAGGCCCGCGCCGCCGTTCGCCCGGTGCGCGTCGACGCGCGGGTCGACGCCTTCATCCCGGCCTCGTACGTCTCCTCCGAGGCTCTCAAGATCGACATGCACCGCCGGCTCGCGCTCGTCGAGCACGACGACGAGCTGCGCGAGCTCCGGGCTGGGGTCGAGGACCGCTACGGCCCGCTGCCCGAGCCCGTCGAGAACCTGTTCGCGATCCAGGAGGCGAAGCTGAAGCTCGCGCTGATCGGCGCCGACTACCTCGTCTATCGCGGTGGCCGTGCGACAGTCGGCCCGCTGGCCCTCGGCTCGGACGAGCTGCGGGCGCTACGCGCCGTTGCCGACACGCTCGTCTACACGCAGGCGAAGCGCGAGGTGAGCCTCCGCACCGACGATCTCAAGGGGGCGCTGGGTCTTGCCGATGCTATAGTCGCGGCGCGTTCGGCCGCCTGAAAGCGGCGTTTTGCGGAGCGAGTCGACGAATCCCAACAGATCGCAACTGCGAATTAACGCACCCTCGTCTATACATTCACCGTCACTTTCTGCCACGCCTACAAGAGAGCCTCCTTCACATGAAGCCCACCCGTATTGCTGCTGCTGCCCTCGTCGCCCTCGTCGTGGTCGTCGCGACCGCCTGCGGCAGCAGCAGCTCGAGCGTCCCGCGCGACGCCGTTGCCGTCGTCGACGGCACGCCGGTCACGAAGGCGCAGCTGGAGGGGCTCATCGCCCGCGCGAAGGCGACCTACAAGACCCAGAAGCGGGCATTCCCGAAGGCGGGCACGGCCGAGTACCAGTCGCTGCAGACGCAGGCGGTCGCATTCCTCGTCCAGCGCGCCGAGTACGACAACCGCGGCGAGGACCTCAAGCTGACCGTGACGGACAAGGAGATCGACGACCGCATCGACCAGGTCAAGAAGCAGTCGTTCGGTGGCAGCCAGGCGAAGCTCGACAAGCAGCTGAAGGATCAGGGCTACACGACCGAGAGCCTCCGCGGCGAGATCCGGGCGCAGCTCCTCTCCGAGAAGATCTACGACTCGGTGACGAAGGACGCAACGGTCAGCGACGCCGACATCGCGAAGTACTACACGGAGAACAAGAGCCCAGTACTCGCAGGCCGAGAGCCGCGACGTGCGCCACATCCTCGTCAAGACGAAGGCGCAGGCGAACGATATCTACAACCAGCTCAAGGCCGGCGCGAACTTCGCGGCCCTCGCGAAGAAGTACTCGCAGATCCAGGCTCGAAGGACAACGGCGGCAAGCTCACGATCATCCGCGGCCAGACGGTCGCCCCGTTCGACACCACCGCCTTCCTGCTCTCGACCAACACGATCTCGCGGCCGGTCAAGACGCGAGTACGGCTACCACGTGATCCAGCCGATCTCCGGCATCAAGCCGGCGAAGGTGACCCCGCTCAAGGACGCGAAGCCGGCGATCCAGGCGACGCTCCTCGACAAGGCGAAGACGGACGCGATCACCAAGTGGACGAACGACACCAAGGCGTTCTTCGCCAAGAAGGTCAACTACGCGACCGGGTTCGCCCCGCCCGCCGCAGCGACCGACACGTCGGCGACCACCACCGGCTGATCGCCGTGCCGGAACCGGCGTGACGAGCGGCTCGCCGAGGCGCTCGTCGACCTGCAAGAGCTGACGAAGCGGCTGCGGCGCGACTGCCCCTGGGACAGGGAGCAGACCGCACGGACGATCGTGCCGCACACGGTCGAGGAGGCGTACGAGGTCGCCGAGGCAGCGTACGCCGACGACCCGGCGAAGCTCCTCGACGAGCTCGGAGATCTCCTCTTCCAGACGTACTTCCTCGCGCAGCTCCTCGAGGAGCAGGGACAGGGCGATCTCGAGGCCGTCGCCCGCGCCGTGCACGCGAAGCTCGTGCGGCGCCATCCGCATGTCTTCGGCGACGCGGTGGCCGACTCTCCCGGCCGGGTGCGCGAGCGCTGGGAGGCGATCAAGACCGAGCAGGAAGGCCGCTCGGGCGTCTTCCACGACGTGCCCGAGTCGCTGCCCGGGCTGCTGCACGCGCGCAAGGTGCAGCGTCGGGCGGCAGCGGTCGGTTTCGACTGGCCCGGCATCGACGGCGCCGCTCGCCAAGATGCGCGAGGAGCTCGCGCGAGCTCGAGGTCGAGCTCGAGCGCACGGGCCGGCCGGCGCCAGAGACCGAGCCCGACCCACGCGTGTTCGCCGAGCTCGGCGACCTGCTGTTCACGGTCGTCAACGTGGCACGGCTCGTGAATGTCGACCCGGAGCTCGCCCTCCGCTCTACGAGCGCGCGCTTCGTCGCTCGCGTCGAGCTCGCCGAGCAGCTTGCCGCCGAGGCCGGCCAGACGTGGGTCGAGCTCGACATCGAGGCGCAAGAGCACTGGTATAGCGAGGCCAAGAGGCGCCTCGCCTCGACCGCCGAGGCTTGATTTGTTCGACGGGTCGATTAATCCATTAGGCTTCCGACCGTGAGCTCCATCGTCCATCTCCATGCCCGCCAGGTGCTCGACTCGCGCGGCAATCCCACCGTCGAGGTCGAGGTCGGGCTCGAATCGGGAGCCTTCGGAGGCGCCGCCGTGCCGTCGGGAGCGTCGACCGGCGAGCACGAGGCCGTCGAGCTCCGCGACGGAGGCGACGCCTGGGCCGGCAAGGGCGTCACCCGGGCCGTCGCGCACGTCAACGGCGAGATCGCAGGCCGGATCGTCGGCATGGACGCGCGCGACCAGCGCGAGATCGACCTCGCGATGATCGACCTCGACGGAACGCCCACCAAGGCGCGCCTCGGCGCCAACGCCATCCTCGGTGTCTCGCTGGCGGTCGCGAAGGCGGCTGCGGCCGAGGCGGAGGTGCCGCTCTACCGCTGGATCGGGGGCACCAACGCGCACGTCCTCCCGGTGCCGATGATGAACGTGATCAACGGCGGCGCCCACGCTCAGAACTCGCTCGACTTCCAGGAATTCATGCTCGTGCCGGCCGGCGCCGACACGTTCTCCGAGGCCCTCCGCATCGGCGTCGAGTGCTATCACTCGCTGAAGGCACTGCTGACGGAGCGTGGTCTCTCGACGAGCGTCGGCGACGAGGGTGGCTTCGCGCCGGATCTCGGCTCGGCCTACGACACCTGCGAGGCGATTCTCGAGGCGGCCGAGCGGGCCGGTCATCGCGACAGGGTGGCGATCGCGCTCGACCCCGCGACGAGCGAGCTCTACGAGGACGGGGCGTACGTGCTCGAGCGGCAGGGCGGCACCCTCGACGGCTCGGGCATGATCGACCTCTGGGCCGACCTCGCCGACCGTTTCCCGATCGTGTCGATCGAGGACGGATTGGCCGAGAACGACTGGGCCACCTGGCAGACGCTGACCGATCGCCTCGGCGGCAGGATCCAGCTCGTCGGCGACGACCTCTTCGTCACGAACGTCGACTTCCTCGCACGCGGGATCGCGGAGAAGGTCGCGAACGCGATCCTCGTGAAGGTCAACCAGATCGGCTCGCTCACCGAGACGCTCGACGCGATCGAGCTCGCCCAGCGCAGCGGCTACGCCACGGTCATCTCGCACCGGTCGGGCGAGACCGAAGATGCGACGATCGCCGACATCGCGGTCGCGACGGGCAGCGGTCAGATCAAGACGGGCGCTCCGGCGCGCTCCGACCGCACCGCCAAGTACAACCAGCTGCTGCGGATCGAGGATCAGCTCGGCGAGCAGGCGGCCTTCCCCGGCTGGGATGCGTTCCCCCGCGCGGGGCGAGGCGCATGAGCGCGCACGTCCGGCGCACGAAGATCGTCGCCACGATCGGGCCGGCGTCGTCGTCACCCGAGCGCATTGCGGCGCTGATCGAGGCCGGCATGGACGGCGCGCGGCTCAACATGTCGCACGGCACCCACGACGATCACCGGATGCACGCTTCCCGCGTGCGCGAGGCCGAGGCAGCGGCGGGCCGTCCGATCGCACTGATCGCCGACCTCCAGGGCCCGAAGCTCCGCGTCGGCGACCTCGAGGCCCCGATCACGCTGATGCGCGGCGCGACCCTCGTGATCGCGGGCGAGGACGCCGTGCAGGACGGCGACCTCCCGATCAGCCCTGCCGTCCTCGGCCAGGTCCTCCAGGTCGGCAACGACGTGCTGATCGACGACGGTCACGTCAGGCTCAGGGTCCAGGCGGTGGAGCGTGGACGGGCCCGCTGCGAGGTGATCACCGGAGGGGTCGTCAGCTCGCACAAGGGCGTCAACCTGCCCGGCGTGCCGCTGCCGATTCCGTCGATCACGCGCAAGGACCTCGACGACCTCGAGTTCGCCATGGAGCTCGGGGTCGACTTCGTCGCCCTCTCGTTCGTGCGCTCGGCCTCCGACGTTCGCGCGCTGCGGACCCTGATCGAAGCCCGCGGCTCGACGGCGCACGTGATCGCCAAGATCGAGAAGGCCGAGGCGATCGCCGCCCTCGACGAGATCCTCGCCGAGTCGGACGCCGTCATGGTCGCCCGCGGCGATCTCGGCGTCGAGATCGGCACCGCGGACGTGCCGCTCCTGCAGAAGCGGATCATCGCCCGCGCGCTCGAGCGCGGCCGGCCCGTGATCACCGCGACCCAGATGCTCGAGTCGATGATCCACCAGACCGAGCCCACCCGCGCGGAGGCCTCCGACGTCGCGAACGCGATCCTCGACGGCACCTCCGCGATCATGCTCTCGGGCGAGACCGCGATGGGCGAGTTCCCGATCGAGGCCGTCGAGGTGATGCACCGCATCGCCTGCGCGGTCGAGCCGAGCCTCGACTACCGCCACGAGATTCCGCAGGCGTCGGATGCGCCGACGATCGGCCAGGCCATGTCGAACGCCGCCTGTGACATCGCCGAGGCGCTCGAGGCGAAGGCGATCATCGTGCCGACCTTCACGGGCCGCACCGCGTCGGCCGTTGCGCGCCTGCGTCCGCGCCGGCCGATCATCGCCGTCACCCATCAGGCCTACTCGCTGCGACAGATGGCGCTCGAGTGGGGTGTCACCCCAGTCGAGATCGACCCCACGGACGATGTCGAAGACCTCTGGGACCGCGCGGTTGGAATCGCCCGCCAGAGCGGGATCGTCAACACGGGCGACCGCGTCGTGATCACCGCCGGCACCGCCGTGAACATCCCGGGCTCCACGAACGTGATCAAGGTCGATATCGCCTGACCGAGGGGATTTCGTCGATGCTTGCTGCCGCTTCGCGCGACCCTGACGGGCCGGCTTCGCCGGCAAACCCTTGACCGGTCGGAGGAGTTCACCGCTCCACCAGCGAAGAAGCACGGGTGGCCCGCCCAACGAAAGAGAACGAGCCGCGCCGCAAGCGGCGCCGCCTCCGCATCCTCCTCCCGGTCGCCGTCTTCATCGTGATGGCGTTCCTCTACTACCGGCCGATCGCGAGCTACCTGCAGACGCGGAACGAGCTCGGCGCGCGCCGAGCGCAGGTCGTCGCCCTGCGCGCCGAGAAGGCACGCCTCGAGCGCCGGCTCGAGCGCACGAGGAGCGACGCAGCTCTCGCCCGAGAGGCGAGGCGGATCGGGTACGTCAAGCCGGGCGAGCGGCTCTTCATCGTCAAGGGCATCGCCGCCTGGCAGCGCAGCCACCCTGCCTCGACGCCGTAAGCTCTAGCGCGTGGAGGATGATCGCGACGCCGTCGAGCGCCAGATCGGCCGGCGCCCCCGAGCGTTCCGCCGGGTCGCCGCTCGCTGCCCGTACGGCCTCCCTGCCGTGACCGAGCAGGAGCCGTACGACGGCGAAGGCGCCCCCTTCCCCACGACCTACTACCTCACCTGCCCGTCATCTCGTTGCCGCCGTCTCCCGGCTCGAGGCGGCCGGCGGCGTCGAGCGTTGGAGCGCCGCCGTCGCGGCGAGCCCTGCGCTGCGCGCCGACCTCGTCGACGCCACGGCGGTCCAGCAGCGGGTTCGCCGCGAGCTCGCGGCGGGCAGGACGGGGGTCGACCACGGGGCATCGCTCGACGCCGGGATTGGCGGCTCCCGCAACCCCGGCCAGCTCAAGTGCCTGCACGCCCACGTCGCGTTCGCCCTCGCGCAGCCGAGCTACGGGCTCGGCGCGCGCATGCTGGCCGAGATCCCCGAGCCGTATCCGCCGCACCGGTGCTGCTCGGCCACGCCGGAGGCGATGGCATCGTGAGCACCGGCCTCGAAGGCGCGCGTCGTGACTGGGAGGACGGCAACCGCCGCTTCGAGCTCGCCTGCCGGGACGAGGTTCAGGCAGAACGCCTTCGCAGCCAGCTCGAGCTGATCCTGGCGGAGCTGCGCCGCCGCGTCGGCGGCACGTTCACGCTCACGAAGCTCGCGGACGCCTACAGAGGCTCCGACGCATGGATCCTCCAGGTCGTGGAGGAGCACGCCGCCACGCCCGGCTGGGCACGGTCGGTCTCGATGGTCGGCGACGCTGCGTTCTACATGTATGCGCGGGGAGCTGTTGACTACACCCCATGAGCGAAAGCGCCCCCCGCCGCCGTCCGCCCCGCCGTAGCCCCTGGCCGCGTCGCGCACTCGTCGCCGGGCTCGTCGTCCTGATCTTCGCCGTCGGTGTCGCGCTCGGCCAGGCGCTGAACGACGGCCCTCCCTCTCCGGACACGCAGACCTACGTTCGGACGCTCGAGCCGGTGCCGCAGCAGCCGGAGGGACGACGACCTCGCACAGGCGCTCAGAGCTCTTCGGAGGCCTGGAGAAGGCCGGCGACGATGACGCCGATCGCCGCCACGAGGCTGATCCAGATCCCGACGCCCCGGCCCGCGAAGAAGAAGTCGTCCGGGATCGAGATCACGCGGACGAGCACGATGATCGTCGCGATCGCCCCGAGCGCGATCGTCAGCAGGCTCTCCGGCACGGTCGCGGGCATCTGAACGCCGACCTCGCGGAGGACGACGACCACGACGACGGCGAGGCCGATGAAGAACACCGACTTGCCCGCGATCCCGGTGTCCCAGCCGGTGACGGACACCTTGACGCCCTCACCCGGGCCGGAGTACCAACCGGTGAACGACGAGACGGCGAGGACGAGGCCCGAGAGCAGGGCGAGACGGTCGCCGATGCCGATGATTCCGCGCTCGAGCACGGATCCGCCGGGGAAGTCTCGATCGGGGAAGCCCATCGGCTGCATAGTATGGAGCATCGCGCAGGTCGAGTCCGCATCAAGCCTCTAGACTTCGTGTGTGGCCCAACCGTTGCGTGAGCTGGAACCGGACGACGTCCCGGTCGTCGATCACGAGCGCGTCCGCGACACGGTGCGCCTGCATCGTGCCCGGCGGAAAGCGCGGATCGAGCACCGCAAGCGCACGCGACGCGCCGGGATTCGCTTCTGGCTCGTCCTGCTCCTTCTTCTCGTCGCGAGCGTGGCGCTCTCCGTCACGATCTGGCACGAGATCCAATCGCTCTTCGGCCTCTGAGCCAGACCTCGCCGGGCGCCCGTCGATCCGTTGCGCCCGTGCGTCGGCGTCGTCCTGATCGCGCTCACCGTGACACCGATCTTCATCGTCAACGCGTTCCGGCTGCTCGCCACCGACCGCTTCGTCCGGCACGAGATCGAGCGCCAGGGGCTCCCGGCCGACGCCTACGGGCTGACGACGCCGCAGCGCCTCCGGCTGGCGCTCGTCGGGCTCCACTCGATCCTCCCGGGCAGCGAGGGTGTCCCGCTGCTCGAGCGCGCGAAGCTGCCGGACGGGACGAAGGCCTTCGACGACCGTGAGCTGCGCCACATGAGTGACGTCCGCGAGCGCCTCGGAGCGGCGTTCCGCGCCCAGCTCGTCGTGCTCGTTCTCCTGCTCGGGCTCGCAGTCGCGTTCTATCGGTCGCGGCGGTGGCGCCTGGTCGTCCCCCGCGGCATCCTCGCGGGAGCGATCGCGACGCTCGCGATCGCAGCGCTCGCCGTGCCCGTGATCCTGCTCGGCTTCGACGGGTTCTTCCTCCGCTTCCACGAGGTCTTCTTCAGCGGCTCGAGCTGGCGCTTCTCGGACACCGACACGCTGCTGCGGATCTATCCCGAGGTGTTCTGGCAGGACACGGCGAAGCTCGCGGCGGGAATCGTCGTCGTGCAGGCCGTCGTGGTCGGGCTTGCCGCCTGGTGGTGGGTGCGCCGGGTCGGCGCGCCTCCCCGGAGCGCCTCGTGATCGAGCTCCACCGTCCGACGGGAGGCGTGCTCCGAATCGGGCATCGGGGCGCGGCGACCCTTGCTCCCGAGAACACCCTGCGCTCGTTCCGTGCGGCGGTCGACGTCGGCGTCGACCTGATCGAGTTCGACGTGCTCGATCTGCTGCGCGGCCCGCTCGTGCTCGCTCACTCGGATCATCTCGACGAGGTGAGTCACGGCAGGGCCGTAGGCAGGGTGCGGAACAGGACGCTGGCGGAGCTCCGGGAGGTCGCTCCGGAGCTGCCGACGCTCGACGAGGCGCTCGCGTTCTTCGTCGAGGAGGCACCCGAGGTCGGCCTGCACGTCGACCTCAAGCTGCGGACAAGGCTGGACGAGCTCGGCGCCGCGATCGTGCGGCACGGCCTCGAAGCCCGAACCGTCGTCAGCGGCGTCCATGTCCCGACCCTGCGCTCGCTCGCCCGAGCGGCGCCGGGCGTCCGGATCGGGATCACCTACCCCGAAGACCGCCTCTCGATCTCCCGCAAGCCCTACCTGTGGCCGATCGTCTCGCTCGGGCTGACGTCGATGCGGGCGTCGGTTGCGCTGCGGCTGCCGCGGCTGGCCCGGCGCGCGGGAGCGGGCGCGGTGATGCTCCAGCACCGGCTCGTGACCGCATCCTCGGTCGAGCGCGCGCATGCGGCCGGTCTCCCCGTGCTGACGTGGACCGTCGACGAGCCCGCGGATCTCGTCCGCGTCGTCGAAGCCGGGGTGGATGGGGTGATCACGAACGATCCGAGGATCTTCGTGGGTACACTGGAAGCGTGAACCGCGGCGTGAAGATCGCAGCTCTGTCTGCCTGCGGTGCCGCCGGGGCGATCATGGCATTGCTGCTCGCGATGGCACCGGGAGCGGGGGCTGACGACGGGTCGACGACGACGGTGACGACGGTGACGCCGACCGCACCCACGACGACGGCCGCGACCACCACCGTCCCGACGTCGCCCACGACGACGATGCCTGTCCCCAGCCGGCCGAAGCTGATCGTGGCCGGGGTCAAGGTCGGCGGCACGCTCGTCGGCGGCCTCACGGTCGGCGAGGCGAAGATGCTCGTCAAGCAGCGGTTCGCGCGCCCGCTCGCGCTCGTCGGCGGGCCTGGAGCCCGGATCGTCGTGACGCCGCAGGAGCTCGGCGCGACGCCGGATATCGACAAGGCCGTGAGCGTCGCCGGACGGGTGCGCCGTCCCGGGTTCGTGGTCCCGCTCGATGTCGACGTGTCACGGCCCAAGGTCGAGCGTCTCGTCGCCTCGCTCGCCAAGCGCTTTCACCGCGATCCCGTCGATGCCACCCTCAAGCTCAGGAACCTGACCCCTGTTGCCACGAAGGACGTTCCGGGTCGCCGGCTCAAGGAGGTCGTGACGGCGCGAGCCGTCGTCCTGGCACTGAAGACGCAGCAGCGCGGCGCACTCCCGGTCGCATTCGACGAGATCGAGCCGGACGTGACGGGCGACACGCTCGGGAAGGCGATCGTGATCAGGCGGGGCTCGAACCATCTCTACCTCTACCGGGTGGGGACCAAGCCGAAGCTGATTCGCACGTTCCAGGTGGCGACGGGGCGCTCGGAGTACCCGACCCCGCTCGGGAAGTACGAGGTCGTCAACAAGCAGCTGGACCCGTGGTGGTATCCGCCGGCGGGCTCCGCGTGGGCCGAAGGCGCGAAGCCGATCCCGCCCGGGCCGGGCAACCCGCTCGGGACGCGCTGGATGGGCCTCTCCGCGCCGTACGTCGGCATCCACGGCACGCCTGACGCCGCGTCGATCGGCTACTCCGCCTCCCACGGCTGCATCCGGATGTTGATTCCGCAGGTCGAGTGGTTGTTCACCCAGGTCGACATCGGAACGCCGGTCTTCATCGTCGCGGCATGACCGGTCGAGCGAAGACGGTCGGGGCAGATCATCGCGCTGGCGGCGGTGGCCGGGCTCCTCGTCCTGCTCGTGTGGAAGCTGGCGTTCGGGAGCGGTGGCGGCGCCGCGAGCGAGCTGGCCAAGGGGAAGCACCCGACGGCGCCCGCCTTCACGCTGAGCCGGCTCGATGCGACGGACGGCAAGCTGTCTCTCGCCGAGCTGAAGGGAAAGCCGGTGGTCGTCAACTTCTGGGCCTCCTGGTGCATCCCGTGCAAGGGCGAGGCGCCGGCGCTTCAGAAGACCTACGAGAAGTACAAGGCGCAGGGGCTGACCGTGCTCGGGATCGATGCGCAGGACTTCCGTGGCGACGCCCGGAGCTTCGCGAAGCGCTTCGGCCTCACCTATCCGGTGGTGTACGACGGGTCCGGCTCGACGCTCGGCAAGTGGGGCGTGACGGGATTCCCGGAGACATTCTTCGTCGACCGCTCGGGCAAGCTCGTCGGTGAGCGGATCCAGGGAGGCATCGACACCGAGCGCAACAAGGCCGCCTATGCGAAGGGCATCCAGGCCGCACTCGGCACTCGGCAATGACCCGCCTCGCGACGGGGCTGCTCGCGGTTCTGGCGCTCATCTGCTCGGCCGTCGCGTTTGCCGGCCCCCCGAACCAGGCCGATCTCGAGACCGAGATCGTCTGCCCGACGTGCCACACGACACTCGACCTGTCCAACTCGCCGATCGCGACGCGGATGAAGGCGTTCATCCGCACGAGCATCGCGGAAGGGAAGAGCGCGGATCAGATCAAAGCGGAGCTCGTCGACCAGTTCGGCCCCGGCGTGATCGCCGAGCCGCCGAAGCACGGGTTCGACCTCCTCGCCTGGCTGCTCCCGCTCGCCGCGCTCGCGGTCGGCGCGGTCGTCGTCGCCGGGCTCGCCTGGACCTGGAGTCGGCGTCGTAGCGACGAGGTCGACGAGACCGAGGCGGCTCTCGACCCGGAACTCGAGCGCCGGGTGGACGAGGAGCTCGCCCGGTTCGAGGACTGACGCGCGATGCGCGCGACCGAGCCGCTCGTCGCCCTGCTCGCGGGATTCATCTCGTTTCTGGCGCCGTGCGTGCTGCCGCTCGTGCCTGGCTATCTCTCGGCCGTCTCGGCCGTCGAGGCCGATCGGCTCAACGACCGCGGGTCCGCACGTCGCGTCGTGCTCGCAAGTATCCCGTTCGTGCTCGGATTCACGGGCGTCTTCGTGGCGCTCGGAATCGGCGCCCAGCTGATCGGCGCAGGCTTCCTTCAAGACGAGTTCCTGCTCGAGCGGGTGGCGGGATTCATCCTCGTCGTCTTCGGCTTCGCGTTCATGGGCCTCTTGCCATGGCCGGAGCGGCTCGTCGGCGCCGGGCTCGTCCAGGGCGCCCGCAGCCGCGGCTCGCGGGTCCTGCTCGGCGGCGCATTCGCGATCTGTGCCGCGCCGTGCATCGGTCCGGTGCTCGCCGCGATCCTGGTGCTCGCCGGCACGTCGGACACGGCCCTGCAGGGAGCGTTCCTGCTCGCGTGCTACTCGCTCGGGCTCGCGATCCCCTTCGTCCTCGCGGGGGCGATCTTCACCCGGGCGATGGGGGCCTTCCGCTGGCTGCGCGACCACTACGTCGCGATCCAGTTCGTCAGCGGGGCGATCATGGTCGCACTCGGCCTGCTGCTCTTCTTCGGGCGCTTCTACATCCTCCGGATCTACCTCAACCGCGCGCTGGAGCGGTTCGGGATCGACGGCTTCCTCTAGGGCTAGGAGCGGCTGCGCCGCCGGGCGGGCCGACGCTCGTTGGCCGCCGCCTGGGCCCACTCTGCGAGTGCCTGCTCGATGCGGGCGCCGCAGTCGAACGCGAGCCGGAGAGGAGCGAGGGGGGACCCTGTCGCCGCGGCCTCGTCGCGGAGCGCTTCGTGCAGCGCGGCGCTCTCGCGGTGCCGCTCTGCCTCGGCCGCGAAGGCAGGCCCTGCCGCAGGGGAATCGAGCTGGCCAAGGAGCACGGCGCGCAGGAGAGCCTCGTTGCGGCCGCCCGGGTCGGGGCTCGCGCTCGAGAGCCACTCCCGCAGGTCGGCGGCGCCGGTCTCGCTGATCCCGTAGACCCTCCGCCGCCGCGGCCCCGTGTCGCCCGGAACCTCCACGATCACGCCCGCTTCGACCATCCGCGCGAGCTCCGGGTAGATCTGGCTCGCGTGCGCCGACCAGATGTTCGCGAGCCCACGGTCCATCCACTTCGCGAGGTCGTACCCGCTCATCGGCTCGGCCGAGAGGAGACCCAGGATCGCGTACCGCAGTGCCATGCGCGGAACGCTACACGGCCGCGACCCGGGACCCGCCTGAGCGGGTCCCGGGACGACGGGCGAGGCGTCGCCTACTTGATGCACACTGCCGCGAGGTCGAAGCTGTAGACGTTCGAGTGCACGAAGCACCCGGTTCTCGACGACACGAAGATCCGGTCGGTGCCCCAGGCGCGAACGGCCCACGGCACGGCGTTCTTCGAGATGTCCATGTCGAGCGCTCCGTAGGTGGAGTACCTCGGCGTCCCCGTCAGCTTCGATGCGCTCCGCATCGAAGCGTTGAACTTGGGGTCGTTGAAGTAGGCGATGTTGTTGTTGTTCGCATCGCGGAGCGAATCGCCCGAGAGCAGGACGTTGATGAAGTCGTACGGATCCGGGTAGTCCGCCGTCCACTGCTCCGTCGTGAAGTCGAACGGAGCGCCGCGGACGCCCTCGCGCGTGATCTGCACCGCACGGGAGAGCTGCTGCACCTCGACGTCGAGCCCGATCTGCTTCAGGTTGTACTGGTAGATCTGGGCCTGCAGCGGCGCCGCTCCGCGGTTCGACGTCCAGAGGATGGCCTTTCCGTCACCGGTGTGGCCCTTGGCGAGCGCGTTCGCCTTCTTCAGGTTGGGCGCCTTCAGCGGGTACAGCGTCCCGTTGACCTTCGCCGAGCCCGGCACGCCGGGCGGCAGGATGTGGTCGCTGCGGATGCCCGCCCCGAAGCCGGCCTGCGTGAGGAGTGCCCGACGGTCGATCGCGAAGTTGACCGCCTGGCGCAGCGGCAGGTTGCCCTTGAACAGTGGGCGGTCGTAGTTCATCGCAAGGTAGGCGACGGACAGGGACGGCGAGATCCACACCCGGCCCTTGTTGACGCCGTACTTGTCGGCGAGTCGCTTCCACGACGTCGGGTCGAGGCCCTGAGCCGCGAAGTCCGTCGAGCCCGACTCGACGTTCTGCTCGATCACCTGGAGCGAGTTGCCGATCCGGTACTGGATCTGGTCGACGTTGTGAGGGCGGCTGCCCTTGTAGAACGTGTTCCGCTTCAGCGTGATCGATCGTCCAGGTTCGCGTGCCTGGACGTAGTAGGGGCCGCAGCTCGCAAACGTGTTGACGCCCTCCGGATCGGTGTCGGCGGCGAGCGCCGGGTTGATCCCCTGGAAGAAGGGCATTGCGAGGCGCGCGATCAGGTCGGGGGCCGCGCGGAGGAGCTTGATCGTGAGCACGTTGCCCTTGGCGGTCACACCCGAGACCGTGGTCGTGCGCCCGTCCAGCGCAGCATCGGCGCCCTGGATGATGTCGATGAAGGACGAGCCGGGGGACTGCAGCTGCTTCGAGGCGACGCGGTTGATCGCGTCGGCGAAGCTCTTTGCCGTCACGGCCTCGCCCGTCGAGAACTTCATACCCGGGCGAATCCGGAACGTGTACGTCTTGCCGTCCTTCGAGACGATCGGAGGGCCGGCCGCCGCCTCGGGCGTCAGCTGCGAGCCGGCGTCGCCCATCTTGTCGGGATAGTTGTAGAGCTTGCAGCCCACGGCGTACTGGATCTCCCAGCCGCTCGAGAGGTAGTCGAGCTGCGGATCCATGTAGTCGATGTCCGTCGAGAGCTCGACGACGAACGTCCCACCCGTCTTCCCGGCCCGCTCCGGGGCCGCGGACGCCGCTGCGGCCACCGCCAGGGCCAGCAGCCCTGCCCCGGCGAGCAGCGCCGTCCTCGTCAACCATCGCCTCCGTCGCACCACGATGCCTCCTCGAGTCGGTAGTGCCGCAGCGGGCGTGCTGCGGTGCACATAGGACGAAGGTAATAGATAAAAAGTTAGTTATCAAGACGTGATCTCGATATCGAGGATGCGTCCCGGCGGGCAGGCCGGGACGCATCCTCGAGGGACATGCCAGGTGCCGCGATGAGCAAGTGAGGGCACTCGCGGCGACGTGGTCCGAGTCCTGGGCCGCGTCTGTCTCGGAGCCTATATAGATAAATATTTATCTATGATTAAGCGACTTCGGTCTCGGCCCACGAGGCCCGCCAAGCCGGCGCCGGCGACCGCTCGGCCCAGAGCTCGGTCGCCTCGAGGATGCGGCCCCTCGAGACGACGTAGAAGCACGCGCCGTGATCGACGCCCTCGGCGTGCTCGAGCGTGATGTGAAGCGCTGCCGCTCCGGGGCTCTCGACGAGCCGCTGGACGATCAGCGTCCACCCCGGCGCCGGATGCTCGCGGTTGACGGCGAGGTAGTTGTCCGGCCCCCGGAAGCACTCGCCCGTTTGCGGCCAACGGGCGCTGAAGTCCGGGTGCAGGAGCGCCCGGGCTTCCTCCCAGGAGCCGGCTTCGAACAGCCGCCACAACGCGAGCGCGGGTGAGGCCGTAGGCCTCGCCGCGCTCCCCGGCCGTGGGCGGGGAAGTCGCGTCTGTCGCCGCTGTGTCATGGCGGTATCCTCGGCGTCGCGGCGCGTCGAGGCGAGTGTTTGCACCTGGGTGGAAACTTCTGGCCGCCGCTGTCGTCTCAGCCGACATGCAGCGCCTCGGAGACGCACCGAGCGTCATGAGCAAGAGGCTCAGGTTCCATCTGTCCGTCGACGGGCTCGCGAGGACACGGCTCGCGCACTCGCCCCTGTGGGAAGCGATCTTCAGCCTCCGCGCCATCGCCGACCCGGCCGCGAGCGGGCTCCACGAGCCCTGGGCCACCTCCGCCCGGACGCGACTCGACGGTATCGACATCGAGACGCTCCTGTCGCTCTGGACTCCGTGCGGCTCCGTACCCGACTTCCTGACACCTCTGCCGCTCTCGAGCAGGCCCCGTTTCGGTGACGAGCTGCGTCGTATCCGCGAGACGCCGCCCGAGCAGATCAAGCGCGATCTGGCGCTGACGTACGACGAGCTGCCACCCGGCCTGCAAGGGCTCAACCGCCGGACGGGCTCCGGCCTCGACCGGCTCGTGCGGCTGATCGATGCCTACTGGGAGCGCACGCTCGCCGATCACTGGCCCCGCCTCCGCCACGTTCTCGAGGGCGATCTCGTCTACCGCACCCGCTCGCTCGCGGCAGGTGGAGCGATCGCCGTCTTCGACGACCTGCACGAGCGCGTCGCGTGGGAGAGCGGCGACGTCGTGATCGGATCCGACGAGCCTCCGACCGAGCCCGACCACGAGGTCGACGTCCTCGGAGGCGGGCTCCTCCTCCTACCGAGTGCCTTTATCTGGCCGTTCGTGGCGACGGTATTCAGGTCGCCCTCCGAGCCCGCGGTCGCCTACCCCTCGCGCGGAATCGGGACGCTCTGGCAGGCGGAGCCGGCGGTCGGCCCGGAGGCGCTCGCGGCGCTGATCGGCCGCACCCGGGCGGGCCTGCTCGCGATGCTCGACGCGCCGCTCTCGACGAGCGAGGTGGCGCAACGCTCCGGGTTGAGCATCGGCGGTGTCTCGCGGCATCTCGCGGTGCTGCGCGATGTCGGGCTCGTCACCTCCCAGCGACGCGGCCACGCGATCGTGCACTATCCGACACCGCTCGGGCTCTCACTGCTCGAGGCCGACGGCGATGCTCCGGTCGCCGCTGCCGGCTAGGCCGTCCATCGACCAGTCGTAGCCGTCCTTCCGCCCTGCTAGCTTCCTGGCCATGGCGACGATCCTGCTCGTGGGGGTCGACCTCTTCTTCCGCGGCAAGCTGGAGGGGCTCCTACCCGAGCATCAGCTCGTCACGAAGGATTCGGCCCAGCCACCCGACCTCGTCGTCTGCGACATCGCGCGCATCGATCCGCTCGACGTCGCCGACAACTGGCCCGACGTCCCGATTCTCGGCTACACGAACCACACCGACACGGCGGGCCTGCGGGCCGGGAACGCCGCGGGCTTCGATCAGGTGATCGTCAAGTCGGCGCTCGTCGAGCGCGCGCCGGAGCTCGTCGCAGAGCTGACGGGCGAGTAGGGACGGTTCTCCCCTAGCCTTGTCGTACCGCCTCGCTAGGATTGCCGAACCATGACTTACATCATCGCCGAGCCCTGCATCGACATCAAAGACAAGTCCTGCGTCGACGTCTGCCCGGTCGACTGCATCCACGAGTTCGGCCGGATGCTCGTGATCGACCCGGAGGAGTGCATCGACTGCGGCGCCTGTGAGCCCGAGTGCCCCGTCGAGGCGATCTTCCCCGAGGACGCGCTGCCCGACAAGTGGGAGCCGTTCGTGAAGATCAACTACGCCTTCCCGGAGGGTGCGAGCGTGATCGACGCGCTCGCCGACGAGTACGCCACCGAGCACAACGTCCAGAACGAGCCGCTCGAGTCGTAGGGCGGGCGCCTAAGCGCCCGACGCCTGGCTTCAGCCCGGCCCCGGCTAGCTAGAGCTGCGCCGCAGTCGGCGGCAGCCGAACCGCGATCACCGTTCCGTTCTCCGACGTCTCGCTCGTGAACGTCGCGTTGAGCTCCGCCGCCCGCTCGGCGAACGCGGCGAGGACGGCCTCTCGCCGCTCCTGGCCGCCGTCGTCGACGATGCGGAGCTCGACACCGCCTCCGGAGGGAGTTATCGAGACGGTGACGTGCGTCGGAGGGCCACGGCGCACTGCCTGATCGAGCGCGTCGCGGACGATCTGGTACAGGCCCGACTGAGCGCCGTCGCCGAGGTCGTCGCCTGCTGCCAGATCGAGGTCGAACGTCACGCCTCGCCGCGCCGTCAAGCGCTCCGCCAGCTCGCCGATCGCGGCCGCAAGGCCGAGCTCCCGGAGCGCGTCCGGCTCGATCCCGCTCACGATCTCGCGCAGGTCGACGCTTGCCTCTCGCGCGACGGCGAGCGCGCGCTCGACGATCGGGGCGCCGCTGCCGACGTCACCGGCTGCGAGGGCGTGGTGCGCTGCGTCGAGCATCTGCGCGATCGCGGCGACGAGCTGGACGGGCCCGTCGTGGATCAGCTCGGCGAGCCGGCGGCGCTCGTCACGCTCGGCGCGGAGCCGCTCTGCGAGCACCCGGCCGCCGGCGTCGTCGGTCAATCGATCATCGCGTCACGCAGAGCGATCGCGACCGCCTGGGTGCGCGTGTCGGCCTCGAGCTTCGTGAGGATGTGGCGCACGTGGCTCTTGACCGTCTCCTGCGAGATGAAGAGCTGGGCCGCCACGTCCGCGTTCGACATGCCGTCGGCCAGGAGCTGCAGGATCTCGCGCTCGCGCGCGGTCAGCACGTCGCTCCCGTCGCGCGTCTTCGTCAGCGCCGACATCAGGGCGGGGTCGACGAACGTCTCGCCGGCGGCGACCTTCTCGATCGCCCGCAGCAGCGTCTCGTGCGGTGCCTCCTTGAGGATGTATCCGCGCGCACCGGACTCGAGGCCGCGCTGGAGGAGCGCGCGCTCGGAGTAGGCGGTGAAGATCAACACCTTGGCCTCGGGGACGATGCCGCATGATCTCCTCGGTCGCCTCGATCCCGTCCATTCCCGGCATCCGCAGGTCCATCACGATCACGTCGGGCCGCCGGCGCTCCGCGAGGGCAACGGCGGTCTCGCCGTCGGCGGCCTCGCCGACGACGCGGATGTGCGCCGAGCGGAGAAGCGCGAGCCGGAGCCCCTCGCGCACGACCTCGTGGTCGTCGGCGAGCAGCACCGTGATCTCGACTGGTTTCGGCCACGGGGCGATTGTACGGGCGGCGTCAGACGAGAGTGAGCTGCGTCGGCGCCGGAGCCGGCCGCAAGCGCCGGGCCGGCCGTTGCTCGCGTGCTCGCGCGCGAGCGCCCGGACGTGCTCGGTGACGGCCGTCGTCTCGCTCTGCAGGCAGATAGCTGCGGCCCGCGTAGAGCCGCTCGTAGCGCGCGCTCTCGGACGGCCAGTCGCGGGCCAGCGCCTCGAGGAAGTGCTCTTTGGTTCCGGGCCGGAGGTGGAGCACGCTGGCCCAGATGTGATGCGCACCCGCCTCGCGCGCGGCCTTCACCGCCTCGGAGAGCTGCTCCGGGCCGTCGGAGATCCCGGGCAGGATCGGGGCGATCGCGACGCTCGTGCGGATCCCGGCGTCGACGAGCCGACGGACGATCTCGAGCCGCTTGCGCGGTGGCGCGGTCCCGGGCTCGGTCGTGCGCCAGACACGGTCGTCGAGCGTCGGCACCGAGACGTTGACCGATACCTCGGCTCGCTTCGCGGCCTCCTGGAGCACGTCGACGTCACGCCAGACGAGCGGGCCGCGGGTGATGATCGAGGTGGGAGTGCGGGCTCGCGAGAGCTCGACGATGCAGGCGCGGGTGAGGCGATAGCGGCCCTCGGCCGGCTGGTAGGGGTCGGTGGCGGCGCCGATCGTCACCTCCTCGCGCGCCCACGAGCGCCGTGCCAGCTCGGCGCGGAGAACCTCGGCGATGTTCGGCTTGACGCGGATCGTGCGGCCGTAGCGGTCGTCGGAAGGCCGGTCGGCCCGGCGCTCGAAGGCGCGCACGTAACAGAACGTGCAGCGGTGGACGCAGCCCGTGTAGGGGTTCAGCGACCAGGCGAACGGCATTCCCTTGACCCTGTTGAGCGCGCTCTTGCAGGGCTCCTCGAGGTATTCGGCGCGCATGGGTCAGTATAGAACATATGTTCGTATGACGCGAAACGCCCTTCGCTGTCGGGCGTCGCCGGTTCAGCCGATCAAGCCCACGGAGACTCGGCGTACTGCGGCAGATCGTCTCGGATCTCGTACCACGGAGCCTTCGAGGCGACGAACACATGCGCCGTCGGCGTAAGCGTCGGCGCGTCGACGAGAGTTCCGTACGGAATCCGGATCTTGCCTTCGTAGCCCGTCCAGTACAGCAGCGAGAAGCACTCCTTGCAGTGCGTCGCGTGGTGGCCGTGGACATCGCCGACGGGGGTCAATGAGTCGGAGCCTGCAGTCACCCTCAGCTTCTCGGGCTCGATCTCGCCCCACGGCAAGAATGCCGAGCCCGTCAACGCACGGCAGTTCGAGCAATAGCAGTTGTATGCCTCGACGAACTCGTCCGCGACCTCGAACGCAACGGCTTTACACGCACAGCGACCTCTCAGCACGGAATCACCCTAGAGGCTGATCTACCTGCGGGAGACGGTGATCGTCGCTGTCAGGCTCGCCGCCTGTGCGACCGCATCGGTCGTCCGAAGGGTGAGGACGAGCTTGCCGGATCGACGCGGGGTTCCGGCTATGCGGCCGCCGGCGAGGACGTGGAGGCCGTCTGTGAGGGGGCCGGAGGTCAGCCGCCAGCGGTACGGTGCCATGCCGCCTCGGGCGGTGAGTTGCGCCGAGTAGGGCTTGCCGACGTGTGCGACGGGGAGGCGTGTCGGCGTGACGACGAGGGGTGGCACGAGCGCGGCAACCAGGGCGTCGTGCAACAGCGTCGCCATGGCTCGAGCGCCGTAGTAGCCGAGATGGACACCGTCACCTTCGAACCACGAGTCATGGCCGCGCGAGGCGGAGCCCCAGTCGACGATCTCGACCTCGGGGTGACGCGCGGCGACAGCTTCGAGCTCCTGGTTCATGCCGATGTACTGCGGCCGCCCCTCGGCCATCGTCGTCCACAGAATCTTCGTCACGCCGGCCGCGAGCAGGGTCGTGATCGCCAGCTCGACGGACGCCGGGTACGTGTCGACGAACTCGTTGTATCCGACCTCCACGATCACGGTCGGCGCGATTCTCGGGCCGAGCGACTGCACGACGTCCACGAGCGTCGGCAGCAACACGCCTGTCGGAGAGGGACAACTCGTTCCCGTCAGCCGGCGGCAAGGCGCCGACGTCGATGTCGGTTGCGAAACCGGCCGTCAGGATCGCGAGCGGCTGCGAATTGCCGACGACGGCGCTAAAGGCCGAATCGGTGATCACCGTGACCCGCGGCGGGGCCGGCGCTGCGGTCGAAGCGGCAGAGCCGGCGAGCGTCAGGGCGATGGTCAACGCACAGGCGATGAGCGCTGATCGCATTCCGGCACCGTACCCATGCCGCGCGAGGCTCGACCCCGCCGGCGCCTCGGCGAGGCCCACTACGAGACTGGTCGAGAGGCGAGCCGTCGCGGGACCCGGTGATGCTGGAATGTCATCCGAGCCCACCATCCGAGATGCGACGGCGAACGACAGCGACGACTCCCCGACCGACGGCATCGAGGGTGACCACGCCGACCAACAGGAGTGTCAACACCACCAAGGGTGCGCCGCCCTCCCGGTCGCCGTGAATCCGTGCGATCGACCATCGCGGCACCGCCGACGAGTAGTGCACCGGTGAAGACCACCCGGCCGGGCTGGGAAAGCCGAAGCCGGCGACCGAGCCAGCTCCAATAGCTTCGGGCCTGGTCACGCGTTGAATTCTAGGTCAGGCGAAACGACGGTACCCTGCGCCAGCGTCCTCGCCCGCGGCCGCCTACGCGGTCGCGGAGCGAACCATGCCGGCGGCGACGGTGTCGTTCGTCGCCTCGTCGACCAGGATGAACGCTCCCGTGGCGCGGTTCGCGTCGTACGGGTCGACCATCAGCGGCGCGGAGAGGCGCAGCCGCACCCGGCCGATGTCGTTGAGCTTCATCTCGGTCGCGTCGTGCAGCTCGAGCGTGTCCATGTCGACGACGCCGTCGATCGCGTCGACGACCGCGCGCACGGTGCGCGTCGTGTGCTTGACGCCGAACCGGGTGCCGGGCTGGAGCGTGCGCTCGCTCATCCAGCACAGCGTTGCCTCGAGCGCCCTCGCCGTCACGGGCTGATCCTCGGGATCGACGAGCATGTCGCCGCGGGGCACGTCGATCGCGTCCTCGAGGCGGATCGTGACCGACATCCCCGGCGTCGCCTCCTCGATCGGGCCGTCGGCGGTGTCGACCGATGCAACACGGGTGCGGAGGCCGGAAGGCAGGACAAGGACGTCGTCACCGGCGCGCCAGACTCCTCCGGCGACCTGACCCGCATAGCCGCGGTAGTCGTGGTGCTCGTCGGACATCGGCCGGATCACCCACTGGACGGGGAAGCGGCGATCGGCGAGGTTGCGGTCGCCGGCGAGCTCGATCGCCTCGAGGTGCTCGAGCAGCGTCGCGCCCTGCCACCACGGCATCCGCTCGGACGGATCGACGACGTTGTCGCCGTGGAGCGCGGCAATCGGGATCGCGACCTCGTCCTTGACGCCGAGCGCGGCGGTGAGGTCGTCGAGCTCCTGCGAGATCTCCCTGAACCGCGCCTCGTCGAAGTCGACGAGATCCATCTTGTTGACGGCGAAGACGAGGTGGGGGACGGCGAGGAGCGACGCAATCAGGGTGTGGCGGCGGGTCTGCTCGATCACGCCCTTGCGCGCGTCGACGAGGACGACGGCGAGGTCGGCGGTCGAGGCGCCCGTGACCATGTTGCGCGTGTACTGCACGTGGCCGGGCGCGTCAGCGAGCTGGAAGCGCCGCTTCGGAGTGACGAAGCCGCGGTAGGCGACGTCGATCGTGATCCCCTGCTCGCGCTCGGCGCGGAGCCCGTCGGTGAGGAGCGCGAGGTTGACGTAGCCGTCGCCGCGGCGCTCGCTCGTCTCCTCGACGGCCTCCATCTGGTCGACGAACACCTGCTTCGTGTCGAAGAGGAGGCGGCCGATCAGGGTCGACTTGCCGTCGTCGACCGAACCGCACGTGACGAGGCGGAGGAGCTCCGATCCTTCGTCCGGCACGACGGTCGTCACGCGTTAGCTCAGAAGTACCCGACACGCTTGCGGTCCTCCATAGCCGCCTCGGAGGCGCGGTCGTCGGCGCGGGTCTCGCCGCGCTCGGTGACGCGGGTGGCGGCGATCTCGGCGACGACGGCATCGAATGAGACGGCTTGGGAGCGCACCGCGCCGGTGCAGCTCATGTCGCCGACCGTGCGGAAGCGCACCCACTCGGTGAACGGCACCTCGTCCTCGTCGCGCTCGATCACGTCCGAGGTCGCGTACAGCATCCCGTCGCGCTCGAACACCTCGCGCTCGTGGGCGTAGTAGATCGACGGCAGCTCGAGCTCCTCGCGGGCGACGTACTGCCACACGTCGAGCTCGGTCCAGTTGGAGATCGGGAAGACGCGCACCTGCTCGCCCTTGCGGATCTTGCCGTTGTAGATGTTCCAGAGCTCCGGGCGCTGGGCGCGGGGATCCCACTGGCCGAAGTCGTCGCGGAACGAGAAGATCCGCTCCTTCGCCCGCGAGCGCTCCTCGTCGCGGCGGGCACCGCCGATTGCAGCGTCGAACTGGTTCGACTCCATCGCGTCGAGCAGCGTCGTCGTCTGCAGCTGGTTCCGCGAGGCGCGAGGCCCCGTCTGCTCGACGACGCGTCCGGTGTCGATCGACTCCTGCACCGACGCGACGACGAGCCGCTCGCCGAGCTCGGCCACGCGCCGGTCGCGGTACTCGATCACCTCGGGAAAGTTGTGCCCCGTATCGACGTGCATGAGCGGGAACGGGAAGCGGCCGGGCCGGAAGGCCTTCTCGGCGAGGCGGAGGAGCACGATCGAGTCCTTGCCGCCGGAGAACAGGAGCACGGGCCGCTCGAGCTCGGCGGCGACCTCGCGCATGATGTGAACTGCCTCAGCCTCGAGCTCGTCGAGGTGGGAGCGTCGCAGGGTCGCCGTCATGCGTCGGCGTGCAGTCCGCACTCGGTCTTGTCCTTGCCGCTCCAGCGTCCTTCGCGCCCGGCCCCGGGCTCGGTGCAATGCGTGCACCCGATCGAGGCGTAGCCGTGCGCGTGGAGAGCGTTCACCGGCAGCTCGCGCTCCTCGATGTACGCGTCGACGGCGGCATCGCTCCAGTCGGCGAGCGGGTTCGCCTGCCAGAGCTCATGGCGCTCGTCCCAGCGCAGCTTCGCGGTCGCGGCGCGGGTCGGAGACTGCTCGCGCCGCATGCCGGTGATCCAGCCGTCGAGGTCGGCCAGCGCTTCCCCGAGTGGGCCGACCTTGCGGATCGCGCAGCAGAGCGTGGGGTTGCGCGCCCAGAGTGCGTCGCCGTGGATCGCGGCCTGGCGGCCGAGGGACGGCCCCTGGTACACCTCGACCTGGATCCCGTAGCGCTTCTCGACCTGCCGCCAGACGTCATAGGTCTCCGGAAACAGCACGTGGGTGTCGAGCGCGAAGACGCGTGCGTCGGGCGCGATCGCGAGCAGCATGTCGAGCAGCACCGACTCTTCCTTCTGGAACGAGCACGCGAGCGAGAGCCTCGGGTGGAAGTGCTCGACCATCACACCGAGCACCTCGGGCGCCTCGAGCGTCTCTGGATCGGCGTCGCCGACGAGGGCCCTGATGTCCGTCTCCATCCGCGAGAACAGTACCAGGAGATGAGGACTCGTTATTCAATGCATAAGCCGATCTTTCAGGTAGGAAAGGGTCGCTAGCGGCCCCTGAGGCATGGTTGCGCGCGAAGGCTTCCGTCCGCGGAGCCGGGTCACTATGCAGGCGAGCATCACGTGGGACTTGCTGCAACGATCATCGGGTCTACCGTTGCAGCAAGCCCCACTAGAGTCGTGTGATGGACGTGCTCCCCGGAGGGCTGCGGCGCGTGACGATGCCGCTGCCGACGAGGCCGGGGCACGTTCACTGCTATCTCCTGCCCGTCGACGGCGGCTACATGCTCGTCGACACCGGGCTCGGGCTGCCCGACGCGCGCGAGCGATGGGCGACCGAGCTTGCCGGCCTCGACGCGCCGGTCGTCGCGATCTTCCTCACCCACTTCCATCCGGACCACCTCGGAGCCGTGGGGGACGTCCACGCGCTCACCGGCGCGACTGTCCACCAGGGACGGCTCGACGCCGAGCAGGCTGCGGTCACCTGGGCCGGTGAGGGCTCGGGAGGCGCGCTCGCGGCCTGGTTCCACCGGAACGGCGTCCCACCTGCGATGTCGGAGGAGCTGTCGGAGCAGATGGTGCTGATGCGGCCGTTCATCAAGCTGGTCGCCGACCCGGTCCTGGTCGACGTCGGCATGGAGCTGTACGGCTGGGAGATCGTCGCGGCGCCGGGGCACGCGGACGGCCAGCTAACCCTGCTCAGGGACGGCGTCCTCATCGCGGCCGACCACCTGCTCGCGCCGATCTCGCCGACCGTCGGCCTCTGGCCGGAGAGCAGCCCCGACCCGCTCGGCGACTACCTCCAGTCGCTGCGCGACACGATCGAGCGCGCGCCGTCCGTTGCCTACAGCGGCCACGGAGACGTGATCCCCGATCCGGCCGGCCGGGCGAAGGAGCTACTCGAGCACCACGACGACCGGTTGCGTGTGACGGCGGCTGCGCTCGGGCGGTCGCCTCGGAGCGGCTTCGAGGTCTCGTACCCGCTCTTCGGCGACGATCTCGACTCGATCTCGCGCCGGTTCGCCGTCGCCGAGACGCTCTCCCACCTGGAGCGGCTCGTGATCGAGGGCAGGGCCGAGCGCCTGGAGACCGAGCTCGACGGGGACGTCGGCGGCGTCTCCTATACTGCCGCGCAGTAGTGGGCGAACTTCCCTCCAGTACCGCGGCCCCGGAGACCGGGGCATGACGGTTTTCCTCGAGCTTGTCGGCGTGGCCGCTCTGATCCTCCTGAACGGCTTCTTCGTCGCGGCCGAGTACTCGCTCGTCACCGTCCGACGGACGCGCCTCAAGGAGCTCGTCGACGAGGGAAATCGCCCGGCACGCGCCGTGATGACGATCACGAGCGACCCACCGCACTTCATCGCGGCGATGCAGCTCGGCGTCACGCTCACCTCGCTGGCAATCGGCGCCATCGGCGAGGCCGTCCTCTCCGATCTGTTCGGGATCTATCTCGGGACGTTCGCTGCCGTCGTGCTCGCATTCTTCGTCATCACCTTCATGCACGTCGTCGTCGGCGAGCTCGTTCCCAAGGGCCTTGCGCTCAGCTACTCGGAGCGAATCGCGCTCGGCGTCTCGGTGCCGGTACGGGCGTTCTTCTTCGTCGCCGCGCCGTTGATCTGGGTCCTGCAGCGCTCGAGCGAGGGCGCCCAGCGCCTGATCGGGATCGATCCCGACTACACCGACGGCGAGGTCCACTCCGAAGCCGAGCTCAAGATGCTGCTCGAGGTATCGACGCAGCGTGGGGAGATCGAGCAGGGCGAGCGCGAGATGCTCTACAAGGTGTTCGACTTCGCCGACAAGGAGGCGTCCGACGTGATGGTCCCGCGCCCCGAGGTCGTCGGCATCTCGGTCGAGATGGCGCCCGAGGAGGCGCTGCGGGCGGTGCTCGAGTCGCCCTACACGCGCTACCCGGTCTTTCGCGAGTCGCTCGACGAGATCGTCGGGATCCTCCACGTCCGCGATCTCGTCTCGGCTCTCCATGACAGCGCCATCACCGAGGTGGAGCTCGCTGCGCTCCTGCGTCCGGCGTACGTCGTGCCGGAGACGAAGGACCTGGCCGCGCTGCTGGCCGAGTTCAGGCGCACGAACCAGCACATGTCGGTCGTCGTCGACGAGTACGGAGCGATGCAGGGGATCGTCACGCTCGAGGACCTGCTCGAGGAGATCGTGGGCGAAATCGAGGACGAGTTCGACCTGCCGGACGAGTCGATCGAGCGGATCAACGAGACGACGATCCGGATCGACGGGACGTTCCCGATCGACGACTTCAACGAGGAGCTCGGAACCTCGCTCGAGCACGAGGACTACCACACCGTGGCCGGGTACGTCTTCGACCTGATCGGCCGTGCCGCCGAGCCCGGGTGACGAGGTCAGGACGGACGGGTTGCGGTTCACGGTGCTCGACGTCGAGGGGTCGCGGATCCAGCGGCTCGAGGTCGAGTTCCTGCCGGTGCCCGAGACGGCGGGCGATCCGGAAGGCGAGGCGGCGTAGACCAGGATCGCCCGCCGCCGCCCGGTGACTCGCCGCTCCGGCACCGCGATTTCACCCTCTTCCTGGGAATCACGGCAGCGACGGCGTTCGCTGTCGAGATGTCGTTCGTTGCGATCGGCTGGCAGGTGTACGCGGTCCGGAGCAACCCGCTCGATCTCGGGCTCGTGGGGCTGGCGATGTTCATTCCGCTTCCCCTGCTCGCTCTTCCCGCCGGGCACTGGGCCGACCGCTACCCCCGTCGGACGCTGCTCGCGCTCGCGACGCTGCTGGACACGGCCGTCATGCTGGGATTGCTCTTCGTCACCCGGCAGGGCGCCGACGCAACCTGGCCGTTCTTCGTTCTCGCATTCGGAACCGGGGTCGCGACGGCCGTCGGGGCGCCGGCCTCGCGGGCGATGACGCCGTCGCTCGTGCCACGCGCGATCCTCGTGCCTGCGCTCGCTCAGCGGTCGGTCGTCCTCACGGCGTCGGTGATCGGCGGCCCGGCTCTCGGCGGCCTGCTGTTTGCGTTGCACTCGGATCTCGTCTACGCCGCTGCGGCATCACTCTCGCTCGTTGCCTTCGTCGGGACGTTGCTGCTGCGGGCAGGTCGCGACGGCGCCGGGGGGACGTCTCCCGACCTCGCCAGCGTTCTCGGCGGCGTGCGGTTGATCCGGCGGACGCCGGTGCTGTTCGGTGCGATCTCGCTCGACCTCTTCGCCGTCCTGTTCGGAGGGGCCGTCGCACTTCTCCCCGTGTTCGCGAAGGACGTCCTCGACGTCGGGCCGGCAGGCCTCGGGCTGCTCCGGGCTGCGCCCGCGGTGGGGGCGCTGTTCGCGGCGATCGTGCTGACGCGTCGCCCGATTCGCGACCGTGCGGGACGGACGCTCCTCACCGTTGTCGCCGTCTACGGCGTCACGATCATCATCTTCGGCCTGTCGTCCACGATGTGGCTCTCGCTCCTTGCTCTCGCGGTCGGAGGGGCTGCCGACATGGTGAGCGTCGTGTTGCGCCAGACGATCCTTCCTCTCGTGACTCCCGATGAGATCCGTGGGCGCGTGAATGCTGTCGAGATGGTCTTCATCAGCGCCTCGAACGAGCTCGGTGCGTTCGAGTCGGGCGTTGCCGCCGCTCTCGTCGGCGCAGTGCCGGCGGTTGTGATCGGCGGCGTCCTCACCGTCGCGATCGCCGTCGGATGGACGCGATTCTTCCCGGCGCTCGCTCACGTCGACCGGCTGGACGAGCTGCGGCCCGCGCTGGTGGATACGTCCTGACCGGCGTCTCGCGCGGGTCGGATCGAGCTCCGTGCGCCGCTATGAGTGCTCGAGTTGTCTCCGCCGGCGCTTCTTCGTGGTCGGTGGTTGCCGCGGGCTCTTCCCCGTGCTCGCCGCCTTCCTCGTCCTCGACCTGCTCGCACTCGACCTCGTGGATCACCTCACGTGGCCCTGCCTTCACCTCGCACTCGAAGTGCGTGGTGCCGGCCTGCGCACGACACTCCCAGACGGCGCCGCCCACCTCGCGCTTGATGCACTCGACCGCCGGTTCCTCGACGTGATGCTCCTCGACGAGCCGGCGCTTGACTTCCTCCGGGACGAAGCCCGTGCTCTCCCATTCGATCCCGTCGATCGAGCAGCCGGCGACGAGCCCGGTGGCGAGGACGAGGAGCAGGCCGGCGTAGCGAAGCATCCCGAGAGTCTGCCCGAGCGTCAGCGGCGAGCGCTGCGCAGAAGACCCGCCGCGCCGAGGTTCCGGATCGACGCGTCGACGATCTCGATCGGATGCAGCGCCGGCATCGGGCTCTTCACGCGCCGTAGCGCCGTCGCGACCTGGACGAGGCAGCCGGGGTTGGCGCTCGCGTAGACCTGCGCTCCCGTGTCGAGCACATGCGCCGCCTTGCGGTCGCCGAGCTCGCGGGCCGCCGCGGGCTGCGTGATGTTGTAGATGCCGGCGCTGCCACAGCAGATGTCCTGCTCGGCGGGCTCGACGACCGTCAGACCGGGAATCCGGCGCAGCGAGACGGCCGAGGAGAGCGGCAGCCGCTGGGCGTGGCGGAGGTGGCACGAGTCCTGCATCGCCACCTTCAGGTTCAGAGGGTGCCGCCGGGCGCGTGGCTCGACGCCGGTGAGGAACTCGCCGAGATCGCGCACGCGGGCCGAGAACGCCGCCGCGCGCTCGGCCCAGGCAGGGTCGTCTCCGAGCACGTGCCCGAGCTCCTTCAGATGTGACCCGCAGCCAGAGGTGTTGACGATCACCGTCTCGACACCCTCGAACGCCTCGATCGCCCGCCGCGCGAAGGCGCGTCCCTCGTCGCCCCGGCCGGCGTGCATCGAGAGGGCGCCGCAACAGCCCTGTGGCGGCGCGACGACCTCGTAGCCGTCTGCCGCGAGCACCCGCGCCGTGGCGGCGTTGACCGAGCCGAACACCACGGACTGCACGCAACCTGTGAGAATGCCGACACGCCCGCGGGTCTCGCCACCCGCGGGCGTAACGCGTTCGGGCTTCTCGGTCGAGCGCCAGGGCGGCGCGATCTCGGTCATCGCGCCGAGCCGCCCCGGGAGCGGCAGCTTGCGGCCGAGTGGCGCGAGCCGCAAGGCCGGCCCCATCCGGCGAGGGTACGGGAGCAGCTTGAACAGCGCCCCGCGCACGAAGCGGTCACCGAAGGGCCTCGTGGTCTCGGTCTCGATCGTCTCGCGGGTCGCCTCGATCAGCCTGTCGTACTTCACGCCCGAGGGGCAGGCGGTGACACAGGCCATGCAGCCGAGGCAGGCGTCGAAGTGCCCGGTGACGGTCGCATTGAGCGAGAGCGTGCCGTCGAGGTTCGCCTCCATCAGCTGGATCCGGCCGCGGGGCGAGTCCATCTCCTCGCTCCAGAGGAGGTAGGTCGGGCACGTCGGCAGGCAGAAGCCACAGTGCACGCACTCGCTCGTCAGCGAGCGGAGGACGTCCGGGGCGGCGCTCACGCGAGCACTCCGGCCGGGTCGAACTGCGCGCGGACGCGCTCCTGCAGGACCCGGACCGGCTCCGGGGTCTCGTCGGCCGTCGCGATCGGGAGATACGCGACTCCGGCGGCAGGGCGGACGACGGCCTCGGGCACGCCTGCGAGGAACGCCCGCAGGTCGCCTGGTGCAAACCGGGCCCGCCCGAGGGCCGCCCCCTGTCGTGCCATGGACTCGGCCCAGACCGCACCGTCCGTCTCGTCACCGCCGACGAGCGCCCGCGTTGCCTCGACCTGGGCGGCCACCGCCGCGGCGCCTCCCTCGTAGAGCACGGCGACCCGACCGGGATGGAGCACGTCGAGCGCGCTCGGAACGAGATGCGAGGCGAGCAGAGCCGCGGCGACCGCCGCGGGATCGCCGGTCTCGACGACGACCGTTGCGGAGGCTGCGGGGGCGGGGTGGAGGCGGAGGCTGACCCGGCCGATGAACGCGAGCCGGCCGCGCGAGCCACAGACGAGCTTGCCGAGGTCGTAGCCCGCAACGTTCTTCACGACCTTCCCGCCGGCGTTCGCGATCGTGCCGTCGGCGAGCACGAGCGTGACGCCGAGCACGAGGTCGCGCGGCCCGCCGTAGCGATGCCGGAGCGGGCCGGAGAGGTTGGCGGCGAGAGCAGGCGCCGATCGTCGGATCGCCGGGCGGATCGAGCGACAGCCGCTGTCCGGCGCGCGCGAGCACCATTGCGAGGGCAGAGAGCCGGATCCCCGCCTCGACCGTGCACGTGAGGTCGCCCGCCTCGTGCTCGAGGACGCGGTCCATGCCGGACGCGTCGAGGTCGGCTCCGATCTGTACCCGCCGGCCGTCCGCGCCGGCTGCACGCAGCAGCTCGGACGCCTGCTCGAGGCTAGAAACGCTCGGCAAGGCCGATCAGCTCCAGGGGATGCTGGCGGTAGGGGCCGGGCACCTCGCCGCACAGCCGCGGTGTCGGGATCACCTTGCCCGGGTTCGCGATTCCCGCCGGGTCGAAGGCACGACGCAGCCGGCCGAACGTCTCGAGGTCGCGCTCGGAGAACATCTTCGGCATCGAGCACGCCTTGTCGACGCCGACGCCGTGCTCCCCGGTCAGCGAGCCGCCCGCGTCGAGGCAGGCGCCGAGGATCGCCTCGGCGAGCTCCTTGGCCGCCTCGGTCTCGCCCTTGGAGGCGTCGTAGAGCACGAGCGGGTGCAGGTTGCCGTCGCCTGCGTGGAAGACGTTGCCGACGCGGAGGCCATGCTCCTGCGAGAGCTCGCCGATCCGCCGCAGCACCTCGGGCAGCTTCGTGCGCGGGACGACGCCGTCCTGCACGTAGTAGTCCGGCGACATCCGGCCCATCGCCGGGAAGGCTCCTTTGCGACCGAGCCAGAGCAGAGCGCGCTCGGCGTCGTCGCGCGCCACCCGCACTTCGAAGGCGCCGCAGTCTCGGCAGATCCGGTCGACGGCCACCGCGTCCTCCTCGACCTGCACCGTGATGCCGTCGAGCTCGACGAGCAGGAGCGCCTCGGCCTCGGCGGGGTAGCCGGCGTGGTAGGCCTGCTCGGAGGCGACGATCGTGAGCTTGTCCATCATCTCGATTGCGGCGGGGAGGATCCCGGCGGAGATGATCGCGGAGACCGCCTCGCCGGCCGCGTCGGTCGAATGGAATGCCGCCAGGTGCGTCGTCACCGCCTCCGGCTTGCGAAGGATGCGCAGCGTGATCTCCGTCGCGATTCCGAGCGTCCCCTCGGAGCCGATGAAGGCGCCGAGCAGGTCGGGCCCGTCCGGATCGAGCGCCTTGCCGCCGAGCTCGACGATCTCGCCGTCGGGAAGCACGACGGTCAGGCCCGTGACGTGGTTGACCGTGAACCCGTTCTTGAGGCAGTGCGCGCCGCCCGAGTTCTCGGCCACGTTGCCGCCGATCGTGCAGACCTGCTGGCTGGATGGATCCGGTGCGTAGAAGAAGCCGTCGGGCGCGACGGCGCGCGTGATGTCGAGATTCGCGACGCCTGCCTCGACCACCACCCGTTGCGAGTCGAGGTCGATCTCGATGATGCGCTTCATGCGCGCGAGCGAGATGACGATGCCCTCGACCACCGGCAAGGCGCCGCCCGAGAGGCCGGTGCCGGCACCGCGGGCCACGAAGGGCACGGCCTCGCGCGCGCAGATGCCGACGACCGCTGCAACCTCGGCGGTCGAGCCGGGGAGGACGACGAGCTCCGGCGTGGCACGCCAGCCGGTGAGCCCGTCGCAGTCGTAGACGCGCAGCTGCTCGGGCTCCGTGATCACGTGGCGGGCGCCGACAACGGCGCTGATCTCGGCGCGAGCGGCGGGCGAGAGGGGCATCTGCCCGAGTCTACTGTGGGCCAGATCGAGGCAAATCACTCGATGATCGATTATCGCGTGGGCTTGCGCGTGGCCCCCATCGTCGGGGTAGGATCGGCCGCATGGTGCCCATCGATCGTCCAGGCAAGATCGTCTGCGTCGGCCTCAACTACCGAGACCACGCCGAGGAGCAGGGAGTCGATCTCCCAAAGGCTCCGCTCTTCTTCGCGAAGTACACGACCTCCCTGATCGGGCCCGGCGACCCGATCGTGATCCCCTCCGTCGTCGAGCAGTGCGACTACGAGGCCGAGCTCGGCGTCGTGATCGGCGAGACGGTGAAGAACGTCTCGAAGGAGAACGCGCTCGAGGCGGTGCGCGGCTATGTCGTCGCGAACGACGTCTCCGCTCGCGACCTCCAGTTCGCCGACGGGCAGTGGACCCGGGGCAAGTCGCCCGACACGTTCTGTCCCGTCGGGCCGCTCGTGCCGCGCTCCGAGGTTCCCGACCCGCACGCGCTCCGGATCCGGGCGATCGTCTCGGGCGAGACGCTCCAGGACTCGACGACGGCGAACCTGATCTTCGGCATCGACGAGATCATCAGCTATGCCTCGCGCACCTCGACGCTCGAGGCCGGCGACCTGATCCTGACGGGCACGCCCGCGGGCGTCGGCGTCTTCAGGAACCCGAAGCGGCTGCTGCAACCGGGCGACACCGTCACGATCCAGATCGACGGCGTCGGCGAGATCACCAATCCGGTGATCGCAGGTTGACGTAACTCATGGCTGTGATCTCCCGCACGGTCCTCCGCGAGCAGGTCAAGGACGTCCTGCTGCAGCGGATCGCGAGCGGGGAGCTCCAACCGGGCGAGCGGCTCGTCGAAACGCGGATCGCGCAGGAGCTCGGCACCAGCCAGGCTCCCGTGCGCGAGGCGCTGCGCGACCTTCAGCTCCTGCGGCTCGTCGAGTCGGAGCCCTTCCGCGGCTCCCGGGTGCGGATGTTCGACGAGGAGGAGATGATCGAGGTCTTCCCGGTGCGCGCCTCGCTCGAGGAGCTCGCCGCCCGGCTCGCGACGGAGCGGCTCGAGGGTGACGTGACCGGCGTTGGAGGAGGAGTTCGAGGCGATGCGGGAGGCGGTGCGCCGTGACGACACGAACGCGCTCGCGCAACACGACATCGCGTTCCACCGGAAGATCGTCGAGGCCGCGGGCAACTCGGTGCTCGAGCAGTGCTGGAAGTCGCTCGGCGTCGAGAGCCGGATCACGATCTCGCTCTACGGCACCTACATGGATCCCGAGCAGGCCGCCGAGCGCCACATCCAGCTGCTCGACGCGATCCGCTCGGGCCATCCCGGCGCCGCAGGCCGCGAGGCGCGCAAGCACGTCGAGGTCTCGGCGAAGCTGATGCGCGCCCGGCTGAAGAGCGCAGAACGTTGACCATCCTCGCCGTCACGATCGTCGCACGCGAGGGCGAGCGCGACGCCCTGATCGATCTGTTCCGCCGCATGGCGCCGCTCTCGCGCGCCGAGCCCGGATGCCTCCGCTACGACGCGTACGAGGACCCCGACGACCCCGACAGGTTCTTCGTCTTCGAGCAGTACGTCGACGAGGCAGCGTTTACAGCGCACCGCACCAGCCCGCACTTCCAGGAGATCGTCGTTCCGGAGCTGCTGCCGCGGATCGCCTCGATGGAGCGCCTCACGCTCCTCCCGCTCACCTGACGTGACGCGGCGTCCCACCGCGACGGCGACGCTCGTCGCGCTCTTCCTCGCGGCGCTCACGCTGCGCCCTCAGATCGTCGGGATCGGCCCGTTGATCCCGATGATCCAGGACGCCTTCGGCACGTCGCACGCCGTTGTCGGGTTGCTGAGCACGATCCCCGTCCTCTGCATGGGCCTGTTCGCGCCGGTCGCCGCCTACCTCGCGGCCAGGATCGGAACGCGGCGCGCGATGACGATCGGTCTCGCCCTGATCGGGGTCTTCGGCATCCTCCGGGCGACGATGCCGTCGGTGTGGCTCGTCGTCCTCCTCACCTGGCCCGTCGGGATCGGGATGGGGCTCGGCAACGCGCTGGCGCCGATCTCCGTCAAGGAGCACTTCGAGGACCGGCCGGCCGTGGGCACGGGCGTCTACACGACCGGGATCCAGATCGGATCCACCGGAGCGGCGGCGCTGGCGGTCCCGCTCGCCGGCTGGCTCTACGGCTGGCGCGGCGCCCTGATCGCGATCTCGTGCGTCGCGTTGCTCTCGCTCGTCGCCTGGGTCGTGCTGACGTGGGGCGAGACGCCCCACACGGCGCCCGCCGTCTCGGTGCCGAGGCTGCCGTGGCGCAGCCGCACGGCGTGGCTGCTCGTCGCCATCTTCGGCCTCATGGCGTCGTCCTACTACGGCCTCAACGCCTGGCTCCCCGACGCCTACTCGGAGCACGGGTGGAGCGACAGGAGCGCGGGCCTTCTGCTCGCGATGATGAACCTGACCGCGATCCCGGCGTCGTTCCTGATCCCGTACGCGTCCGACCGAACCGGCAGGCGGACCCCGTTCCTGCTCGGTCTCAGCCTCTGCTTCATCACGGGCGCTGTCGTGCTCGTCGCACTTCCGGGCATTGCGTACGCCGGCGCCCTCCTCGCCGGCATCGCCCAGGGAGGGTTGTTCGCGCTCGTGATGACCCTCCCGCTCGACTTCGAGCAAACCCCGAAGCGCGTCGGCGCGCTCGTCGCGATGATGCTCGGCCTCGGCTACACGATCGGCGCCACCGCGCCGTTCCTCCTCGGCGCCGTGCGCGACGCGACGGGCTCCTTCAATGCGGTGCTCTGGCTCGCGACGGGATTCCTGGTGGCGCAGTTCTTTGCGCTGCTGGCGCTGACCCGGCGCCATCCCTCCGAGGCGCGCCTCCCCCGTCAACCGACGTAGGGGATCGTCTGCGGGCCCTCGGGCAGCACGCACACGCGCGCGTCGGCGCCGGCCGACTCGAGGGCCTCCTCCACGAACGCGCCGATATCGCTCGTCTGCTCCAGGTGGGCGGCCGCGAGATCGTCGTCGGAGAGGTACGAGGTGTGCATGACGACCCGCGCGCTCGACTGGATCGACGCCTGCACCTGGACGTTCCACTGGTCCGGGACCGTCTGCTCGCGCGCGGCGATCGCATCGAGCAGGAGCTGCGGCGAGGCCACGGCCGTCAGCTCGTCGCGGAACGAGCCGTGATCGGGGAAGCCGTCGCGGCACTCGGCCGCGCAGACGATCGTCCCTCCGTGCTTCACGACCTGAGCCGCAGCTGACATGCCCTTGACCGACTGGTACAGGTTCTGGTCGAGCGGGAAGCCCGAGTTGGTCGTCACGACCACGTCGAACCGCTGCGGCACGGCACGCATCGCCGTCTGCTTCGCCACGGCGCACGCCGCCCGATGGGCGACGTCGAGCGGGCCGCCAAATGCCTGCACCAGCTCCTGCTGTCCGTCCACGATCACGTCGAGCGTGAAGTCGGTGCCCGTCGCGGCGGCAATCGCCCGCACGTCGTCGTGCACCGGGTTGCCGTCGAGCACGCCCCAGCGTGCGTCGGGGTGGCCGATGCGCGCGGCGTCGTGCAGCGTCAGCACCGTCTCGAGCCCCGCGAGCCCCGGGGCGACCATCTTCGGGCCGCCCGAGAAGCCGGCGAAGAAGTGGGGCTCGACGAACCCCGTCGTGATCCTGACGTCGGCCTCGAGCCACTCGCGATTGAGCCAGACGGGCACGTCGGCGCCAAGACGGCCGACCCAGACGAGCGAGGCATCGTCCCGGGCGTCGTGGTTGACGATGCGGACCGAGTCGACGACCTCGTCCCCCAGCATCGCGCGCAGCTCCTCGGGCGTGTTGCCCCGGTGGGTGCCCGTCGCGACGAGGAGCACGACATCGTCGAGGGCGATGATCCCGTCGAGCTCGTCGAGGATCGCCGGGATGACCACGTGCCGTGGCTGCGCCCGCGTTCCGTCACAGATGCTGATCGCAACCGTCTGGCCCCGCCGGACAAGCTCTCGCAACGGCCGGCCCGCGAGTGGGCTGCGCAGCGCACGGACGACCTCGGCCGTCGCGTCGGGCGCCGGCTCCTGGTGCGCCGGCACGATCACCGTCGAGCGGTCGTCCGGAAGCTCGACCTCGAGGCCGTCCTCGCCGTATGCGAGGCGCACCCTCACGAGCCGGGCGACCTCTGGAAGTGGGCGATCGTCGCCGCGATCCCGTCGGCCAGCGGCGTCCGCGGGAACGGGCCGACGTCGCGATCGAAGCCGACGGCCTCGAGGACGGGCGGAAACGGCAGCGGCGGGCCGTCGAAGGTGATCTCCGCGCCCGGGACAATCGCCTGGATCCGGGCCACCACCTCGGCCATGGGAGCGATTGCGCCGGGGACGTTGTAGACGGCCGCTCCTGTCCGACCGGAATGCGCCGCGACGACGAGCGCGCGCGCGACATCGGGGGCGTAGTCGTACTGCGCCGTGCCGGAGTACCCGATGTGGCACGGCTCGCCGCGCACCGCCGCGAGCATGGCGACGGTCGGGCCGGACGTCATCCCCTGATCGCGGCCCGGGCCGTAGACGACGTACGGCCGCAGCGCGATCGACGGGACGCCGAGCTCGTCGTGGTAGACCCGCGCCATCCCCTCGTCCGCGAGCTTCGAGACGCCGTAGAGCGTTCCGGGCCGGGTGCCGCCGGATTCCGGGGCCGGGGGAGGGATCCGTCGGGTTGTAGACCGCGGTCGAGCTCGCGTAGACGACGTTCGGGATCCGGTCGAGCCGTTTCGAGACTGCCTCGAACACGTTGACCGTCCCGGCGACGTTGACGTGCATCCCGAGAGGCGGGTTGGCGCGGACGAACGGCACCTGGAGCGCGGCGAGGTGGATCACGCGCGTGACCGCGTGCTCGTCGATGGCGCGCTCGAGCATCGCAAGCTCGGTGATGTCGCCCTTGACGAGCTCGATCCGCGCTGCGTCCTCACCAAGGACGAGGTCGAGACGGTGTCGTGCGTCGCCGAGGTCGTAGCCGATCACGGTGTCGCCGTCGTCGAGCACGCAGCGCGCGACCCAGGCGCCGAGGCAGCCGAGGACGCCGGTGACGAGCACGTTCTCAGCCAAGTGATGTGCTCCTTTCGAGCAATTCGGTGGCGAGCGCGACCGGATTCGTCAGGGTTCCGATCTCGGGGACGTGGATCTCGACGACGTGCCCCGGGAGGAGGGTGAAGTCGTCGGGCGGCACGAGGCCCGTGCCCGTGAGGAGGACGCTACCGGCCGGCACGGGGTTGTCGCGCACGAGCCAGCCGACGAGCTCCGTGAACGTACGGCGCATCCTTGCCGTCGAGGTCTCGCCGGAGAAAACCTCGGCGCCGGTCGCATCGCGAATCGTCATCCGGATCGCGAGCGGCGCCGCCCAGTCCTCGGGCACGTAGACCGCCGGCCCGAGCGCGCAGGCGCCTGCGAACACCTTCGCCTGGGGCAGGTAGAGCGGGTTCGCTCCCTCGATGTCGCGGGAGGAGACATCGTTGCCGATCGTATAACCCACGATCTCGAGCCTCTCCCCGAGCACGACGCCGATCTCGGGCTCGGGCACGTTCCACGTCGCGTCGGAGCGAATCCCTACCGGCTCGTTCGGCCCGACCGTGCGCCGGCACCCGGCGTCCTTGAGGAAGAGCTCGGGCCGGTCGGCGTCGTAAACACGGGCGTAGACGTCGCTGCCGGACTCCTCGATTCGCGCGTCGCGGCTTCGCTCGTAGGTCACCCCCGAGCACCACACCTCCGGCGGATCGACCGGCCGCAGCAGCGTCACGCCCGCCGGGGGCTCCTCGCCCTTCGCCAAGCGTCGCGTCGCGGACGGCTCCGTCGGCGTCGCGGAATCGGACGTGGCGCATCAGAACGTGGCCCGGCCGCCCGAGATGTCGTAGGTCGCGCCGGTCGAGAACGAGCACTCCTCGCTCGCGAGCCAGCAGATCAGCGCCGCGACCTCGTCGGCGCCGCCCATCCGTCCCATCGGGATCCGCTCCACCATGTAGTCGACGTGCTCCTGCGACATGTCCCCGAGCATCGCGGTCTCGATCACTGCCGGCGCGATGCAGTTGACCAGCACGCCGGTGAGGGCGAAGTCCTTGCCGACGGCCTTCGTCAGCGCGATCACGGCCGCCTTCGAGGCCGAGTAGGCGGCGGCCATCGGGTTGCCCTCCTTGCCGGCGATCGACGCGACGTTGACGATCCTCCCGTAGCCGCGCTCCGCCATTCCCGGCGCGACGGCGCGGTTGCACCAGAAGACGCCGTCGGCGTTGATCGCCATCACCCGCTTCCACTCCGCGTCGGCGACGTCCTGCGTGCGCAGCGAGTCCCCCGAGACGCCTGCGGAGCAGACGAGGACATCGATCGGCCCGAGCTCCGCCGTCGCAGTCGCGACTGCCGCCTCGACGTCGGCGGACGCGGAGACGTCGCCGGTGAGCGCGAGCACTCCGTCGAGCTCGGAGGGGTGAAGGTCGAACGTCGCGACACGAGCTCCCTCTGCCTGAAGGCGCGCGGCCGTGGCGGCGCCGATGCCGCTGGCGGCTCCGGTGACGAACGCGACCCGGCCAAAGAATCGATCATCGTTTGTCATGGGTGCACCCTATAAAGTTTCAGCGATGACTTTCGATCCAAACGTCGACTACCCACTCGGCTCGCGGCGGCCCGATCTCATCGAGACACCGTCCGGCCTCGCCCTCGACGATGTGACGCTCGAGGCAGCGCGGGCGGGGACGCTCGTGGCCGCCGACATCCGCGCCACGTCGGCGACGCTTCGCCGGCAAGCCGAGGTCGCTCGGGCGAGCGGTCGACGGCCGCTCGCGGACAACCTCGACCGGGCGGCCGAGCTCGCAGGGGTTCCCGACGACCAGCTGCTCGAGATCTACACGGCGCTCCGGCCCGGGAGGTCGACTGCCGCCGAGCTCGAGACATGGGCACGACGGCTCGAGGACTGGGAGGCGCCGTTGACGGCAGCGTTCGTCCGCGAGGCGGCGAGCGCCTACGTGGACAGAGGTCTCCTCAGTTGACCGAACGCTCGGCCCGGTTCGCGTCACGCGCTGCGAAGGAGCTGCGGCGGGAGATGCTCGTGACCCCGTCTCCGGAGCTCGGCCTGGTCGCGCTGAACGGCCCGAACGACCCCGAGCCGGAGCTCGTCGTCGAGAACGGCGTCGTCGTGCGGATGGACGGACGGGCCGCGGCTGACTTCGACGTGATCGACCGCTTCCTCGTCGCCCACGGGCTCGACCTCGAGATCGCCGCCGAGGCGATGGCGCTCCCCGACCTCGATCTCGCGCGTCTGCTCGTCGATGTGGACGTGCCACGTTCCGACGTCGTCAGGCTCGCGCGGGGATTGACCCCGGCGAAGCTGGCGCGCGTGGCGGGCCTGCTCGATCCTGTCGAGCTGATGTTCGCGCTGAAGAAGCTGAGGGCGCGCCGCGCTCCGGCGAATCAGGCGCACGTGACCAACCTGAAGGAGAGCCCGGCGCTGCTCGCGGCGGACGCGGCCGAGGCCTCCGCGCGGGGCTTCGCGGAGTGCGAGACGACGGTCGGGGTCGCGCGCTACGCACCGCTGAACGCGATCGCGCTCCTCGTCGGCTCGCAGACCGGCCGGCCCGGCGTGATGACCCAGTGCGCCGTCGAGGAGCGGCGCAACCTCGAGCTCGCGATCAACGGGCTCGTCACCTACGCCGAGACGCTGTCTGTCTACGGCACGGAGCAGGTCTTCGTGGACGGGGACGACACGCCCTGGTCGAAGTCGTTCCTCGGCGCCGCCTACGCCTCGCGGGGGGTCAAGGTGCGCTTCACCTCTGGCACTGGCTCGGAGGCGCTGATGGGTGAGGCAGAGGGAATGTCGATGCTCTACCTCGAGGCACGGTGCATCGCCGTCGTGCGCGCGGCCGGCTCGCAGGGCGTGCAGAACGGCTCGATCTCGTGCGTCGCCCTCGTTCTCTCCTTGCCCGCCGGGACGCGCGCGATCCTGGCCGAGAACGTGATCGCGGCCTGGCTCGACCTCGAGGTCGCGTCGGGCAACGACGCGATCGCGTCCCACTCGGCGATTCGCAAGACCGCGAAGCTGATGGGACAGTTCCTTCCGGGCACCGACTTCGTCACCTCGGGCTACTCGGTGATGCCGCGGCACGACAACACGTTCGGCGGCGGCAACTACGACGCCGACGACCTCGACGAGTGGCTCACGATCCAACGGGACTGGCAGGTGGACGGCGGGATCGAGCCGGTCGGCGAGGCCGAGGTGACGCGTGTCCGCGAGCGCGCCGCCCGCGCGGTGCAGGCCGTGTTCGCGGAGATCGGCCTGCCGCCCGTCACGGACGCGGAGGTCGAGGCGGCCACCTCGGGCTACGACGCGGGCGACATGCCCGACCGTGATCGCGCGGCTGACGTCGAGGCCGCCGACGCCGCACTCGAGCGGAAGGTGTCGGGGCTCGACGTCGCTCTCGCGCTCGACCGGCGCGGGTTCGCCGACATCGCGCGTGCGGTCATCGACATGCAGCGCCAACGGGTTTCGGCCGACTATCTCCAGACGTCTGCCGTGATCGACGCCGACGGGGTCGTCCACTCTGCCGTCAACGACCCGAACGAATACGCCGGGCCTGGCACGGGGTACCGGCTGGAGGGAGCGCGGTGGGAGGCCCTGCAGGCGCTCCCGCACGTCGTCGACCCGGCAACGCTCGGGATCGGGGGGCGCGTTGGCGGCGACATCGTCGAGAGCGTGGGGGTGGCGGCCGCCGGGCACCGACCCCGCGGAGGTCGTGATCGCCGTCGGGCCGGCGTTCGCCGACTCGATCACGGAGACGATCAACGGCCTCGACCACGGCGCCGTGCTCGCGGCGATCCTCGATGGCGTCGCCGAGGGCGGTGGCAGCCCGCGGCTGATCCGCGTCCGGCGCGTGTCCGATGTGGCATTCATCGCGCACGACGGCGCGCGGCTCTCGGGCTCGGGCGTTGCGCTCGGGATGCAGTCGAAGGGCACGGCCGTGATCCACCGGGCCGACCTGCAGCCGCTCGACAACCTCGAGCTCTTCGGGATGTCGCCGCTCTACACGCTCGAGAGCTATCGCGCCATGGGACGCAATGCCGCCGGCTACGCGCTCGGCCGGCGCGTCGGGCCGGTGCCCACCGAGCTGGACAACTTTGCCCGCGCCAAGGTGATCGTGCGAACGACGCTGTTGCATGGGCTCGAGACGCGCGCCGTCGTGCCGGGCGCGGCGCCCGTCGAGCTCGTGCTCGCACGACGCGCTATCGTGCGATAGGTTCACGGCTGTGCGACGCCTCCTTCTCTCCGCTGCGCTTCTCGTCGGCGTGACGGCGCTGCTCGCCGGGTGCGGTGGCGGAGGCGACAGCAGCAGCAGCTCCGGCACGTCCGCAACGGACTGGGCTGCGGCGTACTGCAGCAACGCGACGTCGTGGGTGACGTCCCTCGACGAGGCGCGGGCGAGCGTGAAGACGGGCACGACGCCGGCGGACGCGGCGCAGACCGTCACCGACGAGACCAACACGTTCATCCAGGCGGTCGACGGCCAGGGCGCGCCGGACACTCCGAACGGCAGCACGTCGGAGGCGACGGCGAAGAACCTCGCCACGACTCTCTCCGGCCGTGTTGCCCGCATCAGCGCCGCGATCGACACGAACAACTCCAGTGTCACCGTCGCGCAGCAGACGGCGATCGTGAAGCAACAGATCGCGGCGAGCCTCACCGACATCAAGCACCACGAACGCCACGCTCGCCAAGGACGATCCCGAGCTGGGAACGGCGATGAAGGCCTCGGCCGACTGCACGGCCCTCGACGCCGCGCTCGCCAAGGCCTCGGGCTAACCTCTCGAGGACAACCCTCGCGCGCGCTGCTCGGACTGGAGCCTCGCCTCCGCCTCGTCCTCCTCCCGGAACAGCCGCACCAGCAGCCAGACCACGGCTGCGAACAACACGAGCGCCTGCTCGGTCGTCATCAGGATCCCGCCCAGGTTCTGGTCCTTCGCCGCCGAGATGCCCCAGAGGCGCGTCGGCAGGCTCTCGTAGTAGCCGTAGAAGGGCGGGGCGAACGTGAGCGCGAGCCCGAGGAACGCCGAGAGGACGAACGCCGCGAAGACGTAGGCGATCCGTCCCAGCGTCGGAACCGAGCGCGGCTCGTCCGGCGAGCACCGGCCACCAGAAGATGAGGCCGATCGAGATCATGAACAGGTGCTCGACGTTGAGGAGCCAGGGGTTACGGAGCACAGCGTCGTAGACGCCGCCGAAGTGGACGACGTACCAGCCGACGAGCCAGACGGGAAGCGCCACCTCCGGGCGCGTGACGAACGCGAACGGGCGGCCGCCACGCGATGCAATGGCAGCGCGCATCGCGGGAGTGAGCCCGATCAGCAGGAGCGGCGGCGCCCAGTCGGAGATGATCACGTTCTGGAGCAGGTGGAAGAGCACGAGGTAGTCGATCGCGATCGTCTCGAGCGGCGAGTTCAACGCCAGCACGATCATGAGGACGCCGGCCGTGAACGCGACGAGGTGACCGGTCCGTGCACCCTCGCGGCGCCACGCGCGAGCGTAGGCCCAGAGCGCCGCCGCGCCGAGGAGCACGAAGAGCGGCTCGAAGGTGAACGACGAGGCCGATCGCATCAGGTCACGGGCTGGTGCGGCGCCCGATGTCTCGGCGGCGGCGCTGCGCTCGCGCTGAGCCTCTCGCCAGAGAAGCACGAAAGCGACGCCGACGGTGGCGATCTGCTCGACCATCATCACGACCCCGGCGAGCTTCTGATCCGTGAGCGGCGAGAGCCCGAGCAGGCGCACGGGCTGGTCGACATACGTCGAGAAGAGCGGACTGAAGGCGAACAGGATCACGTAGGCCATGATCTGCCCCGTGCAGAAGACGAGCGCCGTGTAGCCGACGCGCTCGTTCAAGGTGAGCCGGTGGTGCCGCGACGGATCGATGATCTGCGTCCACACGAGCAAGCCGCCGACGACGAAGCTGAGGTGCATCAGGTCGTGCACGGCGGTGTGGTGCAGCGCCGCCTCGTAGAACGCCGGAATGTGCCAACCGACCAGCACGAGGACCCAGGTGGCGAAGCTGATCCCGGGACGGAGGAGGAAGCCCACGAAACGTCGCAGCCAACCGACGCGCGAGAGCGGCACGAGCAGGTCGCGCGGCAGGAAGAACACCGTCAGCGGGCCACGAACGGCGACCAGCGTGAGCGCGATGCCGAGATCGGCGATGAGCACGTGCTGCAGCATGTGGACGCTCTGCAGGTAGCTCTCCCCGATCGCGTCGATCGGGGAGACGATCGCGAGGACGGTCACGGCCACGCCGGCGACGAAGAGCGGGATCCGCGTCCACGGTGCGAGGTCCGCCCGGCGCCGGTGCAGCCGCAGCCAGCCGTGCAGGAAGAAGCCGATCGCGACGAGGCCGGCCCCGATCACGAGGGGCTGGAACGACCAGGCGCGCCAGAGGTTCTCGGTCGCGAGCACGGCACCCACGGACGCAGGCTAGCGCCGGTTCCTCAGAGGCGAGCGAGAACGGTGCGGTAGGCGTCGAAGAGCTCGATTCCGAGCTCGGCGAGCAGGGCGTGCATCTCGCTCTGGTACGGCGCGATCCACTCGCCGCCGAGCTCGTTCGGCTCGCCGCCGATCTCGACGTTGAGCAGCCGGCCGCCTACGCGGTCGCGTGCCTCGAGGACGACCACGTCGCGGCCGGCGGCGACGAGCTCGGTCGCGGCGACGAGCCCGGCAAGGCCGGCCCCGACGATCAGGACATCGGTGTCGGCGGGATTCCACGCGGCTAGGACGGCCCGGGCGGCATCTCGCCCACCGGCCACGGCTTGCCGCCGACGCCCCAGTTCTTCGGGTTGTGGCCCTCGACGATCACCCAGGTGTGGCTGCGCAGGTCGGGGTGGACCGCATCGCAGAGCGCGTCGGTCAGCTTCTCGATCAGCGCGGCACTGACCTCCGGGGTAACGCGGTAGTCGAACAGCTCGCAGCGGATCAGCGGCATGGTGGCCTCCTTCTGGGTGAGGCTTCAGCCTCACCCGCTCGTGTCTTCAACGCCCGCTGCGGGTGAGGCTAAAGCCTCACCCCTCAGCGCGCCAGGTAGCCGCCGTCCACCGGGATCACGGCCCCGGTCACGTAGCGCGCGTCGTCGGAGAGCAGGAAGGCGATCACGTCGGCGATCTCCGCCGGCTCGCCGAAGCGGCCGAGCGGGATCCGGGCGTCGATCTCGCGCCGGCGCCAATCGGCGAGGTCGGCTGTCATGTCCGTCGTGATGTAGCCAGGCGCGATCGCGTTGACGCGGACGCCTCGCCCGGCGAGCTCGTTCGAGAGCGCCTTCGCAAGCTGCGCGACCGCACCCTTCGACGCGGCGTAGGCCGCGATGTCGAAGCCGCCCTGAAACGACATCATCGACGCGAGCAGGACGATCGAGCCGCCGCCCTCGTCGACCATCCGCCGCGCCGCGGCCTGCGCCAGCTCGAAGACCGAGGCGACGTTGAGGTCGAGGACACGGTCGTACTCCTCGCGCGTCGTCTCGAGAAAGCCCTTGCGCACGGCCGCGCCGGCGTTACAGACGAGGGCGTCGATGCGGTCCAGCCGCTCGACGACCGCCGCACCCGCGCCCGGGCTCGCTGAGATCGACCCCGCTCGCGCGCTCCGCCGTCTCGACCCGCCAGCCGTCGCGGCGCAGGCGCTCGGCGGTGGCGGCGCCGATGCCGCGGCTCGCCCCCGTGACGAGGGCGACTCTGTCCGGGACCGCCACCGTCAGCGGTCGACGTGCAGCGACCCGTTGAGGTCTCCGAGGACGAGATCGCGGTCACGGTCGCCGATGTGGTCGAGCGGCACGGGCGCGAGCGCCTCGATGAAGGTGACTCCGCCCTCGGAGGTGAGCTCGTGCTCGATGCCGCGGTTGACGACGCAGGTGTCGCCCGGCCCAAGCTCCTTCGTCACGTCCCCGATCGTCATCGTCACCGAGCCCTCGAGGATCAGCATCGCCTGCTCGGTGTGCTCGTGGCTGTGCCGCTTCACGGTTGTCCCCGGCTCGTAGGTGGCACGGCCGAGGAAGACCTGGTCGCCGGCGATCGCGTGGAGCCCCACCGTCGGAAAGATCCGGAAGGGCTCCACGTCGTTGAAGGTGCCGAAGGGCGAATCCGCCATCAGGCAGCGGCCCCGAACGAGATTCCGGTGCCGACGGCGTTGACGGAGAGGTCGGCGTCGAAGACCACGGTCTTGCCGTCTCGCGTCGGCTCGCCGGTGTCGGCGGCCTTGGCCTGCAGCGCCCGCAGCACCCGCTCCGGCGTGATCGGGAGCTCGGTCACCCACACGCCGACGGCGTCGAACACCGCCGTCGCGATCGCCGGCGGCTGGGCGTTGTTCGCCATCTCGCCGATTCCCTTGGCGCCGTAGGGGCCGTCGCTGGAGGGGTTCTCGATGATGATCGTGTCGAGCTGCGGCATGTCCTCCATGCTGGGGGCGAGATACGAGCCGAACTGCGATCCGCGATGGTCGACGGAGGGGTAGTACGGGTAGCAATTCTCGAGGACGCCCAGGCCGAGGCCCTGCATCGCGCCGCCCTCGATCTGGCCCTCGACGAGCGTCGGGTTGATCGACTTGCCGACGTCGTAGCACTGCCAGAGGCGGGTCACGGTGACGACGCCGGTCTCGTCGTCGACCTCGACCTCGGCGGCGCACGAGGCGTACGAGATCGCCGAGTGGGGAGGAGAGTCGACCTTGCCCGTCTCCGGCTCGACGATCGTGGCGAAGGGCTTCAGCTGCGCGCCTGTTCCCGTGATCAGCTCGCCGTAGGTCCACGTCGCCGCCGCGGCGACGTCGGGCACGCTGATCTTCTTCTGCGGGGCGCCCTTGGCGACCACCTCACCGTCGATGATCTCGAGGTCGGACGGGTCGATCTCGAGCTCCTTGCCCGCGATCTCGAGGAGCTTCTGCCGCACGTTCTCGGCGGCCTTCTCCGCTGCCTTGCCCGCGACGAACGTCGCGCGCGAGGCGAACGTGCCGGTGCAGACCGGGGAGGAGTCGGTGTTCGAGTTGTCGTACGTGATCCACTCGTACGGCACGCCGATCGTCTCGGCCACGATCTGCGACTGGATCGTCTTGGAGCCGTTGCCGATATCGGACGTGCCGGCGAAGACGTCGATGCGTCCGTCGGGCTTGACCTTGATCCACGCCTGCGACGGATCGCCGTTCTGGTTCATTCCCGTGGGGTACTCGATCGCCGCGAAGCCGCGGCCGGTCTTGACTGCCATCAGTGGGCCTCCGGATCTGCGAGCTGGCCGACGAGGTGCTCGGGGAGGAGATCGCCGGTGCGCTGGCCACGGTGCATCGCCTTGTACTCCGGCTTCAGCTCGTGGCCGACGGCGTCGGCGATCGCCTGGATCGTCGGGACGGTGGACGGGTCGGTGTAGACGATCTGGTTCGGCGAGGTGTCGCCGATCCGGTTCGCGTTCTTGAGCCGCAGCTCGAACGGATCGATCCCGAGCTCGAGCGCGATCCTGCTCAGATGCGTCTCGGTCGCGAACGAGACCGACGTGACGCCGAAGCCCCGCATCGCGGTCGTCGGGGTGCGGTTCGTGTAGACGACGTACCCGTCGAACTCGAGGTTCGGGATCGAGTACGCGCCCGTGTGGTGGAAGCTGTGCTTCGTCAGGCCGTACGGCGAGAAGCGCGAGTAGGCGCCCGAGTCGTGCAGCGTCAGCATCTTGCGGCCGAGGATCCAGCCGTCCTTCGTCACCGCGTCGGCGATCTCGATGTGCCACGGCGCCCGCGTCGAAGAGCAGAGGAACTCCTCCTCGCGGGTCCAGCGCCACTTCACCGGCTTGCCCGACTTCTGCGCCAGCAGGGCGCATATCGTCTCGGTCGCCGTGTCCACCTTGCCGCCGAAGCCGCCGCCGACGGTACCGCCCACGACCTTCAGCTTGTTGAGGGGCAGCTGCAGGTGCGCGGCGACGACGCCCATCGAGAAGTAGAGCGCCTGGGTGCAGGAGTAGATCGTGAGCCGACCGTTTGCCTCGGGCACGACCTGGCAGACCTGTGTCTCGATCGGTGCGTGCTCGATCGCAGCGGGGCGGTAGACGCCCTGCACGATCAGGTCGGCCTTGTCGAACGCCTCCTCGATGTTGCCCTTGCGGATCTGGCGCCGGTCCATCTCGTTCTCGAAGTGCGTGTACCAGTTGCCCTCGGCGTGGATCTGAGGGGCGTCCGCGTCGAAGGCCTTGCGAACGTCGAAGAGCGCCGGGCGCTCGTCGAAGTCCGCGGTGATCGCAGCGACCGCTGCAAGTGCCTCCTCTTCGCTGGGAGCCGCCACGATTGCGATCGGCTGGCCGAGGTAGCGCACCTCGTCCTTCGCGAGCAGCGGCTCGTCGGCGGGAATCCCGAGCGCCGAGAGGTGCCCGTACTCGAGCAACGGGACGTCCTCCCACGTGATCACGTGGACGCCCTTCATCGCCTCGGCCTTGCTCGTGTCGAGGTTCGACATGCCCGCGTTGTGCACGGGCGAGCGGAATGCCTTCACCCAGAGCGTGCCGGGGAACCGGAGGTCGTCCACGAACTGGGTGTGGCCCGTCACGTGGGCGACGCCGTCGTAGCGGGGGACGCGCGCGCCGACCGCCTTCATGCCACACCTCCCAGGTTCGTCATCGAAGTCCCTGCCGCCGTCAAGGTGGGGTCGAACGACTCGCCGCGAACCGTCGCCGCGACGGCGTCGATGATCTTGACGTAGCCCGTGCAGCGGCAGACGTGGCCGCCGAGCGCCTCCTGGATCTCCTCGTGGTCGTCGCTGCCACCGCGATCGACGTAGGCCTGCGCCGCCATCATCATCCCCGAGGTGCAGAACCCGCATTGCGCCGCGTAATGGTGCGTGAACGCCTGCTGGATCGGAGCCATGTTCTCGGGCGAGCCGAGGCCCTCGACCGTCGTGATCGCGGCTCCGTCCACCGACGCGACCGGGGTCAGGCAGGAGCGGCGCGGCTCGCCGTCGACGAGCACCGTGCAGGCTCCGCAGCCTCCTGCCTCGCAGCCCGCCTTCGGGCTCGTGATCCCGAGCTCCTCGCGCAGCACGTCGAGCAGGCTCGTCAGGGCGCCACTCTCGATCGTGGTATCGACGCCGTTGACCGTGAGGTTCATGCGGCCTCCTCGAGTTGGGTGAGAGCACGGCGGACGAGCACCGGCAGCGTCTGGCTCGCGGTACCAGGCCGAGGCGAGCGCGTCGTCCGCGAAGGTGACGTCTCCGGCTGCGGCAGCGCCGGCCGCTGCGGGGTCCGATGCGAGTGCCTCCGCCGAGCGCAGTCGTGCTCCCGGCCCGGCGAGGCCGGTTGCCGCCAGGCGCGTTTCGCCGCTCGCGGTGCGGACCGCGGTCACGGCGAGGACGGTGTACTCGTGCGTGTGTGGATACTCGAGCGCAGACGAACGCCGAGGCGGCGGGCCGCTCGAAGCTGACATCGAGGAGGAGTCGCTCGCTCCGGTGGCCGAGGAAGTCCTCGAGCGGCTCCGTGGTCTCGCCGTCCTTGCCGGCGGAGCGGACGCGCGCGTCGAGCGCGAGCAGGCAGCCCTGGAGGTCGCCGTCGCTCGGGCAGAGGTTCCCGCCGACCGTGGCCTGGCCGCGGATCTCGTAGTCGGCCACGTTCCGGGCGCAGGCGGCGAGCGCCGGGACGTCCTCCTCGAAGGCGAGGAGGACGTTGACGGGCGTCGTCGCGCCGAGCGTGACGGTGTCGCCGTCGACCGCAACGCCGTCGAGGCCGGCGTGTGAGAGCAGCAGCACGCGCCCCGGGTGGAGCCGGCCGTAGGTCAGGTCCGGGACGACGACCGTGCCGCCCCCGATCACCGTCGTCGCGGCGCCGTCGCCGTAGAGCTCGACCGCCTCGGCCGCGGACGACGGGACGAGCACCTCAGACGCCATGTCGATCCTTTCTCGCTCGTCCGCTCACGACTGCTGCTTGCCGCCGATGCCCCAGTGGCTCGGCTGGACGCCCTGGATCACGACCTGGATGTGCTCCGGCGCGGCGCCGCTCGACTCCGCGAGCGCGTTCGTGAGGGCCTCGATCATCTTCGGGATGGACTCCTCGGTGACGCGGCGGTCGTACAGCTTGACCTCGATCATCGGCACGGTGCGGCCTCCTTCGGCTCCGCCGGGCCCGGCAGCGGGCATCGGCTCTCGGTGATGTCAGCACGGTTGTGGAGGGCAGTGTGACATTGGCGTACCGCCGTTGCAACGCTATCGTCCCACCCGCGATGGCACAGGTCGAGAGCACGACGACGGGCAGACGAGGAGCGCGTGATCGAGGGCGCCCGCCGGGCGATCGCGGCCGGTGGATGGCAATCGGCGACGCTGACGCGGATCGCCGAGGAGGCCGGCGTGTCGCGGATGACGATGCACCGGCGCGGGCTCGGCCGCGACGAGATCTTCGCGCTGCTGGCACGCGACTACGAGGAGGCTTTCCGGGCCGCGCTCTGGCCCTCGGTCACCGGCAAGGGCAGCGGCGCCGAGCGGCTCGAGGCGATGCTCGTGGCGGTGTGCGAGGTGACCGAGGATCACCTCGACTTCCTCGCGGCGCTCGACGAGGAGGCCGACCGGAGGTTCTTCCACGAGCGGGACGAGGAGGTGCACTCGCGGGAGGGCTACATCAACCCGATCGAGCGCCTGCTCGCGGACGGGATCGCCGACGGATCGCTGCGGCCGGTCGAGATCGAGGAGACGGCAACCGTGCTCGTCAACGCCGTCGACCGCACGTACCGCCACCTGCGGCGGGCGCACGACTGGGACCCGGAGCGGTCGCGTGCGGCTCTGATCGACCTGGCGCTGCGCGGGCTGTTGCCGTAGGGCGGGCGTGCCCGCCCTAGGGAAGGGCGGCGCCGCGTAGACGCCGTCCTCGAGCGTCGCCGGATCGGGCGCCGGCGCCTGCTCCGCCTCGGTCAGTCCCGACTCGACCTCCGCGGCGGCGGCATCGCGCATCTCCTCGATCGCGGCGGCGCTGAAGCCCGTCGAGCGCGAGCCGGGCTGCGAGGCGCTCGACCGGGTCGAAGCGCTCGACGAACTCCTCGCGCATCCCGGACGGCACGTAGCGGGAGTCGTCGTGGCCGGCGTGGCCGTGCATCCGCACCGTGAGCGCCTCGACCGCCTGCGGCCCGTCGCCGCTGCGCGCCCGCTCGACGGCGGCCCGAACGGTGGCGAGAACGGCCAGGGCATCGGTGCCGTCCACGCGTTCGGCGGGAATCGACCAGCCGCCGTAGATCCGCTGTGCGATGTTCGTGTTCACCATCTGCTTCGCAACCGGCGTCGAGTACGAGTAGCGATTTGCCTGGATCACGAAGACCGCCGGCACCTGCCAGACCGCGGCGAGGTTGAGCCCCTCGTGTGTGTCGCCGACCGAGAACGCACCCTCGCCGAGGAAGGTCATCGCGACGCGAGGCTGCCCCCGGCGCTTGAAGGCGAGCGCGGCGCCCGGCGACGAGTGGCACGAGGTCGCCGAGCATCGAGACGAGCGGGAAGACGCCGTTCGCCGGCGCCCCGAAGTGCATGTTGCCGTCGCGGCCGAAGGTGGGGCTCGTCGCCTTGCCGAAGAAGTTGCGGAACACGTCGGCGGTGGTCGCGCCGCGGGCGAAGTGGCACGCGAGCTCGCGGTTGAGCGGCGCGACGACGTCGTCCGGCCCGAGCGCGTGGCCGGCTCCGGCGGCCACAGCCTCCTGGCCGCGGCCCGTGTAGACCGAGCCGGGAATGCGCCCTTGCCGGTAGAGCGCCAGCACGCGGTCCTCGAAGATGCGCTGCAGGAGGACGAGCCGGAACAGCGCCACGCGGTCGGCGGAGCTGACGGACAGCGCCTCGGCACACGGTTCTATGGGCATGACGGCTCGATCCGCATCAGTACGCGAGCAACTCGTCGAGCGCGGCCACCGTCGAGTCGACGGACGGCATGTAGGCGTCCTCGAGCTCGGGCGCGAACGGCACGGGCGTGTCGGGCGCGCGCGTGCAGAGCCGGCGGCGCGTCGAGGTGCTCGAACGACCTGCGCGCGACGAGGGAGAGGATGACGCCCGCGGCGCCGGTCGAGCGCGAGGCCTCCTGGAGCACGAGCACCCGCGATGTCTTCTCGACCGACGCGAGGATCGTGGCCGCGTCGAGCGGCCAGATCGTCCGGAGGTCGACGACCTCGACATCGGCGTCGACCCGCTCGGCAGCCTCGAGCGCTGTCGCGACGCCGGAGCCGTAGGTGATCACCGTCACGTCGTCTCCTTCGAGCGCGACTGCGGCAGGCCCGATCGGCGTCCGCAGCCCGGCTGCGGGGGCCGCTGCGCGGAGGGTGCGATAGAGCCGCTTGTGCTCGAAGTAGAGGACAGGGTCGGGATCGTCGATCGCGGCTCGGAGCAGGCCGTAGGCGTCCTCGACCGTTCCCGGGCAGACGATCTTGAGGCCGGCCGTGCCGACGAACCACCCTTCGGGAGACCCTGCGTGGAAGGGGCCGCCGCGGATGCCGCCGCCCGTCGGGCAGCGAATCGTGATCGGGATCTGCTGGCCCGAGCGCCAGTGCGTCTTCGCGGCGACCGTGACGATCGGATCGAAGGCGCAGGTGATGAAGTCGGCGAACTGGAGCTCGACGACGGGACGCTCTCCCATCCACGCGGCTCCGATGGCGGCGCCGACGAACCCCTCTTCGGAGATCGGCGTGTCCATCACGCGGTCGGCGCCGAACTCGTCGAAGAGCCCGGCCGTGACCCCGAAGGCGCCGCCGAAGACGCCGATGTCCTCGCCGAGGAGGAAGACGCGGTCGTCCTCGCGCATCGCGTCTCGGAGTGCCGTGCGAATGGCCTCGAGGTAGGTGATCTCGCCGGCCGCCGCGGCGCCGGCCGGGCCGCCTGGTGCCTCGAAGTGGCCGACGCTCGTCACGGCGGGGAGCCTATTCGATCGGAGGTCACGGTCTGTGCCAACTTCGCACTGACTCTCAGGTCGATTTGGCGTCTCAGTTGGTTGAGATGCTGACGGAGTCGAACGACGAGGAGCTGATGGACGCCCGGGGGTTGAGGGAGCGCCAGGAGCGCGAGATCGCGCTCGGGCATTCGCTGACATCCGCGGAGCATGCGCTCGCACATGAGGCGTTTGCGCTCGGCCGCACGTTCGAGAGCGCCGGGATCGCCTTCGATCCGCTCACGTTCGTGGCCCTCCGCATCGTCGAGGGAAGCGCCGACGAGCAGGTCGACGCGCTCGCCTGCCTCAACAGGCTCGTCGAGTTCGGATTCCTCGAGCGGTCGGTCGCACTCGCGCTCGACCTGCTCGAAGACGCCGCCTGAAAGGAGCGGAGCCGGGCTGAAGCCTGGCACCCACGCAGCACCCACGCAGCTACGCTCCGCTGGTGGGAGCCTTCGGCACCATCGACGAGCTCGAAACCGCGCTCCAGGGAGCGGACTACCTGCCGGACCGCGGGCTCTCGACGGCGCTGTTCCTCGCGCTCGCGCTCGAGAAGCCGCTGCTTGCTCGAGGGCGAGGCGGGCGTCGGCAAGACCGAAGCCGCCAAGTCGCTTGCCGTCGCGACCAACGCGAGGCTGATCCGCCTTCAGTGCTACGAGGGGCTCGACGTCGCCCACGCCGTCTACGAGTGGAACTACCCGCGCCAGCTGCTGCACATTCGCGCTGCCCAGGAAGGGACCGTCTCCGAGGATGAGCTCTTCGGGCCCGAGTTCCTGATCAGGCGCCCTCTGCTCGAGGCGATCGACTCCGACGAGCCCGTCGTGCTTGCTGATCGACGAGATCGACCGCGCCGACGAGGAGTTCGAGGCGTTCCTGCTCGAGGTGCTCTCGGACTTCCAGATCACGATCCCCGAGCTCGGCACGATCCGCGCCCGCCGCAAGCCGGCGGTGATTCTCACGTCGAACCGGACCCGCGAGCTGCACGACGCGCTCAAGCGCCGCGCGCTCTTCCACTGGATCGGCCACCCGTCGATCGACCGCGAGATCGAGATCGTCAAGATCAGGATCCCGGGCATCTCCGAGCGTCTCGCCGCCGAGGCGGCCGCGTTCGTGCGCGAGTTGCGCGGCCTCGACCTGGCGAAGCCGCCCGGCGTCGCCGAGACGATCGACTGGGCGATGGCGCTCAATGCGCTCGGTCGGCAGGAGATCGATGCGGACGTCGTCGAGCAGACCCTCGGCTCGGTGCTCAAGTACCGCGAGGACATCGAGGCCGTGCGCGACGAGACGCTCGCCCAGCTCGTCGACACGGCCCGCGCGACAGCGGCTCGGTAACGGCCGATGGCAGATGCCGTCGTTCGTCACGTCGTCACCTTCGGCCGTGTCCTGCGGGAGGTAGGCCTCGAGGTCGGGCCCGGTCGCGTCGCGGACGCGTTGCGTGGCATCGCCGCCGTCGATCTGACCCGTCAGGAGGACGTCTACTTCGCGCTCCGGCAGACGCTCGTCTCGCGCCACGACGAGCTCGAGCTCTTCGATCGCGCGTTCAACGCGTGGTTCCTGCGTGCTCCCGTCTTGCCGCCGGTGCGTGCGATGCAGAGCCCGGTCGCCCAGGAGAAGGTCGGCGAGTCGCTCTCGGATGATGCGGGTGGCAGCCGGACGACGAGATGGGCGACCCGCTCGAGCTCGGCGCCTCCGGCCAGGAGCTACTCCGCGACAAGGACTTCGCCGAGATGACGCCCGACGAGTACCGGCGCGTCAAGCGGTTGATCGCGGCGATCGCCGGGCACCGGCCGCTGCGCGCCTCGCGACGCCGCCGCTCCGACCCGCGCGGCGACCGTCTCGACATGCGCAAGCTGATCCGCCAGTCGCTGCGCACCGGCGGCGATCCCGTCGATCGCCCCTATCGGGCGCGCAAGCACGTGCCGCGGAAGCTCGTCGTGCTCTGCGACGTCTCGGGCTCGATGGACGCGTACGCGCGGGCGCTCGTGCTCTTCCTCCACGCGGCAGTCGGCTCTGGCCCCGGCGTCGAGGCGTTCGCGTTCGGCACCCGGCTCTCGCGGCTCACCGCCGAGCTCGGCACCCGCGATCCCGAGTCCGCACTCGAGAAGTGCACCGAGGCCGTCACCGATTGGGGCAGCGGCACGCGCATCGGCGCCTCGCTGAAGGAGTTCAACGACCTCTACGGCAAGCGGGCGCTGTCGCGCGGCGCCATTGTCGTGATCGTCTCGGACGGGTGGGAGCGCCAGGATCCGGAGCTCGTCGGCCGCGAGATGGCGCGGCTCGCGCGGGCCGCCTATGCCGTCGTCTGGGTCAATCCGCTGAAAGGCAATCCGGAGTACCAGCCGCTCGCGGGTGGCATGCGCGCCGCGCTGCCATACGTCGACAGGTTCCTCTCCGGCCATAATCTGAGAAGTCTGGAAGAGCTGGCGGCAGTGCTCGCCGGCATCGAAAGGAGGCACGCAGCATGAAGGAGATCCTGGACGAGGTAGAGCGCTGGCGCGAGGCCGGCGAGAAGGTCGTCGTCGCGACGGTCGTGGCGACCCGCCGCTCGGCGCCGCGGCCGGTAGGCACGAGCCTCGCGATCTCGGAGTCGGGGAAGATGTGCGGCTCCGTCTCGGGTGGCTGCGTCGAGAGCGACGTCTTCGAGAACGCGATGGACGTGATGCGCTCGGGCGAGGCGAAGATGCTGAGCTACGGCATCACCGACGAGATGGCGTGGGGCGTCGGGCTTCCGTGCGGTGGCGAGATCGACGTCTTCGTGGAGGCCGTGGAGTGAGTCTCCTCCGCCGCCTCTCGGAGCTGCGCGCCTCGGGCGAGCGCGGCGTTCTCTTCACCGTCGTCGAAGGCGAGGGCATCGGTGCCAAGGAGCTCGTGCTCGAGACCGGCGAGCGGCTCGGCGGCGGCGTGCCGGAGGAGGCGACGGGCCAGTTCGACGGGCTCGTGCGCCGTGGCCGCAACAAGCTGCTCTACGCTCGACGGCGACGTGAAGGTGTTCGCCGAGTGGTACGGGCCGCCGCCGCGCGTCTTCATCTACGGCGCGGTCGACACGGCCGAGGCGCTCTGCAAGGCGGCGAAGCTGATCGGCTGGACGTCGATCGTGGGCGACGCGCGCGCGATGTTCCTCACGCCGCGAGCGAATGCCGTCGGCAGACGTCCTGATCCAGAAGTGGCCGGACGAGGCGCTCGCCGAGATCGTCCCCGATCACCAGACGGCCGTCGTCGTCCTCACGCACGACGACAAGTTCGACGAGCCCGCTCTCAAGGCGGCGCTCGAGAGCGAGGCGTTCTACGTCGGCGCCCTCGGCTCGCGGCGCACGACCGAGCGCCGCCGCGGCCGCCTGCTCGAGGCCGGCGTGCCGGAGGAGCAGCTCGCGCGGATCATGGGCCCGTGCGGCCTCGACATCGGCGCCGACACGCAGGAGGAGACCGCGCTCGCGATCCTGGCCGAGATCCTCGCCGTCCGGGCCGGCCGCAGCGGCGGGCCGCTGCGCGACTCGAAGCAGCGGATCCACGTCGAGGTGGCGTAGCGCGGAGCCCGGCCGGCGGGAGCCTGCCGCCGGTTGAGATCGAGCCACGGCTACCGTCGGCCTGCGTCGCACTCTGCTGCGCGAACGCCTGCCTCCACGGGCCACGGCCCGACCGCCAGGCGCTCATGCCGTCGACGGCTGAGCACGCGCACGCCGAGGAGCTTGTGTTGAATCAACACAAAGTCCTCTCGCCTCGAACGGCCGCGTCTATCCAGCGGGAGGCGCGGGCGGAGGCGGGCGGAGGCGTTGCCTCGCGTGCCAGAGCTGCGCCGGCAGGAGCGCCCAGAGCGGGAGCTCGCGCAGCATCGCGCGGAGGTTCGGCGGCTCGGGCGGGAACGTCGCCCTGACGCGAACGGGCGAGCGCCACAGCAGCAGCCTGAACGCGGCCCGCGCCCGGCGCGCGTGCCAGCGCGACGTGACGACGACGACCTCGCGGGCGCCGACCCGCCGGATGTCGTTCATGGCGTTGACGGCGTTTCCCATCGTCGTCCGCGCGTCCGGGTCGACCACGATCTCCGCGGCGTCGCCGTTCCAGGCAGCCGCCATCAGCTGCGCTTCGGAGCGTCGTTCCCGGCACGCGGGCCCAGCCGGAGAGCACGACGACGTCGGTTGCCGTCGACAGCTCGGCGGCCCGCGCGACGCGCGCCGCGCAGATCGGGTGGATGCACGTCACGCCCGCCGTCCGAATAGCCGAGGACGACGATCACCCGCGCCGCGGGGTCGCTCACGACGCGCGGTTACGCAGCCAGCGGAAGAACAGCAGCGTCGCGACGACCGTCAGCACGAGCTTGAGCGCCTTCTTCCCCTGCAGCTTCGATTCGCCGCTCGCTCGCTCGCGCATGTGGACAGCGACCTCCTCGACCCGGAAGCCGTCCCGCTTCAGACGCAGGAGCCCCTCGACCTCGGGTGCGCCGCTGGCATACGGAACCGCGAGCACCGGCATCGCCTTCGCGTTGACCGCTGCCATGCCGCTCGTCGGGTCGTGGAACCTCCGTCCCAGCCGCAGGTGCATCGCCTTCTGCAGCAAGCCGATCCCGAAGCGCCGGCTCGCGGATGGCACATAGCGCGTCGTCGTCGTAGCCCTCGCCGGCCGCGAAGCGCGAGCCGACGGCGACGTCGCAGGCCCCGGAGCGAACGAGCTCGAGCAGCCGCACCAGCTCGTCCGCGGGATGCTGCCCGTCGGCGTCGACCCGGCCGCAGAACGCGTAGCCGCGCTCCGCGGCCTCGCGATACCCCGCCGCGATCCCGGCCCGCAGGCCGCGGTTGACGCCGAAGGAGACGACGATCGCTCCGGCGGCACGCGCCACCTCGGCCGTCGCGTCGGTGGAGCCGTCGTCGATCACGAGCACGTCCACGTCGGGCAGCGCCACCGCGAGCTCGGCGAGCACCGCGGGGAGGTTCTGCTCCTCGTTCCAGGCGGGGATGAAGACGACGGTGTCGGGCTGGGAGCTCATCGCGGGAGGGTACAGCGAAGGATCCAGCCGGAAGCTGCGCGTGTCAACGCAGCCGTGTTAGCGTCGCCCCGACAGCCTCCGTCTCGAAAGGAGACCGCACGTGCCCGGAATCATCGCGAACTCTGACGCGATCTACGACCTGGTCGAAGAGGGCTCGGGTGTCGAGCAGCTCGCGACCGGGTTCACGTTCACGGAGGGGCCGATCTGGCATCCCGAGGAGCAGGTTCTCTACTTCTCCGACATGCCGGCAGACATTCGCCGCAAGGTGACGCTCGACGGGACGGTGACCGAGGTGCGGAACCCGTCGTTCAAGTGCAACGGGATGACGCTCGACCACGACCTCAACCTGATCGTCTGCGAGCACGTCACGAGCTCGCTCGTCCGCGAGCGCCGGGACGGCGTCCGCGAGACGCTCGCCTTCCACTGGCAGGGCAAGTATCTGAACAGCCCGAACGACGTCATCGTCCGCTCCGACGGCACGATCTACTTCACCGACCCGTGGTACGGGCGCTTCCCCGGCTTCGGGATCGAGCGCGAGCGGGAGCTCGGCTGGCAGGGCGTCTTCCGCATCCCGCCGGGCGGTGGCCAGGACGAGCTCGACCTCGCGGTCGCCGAGGACGAGTTCGAGATGCCGAACGGCCTCTGCTTCTCGCCGGACGAGTCGCAGCTCTACATCAACGACACCCCCGGTACCTACATCAAGGTCTTCGACGTCAACGCCGACGGCACGCTCGCGAACGGCCGGATGTTCTTCGAAGGCATCGGCACCGGCGTCATCGAGGAGGGCATCCCCGACGGGATGAAGCTCGACGAGCGCGGCAACATCTGGGTCACGGGGCCGGGCGGCGTCTGGGTGATCTCGCCCGAGGGCGAGCACCTCGGCACGGTCGAGGTGCCGGAGAACGTCGGCAACCACTCGTGGGGCGGCCCCGACTGGAAGACCCTGTTCATCCCTTCGTCGTCGTCGGTCTACACGATCCGCACGAAGGTCGGCCCACGGCGCGAGCCGTACATGCGATAGGAGGTTGCGATGTCCGAACTGACGCTCGTCGAGGAGCTGTCGCTCGATCCCGGCCGCGCTGCCCTGGTGATCCAGGACATGCAGAACGACGTGATCATCGAGGGCGGCGCCTTTGCAGAATCCGGCTCGCCCGGGCACGCGATCGAGCAGAACGTCGTCGCCAACGTCGCCGATCTCGCCGCCGCCTGCCGGGCGAAGGGCATTCCCGTGATCCACGTGCACTACATCGTCGAGGAGGGTGCGCCTGGCCTGAAGCTCAACGCCCCTCTCTTCAACGGCGTCAAGGACACGAGCGCGCTCGTCCGCGGCACATGGGGCGCCGCCGCCGCCGACGGCCTCGAGCCGCAGGCCGGCGATCACGTCGTCGAGAAGATGCGGATGAGTGGCTGGCAGGGCACGACGTCTCCAGAACCTGCTCGACGGGCTCGGCCGCGACACCGTGATCGTCACGGGCGCGTGGACGAACATGTCGATCGAGCACACCTCGCGCACGGGGGCCGACATGGGCTTCTCGATGATCGTGCCCGAGGACGGCTGCTCGACGATGAACGCCGACTGGCACCAGGCGTCGATCAACTTCGCGCTCCAGAACGTCTCCCAGGTGACGAACTGTGCCGCGGTGAAGGCCGCGATCGGCGCATAGACGATGAAGACCAGGGCCGGGCTCTTCCGGGCTGTCGGCGAGCCGCTCGAGGTCGTCGAGCTCGACCTCGCAGAGCCCGGCCCGAACGACGTCGTCGTCCGCATGGCGGCGGTCGGCATCTGCGGCACCGACCTGCACCAGGTCAAGGGCGAGTGGCAGCGGCCGACGCCGATGGTGCTCGGCCACGAAGGCGCCGGGCGTCGTCGAGCACGTGGGCGATGACGTCGAGACGGTGCGGGTCGGGGACGAGGTCGTGCTCTCCTGGGCTCCCTCCTGCGGCCACTGCGCCGGACTGCGCGCGCGGCCGCCCGGCCGCCTGCGTGCCGCTCCACCGTGCGATCGGGAACGGCACGCTCGTCGACGGCACGACCGGGATGTCCTTCGGCGATGAGACGGTCTACCGCGGCACGGCGACGGGCGCGTGGGCCGAGCGCGTCGTCGTCTCGTCCCAGGTCGCACTGCCGACCGGCGGGGCGGTGCCGTTGCGGGATGCGGCGTTGCTCGGCTGCGCGGCGCTGACCGGCGTCGGTGCCGTGCTGTTCGCGGCTCGCGCGGAGCCGGGCAGGCGTGATGCTCGTGATCGGCGCCGGCGGCGTCGGCCAGTTCGTCGTCCAGGGCGCACGGATCGCGGGTGCCGAGGCGATCGTCGTCGTCGACCCGGTCGAGTCGCGCCGCGAGCAGGCGCTCCGGCTCGGCGCGACCCACGGCGTCCATCCCGACGACCTCAAGGAGGCCGCTGCCGCGCGATCGCGCCGGAGGGTGCCGACTACGCCTTCGACGCGGTCGGGTTCCCGGAGACGAGCGCGACGGCGCTGCGCTTCACGCGCAGCGGCGGCACCACGGTGATGGTCGGCCTGCCGCCGACCGGGCTGCGGCTCGATCTCGACCCGGGCGAGTTCCTCCGCCGCGAGAAGTTCCTCACGGGGACGATGTACGGCTCCGAGGATCCCGCGGTCGCGCTCCCGATCCTGCTCGAGCACGTCGCAGCCGGCCGGCTCGAGTTGGCGCCGCTGCTCGGGGAGACCTTCCCGCTCGATCGGATCGACGACGCCGTGCAGGCGAGCCTCGAGCTGCCGGCCGGGCCGCGTGCTGGTCGAGCCGTAAGCCTCCGGCCTACAGGCTCGCCGACAGCGCCTCGACGACCTCCTCCTGCAGCCAGCTCAGATAGCCGTAGAGGCGAGTGCGGGTGCGTCCGGGTCGTCCGGGTCGATCTCCCGCTGGTAGATCTCCTCGCGCACGTCGAGCTGGGTGCCGAGGAAGAGGCGCAGGCTCTCGAGGGCGCCGAGCCACGCCTCGAGCTGCTCGGCGCTGAGATGCTTGGCGTCGGCGGTCTCCTCGACGACCGCGAGCGCGACGAGCTTGCCCTCGAGCAGCTCCTCCCGCATCAGCCGCCGGTACTCGTCGTTTGCCTCGTCATCGTCGACGTAGGCAGGCGGGAAGATGCGCCGCAGGCTCGGATCGTCGGTCTGCAACACAGCGCGGAACTGGGACGGCAGCGACCGCAGCAGGTCGCGCTCCTCGGCGGGGAGGCGCAGCCGGTACCCGCCCTTGCGATCGCGCTGGATCCGGCTGCCGGGCATCAGTCCTGCCTCAGCGTCGCCCAGAGCCCGTGCGCATGCAGGCGCGCGACGTCGAACTCGGCCTGCTCCTTCGTGCCCGACGAGACGATTGCCTTGCCGTCGTTGTGCACCTGCAACATCAACTTCGTCGCCTCCGCCTCCGAGAAGCCGAAGAGCTTGCGCAGCACGAGGGTGACGTAGCTCATCAGGTTGATCGGGTCGTTCCAGACGATCACGATCCACGGTGAATCGTGATCCTGCTCGTCGTCCTCGTCCGGAAGGCGTACCTCGACCGGGGCTTCGATGGTCTGGCTCACGCCCTCATTGTGGCGGTGGCTCGGCGGTGACGTCGCCCGCGTGGTGGATCGTAGGTGCGCAACCGCTCCATCAGCATCTCGTTCGGGCCGTCGTCCGGCTTCTTGTTCTTCGGCGCCTTTGACGGCACCAACGCTGCCCGGAGAACGCCCAGGTTATTCGCCAGCCGCCGACAGGCTCTCCCATTGCTCTCGGTAGTCCTCTCGGACGGGTGCGAAGACGTCGATCACGGTGGCCCCCTCAGGCCCGCAGTACGCCGAGTGCTCGACGTGTCCGGGGAGGACATATCCCTCCATCGGCCCGAGCTCGTGCGCGACGCCGTCGACGACGAGGGCCTGCATCCCGCGCAACACGATTCCGAGCTGCTCGTGCGGATGGTGTGGGCCGGCACGGTTGCGCCGGGATCGAACTCGATCAGGTTCACCATCGCGCCTTCGCCGAAGAGCGGGCGGCCTTCGACGCCCGCGACGAGGCTGAACGCCGCGACATCGGCGAACCGGATGAACTGTGCCCCCATGCAGGGATTATCTCATCGAGAACGCTCCGCGGATAGGGGAGATTGACAGTCGCTATCGTCACGCCCGTGGCTTCTCTCGAAACCGGACCTGCTGCGCGAGCAGGCCTACATCGACGGTGCCTGGGTCGACGCCGATTCCGGGGCGACGTTCGCTGTCATCGACCCGGCGACGGGCGAGACGATCGCCCACGTGCCGCGGATGGGAGCGGCCGAGACGCGTCGCGCGATCGAGGCCGCACAGCGGGCGCTCCCCGGCTGGAAGCACCGGCTCGCGAAGGATCGGGCGCGGATCCTGCGCCGCCTCGCCGACCTGATGATGGAGCGCGCAGACGACCTCGCGGCGCTCCTCGTGCGCGAGCAGGGCAAGCCGCTCGTTCGAGGCCAAGCTCGAGATCGCGTACGCGGCGTCGTTCTACGAGTGGTTCGGCGAGGAGGCGAAGCGGCTCGACGGCAGCGTCATCCCGCAGCCGCTCGGCGACCGGCGGATCATCGTGCTGCGAGAGGCGATCGGTGTCACGGCGGGGATCACGCCGTGGAACTTCCCGGCCGCGATGCCGACCAGGAAGTCGGCGCCGGCGCTCGCGGTCGGCTGCACGATGGTGCTGAAGCCCGCCGAGCAGACGCCGCTGACGGCGCTTGCGATCGCGGCTCTCGCCGAGGAGGCGGGCATCCCTCCCGGAGTCTTCTCGGTCGTCACGGGCGACGCGGCCGACGCGCCTGCGATCGGCGGCGAGATGACGTCCAACCCGATCGTGCGCAAGCTCGGCTTCACCGGCTCGACCGAGGTCGGGAAGCTGCTGATGGCCCAGTGCGCGGGGCAGATCAAGAAGGTCTCCCTCGAGCTCGGCGGCAACGCCCCGTTCATCGTCTTCGACGACGCCGACCTCGAGCAGGCGGTCGCCGGGTGCGGTGATGTGCAAGTTCCGCAACTCGGGCCAGACGTGCATCTCGGCCAACCGGTTCCTCGTCCAGGACGGCGATCTACGACGACTTCGTCGGCGCCTTCACCGAGGCAGCAGGCGGCGCTGAAGGTCGCGGACGGGTTCACCGAGGGCGTCCAGGTCGGGCCGCTGATCGACGAGCCGGCCGTCGCGAAGGTCGAGCGCCACGTCGCCGACGCGCTGGCCCACGGCGCCGAGCTGCGTCTCGGCGGCAGCCGCATCGAGGGCCAGTTCTTCCAGCCGTCCGTGCTGACCGGCGTGACGATGGAGATGGCGATGAGCTGCGAGGAGACGTTCGGGCCAGTCGCCGGGATCCACCGCTTCGGGACGGACGCGGAAGCGATCGCGATCGCGAACGACACGCCCTACGGCCTCTCGGCGTACTTCTACACGCAGGATCTCGGGCGTACCTGGCGCGTCGCCGAGGGCGCTCGAGTACGGGATCGTCGGCATCAACACCGGCTTCGTCTCCACGGAGGTGGCGCCGTTCGGCGGCATGAAGGAGTCGGGTATCGGACGCGAGGGATCGAGCTAGGGCGTCGACGACTGGGTCGAGCTCAAGTACCTCGCGATGGGCGGAATCGGGGAGGCACTCTGATGGTCATCGTCGAGCAGCGCGACTACCACGTCATCACGGGCAAGCTGCCCGAGCTCCTGCGGCTGTACGAGGAGGAGGGGATCGCGATCCAGCAGGAGGTGCTCGGCGGCTTCGTCGGCGCGTTCACGACGGAGGTCGGGGCGCTCTCGACCTACACGAGCATGTGGCGCTACGACAGCTTCGCCGAGCGCGAGGAGAGGCGCGATGCCCTGCAGAGGCGCCCCGAGTGGAAGGCGTTCCTCGCCAAGATCACGCCGCTGATCCACACCCAGCAGAACCGGATCCTGACGCCGACCTCGTTCTCGGCGCTTCAGTAGAGATGGGCCGGCTCGACGGCAAGGTCGCGATCGTCACGGGGGCGGCGCAGGGCATCGGCAACGCGATCGCGGGCGGGCTCGCGGCGGAGGGAGCGCGCATCGTCGTCGCCGACCTTCGGGGTGCGGAGACAGCCGCCGAAGCGTTCCCCGGGCGGCGTCGGCCTCACCGCGGACGTCGCCGACGAGGCCTCGGTGCAGGCGCTCGTCGACGAGGTCGTGGAGCGGTGCGGCTCGGTCGACATTCTCGTCAACAACGCGGGTCTCTACGCGTCGCTCGAGATGCGGCCGTTCACCGAGATCCCGCTCGAGGAGTGGCGGCAGGTGATGGACGTCAACGTCGCGTCGATGTTCCTCATGTGCCGCGCCGTCGTGCCCGTGATGCAGCGCTCGGGCGGCGGGCGGATCGTCAACATCTCGTCGGGGACGCCGTTTCGCGGCGTGCCGTTCCTGCTCCACTACGTCACGAGCAAGGGCGCGATCGTCGCCCTCACGCGCGCTCTCGCGAAGGAGCTCGGCAAGGACGGCGTGCTCGTCAACTGCGTCGCGCCCGGGCTTCACGATGTCCGCGGGCGTCGAGGCGCATCCCGAGGTGGTCGAGAAGCTGCGCGAGGTGTCTGTCGCCGCGAGGACGATCCAGCGCGACCAGCTGCCGGAGGACGTGGTGGGCGCGGTTGTCTACCTCGCCGGGCCGGGTTCCGCTTTCGTGACGGGACAGACGATCGTGATCGACGGAGGGCAGACGTTTCACTAGCCGCGATGGAAGAGCGTATCGCGGCTAGTGAAACGCGATGCTTGCTGCACGCTTCGCGTGATCCTGAAGCCGGGAACCTACCGTTCCCAGGGAACCTCGCTTCTCCCGCGGTCCGGGCGCCGGGATGCGTGACGCCTGGCTTCAGCCTGGCGTCGAGCGCCCTGCGTTGCGCGCGCTAGAGTCGCCCCGATGAGGCTCTCCCTCTACGAGTTCAAGACGGGCGCCGAGACGGCCGGCGGGCACCGCGTCGTCTACGACGTCGCGAACGACACCGCCTTCTACGGCGAGGCGCACGTCGACGGGCACGCGCTCGTCTGGCAGCTCGACGACACCGCCGACGAGGCCGACGATGCGCTCCTCTCGCGCCGGATCCAGATCGACCCGTTCGCCGAGTGGGTCGTGCGCTGCGACCGGATCGACTTCCCGCCGGGCGGGGTCGCGTACACGGCACACGCACCCCGGGCCGGGGATTCGCTTCCTGCTCCACGGCACGATCGACATCCACACGGAGGGGCGCACGGCCTCGTACGGACCTGGCGGCGCCTGGTTCGAGTCCGGCCCCGACCCGGTGCTGGCAGAGGCCGCGCAGCACCAGCCGACGGCGTTCGTCCGCGTCATGATCCTCCCCGCCGAGTGGGCGGGTAAGCGCACGATCCGCTACGTCGATCCGGCCGACGACGATCGCCCGAAGCTGCAGAAGCCAACCGTCTACCTCGAGCACGCGCTTCGACCTGACGTGAGGACGCGGCGGCAGGCTCCTCGTCGACCAGCTCGTCGTGCACGGGGTGGACGTGGCCTACGGCGTGCCCGGCGAGAGCTATCTGGCCGTGCTCGACGCCCTCTACGACGCCCCGATCCGCTTCATCGCCTGCCGCCACGAGGTCGGCGCCGCCAACATGGCCGACGCCTACGGCAAGCTCACCGGCCGCCCGGGTATCTGCATGGTGACGCGCGGCCCCGGGGCGACGCACGCCGCGGGCGGCATCCACACCGCGTTCCAGGACTCGACGCCGCTGATCCTCCTGATCGGCCAGGTCAGCCGCGAGATGATGGGGCGCGAGGCGTTCCAGGAGATCGACTACCGCCACATGTTCGGCCCGATGGCGAAGTGGGTGGCGCAGATCGACAGCGCCGACCGGATCCCCGAGCTCGTCTCGCGGGCCTTCCACGTGGCCACCTCCGGTCGTCCCGGTCCGGTCGTGCTCGCGCTGCCCGAGGACATGCTCGTGGAGGAGTCCGACGCATCGGACGCGCGACCGTACGAGATCACCCGCGTCCATCCGGCCCAGCCCGATCTCGAGCGGGTGCGCGTGCTGCTCGCCGGCGCCTCGCGGCCGCTCGTCGTCGTCGGTGGAGCGCCGTGGAGCGCCGAGGCACACGCGGAGCTGACCGCGTGGTGTACCGCGAGCGGGCTCCCGGTCGCGTCGGGCTGGCGCCGCCAGGACTACGTCGACAACTCATCCGACGCGTACGTCGGGCACCTTGCGCTCGGCGCCGATCCCCGCCTCGCGCAGCGGGTGCGCGACGCCGACGTCCTGCTCGTGATCGGCGACCGCCTGAGCGAGATCACGACGGCCGGCTACACGCTGCTCCGAGTGCCCGATCCCGCCCAGGCGCTCGTGCACGTCACCGCCGACCCCGACGAGCTCGGCCGCGTGTATGCGCCGGCGCTCGCGATCGCCGCTTCGCCGGAGACGTTCGCACGGGCGCTCGCGGCGCTGCCGCCGCTCGATCCGTCCGCACGCGAGAAAGACACGCGTCAGGGTCGCGCCGACTACCTCGACAACCTCCGCCACGCTCCGATGCCGGGCGCGCTCGACATGGGCGACGTCATGGCGACGGTGCGCGAGCGGCTGCCGGCCGACGCGATCTTCACGAACGGCGCCGGCAACTTCTCCGTCTGGGCCCATCGCTTCTACGAGTTCAGGGACTACCCGACCCAGCTCGCGCCGACGAGCGGCGCGATGGGCTACGGCGTGCCGGCGGCCGTCGCGGCGAAGCTCCTCCATCCCGAGCGCATCGTTGTTGCGATCGCAGGCGACGGAGACTTCCTGATGACCGGGCAGGAGCTTGCGACGGCGGTGCAATACGACGCTCCCGATCGTCGTCCTCCTCGTCAACAACGGCATGTACGGGACGATCCGCATGCACCAGGAGCGGCACTATCCCGGGCGAGTCTCCGGCACGGATCTCGTCAATCCCGACTTCGCGAAGCTCGCCGAGGCGTTCGGTGCGTTCGGAATCGCCGTCGAGCGAACGGAGGACTTCGCGGCTGCATTCGACGCTGCTCTGGGCTCGGGGCGGCCGGCGCTGATCGAGCTGCGCGTCGACCCCGAGGCGCTGACGCCGAGGCAGTCGCTCTCCCAGATCCGCGAGCAGGCACTCGCACGGCTCGCGACCGAGGGGGCGGACGATGCGTCGTGAGATCCGCGTGCCGGGTCAGGCAGAGCCGATCTCGCATTTCACCGACGCGGTCGAGGCGAACGGGCTTCTGTTCGTGTCGGGCATCGTCCCGGTCGACGAGAGGCGCGAGCTCGTTGGCGGCGACGACGTCGTGGCGCAGGCGCGCTGCGTCTTCGAGAACATGCGGGCCGTCCTCGCCGCCGGTGGCTGCACGTTCGCCGACGTCGTCAAGGTGACGGTCTACCTCACCGACGTGAACGACCGTCCGCTCGTCAACCCGGTGCGACAGGAGGTCTTCGGCGAGACACGGCCGGCCTCGACGCTGGTCGAGATCTCGGCGCTCGTGATTCCCGGGGCGAAGATCGAGGTCGAGTGCGTGGCGGTGATGCCTCGTGAGTGCGGGAAACCCGGACGACAGGCTGAAGCCTGCGCCGCCGTCGCCGACCCCTACAACACGGCGATCACCTGGCTCGCGGAGCCGTTGCGCGGCGCTGCCGAAGGGCCGCTTGCGGGGCGGACGCTGCTCGTCAAGGACCTGATCGACACGGCCGGGATCCGCACCACCTACGGCTCGCAGATCTACGGCGACCACGTGCCCGACGCCCACGCGACCGTCGTGCAGCGGGCGCTCGACGCGGGCGCCGTGGTCGTCGGCAAGGGGAACCTGCCCGAGTTCGCGTGGGGCGTTCTCGGCGTCAACCCGTTCTACGGGGCCGTTCACAACCCGCTCCATCCGGGCAAGACGACCGGAGGCTCGTCGGCCGGCAACGCCGCCGCTCTGGCGGCGGGCCTCGTCGACCTCGGGCTCGGTACCGACACGGGCTGCTCGATCCGGCTGCCGTCGGCGGCTTGCGGGACGGTAGGCCTGAAGCCACGGTGGGGTCACCTGCCGATCGACGGCGTCTTCCCGCTCGTGCCGACGCTCGACACCGTCGGCCCGATGGCGCGCACCGTCGAGGAGGTGGCGCTGCTCTGGTCGGTGCTCTCCGGTCGAGCCTGCGCCGGAGCCGCGGCTCGAGGGGCTCACGGTCGGCCTGCTGCGGCGCGCCCCCGAGCTCGGCGACGGGCGCGAGACCGAGTCGAGCGATGCCGCCGACGAGTGGGTGGGCGAGCTCGAGCGGCTCGGCGCGCGCGTCGTCGAAGCGGAGATTCCAGCGGCGAACGGCGGACATGTGGCCGCTGTTCCTGCACGAGGCGGCCCACAGCCACCGTGCGACCTTCCCGGCCCGCGCCGCCGAGTACGGCCCGCTGATGCGGCCGAAGCTCGAGGCTGCGGTGAAGGTCGAGGCGGCGGCCGTCGCAACCGCCTACGACGCGCTGAACGACTGGCGGCGCCACCGGCCCGACGTCGACCTCTACGTAAGCCCGTGCATCGCGATCGAGCTGCCGCCCGAAGACGCCGACGAGCTCGACGTGCGGCTGCCGCTCTCGTCGTTCCTGCGCTGGGTCAACCTGATCGGCTGGGCCGGGCTCGCGATCGGAAACATGCAGCTCATCGCCCCGGACGACGACACCGTTCTCGCCGCCGGTCTGGCCTGGGAGCGCCGCTAGGGCCGGAGGTCTGTGTCTACACTCCGGCGCGATGAAAGCGGCGCTGATCGGTGTCACTATCCTCGCCGCGCTCGCCTGGGCGGTCGGCGGCTACGTCTCGTTCCGCGCGGACAGCAAGAGCGGGCAGACGGACTACGCCGCTCAGCTCGAGTCGCTGTGCAAGGAGAGTCAGGCGCAGACCGAGGCGCTCGGCAAGCCGAGCGACATCCCGATCAAGAAGCTCTACCTCGGCACCGCCCGCATTGGCCGTGCCTTCCTGAAGGATGCGAAGGCGTTGCAGCCACCCCCGGAGCAGGCTGCCGCGGCGGCGACGTTCCTCCGCGAGCGGGGCCTGTACTACGACGGCCTCGAGTATGCGTACCAATTCCTCGCGACCCAGCAGAACGAGGTCGCGTTCGTGCGGATCGTCAACGGGGCGATTGCGAATCTCGACAACGCCGAGACTGCCGCTAAAGCGCTCGGCGCGCCCGCGTGCGCCCTGCGGCCGTTCGAATAGCTCCGGGGCGAATAAGCCTCCCGCCTAATCGATAATCGTTCACCCCATTGAATCCGTGCCAGGAGGCTGGTAGGTTCTGGCCCGTCTTGGGTCTCCGAGGACTTCCTGACGTCTGCCGCGCCGCTGTGGGCTCGTCGAGGCGTGCGTGAGCACGCGCGCGGTCGCATTTCGCTACCTCGGGCTCGGTCTGACGGCGCTTCTCGTCGCGTTCATGGTGGCGTGGGTGCTCTTCATCGCCCGCGGGACGACCTTCGGCTCCGCGGTGCACGACCCGAAGGACTTCCTGATCACGCTGCTGAACGGCGTCACCGCGGCGGGGCTCTACTTCGTCGTCGCGAGCGGCTTCACGCTGATCTTCGGCCTGATGCGCGTCGTCAACATGGCGCACGGCGCGTTCTTCCTGCTCGGCGGCTACGTCGCGCTGAAGCTGCAGCGCCACTTCGTCGGCGAGGGCTGGCTCGTTCGGCCTGACGAGCGCGCAGGTCAACCTCACGCACTGGATCGTGCCGGCGCATCGTCGGCATCGGTGATCGTCGCGGCTCGTCGGCCTCGTCGATGCAGCAGCTCTTCCTGCGCTGGAACCAGGGCCAGGAGCTGCGCCAGGCGCTGATCACGATCGCGATCTCGATCATCCTCGCCGACCAGATGCTCGCCCACTTCGGCGGCGTCGCCGAGGACATCGCCTGGCCGCGGCAACCTCGACACGCTTCACGAACCTGCGCGTCGCGGGGGTCCAGTACACGACGACGCGCCTCTTCATCCTCGCGCATCGCGCTCGCGATCGGGTCTCTGCTCTGGCTCTGGCTCAAGCGCACGCGCACCGGCATGGTGATCCGCGCCGGCGTCGACGACCGCGCGATGGTCTCGGCGCTCGGGATCAACATCCAGCTCACGTTCGCGATCGCGTTCGTCGTCGGCTCGGCGCTCGCCGGGCTCGGCGGCGTGATCGGCGGCTCGTTCGCGAGCCTCGCGCCCGGCGTCGACGCCAACTGGCTGCTCTACTCGCTCGTCGTCGTGATCATCGGCGGCATGGGCTCGCTCGGCGGCGCCGCGATCGGCGCGCTGCTGCTCGGCCTGACGACCAACTTCTCCGCCGCCTACCTGCCGGCGAACTACACGTACTACTCGATCATCTTCACGTTCGTGCTCGTCGCGATCGTGCTCGCCGTCCGGCCGCTCGGCCTGTTCGGGAGGCCGGCATGAGCACGCGGCTCGTCACGTCGACCGCGTCGTCGGCGTCGGCGCGCTCGTGCTCGCCGTGATCGCGCCGCTCCTCGTTCAGACCTACTGGGTCGGCGCGCTGCTCACGCAGATGCTGCTTCCTCGGCATCGTCGCCGCGAGCCTGATCTTCCTCTCCGCCTACGGCGGCATGGTCTCGCTCGCGCAGGTCGCGATCTACGGGATCGCCGGCTTCGTGCTCGGCAACGCGACGACGAACGGCAACACGAAGGGGCTCAACCTCGGCTGGAACCCGTGGCTGGGGCGTGCTCGCTCGGCGATCGTCGATCGCCGTCGGCGTCGGGCTCCTCTTCGGCGCCCTCGCGAGCCGCAGCGTCGGGATCTACTTCCTGATGATCACGCTCACGTACTCGGTGATCGCCAACCTCTTCTTCGGCCAGGTGACCGACGTCTCGGGCTTCGGCGGGATCAGCGGCATCCCGGCGCCGCAGCCTGATCGGCAACGTCGACGCGCACCAGAACCGGCTCTACTACGTCGCGCTCGGCGTCGCGCTCGTCGTCTACGCGCTGCTGCGCTACATCGTGCGGACGCCGTTCGGGCTGACGCTGCAGGGCGTGCGCGACGACCCGGTGCGCATGGCTCGCTCGGCTACAACGTCGTCGCTGCACCGGACGATCGCGTTCGGCTTCGCCGCGTTCATCGCCGCGATCGGCGGCGTGCTCTTCGTCTGGTGGAACGGCCACATCGACCCGGCGTCGATCGACCTCGGCGCGACGATCGACGTGCTCGTGATCGCCGTGATCGGCGGCCTCTACCGGCATCGAGGGCGCCTGGGTCGGCGCGCTCGTTCTTCGTCATCATCAACAACTACTCGCAGCAGATCAGCTTCATCGGCCCGCGCTTCCACACGCTGATCGGCGCGATCTTCCTCGTCATCGTGCTCGTCTCTCCCGGCGGCCTCATCGGCCTCTGGGAGCGCGTGCTCGACTCTGCTCCGGGCGGCGACGGCGCGGCCCGCCGACCGACACCGGTCGAGCTCGGCAGGCCGAGCCCAGCGTGCTGAAAGGAGGCTGCAGCACGATCGCATCAACTCGGCTCGCGGAAGTCGTCTCAGGTTGTCACGTCAGGTTCGACAGCAACCCAACGGTTCAAAGGAGGAGGGCATCGGAATGAGTGCTCTCAAAGGCGAGGTGGAAGCTGCGCTTCCGCTCGCGGCGCTCGCTGCGTGATCGTGGCCGCCGCGCGTCGCCGCGTCGACAGCGACCGCCCGCACGTCGGCCGCGACGCCGATCAAGATCGCCGTGCTGTCCGACTGCCAGGGCGCGTTCGGCTCGTTCGACAACCAGGACCTCGCCGGCGTCGTCACGGCGATGTCGCAGTTCGCGGGCGGCAAGCCGGTCAACCCGAACAAGCCGCGCAAGGGCTGGACGGGCGGCTCGATCAACGGGCATCCGCTCAAGCTCGTCGGCATCGGCTGCTCGAACGACCAGCGCCGACACGGCGATCAAGGAGACCAAGCGGCTGATGGAGCAGCTCGGTGCGGACATCATGATCGGCCCGCTCTCGGGTGACGAGTCGATCGCGGTCGCGAACTACGCCAAGCAGCATCCGCACGAAGACGTTCGTCGACGGCTCCGCCGGCGCGCAGGACACGACGCTGAAGGTGCGGGCGCCGAACTTCTTCCGCTTCAACGGTGACGGGGCGCATGTGGAACGCCGGCCTCGGCGACCTCGCCTACAACAAGCTCGGCTGGAAGACGGCCGCAGTGGTCGCGGACGACTACAGCTTCGGCTGGACGTCGGCGGCCGGCTTCATCGCCGAGTTCTGCGCGGTGGGCGGCAAGGTCACGAAGCGGGTGTTCCCGCCGCTGAACACGACCGACTACTCGTCGTACGCGCAGCAGATGCCGACGAACGTCGACGGCACCTTCGTCGCGGTCGGCGGCGCCGGTCTGATCCCGTTCCTGAAGGCCTACGAGCAGGCTCACGGCCCGATCGACGGCAAGAAGTTCATCGGCAACCTGTTCTGGGGCACCCCGGGCGAGTTCGAGCAGCTCGGCACGCGCGTCGCCGGCGCGTACGTCGGCGGCGCCGGCACGGCCGGCGACCTCGCGACGCCGGCTGCGAAGGCCTACAACGCCGAGGTCGGCAAGGGGTTCAAGACGATCCCGCCGTTCGGCGCAGCCGCGCCGCAGGCGTCGTCGACGTTCACCTACGGCTACTACGTCAACACCTGGGGCCTGCTCGAGGGCCTGAAGGCGGTCGGCGGCGACATCTCCGGCGGCCAGAAGGCGCTGCAGGCGGCGATCGCGAAGGTCGTAGCTCGCCGACCGCCGTACGGCCCGCTCCACCTGGACAAGAACCGCCAGGCGGTCATCAACGTCTTCTACCAGCAGCTCTACCTGAAGGGCGGCAAGCTGGCGATCAAGACGGTCGGCGAGGTCCCGGGCGTCGACCAGACGTTCGGCGGCACGTTCTCGCCGACGCACGCCGGCTCCGGGACGGACCTCCCCGACGTGCGTGAAGCGGAGCCTGCCGTGGATCGGCAAGACGCATCATCCGAAGGTCACCGGCTAGGCGAATCGAGTGACCGGAAGCAGCAGCAGCTCGAGCACGCCGAGCCGATCCTCCGCTTGCGGGGGATCGGCCGGCGGTTCGGCGGCCTCCACGCCGTGCGCGACGTCGATCTCGACGTCGCGCACGGCGAGCGGCGCGCCATCCTCGGCCCGAACGGCGCCGGCAAGACGACGCTGTTCAACGTCATCTCGGGCGACGTTCCGCCGAGCGTCGGGCACGATCGAGTTCCTGGGCGACGACGTCACGCGGCTCCCGCCGCGCGCGCGCGCGAAGCTCGGGATGGGCCGGACGTACCAGAAGTCCCGCCTCTTCCTCGGCCTCTCGGTCGAGGACAACCTCTACCTCGCCGTGCTCGGCGTGCAGACGCGGGCCACCTGCGCCCGGTCGTGCTCTCGCAAGCGCGACGGCGAGCTGCGCGAGCGCGCGCGCGAGCTCGCCGCGCGCCGTCGGCCTCGACGGCCGCGAGCTCGGCACGCTCGTCGGCTCGCTCTCGCACGGCGAGCAGCGCCAGCTCGAGGTCGGCATGGCGCGCGGCGTCGAACCCGACGCTGATGATGCTCGACGAGCCCGCCTCCGGCCTCTCGCGCGGCGAGCGCGTCGCGCTCACCGAGCTCCTGCTCGAGCTCGACCCGGCGATCACGCTGATCCTGATCGAGCACGACATGGACGTCGCGCTCCGCGTCGCCGAGCGGGTGACGATGATGCACGACGGCCGCGTGATCGTCGAGGGGACGCCCGACGAGATCCGCGCGAACCAGACCGTGCACGACCTCTACCTCGGGCAGGGGCCATCAGCCCGATGCCTGACGCCCTTGCTCGCGGTCGAGGGCGTCAGCGCGTTCTACGGAACGCGCGCAGGCGCTCGAGGACGTGTCGTTCGAGATGGGCGCCGAGTCGCGTCTCGATCATCGGCCGCAACGGCATGGGCAAGACGACGCTGTGCAACGCGATCATCGGCATGCCGCCCGCCGCGCGTCACGCGGCTCGATCCGGTTCCAGGGCACGGAGCTCGTCGGCAGCCGTCGTACAAGATCGCGAAGCTCGGGATCGGCTACGTCCCGCAGGGCCGGCGGCTGTTCCCGTCGCTGTCGCGTCGACGAGCACCTGCGGATGATCCGCGGCCGCAGACGGCGCGTCGAAGCGCTGGACGCGTCGAGCGCGTCTACGAGCTCTTCCCGCGCCTCGCCGAGCGCAAGCGCAACGGCGGCGCGCAGCTCTCGGGCGGCGAGCAGCAGATGCTCGCGATCGGCCGCGCGCTCCTCACGAACCCGACGCTGCTGGTCATGGACGAGCCCTCCGAGGGCTCGCGCCGGCGATCATCGAGCACCTGATCGAGACCTTCAAGGACGCTCGAGGCGGAGGGCCTCGCGATCCTGCTGATCGAGCAGAACCTCGGCGTGGCGACGGCGATCGCCGAGCGGCAGCTCGTGATGGTCGCGGGCTCGATCGCCGCCGAGACGACGGCGAGCTGCGCTCACGTCCGACGCGGAGCTGCAGCGCCGCTACCTCGGCGTCGAGCCGCTCGCGGAGACCGTCTGACGCGCACGTTCCCGGCGCTGTGGTAGACACCGGTCGAGCCGCGCAGCGTTCATCACCAGCGAAAGGAGGGCCGCGATGCCGACCGTCGTTCTCCTCGGGACGCTCGACACGAAGGGCCACGAGTACGCGTACCTCGCCGACCGCCTGCGCGAGCAGGGCGTCGACGTCCTGCTCGTCGACGCCGGCATCGTCGGCGAGCCGCTCGCGACCCCGGACGTGACGCGCGAGGAGGTCGCGCGCGCCGCCGGAGCGGACGTCGCACGACGCTCGCCGCCGCCGGCGACCGCGGCGCGGCCGTCGAGGCGATGGGCCGCGGCGCCGCGGAGGTCGTCGTGCGGCTGCACGCCGAGGGCAAGCTCGACGCGATCCTCGCGCTCGGCGGCTCGGGCGGCTCGTCGATCGCGACCCACGCGATGCGCGCGCTGCCGGTCGGCGTCCCGAAGCTGATGGTCTCGACCGTCGCGTCGGGCGACACGCGCCCGTACGTCGGCGCGGTCGACGTGACGATGATGTACTCGGTCGTCGACATCGCCGGCGTCAACCGCGATCTCGGCGCGGATCATGACGAACGCGGCCGCGGCGCTCGCCGGCATGGCGAAGGCGACGGTGCCTCCGCTCGACGCGGAGAAGCCGCTCGTCGCCGCGACGATGTTCGGCGTCACGACGCCGTGCGTGACCGTGGCGCGCGAGCGGCTCGAGGAGCTCGGCTACGAGGTGCTCGTGTTCCACCCGACCGGCGCCGGCGGAGGCTCGATGGAGGCGCTGATCGGCGCCGGCTTCCTCGCCGGCTCGCTCGACGTGACGACGACCGAGCTCTGCGACCTCGTCGGCGGCGTGCTCGTCGCCGTGCCCGGAGCGGCTCGAGGCGGCCGGGAAGCAGGGCATCCCGCAGGTCGTCTCGCTCGGCGCGCTCGACATGGTCAACTTCGGCCCGCGCGAGACGGTGCCCGACGCGTTCGCGAGCGGAACCTCTACGTCCACAACCCGACGGTCACGCTGATGCGGACGACGCCGGACGAGTGCCGCGGAGCTCGGGCGGATCATCGGCCGACAAGCTGTCCGCGGCCACCGGGCCGACGGTGCTGTTCATGCCGCTCGGCGGCGTCTCGATGATCGCGACCGAGGGCCAGCCGTTCCACGACGCCGATGCCGACGAGGCGCTGCTTCGACACGATCCGCGCGACGTCGACCCGGCGAAGGTCGAGGTGCACGAGGTCGAGGCGGACATCAACGACCCGGCCTTCGCGCTCGCGATGGCGGACCGGCTGCACGAGCTGATCGGGGCCGCGTCGTGACGCGGGCCGAAGCGCTCGCGCGGCTGCGCGCACAGGTCGACGCACGGCAGCCCGATCATCGGCGCCGGCGCCGGCACGGGCCTCTCGGCGAAGCTCGCCGAGGCGGGCGGCGCCGACCTGATCATCATCTACAACTCCGGCCGCTACCGGATGGGCGGCCGCGGCTCGCTCGCCGGGCTGATGCCGTACGGCGACGCGAACGAGATCGTCGTCGACATGGCGCGCGAGGTGCTGCCGGTCGTGAAGGACACGCCGGTCCTCGCGGGCGTCTGCGGCACCGACCCGTTCCGGCTGATGCCTGTCTTCCTCGACGAGCTGAAGCGGATCGGCTTCAGCGGCGTCCAGAACTTCCCCACCGTCGGCCTGATCGACGGCACCTTCCGCGTCGGCCTCGAGGAGACCGGGATGGGCTACGGGCTCGAGGTCGACATGATCCGGCTCGCCCACGAGCGCGACCTCCTGACCGCGCCGTACGTCTTCAACGACGACGAGGCGACGGCGATGGCGGAGGCGGGCGCCGACGTGCTCGTGCCGCACATGGGCCTCACGACCGGCGGCTCGATCGGCGCCGACACCGCGAAGACGCTCGACGAGTGCGTGCCGCTGATCCAGGCGATGCACGACGCCGCGAAGCGCGTCAACCCGGAGATCATCGTGCTCTGCCACGGCGGCCCGATCGCCGAGCCGGACGACGCCGCCTACGTGCTCGAGCGCACCGAGGGCATCGTCGGCTTCTTCGGCGCCTCGTCGATGGAGCGGCTGCCGACCGAGGTCGCGATGACCGAGAACATGCGCCGGTTCAAGTCGATCCCCGTCTGAGAGCGAGAAGGAGGCAGATGAGCAGGTTCGTGATGAAGCAGGACGTGGCGACCACGCGATTTCGACTGGGGTAGCGCTGGATGCGGGTGGACGTGCCGAGCACCGGCTGCGAGACGCTCGTCGTGATGGACGTCACGCTCAAGCCCGGCAACTGCCACGACTTCCACCGGCACCCCGGCCAGGACGAGATGATCATCGTCAAGTCCGGGCGCGATCGTGCAGTGGATCGAGCAGGAGTCGCAGGAGCTCGGCCCCGGCGACTCCGTCTACATCGACCGGGACGTGGTGCACGCCTCCTTCAACGACGGCGGCGAGACGGCCGAGCTGCAGGTCATCCTCGCCCCGGCCATGGGCGAGGGCGGCTACGGGCTCGTGGACGTCGCCGGCGACGAGCCCTGGGCGTCGCTCCGCTGATGCAGGCAGTCCGCGTGCACGAGGGCGGCGAGCTCCGCTTCGAGACCGCACCCGACCCGGAGCCCGGGCCGGGCGAGGTCGTGGTCGAGCTGAAGACGGCGGCATTGAACCGTCGCGACGTCCTCGTCACGCGTGGCGTCTACCCGTTCCCGCTTGCCCCTCGTTCCCGGCTCCGACGGCGCCGGGGTGCGGCGGGACACGGGCGAGGAGGTGCTGATCTACCCCGCGCTCGACTGGGGCCATCGTGAGGCCGCCTTCGGGCCGGACTTCCAGATCCTCGGCGGCCCGCGCAACGGGACGTACGCGGAGCTCGTTGTCGTGCCCGAGGCGAACGTCTTCCGGAAGCCGGCACGGCTCTCGTGGGAGGAGGCCGCAGCGCTTCCGCTCGCCGGCCTGACCGCCTACCGGGCGCTGTTCGCGCGCGGTGGCCTCGTGACGGGAGAGACGGTGCTCGTTCTCGGCGCGGGCAGCGGCGTCTCGACGTTCGCCGTTCAGCTCGCCACTCAGGCGGGCGCACGCGTGCTCGTCACCTCGTCCTCGGATGAGAAGATCGAGCGCTCGCGCGAGCTCGGCGCCGAGGCCGGCATCAACTACGCCTCGGCCGACTGGGTCGCGTGGGCGAAGGAGCAAGGCGGTGTCGATCTCGTCATCGACTCGGTCGGCTCGACCTGGCCCCAGTCCCTCGAGTGCCTCCGGCCCGGCGGCCGGGTCGTCGTGTTCGGCGCCACAGGCGGCACAGAGGTGGAGCTGCCTGTGCGGCCCGTTCTACTTCGGTCAGTGGTCGCTGCTCGGGACGATGATGGGCAGCCCGACCGACTTCGCGGGCATGTTGCGGGAGCTCGAGCTCGGCTCCTGGCGGCCGGTGATCGACTCGGTGCGGCCGCTCGCCGAGGCTGCCGCCGCGCTCGCGGAGCTCGAGGCAGGGGAGCAATTCGGCAAGGTGGTGCTCTCGTGCAGCTGAGCGTCACCGAGTGGGGAGACCCGGCAGGCCCGCCCGTCGTCTGCCTGCACGGCGTCACGGGTCACGGCCGCCGCTACCGGAAGCTGGCCGAGGAGCGGCTCGCCGGCCATCGCGTGGTCGGGATCGACCTCCGCGGCCACGGCCGCTCGGGCTGGGAGCCGCCGTGGAGCGTCGAGCAGCACGTCGCGGACCTCGTCGAGACCTCGGAGGCGCTCGGGATCTCGGCCGCTGCGTGGATGGGCCACAGCTTCGGCGGCAAGCTCGTCGCCGAGCTCGCGGCGCGCTATCCCGACCGCGTCGAGCGGGCCGTGCTGCTCGATCCGGCGATGCACATCGAGCCGGCCGTCGCGGCGGAGCGCGCCGAAGCGACGCGGCGCCGACATCTCGTTCGCGAGCGCCGACGAGGCGATCGATGCGCGCCTCGGCGACGGCTCGCTTGTACACGACGCCCCGCTCGATCCTCGAGGAGGAGGCGCGCGAGCACCTCGTCGAGAGCCCTCGACGGCCGGCTCCGCTGGCAGTGGTCGCCGGCGTGCGTGATCGTGGCGTGGAGCGAGATGGCGGCGCAGGCGCCACCGTGGCCACGCTGCCCGACGCTTGTCGTCTGCGGCGAGCGTTCCTGGATCAGGCTCGCCGTCCCACGCATCGGCAACATCGCGCAGGTGCTCGTCCCCGGCGGCCACAGCGTCCTCTGGGACGACTTCGACGCGACGGCGGACGCGATCGTGCGCTTCCTCGACTGAGGCGCTCGTCGGCGTCCCCGGGCGGGACCGGGTCATCTGCGGATAGGCGTGACCGTTGGCGTCATCCGGTGACGGGATCGGCGCCGATCGCGAGGGGATGCCGGAAGACGTCGTCGTAGCGGTAGTGCGGTCGGGAGACGTCCGGCGCCCTTTGCATCGCAACTCCGCGTTCGTCCATGCTCTCTTGCTGCATCTCGAGGCTGTCGGCTTCGAGGGCGCGCCGAGGTTCCTTGGGATCGACGAAGACGGTGAGCGTTCTCGGTGCATGGCGCAACGCCCATGGCCAGCAAGAGCTGGACGAGCTCTTCGCTGCCCTCGCGCGCAGCTTCTCCGACTGTGCGTCGTACGAGTTCGAACTACAGGCATTCGACGTGGTGGGCGAGATGGCCTACACCGCTGGTCTGGAGCATACGTCCAGCCTCGATCGACGGTCAGCCGCGCAGCTGTATCTTGCGCGCCACGCAGGTCTACCGACTGGAGGGTGCGCGTGGAAGGTCGCCCACCGTCATGGACACCGTCACCGAGTGACCGCCTTCGGTGAGATTCCCCAACACCGCCCCAGGCGACATTGCCGGAAATCCGCCTCTAAGCTCAGCGTGAGGATGAGCGCGTGACGTTTTGGATCCGCTTGCCCTTCCTGATCTTCTGACCGCAGCTCGCGCATCGCTGGCGAGCAGCCGACGCCGGCATTGCCCCCTAGGACAGGCGGGACATAGGGTTCGTTCGGCTGGTGCCATCCGACGCTGCGCACGAGGCTCGGGTTCAGCGCTAGCGTTCGCGGCTCGGTGAGAGTCCGCGACCTCAACTGGATGCAGCTCGAGGCCTACTTGCATGGAGACGACCGGATCGTGCTGCCCATCGGCTCGACCGAACAGCACGCGTATCTCTCTCGAGACAGACAACATCCTTGCCGAGCGTGCCTCCGTCGAGGCTGCTCAGCCGCTCGGAGTTCCGGTGCTGCCGGTGTTGCCGTACGGGGTAAACGGCTTCGGGGCGTACCCAGGCAGTCCGACGCTGCAGGAGTCCACATTGGTCGCACTCCTCTCGGATGTCGTCGGCTCACTGGCCGGCCAGGGGTTCGGCGGATACTGGTTGTGAACGGGCATGGCGGAAACACCGGGGCGGGGAGGGCGTGGACGGAAAGCCAGCCAGGCTCGACGGTTCTGTGGCACGAGCTTTGGGAGGGACGGCCGGACGCAATTGCGGCCGCAATCGATCCTCGGTACGACCATGCCTCCTGGTCGGAGAACTTCCCGTGGACGCGACTTCAGGGAGTCGCCATGCCTCCAGGGCGCAAGCCGCCGGTCGTGTGGCCCGCAGAAGGAAATCCGAAGACGTGGCGCGACGCCCTCGGGGATGGCTCGTTCGGCGGCCTTTTCCGATCGAGCGAGGACGATAGCCGGCTCTGGACGCTGCGTCCACGGCAGCCGTACGCGGCTAGGTTGAGATCGTGAAGTGACGGCCACGACCTGCCGTCCGCGGTCGCCGGCGAGCGGGCGAGCTGCCATCAGGTGCTCCTTGGTAGAGGTCGAGTAGCTGTGGGTTCGTCGAGGAGGTAGCAGCGGCGTCTGCTGGGCGAGGATTCGGGCGGTGACGCCTAGCTGTCTTCGCTCGTTCTCCCGCGCTTGACAGCCTTGTCGCGATAGCTCCTATCGACCTCGAGGTGTGCCCGAGTCGCGCGTCGTGCACTCGGTCCTGCGCAACGATGTTATCTCCGCATCGTTGACACTGCTCCTTGAGGTTCGCTGAGCCGATCGTGAGCCAGCGGTCGTCGACGATCCTGACCTTCTCCTCCACGGAGAACGAGATCTCCAGGGTCCGTGTGCTGGGGCATCACGGGCGCGCTCGAGCGCGATCTCGGATGGGCTCCGAGCGCGGCGAGCGGCGTCCCGCGGAGCTCGACGTGGCCGTCGGACAGAACCTCGGCCGCCGCATCACCGGCGAGCAGCTCGAGCTTCTCGCGAAGGAGCGTCGTTTTGCTCGGGTGACCAGAGGAACTGGTTCTCGAGATAGATGAAGGACTGTGCGGATCGCAGGGCCCGCACGTAGGACTCGAGTATCCGGAAGTCTCCCCGAGGCTCGGCTTGGTAGACGCTCTCCGGGATCGTGCGAACGATCTGCACCGTTCGGGCGCCGGCCTGCGGGAACTCTCAACAGGCTGGATGGGTGGTCGTAGCGTCTCGCCTGTGACCTCGCGCCAGCGCATTCGGAAATGCGCAGCGACGATCGCGACCGCTCACGGCCCGCGATCTCGAGGCTGACATCGTCGACGTCGGCTCGTGCAAGGTGGTCGGTTGAATCGAACCGGTCGCCGCTTTCGGCGGTCAGGTCGATGCCTCCCACGAACGCAACCCGGTCGTCGATCACGATCGTCTTCTCGTGGTGGCAATGCAGGGGACGCTCGTGCGAATCAAGGGCACAGTGGATGCTCGTGCCGCGACACAGATCGTCGCGCATGCCACGCACCGCGCGACGCGAAGGTCGAAAGACGGGAAGCGGAGCACCGGCCCAGGCAAGGACGCGCGTATCGACCCGCTCGGCCAGCTGCGCCAGAAGGTTCCGAAGGATCACCGGCGTGCCATCGTTGACGCGCCGATCGCGTAGATGAGCCGGTAGGCCACCGCGACGGGCGGCTTAGCTCATCCCCGAGCCGCGGCAGGGCCTCTTCCCCATCGACCAGGACCTCGAGTGAGCAGCCATCGCGCGGAGGCGGATCACCCTCTGCCCACAGCCCGTCTGGAGGATCGAACGCTCGACCCCATCCCACCCGCTCGAGCCGACGCCGGTGGTGGGACGCCACACTCTTCGCGACCGAGCCGCCCAGGATCGCATCCGCCGAACCGATCACGTCCCGAATCGTTGTGATCCCAGAACCCACCTTCATGCGGGTTTCGCCGCGGCACCGACCGACTCGAGCTCAGGCAGGAGCGAGCGCTCGTAGCCGCATGAAGCCCCGCTGATCAGGCCCGACCTCGTGAAGATAGATGTGGTCGAATCCAGCATCACGATACGCCGAGATCTTCGCGAGATGCGTCTCCGGGTCAGGGCCGCAGGCGATCGCTTCGACGATGTCGTCCTCTGACACCATCGCGGCGGCCTGCTCGAAGTGGATCGGCAAGGGCAGCTCCTGGCTCAGCGGCCCACGCAGGCCCGCGTTCGGCCACCACTCCAGAGCCGTCTCGACGGCCTTTGACTGAGACTCGGCCCAGCAGACGGTGGCCTGGCCGTAGCGGGGTCCTGTACTCCCCGCCGCCTCGAACGCGTTGGTAACTCGCCATCAGGCGCCGTGGCGATGATGCCATCTCCGATCTCAGCGGCGAGCTCGGCGGCCTCGGTGCCTCCCGCAGCCACGCACACCTCGACTGGGCTCTCCGGAATGGAGTAAATGCGCGCATCCTCGACCGTGAAATGGGTGCCACGATGAGTGACGAGCTCTCCGGCCCACAACTCCCGCATCACCTCCACTGCCTCGGCCAGCATGTCCCGCCGGAGCGAGGTCGGGGGCCACCTGTCTCCGGCGATGTGCCCGTGCAGGTTCTGCCGGTTCAGCCACCAGGAAGAACGGCCCGCCGATCAGCGAGGCGGTCGTCGCAGCCGCCTGAGCGACGACGGCTGGATGAATACGGATCAGCGGACAGGTGACGCCCGTGCCTACGATGAGGTCAGTTGTGCGGGCGGCGATCGCTCCGAGGACGGACCATACGAACGGGCTTTCCCCCTGCCGATCGATCCAGGGATGGAAGTGATCAGAGATCAGGGCGAACGGAAATCCTGCCGCCTCGGCCGCGACAGCGTTTGCGACCAGGTCTCGTGGGCCGTGCTCCTCACTCGACAACGCATATCCAACCTGCATGGCGAGCGGGTACCCGGAAGCACCTACCCCCAAACAGTCACGCCGGGCGTCTCGTCTACGATCGAAGGGTGACTCGAGCCGTCTTCCTGCTGTTCTCCATGATCGCTTGTTGTGCGTTTGTTGGTGGAGCAGACGGCAAATCAGCCGCGACGCGTTGCAGTCTTTGGGCAGCACCTAGCGGTGCCGACACAGATGCGGGGACACTGGCCAGGCCATTCGCCACCGTCACGAAGCTCGCCCGTTCGCTGGCTCCTGGCCAGACGGGCTGCCTCGTTCCGGGCTCGTTGTTCCCGGCCCGTGAGGTCATCACAGGGGTGGGGAGTCGGAAGGCACGAGTGACGATCGCGACCGAGCCGGGCGGCCCACGCGCGATGCTCTTGAACGGGATCGAGACGACACAGGCAAGCCGCTACTTGACACTCACGAATCTCGTGATCGGTGCGACGAATGTCACAACGCCGAGAGCCCGCTGGCACGAGTGTGGAGCGCCGGGTCGGCAAGCACGAGCAGCGCCGCTCCGGCGAGGAAGCTCGCGGGGATCAGCGTCCGATGCGAGGGGCCCGTCAGCAGTCGGATCAGGTGCGGCACGACGAGGCCGACGAACGCGACGACCCCGGCCGCAGCGACGGAACCGCCGACCGCCAGTGCGAGCGCCATGATCAGCACGAGCCGGGTGCGCTCCGTGTTGACGCCGAGGTGCCGTGCCTCGCGCTCGCCGAGCGTGAAGAGATCGAGGTCGCGCGCGTGCCAGAGCGCTGCGAGGGTGCCGACGATCACGAACGGCGTCGTGACGGCGATCAGCTCGCCTTACAAGGCGATGTAAGGCTGACCTTACACGACACGGAAGCGTGTGAAGGGCGTGCCGCCGGCCGTCTGCGCGACGCTGGTCGTCAGGTCGAGCATCCCGGACGACGCGCTCGACGATCTCGCGGCGATTCAGTGGGGACGCGCCAGCGGCCACCGCCTGACGTGGGACGAGGCCTCCAACACGTGGTGCGGCCCGACCCGCGGAGGCTAGAGCGCCGCGACGGGAAAGCCGCGGAAACCGACCGACCCGTTGAGTCCGGCACGCGCCCGGGTACGAAATCGACCTATGACGGCAGAGAATCCTGCAACCGCTCAACAAGGGCAACCCTCGGGACAAGATCCAATGAATGCCCGGAGACGACTCGCGTTCTCCTGGGTCGTCTTCCCCATCGTGATCGCCACCGTCGTCGTGATCGGATTCGCCCTCAAATTCTGGGTTTCCTGAGCGAGGCGACGTCCGACGGCACCCGTCGATCAGTTCATCGTCTTGCGGCACGCCCGCGGAACGAAGCTCAGGATCGCGCCAGCGACTTCGAGCGACGTCTCGATGCCAAGGGCGTCAGGTTGCCCTCAACTGCCGATGACGATCGTCGACTGCCTCCGGCCCGAGCTGATCCTCTCGAGCCCCTTTCCACGGTGCGTGCAGACCGTCGAGCCGCTCGCTCGAGCGCTCGGCCTGCACGTCGTGGAAGACGAACGCTTCGCTCCGTATCGATCTGCGAAAGCTGTGCGCGAGGCATTCGGTGAAAGCCCTGGCAATTCTGTTGTTTGCACCCACGGAGAGGTCATTACGCGCCTGTTCAACGATCTGTGAAGTGCGCGAAGGAGCCTTCTGGATTGTGGAGCGCGTAAGGCAGGCTCATTCCGCCCGTTACGTCGATGCCACTTCCGCTCGTCAACAGCCCGTTCATAGCTGTTGTGATTGTCGGCATCGATCTCCACGGCTTCGGCGGCGGAGGGAGCGCGTGAGGATGCATGCAGACCTGACCCGGCGCTCTCCCGCTCCACCTCACCCTCTCGGCGTCGGTCGCTCAGGAAGGGCAACCTGCCGGAGCCGGCTCGTCGATCCGCCGGGTTGCCGCCTCCGGGATGAGCTGCACCGCGATCGTCTCGGCGACGACGGTCGGGTCCTCGTTGCGCAGCATGTGCGCGTCGTCGCCGCCGGGGTCGACGAAGCTCTGGCCGGCCGTGTAGACGTGCGGGCCGCAGCTCGGGTCATCGCTCGTGTAATTCGTGATCGTCCCGGCGACGACGAACACGATGCTTGGCCCCGGATGCGAGTGCCAGCCCGACGTTCCCCCGTTCGCCGCGAACTTGTTGTCGACGACGTAGGCGTCCGACGATCCGCGCGTCTTGATCTTGGCGGTCCAGACGCCGGGGTGCGGCTTCCCCTTCGGCCCGATCACGGTCGTCTCCATGCGACCCCTGAGGTCGAGGTCGGGGATGGTCGCCTTCGCGAGGATCGTGGTCGTCTGGCCGGTGCTCGGTGTCGCCAGGACGTTTCCGGTACCGATGACCACGCCGGCCACGACGACGAGCGCGGCAAGGATCCATCTCGATTTCATCTCTCCTCCTTACTCCGATGGGATCGCCTCGACGACGCGGACGGGGTCGAGCTCGGCGCGATGTGCGACGAGCGCCGCCTCCCGGCCCGACGGAGCGTCGAAGACGAAGAAGCAGATCTCGTCCTCGGGGACGTAGATCGATTGCTCGAAGCGAACGCTCGTCCGCTCCTGCGTCAGCTCCTCGGCGGCAGCCCGGGCCTGCTGGTCACGGGCGGCGCGCTCTCCCGCCCGGCCGCGGGCGAGGTAGGTCTCGACGAGGTAGCTGGGCACACCTCGACGCTATGGCGGTGCCGCTGGGGTGAAAACGTCAGAACGTCTGAACTTTGCTCGTCTCGCCAGCAAGGGCGCGTGCGAGCTCGGTCCGCGAGCGTACGCCGAGCTTGGCGTAGATGTGGGTCAGGTGACTCGCCACGGTCCGCTCGCCGAGGAACAGTGCGGCGGCGACCTCGCGATTGGTCTGGCCCGCGGCGACGAGGGTGGCGACGCGACGTTCGGCGGGGGTGAGGCCTTCCTCGCGGCGCCGGCCACCGAGGCGTCCGAGCTCGCCTCGTGCCTTCTCGGCCAGAGGCCTGGCGCCGAGGTGCTCGAAGACATCGAGAGCCGTGCGGATTGACTCTTCGGCGACTCGCTTCTGCCGCCGGCGGCGGTCGACGACGCCAAGCGCGAGGAGTGCCCGACCTTGGCCGAAGGAGTCTCCCACGGCCTCGTGCAGTGCAATCGCCTGCTCCAGGTACGACCCCGCCAACTCGAGGTCTCCCTCGGCCGATGCAGCGAGACCCCGGCAGCGCACCGCCTGCGCGCGAACCCACTCGCGGCCGACGCGCTCCGCGTCCGCCTCCCAGGTCTCGATCAGCCGGGTGGCGTCGTCGATGCGCGCGTGCTCCAGGAGCAGCTCGACATAGTCGCCCGTCCACCAGCGGACGCTGGGCTCTCGCCACCCGAGCTCGGCCGCGCGCCGTTCCGCTCGCTCGAACCACGTCTCGGCCTCTGCCGGATCGCCGCTCCAGCGCGCGACGAGAGCGAGGATCCCCATGTGCTGCGGAGGGTGAAGCGCGAACTGCTCCTCTGCGAGGTGAAGGGCACGTTCCGAATGGTCTCGCGCGGCCGCGAAATCGCCGCGGTGGACGGCGACGAGTGCGATGGGAAGGTGGTTCTGCGGAGCCTCGAGCCCGTACTGGGCGAGGAGGTCGTGGGCGCGGTCGGCATGCTCGGCCGCGAGGCTCCAGCGGCCGGCCCAGAACTCGACCCACGCCAGGCCCCAGAGGGCCTGGGCGCTCCGCGGCTCGTTGCGGTCATGGTGCTCCAGGAGCTCGCCCTCGAGCAGTGCCCGCGCCTGCGGTCTCGTCGACGAGGACGCCAGCGTGTTCACGAGAGCGAGCGTCGCCTCCTGCACGAGCCTTCCGCCGCCAACGGCGGCGGCGAACGCGTGCATGTGAGCCGGGAGGTCTTCCGGCGCCTCCGCTACGCCGGCGAACCAGTCCAGGACGACCTGGACGGCTCGCGCGCGAGAACGGAGAACCGGATCGCCGACGTCGTCGGCGAGCTCGGCGGCCAGGCGGGCATGCTCGAACCGGTCCGGAAAGCGCCGCCTGGCCCACGCGAGGCGCATGTGGATCTGCGATCGACGCTCGGGAGACAGGCTTTCGTCGAGCAGGGCCTCCTCGAGCAGCTCGGCCGAGCGGTCTTGCCCTTCCAGCTCGGCGAGGAGCACGACGACGTCCGCCCTCATCGCCCCGAGATCCTCGTCGAGCAGTCCGCTCGCGAGCGACCGTGCGCGCGTCCACTCCCCGGCCGCATGGTGCGCACGAGCAGCGGTGAGCGCTCGGCGCCGACGGTCATCGCGCGCCTCCCCGGGCGTGAGCCGGAGCGCCTGCTCGGCCAGCTCCGCCGCGGACGCGGAGGCACCGCGATCGGCTGCGAGCGTCGCGGCTCTCTCGACGACCGCGGCGACATCCGCGTCCGGTCCTGCCGTCGAGAGCGCCAGGTGGCGGGCGCGCGCCACCGGATCATCGACGACAGCGGCAATCCGTCCGTGGATGCTTCGACGCTCCGCCTCGTCGAGGTCGCCGTAGAGAACGGATGAGAGCAGCGGATGCGTGAAGCGAACCATCCCGTCGGTGCGGTCGATCACGAGCGCGGCGGCGGCCGGCTCGAGTGCGTGCTCGCCGACCCCCGCCCGTCCCAGCAGGGACTCCGGCGGGCTACCGAGTGCTGCGGCGAGGCCCAGCGCCTCGCGTGTCGACGCAGGCAGCCCGGTGATCCTCTCGCGCAGCAGCCCCTCGAGCGTGTCGGGAACGACGAACGGGAGAGCCGGGTCGAGGTCGGGATCCAGCACGCGCGCCAGCTCGATCGCAAAGAATGGATTGCCGCCCGACTGCTCGTGAATCCGCAGCAGGGTCTGGCGCGCGAACGGCCTGCCCAGCCTGCTGCTCAACAGGGTGTGCACGGCGCCTACGCTGAGCGGCTCCACCTCGCGTCGCCGGACGCTCTCGACATCGAGCGCCTGCTCGATCGGCGACGGGGGCTCGCCGTCGCCGACGCGACGAGCCAGGAGCAGGACCGCGCTTTCCTTGTCCAGTCTTCGCAGCGCGAACGCGAGCGCCGCGGCCGACGAGGCATCGACCCACTGCACGTCGTCGATGGCGACGAGGATCGGGCCGGCTTCGCCGAGCTTGTCGAGGACGTCGCGCGTCGCAAGAGCGAGGGCGCGTGGATCCACCATGTCGTGCTCGTTTGCTTCCGCGATCAGGAGTGCGATCTCGAGCGCCCGGCGCCGAGGTGCCGGCAGCGACGGCAGCACGTCGTCGAGAACGCCTTCGAGCAGGTCATTCAGCGCTGCGTACGCGAGCCGACGCTCGGCCTCCGCCGGTCGAGACACCAGCACCCGCATCCCGCGCGAGTGCGCATCGTCGACCCCCGCGGCCCAGAGCATCGACTTGCCGATCCCGGCCTGACCTTCGAGGACGAGCGCAGCAGGCTCCTCACCCTCACGGCCGATGAAGGCCCGAAGCGAGGCAAGCTCCTCATCCCTGCCGACGATCTCGGTCAACCGCCCTCCACGCATGTCGTCACGGAAGGTGGCCTAAGCGCGCCACTGCTTCCACAGCGCTCGTTCCCACGCTAGTCGACGATGCCTCATGCTCGTCGGCGCAGCGCGTCTCGGCGCTAGGAATGAGGACGCCGGAGCGCGACGGTCCGCTAGGGATCGTCCCCGCGCCTCGGAGCCCTCTCCGTCGATCTCGTCAGGACGCCCGTGAGCTCGAAAGGACTCGGCGGTCTCGTCCTCGGTGGCGGGCCGTGGCGTCCCGGGTCTTTGGCTACCCGCTGCTCTCGCGCTCTAACCCGTGCCGAGGCGGATGTGCGGCGGACTGGTGGTGACGAAGGACACACAGCCCAACGGACGCGGTCCGGGCGCTCTCGCGCGACAGCGCGGGTCGCGCGCCACCGGCTGGCGCGTCGGCCGAACCGGATCCACCGCAGCCCGCAGCAAGGGCGGCGAGACCACAGATGAGGACCAGGGGCGCACGCACACAATCGGCATCGGCATCACCCGAATCGGACTTGACTCGTCGCGGCCTACGCCAATGCAGCCCGGACGACGAGCTCGGCGCCTTCGAACCGAATCTCGAGCGCGTCGAGGATCCGGCGCAGCAATGCCAGCGCGGCGGGGTTGTCGCTGGCGACGAGCGCCGTGATCTCCCTGATTCCGGCTGCGCGCGCATCGGCGATCAGCTCGCCGGTCAGCGCGGTCCCGATCCCGCGCCACTGGAGCTCGTCGGCGACCTCGAAGGCGATCTCGGCGCTGTCGCCATCGCGGACGAGCCGCGCGATCGCGACCGGCCTCGCGTCGCCGGCGAGGTAGGCGACGAGCGCGTGCCGGTTGGCATCGATCGTGGCGAGCTGGTTCAGGTCGGATTCGGTGAGGCGCGGCTTGGGGCCGTGAAAGCGGGCGCGACGTGACCGGTCGCCGAGCCGGTTGAAGACCGCGGCCACCGTGTCGGCATCGCCGTTGCGCAGCGGCCGCACGAACAGAGGCGGCGCATGCTTGGGTTTGAGGACTCGGGTATGCATCCGATCAGCTCCTGACACCAAGCGTGCACCTCCGGCTCAGGTCTGGGCAAGGCGGTGCGCACGTCGGTGGTGGTTCGGTTAGCCGCACCGACGGCAGATCGCCTGGACGCGCTAGGCTCGCCCCGATGCAGACCACGCCGAGCTGACGCGCCGCCTTGCCGATCTCGTCGTCGGCTTCGGCGCCAACGTGCAGCCGGGCCAGCTCGTCGGCGTAACGAGCTTTCTCGGCAAGGAGGAGCTGACGCGCGAGATCGCGCGGTCAGCGTACGAGCGGGGTGCCTCGTTCGTGGACGTCATCTACACGGACCAGTGGCTCAAGCGCGAGCGCCTGCTTCACGCGCGACCGCGACACCCTTTCGTACATCCCGCCGTGGATGATCGACCGGCTGCGCTACCTCTCGGACCAGCACGCAGCCAGGATCTCGCTCAGCGGCCCGTCGTCGCCGCACGCGCTCGACGACGTGCCCGACGATCGTTCGGGGTTCGATCTGCTGCCGTTCCTGCCCGAGGTCGGCGCGGTCGTGAACAGCCGGACGACGAACTGGAGCGCGACTCCTGCGCCGACCGTTGAGTGGGCCGAGCTCGTCTTTCCGGACGACGAGCCGGCACGGGCCTACGACCGTCTCTGGGAGGCGGTCGCGCACGTCTGCCGCCTCGACGAGGACGACCCCGTTGCGGCCTGGGAAGCGCGGATGCGCACGCTCAACGGCGCCGCGGCAGCCCTGTCGGCGCGTCGCTTCGACGCGATCCGCCTGCACGGGCCGGGGACGGATCTGACGATCGGCCTCTTCCGTTCGGCGGGCTGGGAGGCGGCGGAGTTCACGACCGTCGACGGTCTCGTCCATTTCCCGAACCTCCCGAGCGAGGAGGTCTTCACGACCCCCGATCCGCTGCGCGTGGACGGGCACGTGAGCGCGACGATGCCGCTCGAGCTCTTCGGGACGATCATCCGTGGCCTCCGGGTCGAGTTCGCCGGCGGCGAGGTCACGCGAATCGACGCCGATGCGAACGCCGAGACGCTGCGCTCGGCCGTCGCCAAGGACGAGGGTGCAAGCGCGCCTCGGCGAGCTGGCGCTCGTCGACGGCAGCGGCCGGATCGGGCCGCTCCGCACGGTGTTCTTCGACACGCTCCTCGACGAGAACGCGGCGAGCCACATAGCGCTTGGCAACGGCTTCACCTATCAGGTCGTCGACGAGGCCGAGAAGCAGCGGGTCAACGCGAGCGAGATCCACATCGACTTCATGATCGGCAGCCCGGAGCTCGACGTCGACGGCATCACCGACGCCGGCGAGCACGTGCCCGTGCTGCGCCAGGGCGTCTGGCAGATCTAGAGCCGCGCCACAAACGGCGCCGGGCATGCGTCGATCTTCGGGATCGAGAAGCGTGCGATCGCGCCGAAGCCCTCGGCCGGCTTGCACGCCTGCGCGACGCCGGCATCGCATGCGACCGAGAGAAAGATGAACGCCTCCTCGATCGAGAAGCCGTGCTCGTCGACGAGCAGCTTCGCCGCCTCCTCGGAAACGAGCTGGAGCGCCTCGGCGTACTCCGGCGCCGTCGCGTGCGGCACCCAGCGGTCGGGGAGCTCGGTTACCGGCCAGGTCGCCTGCTTTCCCTTCCAGAGCTCGAAGCGGATGTCGACCTCACCCGCGATCTCGACGCCGGTGAAGCAGATCTCGCCGTCGCCCATGGACGCATGCATGTCGCCGACCGCGAACATGCCGCCCGGCTGCCGCACGGGAAAGAAGATCCGCGCGCCCTTGCCGTGCCAGTGGTCGTCGAGGTTGCCGCCGTGCTGCCCCGCCTGCCCGGTCGGCGAGCGTCTCGCTTGCGGTCGCGACGCCGACGACGCCGACCATCGGATTCGCCGGGAACGAGATGCGGTCGTTCATCTTGACGACCCCGTCGCGCACCTCGAACATCTGCGTCAGCGGCGCCTGCACCTTGCCGCTGAGCTGGCCGAAGCCGGGAATCAGCGTCGCGACGCCCCACTCGATCGGCCGCACGTCGAGGATCTCCGCGATGAGCGAGTCGCCGGGCTCCGCGCCGCGCACCGCCACGGGGCCGGTGGCGCTGTTGATCCGGTTGAGGTCGATGTCCGTGACGAGATCGGCCTCGCTCCGGATCTGCCCCGAGAAGCAGTCGTTCGTCTCGAAGGTGACGATGTCGCCGGGGTCGATCTCGATCTCGGGCACGAGATCGGGCCGAAACGCCCAGATCACCTGATCGCGTGAGATGCGATGCCTGGTCATTCAGCTCGCCGCGACGTGAGCGCACTCGGGGTGCGGCTTCAGCACACGCTCGGTCGAGGGCGGGAACCGCTCCAGCTTCTCCGCCGGGCGGATCGGCCGGGGCTCGAAGTTGCCGCCACAGTTCGGGCAGCGGCCGCCGAAGACGTCCTCGGCGCAGCTGGCGCAGAACGTGCACTCGAACGTGCAGATTCGCGCGAGCTCGCTCTCGGGTGGCAGATCACGGTCGCAGCACTCGCAGTTCGGGCGCAGCTCGAGCATGCACGCAATCTATCGCGGGGGGCGGCTCAGCAGGCGCCCGGCTGCGGCGTGCCGCCGGGGCCGTTCACGTGCTGTAGCTCAGGCCCCTGCGAGAGCTGGAGGCAATAGGCCGTAGCGTCGGCACGGACCAGGATGATCGGCGGCTGCACTGTCGCGCCGGCATAGGAGCCGGTTGCGGTGCGTTGCGCGTCCATGCTCGCCTCGGCTCCCGTGAACTGTGCCTTGACGACGGAGGTGAGCATGTTCGAGACAGAGTCCGAGACCTCGGTCGAGGCGCCGCCCATTCCCGGCAGCAGCATTCGCCAGCCGCCGAAGATGACCGCAGCGATGGTGATCCCGACCGTGAGATAGATCCGCGAGGTCGACATGTTGCCGGTATCGGCATCCAGGCCTCAATCCTTCAGTGGTGCGAACACCCACTGATCCCAGTCGGCGACGGGCTCGTAGCCGATGCGCGCGTAGATCGCGTTCGAGGTCGGGTTCGCGAGATCGGTGAAGAGAAAGCAGAACGCGAGGCCGCTCGCGAGCCGTTCGGCGGTGAGATCGGCGACCAGGGAGGTCGCGTAGCCGCAGCCGCGTCGCCCGGGCGGTGTGTAGACCGGCCCGACACGGGTGCCGCTCGGCGTCGGGTTGCCGTAGGCGGCGAGGGAGACCACCCCGCCGTCGTCCCACACGAGCCAGGCGCCGTCGGGATCTGCCTCTCGGCGCCGGTAGGACGCCTCGGCCTCCTCGACGTGCGGGGTGTCGCCGAGCGCCTCGGCGGCGAATGCCCTCAGCCAGTCGAGCACGATCGGGATGTCGTCGGGTCCGGCCTCGCGCATCCGGCCGCGCGACCGGGGCAACGCCGCGACGGCGGCGGCAGCATGGACACGCTGACGCCGTCCGATCCGCACGCCGGCGCCCGTCGCCCGCGACCACGCCTGCGCAAACCGCTCGACCTCGGCTGCCGGACCGACGGCGCCCGGCAGTTCCGGGTGAACGGCAAGAACGACGTCTGTGATCCCGTCGACGGCCGCGAGCGTCTCGAAACGGCTGAGGACGGCGCCGTGAGGTGGCGTTCGCAGGAGGCAGCCGACGATCTCGCCGTCCTCCTCCGCGACCACGAACATCGGGTCGAAGCCGTAGAGTCGCGGCTCGATGCGAAGCCTCCCGAGCAGGCCGAGCGCCAGGTTGTGCTCCGCCTCGCGCGCCTCGAGGTAGGGCCGGCGAGGGCGACGAACTCGTCGGTCGTCTGGATCTGCCTCGCCGGCATCGTTCAGGGAGCGGCGAGCCGGTGCCCACCGTCGACCGGCAGCGTGATGCCGGTGACGAAGTCGTTCGTGAGCAGCATCCAGATCGCGGCCCCGATCTCGTCGGCGGTCCCCACGCGCCCGGCGGGAAGTGCACCCGCGAGCCGGTCGAACATCGCGTTCCGGTCGTCCTCGGCCATCGCGTCCCAGGTGGGCGTCGCGACGATCCCCGGCGAGACGGCGTTCACCCGCACCGGCGCCAGCTCGACCGCGAGCGTGCGCACGAGCGCCTCGATGGCGCCGTTCACGGCCGCCGTCGCCGAGCCGCCGCGCGCCGGCGTCGCCGCGGCGACACCGGAGACGAAGACGATCGATGAGCGGACGTCCGCGGCCTGGACGGCCGCGAAGGGGCCCCAGAGCTTTACCTGGAACGCGCGACGGGCTGCATCGAGGTCGATCTCCTTGGCGGGGCCGCCTGCGCGAGCCACCGGGGAGAAGACGAGATGGTCGATCGGGCCGATGCCGGCGAACGTCGTCCGAACAACGGCCTCGTCCGACATATCCACAACCACGCGCTCGGCGTCGATCTCCGCCCGCTCGGGGTCGCGGCTCGCGATCACGACGTCCCAACCGGCGGCGGCAGCGCGGGTTGCAGCCGCAAGACCGATGCCAGATGAGCCGCCGACGAAGACCGCGCGCATGGCGCGCATCATCTCAAAAGAAGCTCAGCCGGCGGCGGCCTCGTCGACCATCAGACGGTCGTAGGCCGGCAGCGTGAGGAACTCGACGTAGTCGGGCCGCGTGGCGATGCTCGCGAAGATCGCGCGGGCCTCGTCGTAACCCGGCCCGAGCGCGCCCATCTCCTCGTCCGTGATCCGCGCGACGTCGTCGGCGGTGAAGCGGTCGTGGCGGAGCCACTGCCAGATCTGCGAGCGGCTGATCTCGGCCGTCGCGGCGTCCTCCATCAGGTTGTTGATCGCGACCGCGCCGGAGCCTTGCAGCCACGCGGCGAGGTACTGGATCCCGACCGAGACGTTGTTGCGGAGCCCGTCCTCCGTCGCCTCGCCGGGGGTCGCCGCGATGTCGAGGAGATCGGCGGCGGTGACCGTGACGTCGTCGCGCTGCCGGTCGATCTGGTTGGGCCGGTCGCCGAGGACAGCGTCGAACGCCTCGTAGGCCGTCGGCACCAGGTCGGGGTGGGCGACCCAGGTGCCGTCGAATCCCTGCGAGGCCTCGCGCTCCTTGTCCTCGCGAACCTTGGCGAGCGCGATCTCGTTCACGTCGGCATCGCGGCGCGACGGGATGAACGCCGCCATCCCGCCCATCGCAAAGGCGCCGCGGCGATGGCACGTCTTGACGAGCAGCTCGCAGTAGGAGCGCATGAACGGCACCGCCATCGTCACTGCGCTCCGATCGGGCAGCACCATCTCGGGCCGGTGGCCGAGCTTCTTGATCACGCTGAAGATGTAGTCCCAGCGCCCGGCGTTGAGCCCGGCCGAGTGGTCGCGCAGCTCGTAGAGGATCTCGTCCATCTCGAACGCGGCCAGGATCGTCTCGATCAGGACGGTGGCCTTGATCGTGCCGTGCTCCACGCCGAGCCGCTCCTCCGACCAGGTGAAGACGTCGTTCCAGAGCCGCGCCTCGAGGTGCGACTCGAGCTTCGGGACGTAGAAGTAGCGGCCGTTGCGCCCGTGGTTCCGGAAGAAGTAGAGGCCGAAGTCGAACAGCGATGCCGACATCGGCTCACCGTCGACCTCGTAATGGCGCTCCTCGAGATGCCAGCCGCGCGGACGCACGAACAGCACCGCGAGCTTCTCGCCGAGCGTGTACTGCTTCTCGCCGGTGTCGAGCGAGATCGTCCGCTCGAGCGCGTCCGTGAGGTTGCGCTGCCCGTCGATGCAGTTGGCCCAGGTCGGCGAGTTCGAGTCCTCGAAGTCCGCCATGAACACCCGGGCGCCCGAGTTGAGCGCGTTGATCACCATCTTGCGGTCGACCGGGCCGGTGATCTCGACGCGCCGGTCGGCGATCTCGTCCGGCGTCGGCGCGACGCGCCAGTCGCCGGCACGGATATCCGCCGTCTCGGGCAGGAAGTCCGGCAGCTCGCCCGCGTGCAGGCGCTCGAGCCGCTCCGCGCGCCGCGCGAGCAGCTCGACACGGCGCGCACCGAACGTGCGCTGGAGATCGTCGAGGAAGCTGCGGGCCTCGTCGGTGAGGACGTCTGTCGTGTCGGTCATGGCGTCATCATCCCATTTCGCTGGAGAGGGTCTCGTCGAGCGCAGCGGCAACTCGATCGGCGTGTGCTTCGGTGAAGACGAGTGGTGGGCGGATCTTGATCACGTTCACACGAGGCCCCGTTGCGCCGACGAGGACGCCGCGTCGACGGAGGCTGTTCGCGACCCGTTTGCCGATCGCCTCGTTCCCGGGTCTGTCGCAGTCGAGCTCGACACCGACGAACAGGCCCGGCCCTCGCACCTGCCTGACGACGGGATGCGCGGCAGCAACGTCGCCGAGGCGCGCGCGGAGGTGGGCGCCGACGCGCTCGGCCTGCTCGGCGAGCTGCTCGCGCTCGACGACGTCGAGCACCGCCGAGCCGACGGCGGCCGCGACAGGCGAGCCCGCGAAGGTCGAGAAGAAGTGCCAGCGCGCCGCGAACTCCGCCGCAATCGCGGGCGTCGTGACGACCGCACCCATCGGATGGCCGTTGCCCATCGGCTTGCCGAGGGTGACGATGTCCGGCACGACGCCGTCCTGCGCGAAGCCCCAGAACGGGGTCCCGACGCGGCCGAAGCCGGCCTGCACCTCGTCGGCGATGCAGAGCGCGCCGGCGGCCCGCGTCCGCTCGTAGGCCGCTGACGAGGTAGCCCGGTGGCACCGTGAAGATCCCGTCGCTCGAGAAGACGTCGTCGCAGATCAGGAATGCCGGGTCGTGTCCCGCCTCGCGCAGGGCGGCGAAGGCGTCGTCGACCTCCGCGCCGACGCGAGCCGCCGCGTCGGGCGAGCCGAGCGTGGCGGCACCGCCGATCCGCGCCACCCACGGCTCGAGTGCCGCCGGGCCGATCTCCTCGGGCGAGAGTGCCGCAGTGGCAGCGGTGGTGCCGTGGTAGGCGTGCTCGGTGATCACGGCACCTCGACTGCCGGTGACGGCCCGGGCGATCTGGATCGCGACGTCGTTCGCCTCGCTGCCCGAGTTGACGAACATGACGACCGAGAGCTCACCGGGCAGCAACGCCGCCAGCCGGTCGGCATACGCCGCCACCTCGTCGACGAGATAGCGGGTGTTGGTCGTCAACCGTCGCGCCTGCGCGGCGAGCGCCGCCGTCACGCGCGGGATGCGAGTGCCCGACCTGCGGAACATTGTTGTACGCATCGAGCAGCCGGTTGCCGTCGACATCGGTCAGCCAGACACCGTCCCCAGATACGAGGTGAACGGGCTCGTCGTAGCTCAGGGAGAGCGCCGGCCCGAGGCGCGCCTCACGCAGCGTCAGGCTCGCCGCCAGGCTGCGCGGTGGCCGCAAGCGAACGCCGCACGACTCGGCCAGCGCCGCCGCGAGCGCTGCCGGATCGTGCTCGTCGAGCAGCGTGAGCGTCGCGAAGCAGTCGTCGGCATCGGCGAGGATGTAGTCGACGTTGTCCGGATGCAGCTCGGCCCGCCAGGCGGAGATGAGGAGCGACTGGGCCATCCGTGCCGCGGCGATCTCCGGCACGAGCTGGAGCTCCGCCGTGGAGAGCGGCCTGATCGCGTGGTAGGCGGTGACGACCTCGACGAGCGGGTCGAGCGGATCGGCACTGCCGAAGGCCTGGTAGGCGGCGGCGATGGCCGGGTCGATGACGGTGCGGGCATGCACGAGATCCCCGAAGTCGACGATTCCGGCGACGCGCTCGGGATCGTCGCGGGCGACGAGGATGTTGCCGGGGTTGATGTCGCCGTGAATCGTCGATGCGGGCACGAACGCGAGGCGCAGGCTCGACGTCGGCCTCGTAGCGATCGAGGGCGCGCTCGACGAGCGCGCGCCGGTCGGCCGCGAGATACGCGAGCTTGGGGCGAAGCGTCGGCAGCTGCGCCACGTCCCAGAGCAGCGCTCCGCTGTGCGAGAGGGTGGGAGAAGCCTGCGAGCGCCTGGTCGAGGCGCGCCACCGCAGTGCCGATCGACCGGCGCGTCGGCGGGGTGGCCGGGCCCGGAGGGAGCGGTATCCCGTCGATGAACGCGACGAGCTGAACGGCATGGTCGCGGCCGTCGATCTCGGCGGCGCCGGTGGCGCGGCCGGCAACGGTGCGGCGAGGCCGCGCGATCGGCAGCGCCGGATCGGCCAGGAGCGCGTGCTCCATCGCGAGCACCTGCATCTCGACGGTGCCCGCCGCGTCGGCCGGGTTGCCGACCTTGAGGACGAACGAGCCGGCATCCGTGTCGAGCCGGAAGTTGCGGTCCCGCTCGCCCTCGAGCGGCGTCGCTTCACCCTCGAGGCCGAAGACCGAGCGGGCGATCTCGGCCGCGAGCGTAGGCGTCACGTCGGGCGGACGCGCTTCGAGGACGTCGTCGCTCACGGCGCGCCACGATACCGGGGTCTGCGTCACGGACGGGCCTGTGCGATGCCGCCGCCCGCGCTCAGTGCGCGCTGGCGGCCGTCTCGGTCTCGAACTGCTCCTCTTCCGTGGAGCCCTTGAGCGCGAGCGTCGAGCTCGTGCCGCCCGTGATCGTCTCGAGCACCTGGTCGAAGTAGCCGGCGCCGACCTCGCGCTGGTGGCGCGTCGCCGTATAGCCGTCGTCCTCGCAGCTCGAACTCGCGCTCCTGCAGCCGCACGTAGGCAGGCATCGCCTCTTCGCGATAGCCCTTCGCCAGCTCGAACATCGAGAGGTTGACGGCGTGGAAGCCCGCCAGGGTGATGAACTGGAAGCGATAGCCGAGCGCTGCGAGGTCGCGCTGGAACGCGGCGATCTGGGCATCGCTGAGGTGCTTGCGCCAGTTGAAGGACGGCGAGCAGTTGTACGCCAGCAGCTGACCCGGGAACTGCTCGTGGATCGCGGCAGCGAACTTCTCCGCCTCCGCCATGTCCGGCGTCGAGGTCTCGCACCAGATCAGGTCGGAGTAGGGGGCGTAGGCGAGACCGCGGGCGATGGCTGCGTCGATGCCGTCACGGACGCGGAAGAAGCCCTCCGGCGTCCGCTCGCCGGTGCAGAAGTCCCGGTCGATCTCGTCGATGTCGCTCGTCAGCAGCGATGCCGACAGAGCGTCGGTGCGCGCGACGATCAGGGTCGGCACGTCGGCGACGTCGGCCGCGAGCCGCGCCGCGATCAGAGTGCGGATGTGCTGGGCGGTCGGCACGAGCACCTTGCCGCCGAGGTGACCGCACTTCTTCTCCGAAGAGAGCTGGTCCTCGAAGTGCACCGCTGCCGCACCGGCCTCGATGAACGACTTCATGATCTCGTACGCGTTGAGCGGGCCGCCAAACCCGGCCTCGGCGTCGGCGACGATCGGCGCGAGCCAGTGCACCGAGTCGTCACCTTCGGCGTGCGTGATCTGATCCGCACGGAGAAGGGCGCTGTTGATCCGCTTCACGAGCGCCGGGGCGCTGTTCGCGGGATAGAGGCTCTGGTCGGGGTACGTGTTGCCCGAGAGGTTCGCGTCCGCGGCGACCTGCCAGCCGGAGAGGTAGATCGCCTTCAGCCCGGCCTTCACCATCTGCACGGCCTGCCCGCCGGTCATCGCGCCGAGCGCCGGCACCCACTCGTCCTCGGCGAGGAGTTGGCGCAACCGCTCGGCGCCGAGGCGCGCCAGCGTGTGCTCGATCGTCACCGAGCCCCGCAGTCGCTCGACGTCGGCCTGGGTGTAGGGGCGCTCGATGCTGTCGGTCGGGCTCATGCGAATGGTCTCCTTTGGATCCAGAAAATGATTTCTTGGATCCTACATTAGCCGAGTATCGGGGCGCAAACGCGTGATATTGGCATATTTCGGATCCGATATAGTCCAGCGAAGATGCAATTGGTGTGATCGTACACTGCGAGCGCGATGAGCATCCTCCTCTCCACCAAGGCAGACGACATCGCCCGTGTGCTCGAGGACGAGATCGTGGGCGGCCTGATCGCGCCGGGCACGGTGTTGCGCCAGGAGCAGCTCTCGGAGCGCTTCGACGTCTCGCGGACACCCGTGCGGGAGGCACTGCGCCGGCTCGCCGCGCTCGGGCTCGTCTCGTTCGAGCCGAACCGTGGCGTCCGCGTCCGCTCGGTCTCGGCAGCCGAGCTGCGGGAGGCGTATCTCGTCCGCGCCGAGCTCGAGGCGCTCGCGACCGAGGTCGCGACGCCGAAGATGACCGCAGCCGATCTCGAGGAGCTCGACGCCGCCGAGCAGCGCTTCGCGGCGCTCACGCTCCAGCTTCGCGAGCAGGCGCGCGGTGGCCTCGCGAGCGAGTCGCCGCTCTTCGTCGAGTGGATGCAGGCGAACTACGCCTTCCACGACGTCATCTACCGCGTCGCGGCGATGCCGCTCGTCGAGCGGCTCGCGAAGAGCGCACGGCGGACGTTCATCGGCGACCGGGTCTGGAGCGCGCGCGTCGAGCTCGACGAGCTGTACGCGAAGAACGAGCTCCAGCACCGGGCCATCCGCGAGGCGATCGCGGCGGGCAGCGCCGCGGGCGCGCGCCTCCTGGCCCGCGAGCACGTGCTCTCCTCGGGACGCCTGATCGAGATCGTGATCGAGTCGCTCGCCCCGTAGGAGGGACGGGACGTGTCCCGCGCGTTCGTTCCGCTCACGAGCTCATCGCGACGGCGGCGAACGTCTTCATGTCCGGCACCGTCAGGTCGGGCGTCGCGGCCGCGGGCGGCGTGGCGCCGAAGCCCTCCCGGTCGTGGCGCCGGTCGACCCACACCGTCGTCAGCCCGAGCTGCTTGCCCGGCACGTGGTCGTGGAACAGACTCTGAGCGGTGTGCAGGATGCGCTCGCGCGGGACGTCGATCGTCTCGAAGGCGAGCTCGAACGGCGCCAGGCTCGGCTTGTACGCCTGCGCGTCCTCGGCGGCGACGATCCAGTCGAAGGTGACGCCGAGGCGGCGATTCGAGAGCGCGAAGAGGTCGCGGTCGCAGTTCGTGATCACGCCGAGCCGGAAGCGCTGGTGGAGGCTGCGCAGCGCGGGCGCCGTATCGTGAAACGCAGGCCACTCCCCGATCGCGCGGGCGAAGCCGTCGGCATCCGCCTCGGAGGGATCGAAGCCGAGCTCCGCGCAGAGACGGCGCAGCGACTCGGCCAGGATCGCGCGATAGGGGAGATAGGGACCGGCCTCGAGCTCGGCCTCGTGCCTCGCGTAGCGCTCGAGCAGCTCGTCCTCGCTTGCGTCGATGCCACGCGGCGCGAGCACCGGCTGGAGGGCGTCGAGGATGCCCTGCTCCCAGTCGATCAGGGTGCCGTAGCAATCGAAGGTGATCGCGTCGAAGCGGGCGAAGTCGATCGTGCTCATTCGCCCCAGAACGTATCGAAGGCAGCCGGATCGCTCGGCAGCGCCAGCACCTCCTGCACGAGCCCGTCCTCGATCCGGAAGAGCAGCACCTGGTCGAGCTCGAGGCGACGGCCCTTCCGCTCGCCGCTCGCGCGGTAGAGCGCCGCGGCCCGGTCGTCCGACGCGAGCACGTCGATCAGGGAGGACGCAGTAGGTGCCGTCCGTCTCCTTCGGCAGGCGGCCGAGGAAGGCGAAGATCTCCTCGCGCCCCGTGAAGGTCCCTGCCATCGAGCCGTTACCCGGGACGACCCAGGTCGCGTCGTCGGCGAACACGTTGCGGAGGGCGAAGCCCTGCTTGCGCGCGAAGGCGTCGAAGATCTGGCGCACGAGCGCCTCGTTCTCAGCGCGGGCCACGGCTCACCTTCCTCTCCCAGCGATCGATCAGGCCCTCGACATGCCGGCGCTGCGCATCACCGAAGTCGTACCGCGCAAGCAGCCGCCGCGCCTCGGCCGGATCGTCGTTCGCGACCGCCGCCTCGAGCCGCTCGCGCTCCGGCGTCGGCTGCCGCAACTGCCGCCGCAGCCAGCGGAGCAGGCTCACCGTCTCCTGGTCGATCGTCTCCGCCACCGGTCCACCCTAGTTCGAGAGGGGCGCGAAGCGCCATGTTTATACCTTTTCAGCCGGTAGGCTGGGACGGTGGACACGCTGCTCGCGATCGCCAGCCGTCGCGACGAGCGTCGCACCCTGCCGGAGCCGCTGCCGCCAGAGCTCGTTCGGCGCGCGTGCTCGACGCGGGCAGGCTGTCCGGCTCGTCGCGGAACGGCCAGCCGTGGACCTTCGCGGTGCCGACGGGACGTGCCCGGATCGAGGAGCTCGCGCGACGCGGTCTACGTGCCCGAGAACGTGCTCGAGGCCGGGCTCGTGGTCGCGATTCTCGTGGCCGGCAAGGGGCCGGTGATGTTCGACGCGGGCCGCGCAGCGCAGAGCATGCTGCTCGCGGCCTGGGCCGAAGGGCTCGCGTCGTGCCCGAACGGCATCACCGACGTCGAGCGCGCCCGGAGCGCGCTTGACGCCGACGACGACGGAGACCCCGACGATCGTGCTCTCGTTCGGCCTGCCGGAGCGACCGCGCGACGCGAGCCGGCACACGGTCGCAGGAGTGGAGCGCACGGGCGAACCGCAAGCCGATCGAGGAGGTCGTGCGATGGCTGCCGTGACGCGGATGAAGGGTGGGCTCGACCTCGGCGGCACGAAGATCCAGGCGGTCGTCACCGAACGGCGAGGCGACCGTGCTCGGCAGCGCGCGTCGGGAGACACCGCGCAAGGGCGGCCCGGTCGCGGTCGCCTTCGAGCTCGCGGAGACCCTCCGCGCGGCGCTCGACGATGCGGGCGTCGAGCCGATGGGGCTGGCCGGTATCGGTGTCGGCGCGCCCGGCGAGATCGACGCCGAGACGGGCACCGTGCTCCAGGTCGCGAACATCGAAGGGTGGGATGCCCCGTTCCAGCTCGGGCCCGCTCTCGCCGCGGAGCTCGGCCGGCCCGTGAAGCTCGGCAACGACGTCAACGTGGCCGTGGACGCCGAGCACCGGTTCGGCGCCGGCCGCGGGCTCGACTCGTTCCTCGGCGTCTTCTGGGGCACCGGCGTCGGCGGCGGCATCGTGATGGACGGCCGGCAGCTCACGGGTCGCGGCTCGGCCGGCGAGATCGGCCACGTCTGCTCGCAGCCCGGCGGGAGGCTGCTGCAACTGCGGCCTCTAGGGCTGCGTCGAGGCGTACGCCGGCCGCGGCGCGCTCGAGGACATGGCGCGGGAGCTCGCGAAGGAACGCCCGACGGTGCTGTTCGACCTGATGGAGAAGCGCGGGCGCGACCGGCTCACGAGCGGCGTCTGGCTGCGCGCGCTGCAGGCGGGCGACGAGGTCGCGGAGGAGCTGATCACTCCGCGCGGTCGAGGCCCTCGGGGTCGGGATCGGCTCGGCGGTGACGCTGCTCGACGTCGAGGCCGTCATCATCGGCGGCGGGCTCGGCGAGCGTCTCGGCCCGGACTGGCTGGCGCGGATCGAGGCGGCCGCGAACGAGCACACGTTCTTCCGCGAGCCGCCCGCGTTCCGGCTCGCGGAGCTCGGCGACCTCGGCGGCGCGATCGGCGCGAGCCTGCTCGAGTGAAGGTTGCGATCGTCACCGGCGCGGCGCGCGGTCATCGGCGCCGCGATTGCGCGACCGCCTCTACGACGGAGGCTGGACGCTCGTGCTCGGCGACATCGACGTCGACGCCGTCGACGATGCTCGCCGCGCGACCTCGGCCGCGACGCCGTCCCGGTCGCCCTCGACGTGCGGGAGCCCGCGTCGTGGGAGCACGCGGTCGCCGCTGCCCTGTCGAGCGGGGATCTCGCGCGCTCTCGTCAACTGCGCGGCGCGCACCGAGCGTTCGGGACCTGCTCGAGATCGAGCCGGAGGAGTGGGACGACGTGCTCGCCACGAACCTCCGCGGCCCGTTCCTCGGGATCCGCGCAGTCGGGCCGCACCTGCGCGATCGCGGCGACGGCCGGATCGTCAACATCGCGTCCGACTCGGCGTTCCGCGGCCGCGGCGTCACCGGCGCCCACTACGCGGCGTCCAAGGCCGGCCTGCTCGCCCTGACGCGGCGCGCGGCCGCGACGCTTGCCGCCGTCCGGCGTCACGGTCAACGCGATCGCGCCCGGGACGATCGACGGCGAGACGGTCCGCGAGCTCGCGGGCGATGCGATCGACGAGCTCGCCGCCGAGATCCCGACCGGCCGGCTCGGGCGCCCGGAGGAGATCGCCGCGCTCGTCCTCTGGCTCCTCTCCGACGATGCCGCCTACGTGAACGGGGCCACGCTCGTGGTCGACGGCGGCGCCGCACTCTAGCGCAGATCAGGGCGCGGCGGTCCAGCCCGAGCCGGCGCAGAACCACGATCGCGTCCGCACGATCAGGACGTGATGTCACCCGGCCGGCAATGACCGGCGGAGGAACCCGAGCAGGTTGTCGCACGAAACGGCGGCGATGTCGGCCTCGCTCCAGCCTCTGCCGCTGAGCGCCGCGAGCAGCGCGGGGTAGTCCTCCGGGCCCTTGAGGCCCTCGATCCCGGCTCCCGCCTGGAGACCGGCCGGCATCAGCCCGTCGGGCGGCTCCGGCATCGGCGGCAGCACCTCGCTGAGGCGCGTCGTGAAGTCGCCGCCGAGGCAGACGCGGTCGACCCCGATCACGCCGACAGCGTGCTCGAGGTGATCGACGACCCGATCGAGCGTTCGCTGCTCGTGGCCGATCGCGAGCGGGTGCAGCATCAGCCCGAAGAGCCCGTCCCGCGTCCGCAAGCGCCCGGAGCTGGTCGTCCGTGAGGTTGCGCGGATGGTCGTTGACCGGCGCGGCAGGCGGCGTGGGAGCAGACGATCGGCGCGCCGCCGGCCCGTCCGAGGATCTCGGCGAACGTCGCCGGCGACGCGTGGGCGAGGTCGAGGATCACGCCGAGCTCGACGAGCTCGTCGACGAGCGCGCGGCCGAGCCGCGAGAGGCCGCCGTCCTCGGCCGCGCCGTCCGCGTAGGGGTTGCGGCGGTTCCACGTCAGCCCGGCCATCCGCATGCCGAGCTCCCAGAACGTCTCCGCGGGCCAGAGCTCGTACCCGAACTGCTCGACGCCCTCGAGCGAGAGCATCAGCCCGATCCGCTCGCCGCGCTCGACGCGCTCGAGGTCGCGATGCAGTCCGAATCTGACGCACGCGATCGGGATTCTCGCGCACCGCACGGAGCAGGCAGGTCGCCTGGCCGAGCGCCTCGCGCAGCGTGCCCTCGGGCTGGCGCTCGAGCTCGACGAACACCGGGCACACCTGCAGCCCCACGCCGCCCGCCTCGAGCAGGGGCAGCCAGGTGCGGGCGAACGAGCCTCGCTCGCCGTGGCGGAGCTCGCGATAGCCGAGCTCGAGCAGCAGGTCGAGGTGGGCGTCCGCGATCACGGCGGGAGTCTACGAGGCGAGCGCCGCGGCGGGAGCAGCCTCGCCTTCGCTGAGGAGACTTCGGCAACCGGATGTTGACATCCGCCGATTCAGCCGTTACATTTGTGCGATGGCCATACAAAACCCGACGCTGGGTTTGATCGAGTCGACGCTCGACATCACGGTTCGAGGAAGCACGCGCATGAGCTTCGAGCGCCCTCCCGGCGCCGGCTCGCGTGCCGACCAGTCGACCGTGCGGCGCGCCAATCTCGGTGTCGTGCTGAAGCAGATCGCGGCCGGCGAGCCGCGCTCGCGTGCGCGCGTGGCCGCCGAAACGGGCCTCACGAGAGGCACCGTCTCGAGCCTCGTCGGCGAGCTGATCGAGCTCGACCTGCTTCGCGAAACGGGCGAGGACGAGCACGTTGGCCGGGTCGGCCGGCCGGCCCAGACGCTCGAGCTCGGCGACCGGATCGTCGCAATCGGGCTCGAGGTCAACGTCGACTACCTCGCGGTCTGCGTCGAGGACCTGACGGGCGTGATCCGCTACGAGCGCCGCGTGCACACCGACAACCGGCGCGCCGCGCCGCGCCCGGTGCTGAACCGGCTGGCGCGGATGGCGGGACAGGCGCTCGAGGCGGTCGCCGAGGAGCGATCTCATCGCGGCCGGCGTGGCCGTTGCGCTCCCTGGCCTCGTCGAGGCACAGACGGGCACGCTCCTCTGGGCGCCGAACCTCGGCTGGTCGGAGATCCCGGTCGCCGACGAGATCGCCGCCCGGCTCCCGGGGCTCGCGGTTCGCGCCGACAACGAGGCGAACCTGGCCGCGCTGGCGGAGCATTGGCAGGGCGCCGCGAGCGACCTCGAGGACTTCGTCGCCGTCTTTGGCGAGGTCGGCGTCGGCGGCGGCATCTTCCTCGACGGTGAGCTCTTCCGGGGTGCGCACGGCTTCGGTGCGGAGTTCGGCCACGTCACGGTCGACCCGGCCGGGCCGGCCGTGCAAGTGTGGCGTCGGCCGGGTGCCTCGAGACCTTCGCCGGACAGGAGGCGATTGCGCGCCGGGCCGGGATCGAGTTCGGCTCGGGTAGTCGCACCTACAGCCTCACGAAGGAGCTCGTGCGGCGTGCCGAGAGGGGTGACGAGAAGGTGCTCGAGAGCCTCGTCGGTCGCCGGGCGCCACCTCGGCCTTGCCCTCGGCGCGGCCGTGAACATGTTCGACGTCGACGTCGTCGTGCTCGGCGGCTGCTTCGGCCCGCTCGCGCCGTGGCTCGCCGACGACGTGGCCGCCGCGCTGCGCAAGCGCGTGCTCTCGTCGGCCTGGACGGGCTGTGAGGTGCGTGCATCCGAGTTCGGCGAAGGTGCCGCCGTCCGTGGCGCCGCCGCGTTGACGCTGATGTCCGTGCTTGCCGAGCCGTGGCGGATCGCGGATCGGCCCGGCGCGCGTCACGAAAGGGTTTCCTGACCATGCGAGTTCGGCAACGACCAGGGGTCTCGTGCCCGCCCGGCTGTCGCACTGGGCGGCAGAGGGTCACTGCCGAAACGAACGACGAAGGAGGTGTCACCAGCTCGAACAGCCCGTGCACGTTTCTCACGGCGGAGCATTGAACGCAGCCAAAGAGCGCTGTAGTGTTGCCCCGCCGCACGTCAAGGCAATCACCAGGAGGAGAACCATCGTGAAGAAGTTTTTGATCCTGTCCGTCGTCGCAGTCGTCGCCGTGAGCGTCGCTGTGACGGCGGCTGTCGCGAAGCCCTCGCAGAAGTCGGCAAAGGCCGACGTCTGCGTGCTGCTTCCCGACACGAAGTCGTCGATCCGCTGGGAGCAGTTCGACCGTCCGTACCTGGACAAGACGCTCACGGCTGCGAAGGTCAGCCACACGATCGTCAACGCTCTCAACGATCCGCAGAAGATGCGGTCGCAGGCCGATCAGTGCCTCGCGAACGGCGCCAAGGTCCTGATCATCGCTCCGCTCGACTCCGGTTCGGCGAGTGCGATTGAGAAGGCCGCCAAGGCCAAGGGTGCACAGTCGATCGACTACGACCGCCAGGTCGAGGGTGGCAACGCTGCGGCGTACGTCTCCTTCAACGGGAAGACGGTCGGCATCCTGCAGGGCAGCACCGTGATCGCCGGTCTCAAGGCGAAGGGCATGTACACGAAGAAGCCCGTCATCGCCTCGCTGTGGGGCGGCCAGACCGACGCCAACTCGTTCCTCTTCAAGAGCGGCGTCGACCAGGTCCTGAACCCGCTGTACAAGAGCGGCACGCTCACGAAGGGCCCGCAGCAGTTCGTGCCCGACTGGGACGGCACCAACGCGTCGACGATCTTCGAGCAGATGCTCGTCAAGACGAACAACAAGATCGACGGCGTCGCGGCAGCAAACGACAACCTCGCGAACTCGGTTGTCGTCGCACTCAAGACGCATGGTCTCAAGCCGATCCCGCTGAGCGGCCAGGACGCATCGTCGCAGGGCGTGCAGAACATCATCTCCGGTTGGCAGACGGGAACGGTGTTCAAGGACGTCCGCAAGCTCGCCGTGATCGCGGCGAACACGGCCGTCAGCCTGCTCAAGGGCCAGCCGGTCAAGTACACGTCGGTCGTCAAGACGAAGGGCCGTGGCCCGGAGAAGGCGATCCTGATCGCGCCTGAGACGATCAACAAGGTGAACTTCCGGAAGCTCTTCACGAGCGGCTTCCTGAAGAAGAAGGACGTCTGCAACGGCGAGTACGCGAAGTACTGCGTCAAGCCGGCGTAGGCTAGAGCCCAATCGACTCGGGGGTCGCCCGCCTTGCGCGGGCGACCCCCGGTTCGTTCCCCCGAACCCCCGAGGATGCCCGTGACCACGACGCCCACATCCACGACGGCCCCCCTACTCGAGATTCGCGACCTGTCGAAGAGCTTCGGCTCGGTGCAGGCGCTCACCAAGGTCGACTTCGAAGTACGTGCCGGTGAGGTGATGGCGCTCGTCGGCGACAACGGCGCCGGCAAATCGACGTTGATCAAGTGCGTGGCGGGGATCCACAACTGGGACGAGGGCGAGGTGTTGATGGATGGGCAGCCGGTCACGATCCACGGCCCCAAGGACGCCGCCCGGCTCGGGATCGAGGTCGTCTACCAGGATCTCGCGCTCTGCGACAACCTGGACGTCGTCCAGAACATGTACCTCGGGCGTGAGGCGCACAGCGGGCTGCAGGTCCTGAAGGAGCCAGTGATGGAGGCGAAGACGGCCGAGACGATGAAGTCGCTCAGGGTCACCACGATCCGCTCGATCCGCCAGCCCGTCGCGACGCTCTCAGGCGGCCAGCGCCAGTCCGTCGCCGTGGCCCGCGCAGTGATGTGGAACTCGCGGCTCGTGATCCTCGACGAGCCGACCGCCGCGCTCGGCGTTGCGCAGACCGCGCAGGTGCTCGAGCTCGTGGCGCGCCTCGCCGAGCAGGGCCTCGCGGTCGTTCTCATCTCGCACAACCTGCACGACATCTTCGCGGTCGCGAACCGGATCACGGTCCTGCGGCTCGGCTACAGCATCGGTGTCTACGAGCGCGAGAAGACGACGCAGCAAGAGGTCATCGGCGCGATCACAGCCGGCGTCCCGACGAAGGTCGCGGGGATCGAGACCGAGGCAGCGGAGGTGATCGCGTGAGCACCGCCGACGCGACCACCGATGCCGCGCCATCGGGCCTCGGCTCGGTGACGGAGCGCATCCGCGAGAACGTCAAGTCGGGCAACCTCGGCAGCTGGCCCGTCGTGGTCGTGCTCGCGATCATCGTCATCTACTTCGGCTTCACGGCCAACAACTTCTTCAGCGCCGTCAACTTCAACAACATCATCGTCCAGATGGCCGGGACGACCATGCTCGCCTACGGCGTCGTCTTCGTGCTCCTGATCGGCGAGATCGACCTCTCGATCGGCTTCGTCAGCGGTGTCGCCGGCGTCGTCGTCGCGGAGCTACAGCTGCCGGACAGCGGGCACGACATTCCCGACATCCTCGGGATCCCCGGGGGCGTCTTTGCGATCCTGATCGCGATCGGGGTGTGCGCCGCGATCGGCCTCTTCCAGGGCTCGATTGTGGCACTGATCGGCGTCCCGGCCTTCGTCGTCACGCTCGCCGGCCTCGAGATCTGGCAGGGGGTGATCCAGAAGGCCCTGCCGCAGCAGGTGATCGTGATCCAGGACAACACGGTCAACAACGTTGCCGGCTACTTCTTCAGCGACTCCGTGGGGTGGATTCTCGCCATCGCCGGTACCGCCCTCTATGCGGGGATCGTGCTCAACGGACTCCTCTCGAGCCGCCGTCACGGCGTGGCCGTGCGCGATCCGCTGCTCATCGTCCTGAAGCTGGTCGGCGTCGCGATCCTCTCCTTCGGCGCCGTCGCGATCTGCAACAAGGACCGTGGCGTCCCGTTCGCCCTGCTTCTCGTCGTGATCATGCTCGTGATCCTCACGTTCCTCGCCAAGCGGACGACGTTCGGACGCCATGTCTATGCGGTCGGCGGCAACGCGGAAGCCTCGAGGCGGGCAGGCATCAACGTCTCCCGCGTCCGCATGATCGTCTTCATGATCTCGAGCGCCATGGCGGGCCTCGGCGGCGTCGTGCTCGCATCGCGCCTGCAGAGCGTCAACATCGCGGCCGGCAGCGGCACGCTCCTCATCGACGCGATCTCGGCCGCGGTGATCGGCGGCACGAGCCTCTTCGGCGGCCGCGGCGAGGTGCGAAACGCGCTGTTCGGCTCGATGGTCGTCGCCACGATCGCGAACGGCCTCAACACGCAGAACCGCTCCGCGGGCGACATCTACGTCGCGACCGGCGTGATCCTGCTCCTCGCTGTGATCGCCGACACCGTACTCAAGCGGCGTCAGACGAAGGCCGGGAGGTAGCGCGTGAGCGATTCGGGCATCGGCGCGAAGCCCCAGGTCGCGGCGGTCGGCGAGATCGAGGAGATCGGGGTCGGCATGCTCGGCTATGCATTCATGGGAAAGGCGCACTCGAATGCGTTCCGCAAGATCGCGTACATGACCTGGCCGCCGCCCCTGATGCCGAGGCTCGTTGCGATCGCCGGTCGTGACGAGGCCGCGGTCGCGGACGCCGCCCACCGCTACGGCTACGAGCGCTGGACGACGGACTGGCGGGACATCGTCAGCGACCCGTCGATCGGGCTGTTCGACAACGGTGGCCCCAACTCACTCCACGCCGAGCCGACGATCGCGGCGGCGCAGGCGGGCAAGCACGTGCTCTGCGAAAAGCCGCTCGGCCGAGACGCGAACGAGAGCTACGACATCTGGCAGGCCGTCGCCGCCACCGGCGTGAAGCATCTCTGCGCCTTCAACTACCGCTTCGTGCCGGCCGTTCGCCTCGCACGCGAGATGATCGAGGCGGGAGAGCTCGGCGAGATTCGCCACTTCCGCGGGCGCTACCTGCAGGACTGGGGCGACGATCCGACGCTCGACTCCTGGCGCTTCGACGCGCAGGCGGCCGGCTCCGGTGCGCTCGGCGATCTCGGCGCGCATGTGATCGACCTCGCCCGGTTCCTCGTCGGGGACGTCTCGAGCGTCTCGGCCCTCGTCCACACGTTCCTGCCCGGCCGACAGGTCGACGACGCGATCGAGGCGGCCGTCGAGTTCGAGGCAGGCGCAATCGGGACGATCGAGGCGACGCGGCTCGCGCTCGGCCGGCGCAACGCCTTCCAGTGGGAGATCAACGGCAGCAAGGGCTCACTCGCCTTCGACATGGAGAAGTTGAACGAGCTCCAGGTCTTCCGCGCCGACGGCGACCGCGCGCGCGGCTTCAAGAACGTGCTCGTCTCCGAGGCCGACCATCCGTTCTGGGAGTTCTGGTGGCCTCCGGGGCACATCATCGGCTGGGGGGAGACGTTCGTCCACGAGATCCACCATCTGCTCCGCGCGATCAAGGACGACACCGATGTGGCGCCGTACGCGGCCACGTTCGAGGACGGCTACCGAGCCGCCGAGGTCTGTGACGCGATCGTGCGCTCGAGCGCGAGCGGGCAGAGAGAAACCCTCACCTACCGCTGACAGTGTCGATCCGCCAACGCCGTGTGACATCCTTTGCAGGGTCACGCAGCGGCTGCGGAACGACGCCGACAAAACCGACCACCGCGAAAGACCGGAGAACATGAAGACCTCACTTGGAATCTGGGCCCTCGGCCCGATGATCACGCGCTTCGTCGCCGTCGGGTACCAGCCGCAGTTCACGAACGAGCCGATGCCCGACAAGGTGCACCGGGCCGTGACCGGGCTCGGCGACCTGATGGACGACTACGAGTTCCACTATCCCGGCGAGCTCAACCCCGACAACCTCGACGACGTCCGTGCCGCGCTCGACGGGCACGGGATTGCGACGATTTGCACCGGGCTTCACGGCGACCCGCGCTTCGGCAAGGGTGGGCTGACGGCGCCGGACGCCGCGACCCGCGCGGAGGCTCGCCGCCTCACGCGCGAGACGGCGGAGCTCGCCGGCCACGTCGGCGCGAACATGATCTGCTGGCCCGGGATCGAGGGCTACAACTACCCGTTCCAGACCGAGTACGCGCAGGCGTGGGAGTGGTTCATCGACGGGATGGCCGAGGCGGCGGAGATCTGCGACAAGCACGGCGTGAAGCTGTTCCTCGAGCACAAGAACTCCGAGCCCGCGATGAAGATCTTCATGCGCAACATCGGGATGACGCTGCACGTCATCCACACCCTGCGCGCGCGGGGAATCACGAACGTCCAGGTCAACATGGACTGGCAGCACCTGATCATGAACGGCGAGTCGCTCGGCGAGTACGCGGCAATGCTCGCCGCCGAGGGGCTGCTCGGCCACCAGCACGCGAACTCCGGCTGGGGCACGTTCGACGACGACAACATGGTCGGCGCGACCGCCTTCATGGAGACGCTCGAGCTCGCGCTCGAGCTGCGCCGCGCGAACTACGGCGCCAACGGCGAGTACCTCGGCTTCGACCTCTATCCGTACACCGAGGACGCCGTCGCAGCGGTGAAGCGGTCGGTGCTGCAGTGGCGGTTCATCGACGGGGTGGCGGCAAAGATCGACGACGTAGCCCTTCGCGAGGCCCAGAGCCGCAAGGATGCCGTCCGCGCCTACGAGATCGTCTACGCCGCGCTCGGTGCCTGAAACCCAGGGCGACCTCGCCGAGCTGACCGGGCAGCTCGTCGAGATCGACTCGACGAACCCCGACCTCGTCCCCGACGGAGCGGGGGAGGGAGAGATCGCGGCGTTCGTGGCGGACTGGCTTGCGGCCGCGGGGCTCGAGGTCGATCTCTACGAGGCTGCGCCGGGACGGCCGAACGTCGTCGGCGTCGCCCGGGGAACGGGCGGTGGCCGCTCGCTGCTCCTCAACGCACACATGGACACGGTCGGCGTCGCCGGGATGGAGGCGCCGTTCGAGCCCGTCGTCCGGGACGGCCGCCTCCACGGTCGGGGCGCCGGGGACATGAAGGGCTCGCTCGCGGCGATGATGCTGGTCGGCGCCGCGGCCGTGCGCGAGGGCTTCCGCGGCGACGTGATCGTGACGGCCGTGGCCGACGAGGAGGTCGGAAGCGTCGGCACCGAGGCGCTCGTGCGCCGCACCACCGCCGACGCGGCGATCGTCACCGAGCCGACCGAGGAGGTCGTCGCCGTCGCGCACAAGGGCTTCGTCGCGTTCGAGGTCGAGACGGCGGGCTACGCCGCCCACGGCTCCAGGCCCGATCTCGGCATCGACGCGATCGCCGCGATGGGACCGGTGCTCACCGGGATCGCCGATGCTCGACGCCGAGCTCCGCGTCGGGCAATGGGCATCTGCTGCTCGGAACAGGCTCGCTTCACGCCTCCGTGATCGAGGGCGGGCAGGAGTACTCGAGCTACCCGGCCCACTGCCGGCTGCAGGGCGAGCGCCGCACGATCCCCGGCGAGACGGTCGACCACGTGCGCGGCGAGCTCGAGGCCATAACGGCAGGAACCGGCGCGACCGTGCGGCTCCCTTTCCACCGCGAGCCCGTTCGAGACGGCGCCCGATGCCGACGTGGTGCAGGCGCTGCGGCGGCATCTCGGCCGTGACGAGATCGGTGGGGTCGCCGTTCTGGGCCGATTCCGCTCTGATCGCCGGGGCAGGGATCCCGACCGTCCTCTTCGGCCCCGTCGTCGGCGGCATCCACGGCGTCGACGAGTGGGTCGATCTCGCCTCGCTCGAGCGTTGCCGCGCCGCCTACCTCGCCGTCGCCCGGGAGTTGTGTGCGTGAAGCGGCTACGCGCGGTGCATGTGGGCGTCGGGCTGTGGGGACGCACGTGGGCGGAGGGCATCGCCGAGGCGCCCGGCTACCGAGCTCGTCGGCGTCGCTGACGCCGCCGCCGCGGGACGTGCCTGGGCGGAGGAGGCGCTCGGCGTGCCCACGTTCCGCGATCTCGGACGCGCCATCTCCGCGATGCAGCCCGACGTCGTCGTGCTGGCCTCGCCGCCCTCGACGCACCGGCCACTCGCCGAGCTCGCCCTCGCGGGCGGCTGTCACGTTGTCGTGGAGAAGCCGCTCGCCCTGACGCTCCCGGATGCCGCCGCCGTCGCCGCTGCGCGCCGAGGCAGGCCGGACGGTACGCGATGGTGGCGCAGAACTACCGCTTTCGGCGGCAGCCGCGCGCGTTGCGCGAGCTCGTCGCGAAGAAGGCCCTGGGCTCGCTGCTCGGGATCCGCGTCTCCTGCCGCCGCGACCTCCGCGACGCGTGGATCTCGCGCCGCGACTGGCGGGGGCGGATGCCGCACCCCTATCTGCTCGACATGGCGATCCACCACGTCGACCTGATCCGGATGACGACGGGCCGGGAGGTTGCCGAGGTGGATGCGCGGAGCTGGGGCGCGCCCGACAGCCCCTTCGCCGACGACCCCACGGTGGCAGCGCTCATGACGCTCGACGACGGCACGCCTGTGTCCTACGAGGGCACGTGGGCCGAGCCGCACGTCGAGACGTCGTGGAACGGCGACTGGGAGCTCGTCGGCGCGCGCGGCCGCGCCACCTGGATCGGAGGGATCGACGATGCGCTGCGGGGAACCGTCTGGTTCGGGCGCCACCGCGAGCGCGCCGCCCGCGTCGCGCTGCCCACGTTGCGGGCAATCGACCGGCTCGGCGTCCTCGCCGAGCTCCGTCGGGCGATCGGCGCCGGTGAGCAGCCGGAGATGCTCGGCCGCCGACAACCTGCACAGCCTCGCGGTCGATCTTCGCCCTCGCCCGCTCGACCGAAGAACGTAGGCCCGTGCGCGTCGAGGAGGTCCTCGCCCTATGAAGATCGGCCTCTTTCTCGCGCTCTACTCGGACCGCACCCTCGAGGAGGCTCTCGACGCGGCCGTCACCGCCGGCTGCGAGACGGTCGAGATCATGTCGGGCTCGTGGAGCCCCCATTGCCGTCCCGGCGAGCTGCTCGCCGACCCGGACGCACGTGGGCGCTTCGCGGCGCTCGTCAGCGATCGTGGTCTGACGATCTCGGCGCTCTCGTGCCACGCGAATCCCCTTCACCCGAACCGAGACATCGCGAGCACGGCAACGCGCGCGTACAGGGACACGGTGCGGCTCGCCGCCGAGCTCGGGATCGAGACGGTGATCACCTTCTCCGGCTGCCCCGGCGAGTCCGAGCACTCGCTCCGACCGAGCTGGGTCACCTGCTCGTGGCCCGACGACTTCCCCGAGACGCTCGCCTGGCAGTGGGAGAGGTGCGTGCTCCCGTACTGGGCCGACGCCGCCGCATTCGCGCGCTCACACGGCGTCCGCGTCGCGATCGAGCCCCACCCGGGCTTCGTCGTCTACAACACCGCCTCGATGCTGCGGCTGCGCGAGAGCGCGGGCGAGCGTGATCGGGGTCAACTTCGATCCCTCCCACCTGTTCTGGCAGGGGATGGACCCGCTCGCCTGCGTTCGACTCGCTCGGAGACGCGATCTTCCACGTTCACGCCAAGGACACGGGCTTCCAGGACGAGCTGCTCGCGGTGAACGGCGTGCTCGAGACGATTCCCGGCGGCCGCCCTGCGGAGCGGAGCTGGATCTTCCGCTCGGTCGGGGCCGGGCATCCCGTCCCGTTCTGGCGCGAGCTCGTCGAGACGCTGCGATCGGTGGGATACGACGGCGCGCTCTCGATCGAGCACGAGGACCCGCTGCTCTCGCGTGAGGACGGTCTCGCGGTCGCCGTCGAGACGCTTCGTGCCGCGCTCGATCCCGAGGTGGCGGCGTGAGCGCCGAGGTCGTCGTCGGGCTCGACGTCGGCACGACCGGCGTCAAGGCCGTCGCGGTCGAGCCCGACGGGAGGGTCGCGGCCGTCGCCGAGCACGGCTATCCGCTCTCGACGCCTCGAGCCGGCTGGTCGGAGCAGGATCCCGAGGACTGGTGGGACGGGACGCGCGCGGTGCTGGCCGCGGTTCGGGCCGAGATCGGGTCGACGCGCGAGATTGCCGGGATCGGGCTCTCCGGCCAGATGCACGGCCTCGTCGCTCTCGATGCCGGCGGCGACGCGTCGTCCGCCCGGCGATCCTCTGGAACGACCAGCGAACGGGGGCCGAGTGCGCCGAGATCGAGGAGCGGATCGGCCTCGACCGGCTGATCGCCCTGACCGGAAACCGGGCGCTGACCGGGTTCACGGCCCCGAAGCTTCTCTGGCTGCGCCGTCACGAGCCGGATGCGTACGCCCGAATCGCGCGGATCATGCTGCCGAAGGACTACGTCCGGCTCCGGCTCACGGGTGAGTGGGCGACCGACGTCGCCGATGCGTCCGGCACGCTCCTGCTCGACGTCGCCCGGCGCACCTGGTCGCCCGACGTGCTCGACGCGCTCGAGATCCCCGCCGCCTGGCTCCCGCCCGTGCTCGAGTCGCCCGAGACCTCCGGGCTCACGCTCGCTTGTGACGAACGTGCCACGAGGAATTCCGGTCGCAGCGGGGGCGGGCGACTGTGCCTCGGCCGCGATCGGCGTCGGAATCGACCGTCCCGGGCCGCTCTCGATCGTGATGGGGACATCGGGCGTCGTCTTCGCGGCGCTTGCCCGCCTTTGCGTCCGACCCGGAGGCGCGCGTGCACGCGTTCTGCCACGCCGTGCCCGGCCAGTGGCACGCGATGGGCGTGATGCTCTCGGCGGCAGGCTCGCTGCAGTGGCTCCGCGACCGCCTGGCGCCGGAGACTGCCTTCGCCGACCTCGTCGCCGAGGCGGAGGCGTGGGGGCCGGGCGCCGAGGGCCTTCTCTTTGCGCCGTACCTGGCGGGCGAGCGGACGCCGCATGCAGACCCGTCCGCCCGGGCCGCGTTCACCGGCCTCGAGCTCCGCCACGACCGCGGCGCCCTCGTCCGCGCAGTGCTCGAGGGCGTTGCCTTCGGCTTGCGCGACTCGCTCGCGCTCGTCACCTCGCTCGGCGGCCCGGCCGACCGCGCGAGCGCCTCGGGCGGCGGCGCCCGCGGGCTCTGGCTCCGGATCGTCGCCTCGGTGCTCGGGATCCCGATCGAGCTCACCGCCGATCGAGGAAGGCTCGGCCTACGGCGCCGCGCTGCTCGGCGGCGTGGCGGCCGGGATGTTCACCGACGTGCCCGACGCCGTTGCCCGCTGCGTCCGCGTCCGTACGACGGTTGAGCCCGACCCTGCCTGGCAGTACGCGTACGACGAGATCTATCCGCGCTTCCGCGCGCTCTATCCCGCACTCGACACCGTGAAGGAGCACATCGCATGATCAGTCTCGAAGGAAAGGTGGCAGTCGTCACCGGCGCCAGCCGTGGCATCGGCGCCGCCGTCGCCCGCATGCTCGCCGACCAGGGCGTCAAGCTCGGCCTCGCCTCGCGATCGGGCGACGACCTCGGGATCGTCGGACGCCGTTGCGCGGCCGACAGATGTGCGCGACCGCGCGCAGCTCGCGGCGCTCGTCAGACGAGACCGTGGCACGCCATGGTGGCATCGACATCGTGATCGCGAACGCCGGCGTCGGCTGCCTACGGCCCGTTCGTCGATCTCGACCCGGCCCACCTCGACGAGATGATGGACGTCAACGCCAAGGGCGTGATCAACACGGCCGCCGCGACCGTGCCGCATCTGATCGCGCGCGGCGAGCGGCGACTTCGTCTCGGTCGCGTCCGAGGCCGGACGCCGCGGGCTCCCGTTCGAGGCCGTCTACTGCGCCTCCAAGTTCGCTCAGGTCGGCTTCACCCGCGCACTCGACCACGAGCTCCGCCCGCAGGGCGTGCGCTGCACGAACGTGTGCCCCGGTGGCGTCGCGACCGACTTCGCGATGGAGGAAGGCTACGGCCGTACACCCGACATGCCCGAGCTCGCCGGGATGATGTCCGCCGACGACGTGGCCGAGGCCGTCATCTTCGTGCTGACCCGGCCGCGCAACCACCGCATCCTCGAGGTGGCGTTCAGGCCCATGACCGAGACGAGCTGGGGGTAGACGATGGCTGTGAAATGGGGAATCCTCTCGACCGCCGACATCAACAAGAAGCTGCTCGCCGGGGCCGCGGAGTCGGACGACGTCGACGTTGTCGCCGTCGGCAGCCGCGACCTCGCGCGCGCCGAGGAGTTCGCGCAGACGTGGGGCATCGGGCGTGCCTACGGCAGCTACGAGGAGCTGCTCGCCGACCCGGAGGTCGAGGCCGTCTACATCCCGCTGCCGAACACGATGCACAGCGAGTGGTCGATCAAGGCGTCGAGGCCGGCAAGCACGTTCTCTGCGAGAAGCCGTTCAGCAGGCACATCGCGCGACGTCGAGCGGGCCTTCGACGCGGCGGACGCGACCGGGATGCACCTCTCGGAGGCGTTCATGTACCGGCATCACCCGCAGACCGCCCGGCTCGCGGAGCTCGTCGCGGACGGTGCGATCGGAGAGCTGCGCGTGATCCGCACCGTGTTCAGCTACTCGCTCTACGACGCCGACAACATCCGCCTGCGCCCGGACGTCGAGGGCGGCTCGCTGATGGACGTCGGCTGTTACTGCGTCAGTGGCGCCCGCCTGCTCGGCGGCGAGCCCGAGTCCGTCGTCGGCGCCGCGCACATCGGCTCGAGCGGCACCGACTGGGTCTTCACCGGGCTGATGCGGTTTCCGAATGACGTCGTGGCGCTCTTCGACTGCGGCACCTCGCTCGGCAACCGCGACGAGCTGGAGGCGATCGGGACGGAGGGCTCGCTCTTCCTCGACGACCCGTGGCACTGCAACGTGCCCGTGATCGAGCTGCGCCAGGGCGACTCGGTCGAGCGCATCGAGGTCGAGGGCGCGAATCCGTACCGACTCGAGCTCGAGGACCTGAACGCCGCGATCCGCGGCGAGCGTGCGCCGCTGCTCGGGCGGGCCGACGCGCTCGGGCCAGGTGCGGGCGATCGACGCCCTGTTCCGATCGGCCGACTCCGGCGCGGTCGTCACGCTCGATTGAGAACCGATCCGTCGGCCTCGTCGTATGCTGAAGAGAGCCAGCGATCCGAGGAGGAGTCGATGAGACGCGTTCTACTCGCCATGCCAGTCGTTGCCGCGGTAGCCATTGCCACGGGCTGCGGAGGGAGCAGCGACAGCGATTCGGCTGCCGACACCACAACCGCCGCCACCACGGCCCCCGCGGGCGCTGCGTCGGGAACCCTCTCCGGCTCGGTCGGGCCGGGATTCGACATCTCGATGGCGCAGACGACCGCCACTCCCGGCACGTACACCTTGAACGTCGACGATCAGGGCACGATCCACAACTTCCACTTCACCGGGCCGGGCGGCGTCGATGTCGCGACGGATGTGTCGGGCACCGGGAAGAAGTCGTTCACCGTGACCCTCCAGAAGGGCACCTACACCTTCGTCTGCGACCCGCACTCGAGCCAGATGCATGGCACGTTGACGGTGAGCTGATCGAACGCATACATTCGTGGGCTACGTCTTAGGCACAATTGCCTGAGAGGGACGATGATGTCCACCCACGAAGAGGAGAACCGTTGAAAACCACTGCACTCGCCGCGCTTGCCGCAGCGGCCGCCCTGCTGATGGCCGCGTCGGCGCTGGCTGCAACGCCCGTCTTCAAGGGCACCGTTGGTCCGGGGTTCACGATCACGATGTCCTCGAAGCCGACGAAGGCCGGGACGGTCAAGATCGTCGTCAACGACAAGTCGAGCATCCACAACTTCCACCTCACGGGGCCGGGAGTGAACGTCAAGACGACGGTCTCGGCTATCGGCACGAAGACGTTCACCGTGAAGCTGAAGAAGGGCACGTACAAGTTCATCTGTGATCCGCACCCGTTCATGAAGGGCTCGTTCACAGTCAAGTAGTCGGGGTCTCGTTCCGGGGCGCTGCCCGGGACACGGCAACAAGAGGGCGAGGCTCGCGCCTTCCCCTCTCTCGTTTCAGGCAGGCGGTCGTCAGCTGGATCGAGCACGATCTCGCCGTCGACGATCCGCCAGGCTGCGAGCTCGTCCGTGCGCACGGTGTAGATCAGGTACGGCTGGCCCGGCCCAGAGGCCGATGTTCTGCACGTCGGTGCGCGATGGGCGCGGTGGCGACGAGATGTGCGAGTGGAAGACCGCCTGCACCGCGTCGCGGTCGTTGAGGTCGGCCCACGTGATCGGGTCGATCTCGAGCTGGAAGTGGTAGGGCGAGGCGGAGACGTTCGCGGCCGGGCACGTATTCGACCGCCACGTCGTCCTCGAACAGGATGAGGCCGCACGCCTCGTTCGGCAGCTCGGCGTTCGCGTGCTCGACGAGCGCGGCACGCACCGCGGCGGGCACTACCACCAGATCGTGCGTTCCATGGACTCCTCGAGGTCCTCGTCGGAGGCCTCCCAGAAGTCCGCGGACATGTACTTCCAGCCGGCGTCGGGGAGGATCGTGACGATCACGCCCTCGTCCATCTCCTCGGCGATCTTCCGCGCCACGTGGATCGCGGCGCCGCAGGAGACGCCGGCGAAGATCCCTTCCAGCTCGAGCAGCGCCTTCACGGCATGCACCGACTCGGCGTTCGAGACGAGCATCTTGCGGTCGAGCTTCGTCACGTCGAGGATCGGCGGCACGTAGCCATCCTCGAGCGAGCGAAGCCCCATCACCGAGTCGCCCGGAAGCGGCTCGGCGGCGGCGATCACGATGTCGGGGAACGTCTCGCGCAGCCGCTCGCCCGTGCCCATCAGCGTGCCGCCGGTACCGAGCCCTCCGACGAGGACGTCGACCCGGTCGAGCGCGTCGGCGATCTCGGCTCCGGTGCCCTCGTAGTGGGCGCGCGGGTTGGCGGGGTTCGCGTACTGGAACGGCATGAAGTACTTGGGGTCCTGCTCCGCGAGCTCGAGCGCGAGCCGGACGGCGCCGTTCGAGCCCTCCGCATCCGGGCGACAGCACGATCTCGGCGCCGAAGAGCCGCAGCATCTGCTTGCGCTCCTCGGTCGCGTTCTCGGGCATCACGACGGTGAGCGGGTAGCCCTTCAGCTTCGCGACCATCGCGAGCGAGTGCCCGGTGTTGCCGGACGTCGGCTCGAGCAGGTGGCGGCCGGGCGTCAGCTCACCCGAGGCCTCGGCAGCCTCGATCATCGACTTCGCGACGCGGTCCTTGATCGAGCCCGTCGGGTTCTGCCCCTCGAGCTTCCCGTAGATCTTGACGGACGCCTTGGGCGAGATCTTCGTCAGCTCGACGAGCGGTGTGTTCCCGATCAGGTCGAGCAGGGACGACACGACCGGCAGCGACCGCGGCGGCGTCGAGCCGCCGGCCATCGCCGGCAGGAGGATCACGGTCTGGCCGGCTCCGACGGCGGTCTCGAGCCCGTCCAGCGTGCGCACGTCCTCGCCGCCGAGATAGACGTTGACGAACGTCGCGATCTCGCCGTCGTTGAAGATCTGCTGCCCGAGGGCGGGGTAGCGCTCGACGAGGTTCTCGAGCACGCCGCGTACGGTGTCGCCGTCGACCTCGACCTGACGTTCACCTCCAACCTCGCCTCGCAGGGTCGGCGGGATGCGCACGGCCGTCATACGTGGACCGGGCCTGCGCAGAACTCGACGTAGTCGATGTACTCCGTGATCGACGGCGTCTCGCCGCAGACGGGGCAGCTCGGATCCTTCTTCACGCTCACCTCGTCGAACGTCGTGTGGAGCGCGTCGAACAGGAGCAGGCGCCCGGTGAGCGTCTCGCCTGCGCCGATGATGAGCTTGAGCGCCTCGCTCGCCTGGAGCGAGCCGACGATGCCCGGTAGGACGCCGAGCACGCCGCCCTCCGAGCAGCTCGGCGCCATCTCCGGCGGCGGCGGGGCGGGATAGAGGCAGCGATAGCACGGCCCGACATGCGGGTGGAAGACCGTCACCTGGCCCTCGAAGCGGTAGATCGAGCCATGGACGACCGGAATGTCGTGCCAGACGGAGGCATCGTTGACGAGGTAGCGCGTCGGGAAGTTGTCGGCTCCGTCGACGATCACGTCCCAGCCGTCGGCCAGGATCCGCTCGACGTTCTCCGAGGTCAGCCGCTCCTCGTAGGTCAGCACCTTGACGTCGGGGTTGAGCGCCTCGAGCGCACGCTTCGCCGACAGCACCTTCGGCTGGCCGAGCGTGTCGGTCGAGTGCACGATCTGGCGCTGCAGGTTCGAGTCGTCGACGACGTCGGCGTCGACGATGCCGAGCGTGCCGACGCCTGCTGCGGCCAGGTAGAGCGACGAGGGCGAGCCGAGCCCGCCGGCGCCGATCAGGAGCACGCGAGCGTCGAGCAGCTTCTGCTGCCCCTCCTCGCCGACCTCGGGAATGAGGATGTGCCGCGAGTAGCGAGCGCGCTGCTCGGGGCTGAGCGCGCGGGGCGTCTGGAACGGGTAGCCGTTCCGCTTCCAATCGGTGAAGCCGCCGACGAGCGAGGACGTGTTCTCGTAGCCGAGGTCGGCGAGCGACTTGGCGGCGAACGCGGACCTGGAGCCGGCGGCGCAGTAGATGACGACCTCGCGTGAGCGATCGGGGATGAGAGCCTCGACACGCGACTCGAGGTTGCCGCGCGGGATGTGCACCGCGCCGGGCAAATGGCCCTCCTGCCACTCGTCCTGCTCGCGAACGTCGAGCAGCAGCGGCCGGTCGGCGTCGTCCAACCGCTCGAGCACGTCGGACGAAGAGACCTCGTCGATCTCCTCCTTGACCTGCGCCAGAAGCTCTCGGTACGTCGCCATTACTTTCAAGAGTATAGCGCCTCGGCACGCGCTGCTGTGGAGGCCCGGCGGACGGTTCTCGAGGCCCGACAACCGTCCTTTCGGGCCGGGACGGTAACCCGTCTCGTCCACCCAATCCCTCCCGAGGGCATCACTTCGGCGGCCCGGCAGGGAGCAATCGTCGAGCTCGTCGACGTCACCGTCGGCGGCACGCTCGGGCGGCTGCTGCCGAACGGCACGCCGATCGATCGTCTGACCGCATCGAAGCGGGCGCCCGCGGCTACCGTGCACGCGTGACTGCCCGCACTCGCACGATTCTCGTCGTCACGCGTCGTCGCCGTCGGCGTCGCCGCCGCCGTTGCGGGGATCACCGCCGCCACGAGTAGCAGCCCCTCCGGTGCAGCAGCGCAGGGACCGAAGATGCGCGCCGGGGCTCCGCCGCTCTCGCTCGACCTCGGGGTGCGAGTCGACCAGGAGGCCGTCGACCTTCGCAAGGCGATCCAGCTCTACGACTCGGGGAAGCGTGCCCAGGCGGGAGCCCTCTTCGCCCGCCACGATTCGCTCGAAGCGCGGATCGGCCAGTCCTTCAGCAGCTGGCCGGACGGAACCGTCAATGCTCTCACCCAGCTCTCGGGGCTGCACCCGAAGAGCGCCGCGGTGCAACTGAATCTCGGGATCGCGCGGTACTGGGCGGGGGAGAGCGGCGCAGAGGACGCCTGGAAGTCCGCGGCCTCCCTCGAGCCGGATACGGCGTACGCGATCACCGCCGGCAACCTGCTCCATCCCAACTTCGCACGCAATCTCCCGAGCTTCGTCCCGACCGAGACGGTTCCCGCGTTCGTTCGCAAGCTCCCGGCGCCGGCCCAGCTGGCGCTGCTCGAGCGCCGGGCCCGCACGGGAACGACGGCGGACCGCCTCTTCTACGGTGTCGCGCTGCAGCGACTCGGCAAGCAGCGCTCGGCGGAGCGCGTCTACGCGGAGGCGGCACGACGGGCGCCGAAGGACGCCGAGGCGCGTGTCGCCGCCGCCGTCGGCCTCTTCGACAAGGCCCGTCCGGCCCAGGCGTTCTCCCACCTCGGTCCCCTCTCGCGCACGTTCCCGAATTCCGCGACCGTGCGCTTCCACCTCGGGCTCCTGCTCCTCTGGTCGGGTCAGGTCAAGGAGGCGCGCCGCCAGCTCGAGCTCGTTGGCAAGGCCGAGCCGGGCTCCCCGCTCGTCGGGGTCGCGAAGCAGTACCTCGCCGAGTTGCACAAGGCCGGCATCTAAGCTTCCTCTTTCAGGGGGATTTTTTGACGGCGGGCGCCTCTTACCGCTACGGTCACGAAGGTTCGATGGAAAGGGGCGGCTCTGAGCGCAGCTGATTCAACCGGCACCTCGCAGCCCCCGGTCACCGCGGGTGTCCTCGACCTGCTCGAAGTGCGCACCCTGTTCGAGTCGGGCAAGGGCGCCGGCAAGCTCGACGCCGAGGAGATCGCGCTCGCTCTCGACGAGCTCGACCTCGATCCCGCACAGCTCGACGAGTTCTACACCGCGCTCGAAGAGGCTCAGGTCGATGTCGTCGGGAACGAGCAGAGCGAGGCCGACATCGAGAAGGAATGGGCCTCCGAAGCCGAGATCTCGACCGACACGCTGCAGCTCTTCCTCAAGGACATCGGCAAGGTGCCGCTCCTCACCGCGGCGCAGGAGGTCGAGCTCGCGAAGCGGATCGAGCTCGGCGATCACTCCGCCAAGCAGGCGATGGTCGAGGCCAACCTCCGGCTCGTCGTCTCGATCGCCAAGCGCTACCGCAACCAGGGACTGCCGTTCCTCGACCTGATCCAGGAGGGGACGATCGGGCTCGTGCGCGCGGCCGAGAAGTTCGACTACCGCAAGGGATTCAAGTTCTCGACCTACGCGACCTGGTGGATCCGGCAGGCCGTCGCGCGCGCGATCGCCGACAAGGGGCGGACGATCCGGATGCCGGTGCACGTCGTCGAGAAGCTCAACAAGATCCATCGCTCCGAGCGCAAGCTCCGGGCAGAGCTGGCGCGTGAGCCGACGATCCCGGAGATCGCCCGCGACCTCGACTTCAGCGTCGAGGAGGTCGAGCAGATCAGGCGCTCCGCCCAGACCCCCGTCTCGCTGGAGAAGCCGGTCGGCGACGACGACGAGTCGGAGTTCGGCCACTTCCTCACGGATGTGACCGCGCAGCTGCCCGACGAGGCCGCCGAGATGGCGCTCCGCCGCGAGGCGCTCCGCTCGATCCTGGGATCGCTCTCACCGCGCGAGCGGGCAGTGCTCGAGCTCCGCTACGGACTCGACGGCCAGCAGCCGCGAACGCTGGACGAGGTCGGACGGACGTTCAACGTCACGCGCGAGCGCATCCGCCAGATCGAGCACCAGAGCCTGAAGAAGCTCGGGCGTTGGCGGAGGCCAACAACGTCCGGGATGTCGCGTAAGCCACGCTGAGCGTCGCGGCTGAAGCCGGACTCCGCGCTCATCGCGAGGAGCCGCTGGGAACCGTCGGTTCCCGGCTCCGGATCCGCGAAGCTGCAGAACTGCAGTCGCGGCCTGCCGCTGACCCTGGCTAGACTCTCCGGGCCGTGGAGATGCCGTCCCATGACTCGCTCGTCGCCGAGCTCGCCGAGCTGATCGCGATCCCCTCCGTCAGCGCCGACCCGGCGCACCAGGCGGACGTCGCCGCAGCCGCCGAATGGGTCGCCGCGCGCGTGAGGAATGCCGGCGGGAGCGCCGAGGTGATCCCGTGGGGCGAGCGCCCGCTCGTCGTCGGCGAGATCCGGGCCTCGGGCAGCCCCGAGACCGCGCCCACGATCCTCTGCTACGGGCACTTCGACGTGCAGCCGCCCGACCCGCTCGAGCTCTGGGAATCGGATCCCTTCGAGCTCGTCGAGCGCGACGGCTGGCTCTACGCGCGCGGCATTGCCGACGACAAGGGCCAGCTGTTCATGCTGCTGAAGGCTGCCGAACTGCTCGCCGCGGCCGGCGAGCTCCCGGTCAACCTCCGGATCGCGTGCGACGGCGAGGAGGAGGTCGGCGGCCACTCGATCGTCGACTGGATCGCCGCCGACGAGCGCGGCGCCGATGCGGCGATCGTGTTCGACAGCGGCATGGTCGAGCGCGACGTGCCCGGGCTTCAACATCGCCGTGCGCGGCGTCTGCTATTTCCACGTCAAGGTCCGCACCGGGTCGCCGCGACCTCCACTCCGGCATGTACGGCGGCGCTTCGCTCAACGCGATGCACGCGCTGATGCAGACGCTCTCGGGCGTGCTGCCGCGCGATGGGCGCGTGCCCGAGCCGCTGCGCGAGGGCATCGTCCCCCCGTCGGCGTCCGAGCTGTCGAGGGCTGGGAGCAGCTCCCGGCCGGGCCGGCCGAGATCGCCGCTGCCGGGTCGCGTCCGGCCGACGCGAAGGCGGCCGACGAGTTCTACATCCGCACCTGGGCCGAGCCTTCCGTCGACGTGCACGGCATCAAGGGTGGCTCGCCGACCCTGCAGAAGACGGTGATCCCGGTCGAGGCCGAGGCGAACGTCTCGATCCGGCTCGTCGGCGACCAGGATCCGGCCGTCATCGTCCCGACGCTTCGAGAGGCTGCTCCGCGAGGCGGCTCCGGAAGGCACCGAGGTCGAGGTGGAGATCTGGTCGCAGGCGCCGCCCGGGCTCGTGCCTTCGCGATGCGCCCGCCGTGCAGCTCGGGCTCGACGCCTTCGAGGAGGTGCTCGGCGTGCGGCCGCTCCTGATCCGCTCGGGTGGCGCGATCCCACTCGTCTCGGAGCTCGCTGCCCGCGGCGTCGCCACTGTCCTGACGGGGTTTGCGCTCAACGAGTCGAACATCCACTCACCGAACGAGCGCATCCCGGCCGCGTACCTGCCGCTCGGCATCGAGACGGCCGCAGCGCTGTACCGCCATCTCGCGGACCTTGGCTAGCGTCGAGCACACATCGCCGCTCGCGGCCGAGCTCGCCGACGGTGTGCTGGAGCGGTTCCTCCGCTACGTCCGCATCGACACGCAGGCGGAGGAGGAGCGTACGACGTTTCCGAGCACCGCCAAGCAGCTCGATCTCTCGCGCATCCTCGCAGGCGGAGCTGCGGGAGATCGGCCTCGCCGATGTCGAGCTGACCGAGCTCGGCTACGTCTACGCGACCGTGCCCGGGACGCCGGGGGCGCCCGTGATCGGCCTGATTGCGCACGTCGACACGACGCCGCAGGCGCCCGGAACCGGAGTGACGCCGATCCTGCACGAGGATTACGCCGGCGCGCCGATCGTGCTGCCCGGGGACCCGAGCCAGGTGCTCGATCCGGCCGATGAGCCGGCGCTCGCGGCGCGGATCGGGCACGACATCGTCACGAGCGACGGCACGACGCTTCTCGGCGCCGATGACAAGGCGGGTGTCGCGGAGATCATGACCGCCGTCGCGTACCTCCACGGCACGGACGAGCCGCGCGCGACGCGTTCGGGTCGGCTTCACGGTCGACGAGGAGGTGGGACGTGGCGCCGACCACTTCGACATCGAGGCATTCGGGGCAGAAGCCGCCTACACGCTCGACGGCTCGGGGATCGGCGAGCTCGAGATCGAGACGTTCTCGGCACGCCAGCTGAAGGTGATCATCGAGGGTCGCAGCGAGCATCCCGGGACGGCGAAAGGCAAGCTCGTGAACGCGGTCAAGCTCGCGGCAGACTTCGTCGCCGCCTTCCCGCGCGACGAGCTCTCGCCGGAGACGACCGAGGGACGCGAGGGATTCATCCATCCGACGCGATCGTCGCGACGAACGAGCATGCCGTCGTGACGCTGATCATCCGCGACCACGACGACGAGCTGCTCGAGCAGCACACCGCGCTCGTCCATCGGCCTCGCCGCCGAGATCGAGGAGCGCGAGCCACGCGCCACCGTCTCGATCGAGACCTGGGATCAGTACCGGAACATGCGCGCTGCGATCGAGCAGCATCCGCAGATCGTCGCGAACGCGGAGGAGGCGATCCGCCGCGCGGGAGTCGAGCCCGTGCGGCGATCATCCGCGGCGGTACCGACGGCGCGCGCCTGACCGAGATGGGCCTCCCGACCCCGAACCTGTTCACCGGGCGGCCAGAAGTACCACTCGCGCCGCGAGTGGGCGAGCGTGCAGGACATGGCCACGGCGGCTGCGACGGTGGTCGAGCTCGTCAGGGTCTGGGGCGAGGGCGCCTGTCCGAGCCCCGAGCTCCAGTTGACCGCCTGAGGGACGGGTCCTGGGCGCCGTAGTACAGGACGTCAGGAGCTCGCGCGGTTCGTCGGCCTCAGTGGTCGTGGACGCCGCAGCCGAGCCAGTCGTGGCCGAAGCGGCGCATCTCTGCGATCAGGGGCAGCAGCGCCGCGCCCTTCTCGGTCAGCTCGTACTCGACGCGCGGCGGCGACTCGGCGTAGCTCTGGCGGACGACGATCTCCTCGGCCTCGAGCCAGCGCAGGCGCTCGGCGAGCGTCCGCGGGCTGATGCCGGCACAGGAGTGCTCGATCTGCGTGAAGCGGCGCGCGCCCTCGGAGAGCTCGTGCACGATCAGGACCGTCCACTTGGCTCCGACGATCTCCGCACAGGCCGCCACCGAGCACGTCTCGGACTGGTGAACCTGCAGCATCGTGCGTGTAGCCACGACCGATCATAGCCATGCGCGGCTGACCCTCCAGAACGTACAACTGTCGACGAGCTCAGTCCCAGGGCGGCGGCTGGTAGACCCATTTGCCGCCGACCATCGTCGACACGACCTCGACCGACTCGAGCTCGTCCGGCGGGCAGGTGAACGGGTCGCGCGAAGCACGACGAGGTCGGCGAGGAACCCGGGCAGCAGCCGCCCGCGTCGTCGCTCGTCGCCTGCGAGCCACGCGGGGGTCACGGTCGAGGCGACGATCGCCTGCTCGATCGTCAGCGCCTGCTCGGGCTGCCAGGCGGGGCGGTCGTCGATCGTTCGCAATACCCCGGCCCGGATCCCGGCGAGCGGGTCGAGCTCCTCGACCGGCGCATCCGAGCCGTTCGCGACGACTGCGCCCGAATCGAGAAGGCTCCGGAACGCGTATGTCCCTTCGAGCCGGTCGCCCCAGAACCGCTCGGCCAGGTCGCGGTCGGACGGGGCGTGGGTGAACTGCACCGAGCACGCGACGCCGAGCTCGGCGAACCGCGGCATGTCGGCGGGATCGAGGCACTGCGCGTGCTCGATCCGATGCCGCAGCCCGAGCGGCTTCCAGACGTCCCGCGTCGCCTCGAACGCATCGAGGGCGTCCCGGTTCGCACGGTCGCCGATCGCGTGCACGGCAACCGGCCAGCCCGCCGCGGCCGCCCTCGGACGATCTCCTCCAGCTCCTCGCGGCTCGTGATCTCGACGCCGGAGCCGTCGAGCATCAGTGCGGTCTGCGAGCCGAGCGTCCCGTCCATGAACGTCTTCACGTAGCCGAGCCGGAGGAAGTCGTCGCCGATGCGCGACGCGCAGCGGCAGTGCCGAGATCTCGGCCAGCCGGTCGACCGGGAGCGACTGCCAGACGCGGAGCGTCAGCCCCTCCTGCTCGTGGATCCGGCCGAAGATCGAGGCCGCGCCGAGCCAGCCGTCCTTGTCGTGGATCGCGCGCGACGCCGCGCGCGTTCGCGACGCGGATGCCCTCGCGCGTCGCATCGACCCACTCGTCCTCGGTGACCGTGACGATAGCGCTCGCGGAAGCGCCACGCCGACTCCTCCCGCAGGATCCCCGTTGGCTCGCCGTCGGGGCCGCGCTCGACGACGCCGCCGGGCTCGTCGAGGCTCGCCGCCGGCACGGGCGAGGCCGGCGGTGTTGAGCCAGAGCGAGTGGTAGTCCTTCGACCACAGAGCAGCCGGCGTGTCTCCCGTGACCTCGTCGAGCGCGGCCGCCGTCGGGCCTCGGGCCACGCCGGCGTCCCGCCAGCCGGTGCCGCGGATCCAGCTCGCCCCGGCGCGGGTGCGCGGCGACGAGCGCCAGTGCCGCCGCCGACCGAGTCCGCCTCCTCGAGGCGAACATCGTGGCGCGCGAGCGCCCAGGTCGGGAAGTGGACGTGCGCGTCGGTGAACGCCGGCAGCACGCAGCGGCCGGCGAGGTTGACGCGCTCTGGCGTCGGCAGCGCCCACTCGTGCGTGCCGACGCCGCCGGCGACGAGCGGCCCCGCGATCGCGAGCGCTCCGCAGGTCGGCAGCGAGGGGTCGAGCGTGCGGACGACGCCGTTGTCGAGGATCACGCCGGATCTACTGCCGGTAGTTCTCGACCGTGCTCGGATCGCGCTCGACGGCGACGTCCGGGTCCATGTTCGCGCGCCGGAGCGCCTCGCGCTGCCGGAGCAGGTCCCACGTCTGGTCGAGGGAAACCTTGACCTCGGCGAGGCGCTGCCGCGTCGCGTCGTCCGTGTCGCCCGCGGCCTCGCGCGACCAGAGCTCGTGCTCCTCGGCGACGAGCTGTTCGATGTGCTCGTGGATCTTTGCATCGTCCATTCCAGGCTCCTCTCGGTTGCTGTCTGCTCCGGAGTCTAGGCCCGGGTGAGCAGTGCCGGCATCCCGCCCGTGCCGAGCGGCGGCGCGAGCGGCTGCTCGGTCGGGAAGTCCGGCGTCTCCGGGTGAAGGTCGAGGGTTCCGCCGGCGTGGCACTCGTTCGTCCCGTAGGGCGCGTCCTGCTCTGGCTCGAGCACATCCATCGCGCGAGCGATCAGCTCGGCCTCCCCGGAGGCTGCGCCGAGCTGCACGGCCGTCCAGGCCATCGCCTGGATCGCGTAACAGTTCGTCGTGGCCTCGTCGCTGACACCGATCGTGTGGTAGCTCTCGTGGGCCAGGACGAGGACGGCGTAGATCGTGTCGGCGGCATCGGCGTAACAGGATGAGTCGAACGGCAGTGGATCCGACGTCCGCCAGTCGACCTGCCGGAGGCAGTCGAGCTCGGTGTGATGCGAGTGGCCGGCGAACGTGCGCAGCCGTCCGCAGGTCGAGCGGGTCAGGAACAGCCGCGGCTCCGGGATTCCGGCGGCGTCGAACTGGACCTCGCCCTCGCGTCCCTGCGCATCCAGCAGGTTGCCCCAGAAGCTCTGGCAGTCGACGGTCACGTGGCGGCCGGACGACGGCGCGGGCGATCGGTTGCAACCGCTGTTCGATCGCGCGGTCGCTCCACCACTGCCAGCCGGCCAAGAGCACGGGAACCGTGAGAATCGCTGCCAGCAAGCGCATGTCTCCTTATCGGCCACGTGGGGCCGGCACGGGAGTCAGCGCCGCAACGACGTCGTGTCGACGACCTCGAAGGCCGAGCCCGGCACGCGGCCGAGCGTGTGCAGGTCGTCGTTCGACCAGCGAGGGTCGGGCGCGCCGGAGACGTACCAGTCCGAGCCGTTGTCGGCCACGATCATCCCGTAGCTCCTTCAGCGCCTGCAGCACGACGCGCGCCTGGCGCGGGAAGCCGGTGGTGTCGAAGCTCGCCTTCAGGCGCAGCCGGTCGCCCATCGGCGGCAGCGCCGGATCGGTGAGCGAGCTCGCGAAGTGGCGCGCCGGCCAGACGTAGGCTCGTCGCGTGCGCGACACCGTGAAGCGAAGCGCGTGGTCGATGCGGCCCTTCGCGACCTCGTCGTAGCGGGCGAGCCCGGGCAGGATCGGCAACCCGGCCGCGTCGGCCGACGTCCAGCCCGCCGGGCGCAGGCGGTTCGAGCGCAGGTCCCAGATCGCGCCGGAGCCCGCCGTCCAGCGCGCCGCCGGTCCGTGCGCAGGGCATAGAGCTCGTAGAGGCGGCAGCGCGTCGCGGTCGACGATGAGGGCGTGCCGGTCGCCGTCCGAGCTCGGCCCGCCCTCGATCTTCACGCCGGCGGGGATCGGGTACGGGCCCCGATCGGACTCGTCGGCGTAGTCGAACCGCACGGCACTCTTCGCCTGGCCCTTGCCGACGATCGTGATCGGGATCCCGATCGGGCCGCCGTCCCAGAGCCCCGAGCCGAAGTCGGCGTGCATCGTCTTCGTCGGCCCGATCGTGGCGATGGTCGCGGCCGATCCGGCTGCCACCGGCAGCTTGTCGACGCGGCGGTTCCACGGGTTGTCCGCAGGGAAGAGCGGGCACGACTTCGCCGTCGGTAGCGGTGCGGCCGACGCGCCGGCGGCGATGGCGGCGACGGCGACCGCGGCGGCGATGACGATCCTCATCGTTTGTCTCTCGGCAGACGGAGGCGCGCGCTCAACCCTCGAACCGGGGCGGCGTCGTCCGCGGGTAGCGAGCTCGAACCCTGTCGACGAACGTCGCCAGCTCGTCGGCGACGGCCGGGTCGTGGATCTCGAGCACGTTCTCGGCATTGCGCTCGCCCGAGCGGGAGAAGTTGAACGACCCCACGAACGTGACGTCGTCGGCGACCACGATCTTCGCGTGCATGAAGTTATGGAGCGACTCGGGCGTCCAGGGGTCGTGGGCTTGCCGGAGAACGGCGCCGAGGTCGAGGATCGTGTCCAGGAGCGGGATCTTCCAGGCGCTGACGCCGTTCGTCGCCCACTGGTGGAAGACCTCGTCGACCTGGGTCTCGTCGATCACGCCCGCGACGTCGCAGCGGTGCTCGTTCACGATCTCGACGAGCGTCGCGAGGATCGGGCCCGAGGTGAGAACGGGGGAGGCGATCCGGATCCGTCGCCGAGCACGGCCGAGGAACTTCGCCACCCGATGCGAGAGCGCGTCGCCGTACTCCGGCGTGAACCACGGACGCACCTCGATGCCGCCCTCGATTGTCGACGGGCCGCGGCTCCACCCGCCCGGTGTGCGCGACGGTGCCACTCCGCCACAGCTCGTCGAGGTTGAGCGTGAACGCCGTCGCGAGCGCCGGGGAGCCGAGCACGCGGACGATCACGTTCTCCTGGCGGCTCCACGAGTCGTCGGTCCAGTTCGTCGAGCCCGACCACACGTCGCGTGCCGTCGCGGACGACGAACTTGTGGTGCATCAGGTCGGGAACGCCGGCGATCGCGCGCGTCGGCACGGGCAGCGACTCGATCGCCTCGGGCCTCGTCGCCGGTGGCGGCGGCACGGGGATCGGGCCAGGGTGGTCGACGTTGTAGACGAGCCGGATCGTGATCCCGCGCTGCTGCGCCGCGAGCAGCGTCGCGAGGACGAGCGCACCGGCATCGGTCTCGAAGCGAACGTCGTAGACGGCAATGTCGAGGCTCGTCTGCGCGGCTCCGAGAAAACCGGCGAGCTCGCGTGCGATTTCGGTCGGGGTCTGGCCGCCGTCCGTCAGCGTCCGCAGCTCGATTGGCACGCGAGCCGCTACGCCGTCGGTGCGGCCTGCTGGGCGCGGTACGCCGCCTTGCGGGCGCGTTTCGCCGCCTGGTACTCGGTGAGCGCTTCGGGCGAATCGACGTCCGCGAGGCACTCGTGCTTGGGTGCGAACTCCTCCCAGCCGGACGGCGCCACGCCCAGGCGCTTCGCGATCACGGCCACGAGCGAACGCGCCTTCATCTCCCCGATGCCCGGAAGCCCGAGCAGGCGCTGCTCGAGGTCGGCGCCGTCGCGGGCGCCGGTCCAGACCGCGGCCGCATCGCCGTCGTACTCGCTTGCGATCGCGGCGCAGAACTCCTGCGTGCGGCGCGCCATGTTGGCGGGGAAGCGGTGCAGGGCGGGCTTCTCGCGGAATGCGTCTTCCAGCACCTGTGGGTCCATCGCCGCGATCTTCCTCGCATCGAGCCCGCCGATCCGCTTCGAGAGCTCGAGCGGGGACGAGAACGCCTTCTGCACGGTGACCTGCTGGTCGAGCACGAACCCGATCATCAGGGCCAGCGGGCTCTCGCCGAGGAACGCATCCGCCTCGGGGTTGCCGGAGAAGTGGATCGGTGTCGTTGCCATGGATCGATCTTATCCGGCGGTTGTGGGGTTCGGCTTTCCTCACCCGCCCGGAGCGTACGTGCGGTGAGGCTGAACCCTCACCCCGAACGGCCGCCGTCGGGCGAGCCGGCGGGATACCCTCGGTGGATGGACGCACTCGCCGGTTTCACGCCTGCCACGCGCTCCTGGTTCGAGAACGCATTCGCCGGGCCGACGCCGGCGCAGCTCGCCGCATGGCCCGTGATCGCGGGTGGGGCGCACGTCCTCGTGCAGGCGCCGACCGGCTCCGGAAAGACGCTCGCCGCGTTCCTGACCGGCATCGACCGGCTCAATGCCGAGCCCGGGCGAGGGGCTCCGGCTGCTCTACATCTCGCCGCTGAAGGCGCTCAACTACGACGTCGAGCGCAACCTGCGCGGCCCGCTGGCGGGCCTCGGCTCGACGCTCACGGTCGGCGTCCGCACGGGCGACACCGACCAGCGCGAGCGCCGCCTGATGCTGCGCGACGCCGCCCGACATCCTGATCACGACGCCGGAGTCGCTCTTTCTCCTCCTGACCTCGCAGGGCAAGGAGATGCTGCGCAGCGTCGAGACGGTGATCGTCGACGAGGTGCACGCCGTCGCGGGCACGAAGCGCGGCGCGCACCTCGCGCTCTCGCTGGAGCGGCTCGAGCGTGTCGTGACGCAGCCGTTCCAGCGGATCGGCCTGTCCGCGACGCAGCGGCCGCTCGAGGAGATCGGGCGCTTCGTCTCCGGCGGCAGGCCGATCGAGCTCGTCGACGCGGGCATCCGCAAGGAGCTCGACCTCGAGGTCGTCGTCGCGCTCGAGGACATGCGCGAGCCCGGGCTCGGACCTGAGCCTCAGCCAGCCGGTGCTGCCGAGCGACGTCGCGATGGATTCCGGCTACGAGGCCACCGCGCGGTCGATCTGGCCCTCGATCTACCCGGCGCTGCTCGACCTCGTGCGGCAGCACCGCTCGACGATCGTCTTCGTCAACAACCGGCGGCTGGCCGAGCGGCTCGCCCTGCGGCTCAACGAGCTCGCCGAGGAGACGATCGCGCGGGCGCACCACGGCTCGCTCGCCCGCGAGCAGCGCGTCGAGATCGAGGAGCTGCTGAAGGCGGGCCAGATCCCGTGCCTCGTCGCGACGTCGTCGCTCGAGCTCGGGATCGACATGGGCGCGGTCGACCTCGTGATCCAGGTCGAGAGCCCGAAGTCGGTGGCGCGCGGCCTGCAGCGCGTCGGCCGCGCCGGCCACAACCTCGGCGACGTCTCGAAGGGCCGCATCTTCCCCAAGTTCCGCGCCGACCTGCTCGAGTCGGCCGTCGTCGCGAAGGCGATGCGCGAGGGCCAGATCGAGGAGACGCAGATCCCGCGCAACCCGCTCGACGTGCTCGCGCAGCAGATCGTCGCGATCTGCGCCGAGGACGAGATCTCGGTCGACGACCTCTACGAGCTCGTGCGCGGCGCCTACCCGTTCGCCGGGCTGGCGCGGCCGCAGCTGGAGAACGTGCTCGACATGCTGGCGGGCCGCTATCCGTCGGACGAGTTCGCCGAGCTGCGGCCGCGCATCGTCTGGGACCGCACGGCCGGCGTCGTCAAGGGACGCGCAGGGAGCGCGTCGGCTCGCCGTCACGAACGCCGGCACGATCCCCGACCGCGGCCTCTTCGGCGTCTTCCAGGTCGACGGTGGCAGCAGGGTCGGCGAGCTCGACGAGGAGATGGTGTACGAGGCGCGCCAGGGCCAGGCCTTCATGCTCGGCGCCTCCACCTGGCGGATCGAGGAGATCACGCGCGACCGGGTGCTCGTCTCGCCGGCGCCCGGGCGCTCCGGGGGCGGTGCCGTTCTGGAAGGGCGAGGGCGATCGGTCGCCCGTTCGAGCTCGGCGAGAAGATCGGCCGCGCCTCGCGCGAGATCGTGGCGCTCTCCGACGCGAAGGCGCTCGAGCTCCTGGGCCGCGATACCACCTCGACCCGCTCGCGGCGAAGAACCTCCTCACCTACCTCCGCGACCAGGCCGCGGCGAACGGCGGCGTCGTCCCGTCCGATCGCACGATCGTCGTCGAGCGCTTCCGCGACGAGATCGGCGACTGGCGCGTGTGCATCCTGACGCCCTTCGGCGCGCGGGTGCATGCGCCCTGGGCGATGGCGCTCGGCGCCCGCCTGCGCGACGCGCTCGGCCTCGAGGCGCAGTTCGATCTGGTCGGACGACGGGATCGCCCTCCACCTGCCGGAGGCCGACGCTGCCGCCGCCGATCGCGGACCTGCTGATCACGGCCGAGGAGATCGAGGAGCTCGTCGTCCAGGAGGTGGGCCAGACGGCGCTCTTCGGCGCGCGCTTCCGCGAGAACGCCGCCCGCGCGCTCCTGATCCCGCGCCGTCGCCCGGGCCAGCGCACCCCGCTCTGGCAGCAACGTCTGAAGGCGCAGAGCCTGCTGCAGGTGGCGCGCAACTACGGCTCGTTCCCGATCGTGCTCGAGACCTACCGCGAGTGCCTGCAGGACGTGTTCGACCTCCCGGCGCTGAAGCGGATCCTGCACGGCCTCCAGACGCGCGAGCTCGATCTCGTCGAGGTCGAGAACGCCAGCGCCTCGCCGTTCGCCTCGTCCCTCCTCTTCGCGTACGTCGCCACCTACATGTACGAGGACGACACCCCTGCCGCCGAGCGTCGCGCGCAGGCGCTCTCGCTCGATCGCGACCTCCTTCGCGAGCTGCTCGGCCAGGAGGAGCTCCGCGACCTGCTCGACCCTGGTGCTCTCGCCGACGTCGAGGCGCAGCTCGCAGGCGACCCGCGCTCCCCCGACGAGCTGCACGACCTCCTCCGCCGGCGCGGCGACCTACGCGACGACGAGGTCGACGCGGCACACGCCGCCGTGCTCGAGGCCGAGCGGCGGGCGCTGCGCGTTCGGGTCGCGGGCGAGAAGCGGTTGATCGCCGTCGAGGACGCCGGGCCTCTTCCGCGACGCGCTCGGCGTGATGCCGCCGCGGCGGCCTGCCGGAAGCGTTCCTCGACGCGGTCCCCGATGCGCTCGCGGTGCTCCTCGGTCGCTTCGCCCGCTCCCGCGGCCCGTTCACGACGGACGAGGCGGCAGTCCGCTACGCGCCTCGAGCCGCGAGCTCGTGGAAGGAGTTCTCGTCGGGCTCGAGCGGAGCGACAAGCTCGTCCGCGGGGAGCTCCGCCCGGGCGGCGACCGAGCGCGAGTGGTGCGACCCCGACGTGCTCCGGCGCCTGCGGCGCGCCTCGCTCGCCGCGCTGCGCAAGGAAGTGGAGCCCGCCGAGCAGGCGGCGCTCGGCCGCTTCCTGCCCGCCTGGCACGGCATCGACCGGAGGGCGAGCCTGCGCGAGGCGCTCGTGCCTCTGCAGGCGCTGCCGCTCCCGGTCTCGCTCTGGGAGAGCGAGGTGTTGCGCCGCCGGGTGCCGGGCTACCAGCCGGCCTCGCTCGACGCACTCTGCGCCACCGGCGAGGTCGTCTGGGTCGGCGCCGGGCTCGACCGCGTCGCGCTCTACTTCCGCGACGACGCGCCGCTGCTCGGCGCGCCCGCCGGAGCGCCCCGGCCCGAAGGAGAGGCGGCGGATGCTCTTCGCCAGGCGTTGGCGCGGTCGGCGGAGTTCTGGCCCGACCTGCTCGCCGCCACGGAGCTCGATCCCGAGGCGGCGCTGCCGGCCCTCTGGGAGCTCGTCTGGGCGGGCGAGGTGACGAACGACGCCTGGACGCCGCTTCGTGCCGCACGCCGCTACGGCACGCCCGTTGTAGATCGGCGGCCGCGTCGCTTCTCGCGCACGCGGGCGGCGGGCACGACCTCGACGCAGGGGCGCTGGTCGCTCACCTCACGCCTGTTCCCGGCGGCGGTCGACCGCCGCGCGCTAGCGGAGCTGCTTCTCGAGCGACAGGGCATCATCGTCCGCGACGGTGTCCGAGGCGAGGGAATCGCCGGCGGCTACGGCGCCGTCTACGGGGAGCTTCGCGCGCTCGAGACGATCGGCGGATGTCGCCGTGGCTACTTCGTCGAGGGGCTCGGGGGAGCGCAGTTCGCGCTCGCGGGCGCCGTCGAGCGCCTGCGCGAGCTGCGCAGCGATGCCGACGACGACGCCCTCGTGCTCGCCGCCGCTGATCCGGCGCAGCCCTATGGCGCAGCGCTCCCGTGGCCGCGACGGGCCGGCGCGAGGGCGGCGCGCGTCGCCGGCGCCCACGTCGTCCTGCTCGGCGGCGCGGCGGCGCTGTACGTCGAGCGCGGCGGCCGCACCCTCGTCCCGCTCCGCGAGCCAGACGAGGAATGGCTGCGTCCGGCGCTCCAGGCGCTCGCCGACTGGGTTCGTGAAGGGCATGCCAAGCGCCTTGCCGTGGAGCGCTTCGACGGCAGGCCCGTGGCCGAGACCGAGGCAATGCCGCTGCTCGTCGAGGCCGGGTTCCTCGCGGGGCCTCGGCGCGCCGTGCTGCGGCCGTAGCTCGGGTCTGACCTCCACGTTCAGTTCCGACCGGATGGGGTGTCTCCAAAGCGCAGGGGAGGCACCCTGCTCGCTGCTTTTCTGCAGCTACCGTCGGTGATAGATGAACGTCTTCCGCTTCATTCCGGGCTACGAGGACGAGATCTACAAGGCAGGGAAGGAGCCGTTGCTGCTCCTGCTCGTTTCCTTCCTCCTCGTGTTCGCTCTGACGCGGCTCTACACGAGGCTCGCCCGGCGCCACGGTTGGGGGAGCGGCCGCCTCGGTGACACGCATGTCCACCACATGGTGCCGGGCCTCGTCCTCGTCCTCGTCGGCGGTCTGATCGCGTTCTCGACCTACACGAGCCCCACGATCGTCGACCTCGCTGCGATTGCGTTCGGCGGCGGTGCGGCGCTCGTCCTCGATGAGTTCGCGCTGGTCTTCCACCTCGAGGACGTCTACTGGGAGGACGAGGGCCGCCAGTCCGTCGTAGCAACCGTCCTCGGCGCCGCGGTGATCGTGCTGATGCTCGTCCTCACGGCGCCGGCCGGGCTGCACACCGACACGTTCTCCGACCGCAGCCGCATCTACGCGCTCGGCTACATCGGCGGCAATGCGCTCTTCGCGCTGATCTGCTTTCTCAAAGGGAAGCCGTTCGTCGGGCTGACCGCGATCTTCGTGCCCCTCGTCGGTCTTGTCGGTGCGACCCGTCTGGCCCACCCGCGGTCGCCGTGGGCGCACGTCTTCTACGACGAGGCGAAGCTCGAGCGCGCCCGGGTCCGCTTCACCCGCTGCCTCGGTCAGCGGGTGCGCAACCGCGTCGTCGCGGTGCTCGGCGGCTTTCCGCATCGCCCCGCCCACTCGTAATCTGGCCCCTGATGCCCGAGGGCGACTCCCTGCATCGCGCGGCGGCGCGGCTTCGCCCGCTCGTCGGGCTGCGGCTCGCCGCCAGCTCGCCGCATCCACGCGGGCTCGTCACAGGCGTCGCCGCCGCGGTCGACGGGCGCCGGCTCGAGGGTGTCGAGGCGGTTGGGAAGCATCTACTGCTCCGGTTCGAGGGCGGCGTCACGGTGCGTAGTCATCTCCGGATGAACGGCCGCTGGCGCGTTGGCCCGGTCGGATCGACCGGGGTGGGGCGGCCGTGGCTCGTCCTCCGTGGAGAGGCCATCGAGGCGACGCAGTGGAACGGTCCGGTGCTCACGCTCGACACCGGCCCGGTTCGCAGGCTCGGCCCGGACCTTCTTGCCGATGCGACCGAGCCGAGCTCGCTCCTTCCGCGGATCCGCACGACCGACGCGGGTCGCGCGCTCGGCGAGGTTCTCCAGGACCAGCGGCTCGTCGCCGGGATCGGGAACATGTGGATGTCGGAGACGCTCTGGGCTGTCCGGCTCTCGCCGTGGCTGCCGCTCGGGGCCGTGACCGACGACGAGCTGCTGGCCGTCCTCGAGTCGGCGCGCGCGGCGATGCGCGCGTCGGTCGCCGGTGCTCGGCCACCCCGGTCTGTGTACCGGCGCCACGGCCGGCCGTGCCCGCGCTGCGGAGCGCCGAGTCGTCTCGCGTGGACAGGGAGACAACAACCGCACCGCGTACTGGTGCCCCGTCTGCCAGCCGGAGCGCGGTTTCGGCGGCCGGCGAGCTCGGGTAGACCACGGGTATGGCCGCAGCCACGCTCGCGCTCTCCCCGCGCTACAGCGGGACGGAGTTGATCGCGACCGGCGGTATGGCGGACGTCTACGTCGCAACGGACGTGTCGCTCGAACGGCTTGTCGCGATCAAGGTCCTGAGCGAGAGGTTCGCGGGCGATCCCGAGATCCGCACCCGGTTCAGCCCGCGAGGCGCGGATCGCCGCACGATTGTCGCACCGACCCGAACGTCATCACGATCTTCGGTGTCGAGGACGTGAACGGCAGACCCGCGATCATGATGGAGTTTCTGCCGGGAGGGACCCTCGCGGACCGGATGAGGGCACGGATCCCTCCCGCGCTGGCGCTCGCGTGGCTCGAGCAGGCGGGGCGCGCGCTCGACGCTGCGCACGCCGCCGGGGTCGTCCATCGCGACGTCAAGCCCGCGAACCTGATGCTCGGCGGCGACGGGGAGGTGCGCGTCACCGACTTCGGTATCGCGCGGATCGCCGGTGACGCATCGCTGACGAGCGTCGGAACGATCCTTGGCACCTCGGGCTACATGTCTCCCGAGCAGGCCGTCGGTGGCACCGCCACCGCGGCGAGCGACCGCTACGGGCTCGCCGTTGTCGCCTTCGAGCTGCTCTGCGGACGAAGGCCCTATCTCGCAGATTCGTTCGCGGCCGAGGCGGCGGCGCATGCGACGGCGCCGATCCCCGCGGCGACGCGGTTCGATCACTCGCTGCCGCCATCGATCGACGCCGTCTTCGAGCGCGGCCTGGCGAAGGATCCGGAGCAACGCTTCCGCTCCTGCGGTGAGCTCGTGGCGTCGCTGCGGTGGTCGTTCGCGGAGAGCGCCGCGACGACGCTCCGGATCGCTCCACCCGTTGGGCCGACGGGCACCGCCGTCCAGCGGGACAAGCGCGACATCCCGCGCGCACTCGTCGTTCTGGCGGCGCTCGTCGCTCTCACCCTGATCGGGCTGTTGACCGCGGGGCTCGTCGACAGGGGCAGTGAGGCCGCGCCGCCGACGACGGTCGTGCGAACGGCGACGGTCGCCGGGAAGCCAGTCGTCCGGACGGTCACCGTCGAGGCCTCGCAACCAGGTCCGCCGGCATCGAAACGCCCCGGCCCGACTGCTCCGGCTGCGGTTCCGGCTGCGGCTCCGGCCGCAACGAGCGGCTCCGCACTCAACGATCAGGGATTCAGGTTGCTCAAGGCAGGCGATGCCGCTGCCGCGCTGCCGCTGTTCGAGCGTGCCGTCAGCGCGTTGCAAGGCGCGGGCTCGTTGACGGAGGCCTATGCGCTCTACAACCTCGCGGTGGCGCGCTTCTCGACCGGCGACTGCACCGGCGTCAAGGACATGCTGCGCCAGTCGGAGCACATCCAGGGTAAGCGCCACGAGATCCAGGAGCTCGAGCACGCCGTCGACAAGGACTGCAAGCACCGATAGCCCGATCCGTGAGACAGGATTCCGGGGCGGCGACGCGTATCGGGAGACGTGGCCGTTCGCGCACCTCAGCTCCAGCACGCCCTTCGCAGCTTCGTGCTCGGAGCGTTTGCCTTCTTGCTGCGCGAGCTGGACGAGGGCGCCGAGCTTCCCGTTGCCTTCGTCGAGCATGAGCACGCCGGCAGCCCGGCCCTCTATGAGTATCGCCCGCTGGTGCGTTCGTTCGTCGAGGAGCGGGCGTCGAGGCTCCGGGGTCGCCAGGATGCGCTGATCGCGCTCGAGGAGCTGCAACGCGAGCCCGCGGCGGGAATCTTTGCGCGCGCCCACGCCGGCCCACGGCCATCCGAGGACGAGGCACTCTTTCGCACCGTCCTGCTCGGGCTGCTCGTCTCGACTGCCGAGGCGTGTGGAGGCTTCGACTGGGATGACGACTCGTTCGACCGTGCCTATGCCGAGCTCGAGCGCTCGCTCTTCGGTGAGCGCCGCACCTACGCCGCGGTGGCGCCGCTCGTCGGCCTCTCTGTCTCGACCCAGCTCGAGCTCGCCCCGGGACTGCGCCTGCGCTCGGTGGCCGACGGTGAGCTCGCCCGCCACTGGCCCGAGGCGAGCTCGCTCGTGCCCAGGGACTTCGGCCGCGAGACCGATCGCTACTGCGTGATCGAGCTTCGCGCGGCACTCGCTGCAGCGGAGGATCCGCCCGACGCGCCGGCGGAGATCGCCGACGCGGTCAGCGCGATCCGGCTCGCAACCGCGGCGCCGCTGTCGGCCGGGCCCGTCCTCTTCGAGACGCTCGACGGCCGGCCCTACGGCATCCGGCCTGTGCTTCCGATCGCGGCAACGCAACCCCCGGGAGAGTCGACGCGCCTGGACTCGTTTCGCGGCGCGCTCGCGGGCGAGCTCCTCCTCCGGCTGGGGCTCGCCGACGCCGACAGCGCGCTCGCCGAGGCCCTCGACCGTTGGGAGCTGTCGCTGTTCCAGAACGAGCCGTTCCGCTCCGAGCAGCTCCGGGCCGCCCTTTCCGCGTTGCTCGGGGAGACGTGGCCGCTGCGGGCGGCCGTTCTGCTCGAGACAGAGCCGGGCGCGCGAACGACGCTCCACGCGGAGCTGACCGCGCTCGCCGGTGGGGATGCCTCCACTCCGGCGGTCGCGGATGCCGCCCGGCGTGCCCTCGTCGAGGCGCTTCAGCACGGCGACCGGTCGGCGCTTCTCCGGGAGCTCGACGAGGCACTGCTCGGCGTCCGCGAGCGGCGGCCGCTTCACGTCGTCGCCTGACGGCTCGTCGCGGGCACGCACCACGGGTCAGCCGGAGCAGCGTTCGACGCTTGGGGCGCGTGATCTCCACGAGGAGCGAGCGACGTCAGACGCCCTCGGGAACGAGGTGGGTGGGCGCCGCCGTCTCGTCGACCTCGGATTCGTTGTTCCGGCAGGCTGATCGGTGTAGAGTCGAAGCCGGGCCGCGGCACCCACGTAGGGCTACTTGACCCTCGGAAGGGAAGGAGTATCGCTACGGATTCATCGGTCGCCCGCGGTCGGCGTTGACCATGCAGCGGAGGCGATGAGCTCGACGACGCGGCTTGGCTCCCCACCAGGACGACGGTGGCGATCCCGTAGCCCGCGCGCTCACGATCCGATTCGAGAACCGGGGCGGCCAGCCGCAGGCCGCCCCGGCACCACCTCGCATCGCCGGCCGGCTGTGCGTCGCTTGGTTCAAAATCAACACACAAACGGCACAGACACGTCACACCTTTCCCTCTAGCGTTCGGGCCATGGACGAGGCACGCAGAGTGATCGAACGATTGGAGCGCATCGACGCGCTCGACCGGGCAACGGCGAGCCCGGCGGAGCTGCTGAGCGAGCTGCGAGGGCTCCTCCACGACGCCGAGGCGTGGGTCCGCGTCGAAGGAGGTGATGCTGCGGACGAGGCGGTGATCCGACTTCGTGAAGCGCTCGCGCGCGACGCGGTGCCTGCCTGAGGCGAGTTGCCGGCGACGGCGTCGCTGGGCGGAGGGTGCCACGCTGGCTGGCGGGCGCGTTCCGACGACGGCTTCGACATACAGAGCGGCGGCCATGTCCGGCGCAATGGCCGGCCGGAAGCGATCGTATAGAGGCTTGGTGCGGATTCGGAGCACGTCTGGATGCGACCCTGCACGCGGCGGAGCGCGTCCGCCGAGAAGGATCATCAAGGCAACCAGCCCTGACGACCTCCCCGTCGAACACGTTCCTTGGTACAGAACCGCCCCGGACGCACTCCCGGCCTGCACCAAACATCTAGGGTTGGCCCGTGATCACCCACTGGGACGACGTCGAAGCGCGTCGGCGAGAGCGCGGGCACATCGCGGCCTCCTGGCAGTCGCTGACGGGCGCGCATTCGATCACGGCCGGCGTGCAGCGCATCTCCGTCGAGCCTGGGCGGTGGTCGACGCCGCTCCATCTCGAGGGCTCCGAGGAGGAGATCTTCTACGTGCTCTCCGGGACCGGCGTCTCGTACCAGGCCGAGGGTGGCGTCGAGCAGGCCCACTCCGTCGGCACGGGCGACTGCCTCGTCCACCTCGCGCTCGAGCATGCGCACACGCTCATGGCGGGAGAGGACGGCCTCGTCGTGCTCGCCTTCGGGCAGCGGCACTACGCCGCCAACACCCTGCTGCCGCGGGCCGGTGTGTCGTGGCTCGGCCCGACCTGGGTCATCGAGGGCGCAGAGGAGGATCACCCCTGGGCGAGAGAGGCAGCCGTCGGACCACCGACGTGGAGCGAGCTCGGCGAGCGACCGGCACGGATCGTCAACGTCGCGAGACGTCGCAGCGGAGCAGCGCGGGAGCGGCACGGGCACGGTCGGGAGCGTCGTCCGCCGGATCGGCGATGTCGCCGGGTCGGAACGCACCGGCCTGTCCCATTTCGTCGTCGAGCCGGGGAAGCTGATGAACCCGCCACACGCCCATTCCGCCGAGGAGGAGATCTTCGTCGTCCTCGAAGGCACGGGCACATTGGCGCTGTATCCCAGTCCCCGGCGGGGTGGCGAGATCGAGGAGCTTCCGATTCGTGCCGGCTGCTCGATCGCGCAACCCGCGGCGACCCAGCGCGCTCACGCGATTCGTGCCGGCGAGGATGGGCTGACGCTGCTCGCCTACGGTACGCGTGATCCGAATGACATCGTCTACTACCCGCGCTCGGGCAAGATCAGCTTTCGCGGTGTCGGCGTCATCGGCCGGTTGGAACAGGTCGACTACTGGGATGGCGAGGATTGAAGGAGTGCGGGGGACCGCGGTGAACGAGGCGCAATGGGATTCGCCCGCCTGCTCACGCGCTCGTCGTCGCGCAACGTCGACTCGCTCGTCGAGACCGAGCCCGAGGTCGACGTGAGCGAGGCCACTCCCGACCCGGCCGTGGAGCTGCCCCCGCTCGACGAGATTCCCGTCTTCGAGGAAGCTCCTGCGCCCGTCGCCGTCGAGCCTGTCGCCTCCGCCCCCGTCGTCGTGCCACAGGCTCCGGCACCGGGTGCGACCGGAACGCGCGTGATCGCTCTCGCGAACCAGAAGGGTGGAGTCGCGAAGACGACGACGACGCTCAACCTCGGCGTCGCGTTCAAGGAGATGGGCTACCGGGTGCTGCTGGTCGACCTCGACCCACAGGGCAACCTGACGATGAGCCAGGGGCTGAACCCGGACACGATCGAGACGTCGATGTTCGACGTCCTCGTCCGCAAGATCCCGATCACCGACGTGATCGAGCGTCGCGAGGTCGACCTCGCCGTCGCCTCGATCGATCTCGCCGGCGCAGAGCTTGCGCTTGCCGCGCTGATCGGCCGCGAGCGCTCGCTCGAGAAGGCGCTCGTCGAGGTGCGCGATCGCTACGACTTCATCCTCATCGACACGCCGCCGTCACTGGGCCTGCTGACGATCAATGCCTTCGTCGCTGCCACCGGGGTGATCGTTCCGGTGCAGTGCGAGTACCTCGCGTTGCGCGGGCTCGTCCAGCTCGAGAACACACTCGCCATGGTGCGCGAGAACCTGAATCCGCGCGTCGGAGTCGAGGGGATCGTGCCGACGATGTACGACGCGCGTACCCTTCATGCACGAGAGGCAGTCGAGATCCTGGAGGAGAATTTCGGTGAGCTCGTCTACAAGACGAGAATTCGCAAGACCGTCCGGTACGCCGAGGCCCCGGTGAAGGGCAGCTCCGTGCTTGGCTACGACCCGACCGGCACGGCCGCCGAGGCCTACCGCGACCTCGCGAAGGAGGTGCTGCATGGCGCGGAAGCGCGCGAGCATGCGTGACGGGCCGCTCGCCGAGCTGTTCCGCGCGACCGAGGCCGCTCAGCGCCAGGAAGGCGACGACGAGCCGGTCGAAGAGCCCTTGCCGCCGGCCGCCGAAGCGGACGAGCAGCAGACCCTGATCATGCAGGCGCCGGCCACCGAGCCGGCCGCCACCGAGCCCGAGCAGCGCCGCCGCGAGGAAGCGGCGCTCGAGGAGACCGTCGAGCACGTCGGGCCCCTTCCCGCGGCGTCGACGCGGCGCGAAGAGGCGGCGCTCGAGGAGACGGTGGAGCACGTTCACGACTTCGACGTGGCGCCGGGCGCGGCACCGCTGCCGCCCGTCGTTGCCGCCGAGCCCGTTGCCGCGGTCGCTCCGCCCGTCGCCGAGCCGGCGCCCGCACCTACGCCCGTGGCCGATGCGCCCGCGCTCGCCCCGCCTGCTCCGGCGCGCCCTGCTCCGCCGGCGAGGCCCGAGCCGCCGTACGAGCCTCCGGCCAGCCGCTTCATCCAGCCGATGCCCGAAGGTGCGCCACGGCTGAACGTCGGTGGCGAGGCTGCCTCGTATCTCGCCGTGATTCGCGTCGTCGGCGTCGGTGGCGGCGGCCTCAACGCCGTCAACCGGATGATGGACGCCGGCATCGCCCAGGTCGATTTCGTCGCGGTCAACACGGACATGCAGCAGCTCAATCTCTCGGACGCGCCGGTGAAGATCCACATTGGCGAGGAGCTCACCCAGGGCCTCGGCTCGGGCGCCGACCCCGAGACTGGACGGTTGGCGGCCGAGGAGGCCTACGACCAGGTGCGCTCCGCACTCCGTGGCTCGGACATGGTCTTCGTCACCGCAGGCGAGGGCGGCGGCACGGGCACCGGCGCCGCTCCCGTCGTGGCGAAGATCGCGCGCGACCTCGGAGCATTGACCGTCGGCATCGTGACGACGCCATTCCGCTTCGAGGGAACGAAGCGCCGCCAGTCGGCCGACTCCGGCGTCGAGGCGCTCCGCGCAGCCTGCGACACCGTGATCGTGATTCCGAACGACCGGCTGCTCGAAGTCCTCGATCGCTCGACCTCGATGGTCGACGCCTTCAAGATCGCGGACGACGTTCTGCGGCAGGGCGTCCAGGGCATCTGCGACCTCATCACGATGCCGGGCCTGATCAACCTCGACTTTGCCGACGTGCGCACGATCATGTCGGACGCCGGCTCGGCCCTGATGGGAATCGGTTACTCGGAGAGCGCGAACCGGGCACGCGAGGCTGCGGAGCGCGCGCTCAAGTCGCCGCTGATCGACACCGAGATCGTCGGCGCCCGCGGCATCCTGCTCTCGATCGCGGGCGGAGAGGACCTGACCCTGCTCGAGGTCAACGAGGCGGCCGAGGTCATCCGCGGTGCCGCGACCGACGACACGAACATCATCTTCGGCGCGACCGTGGACGAGCGCCTGAACGGCCAGGTCTGGGTGACGGTGATCGCAACGGGTCTCGGCGGCAGTCATCGCCGGGCCTATACGCCGTCGTTCGCCGCCGCCGGTGCTCCGTCGCGCAGCAGCAATCGCGACGACTCAGAGCTGCCGAGCTTCCTGCAGTAGCGCCGGGCCGCATGGAGCGCGGCGAAGGCGACCTTCCGGCTGAGCTCGGCTTCAGGCCGCTCGTCGCCGCCGATCTGCCGCTCGTCCACGACTGGCTCGGCCGTGAGCATGTTCGGCGGTGGTGGGGCGATCGCGGAACGCTCGACGATACGGTGGCCGAGTATCTACCTTCGGTCGAAGGCGTCGATCCGACGGATCTGTTCGCGATCGTGGCCGACGGTCGCGACATCGGGCTGATCCAGACGTACCTCGTCGATGACTATCCGGAGTGGGCGACCCTGATCGGGGCCGGCGACGAGGCGGCCGGGGTCGACATCTTCCTGGCCGATGAGAGCCTGCTCGGGCGCGGCCTCGGTGCGGAGGTGATCCGCCTCTTCACCGCGACGATCGTGTTCGCACGGGCAGCAACATGCGCGTGCGTCGCCGACCCCGACGTGCGCAACGTCGCATCGCTGCGCGCCTTCGAGAAGGTGGGCTTCACGGCCGTGAGGACGTTCGTCGACCCCGAAGACGGCCAGCTCCATGCGCTGATGCGGCTCGATCGCCCGGCGCCTTGAGCCGTCCGACGACTGGGCGCCGCGAGCGGAGATTGTGTTGATTCACCACGATCTCCTCTCCTGCCGCGGCCCGTCGCTTACTTGCCAAAGACGGCCGACACGATGTCGCCCGTTTTGGGATCCATCCGGCAGTAGAAACTCGACCTGGAGTTCGCCGACAGCCCACGGCCCCGCCGCTCCCGGCGCCTCGCGACCCAGGCGTCTGCCGTGCCTCGCCGGCGTTCGGGCGGCATCGCCCGCCGGCGAATCTCTCGTCCCGCCCGAGCCGGGCGAAGTTCGCCTGACGTGCCTGGCCATCCGTTTGCGAGCGGAGCAGGACGATCGCGTCGTCGTAGTCCGGCACGGGCACTACCGCGTCAGGAGCGGCGGTCCGGCAGCCGCGGAAGCGTTCGATCTCTCCTCCAGGACGACGAGATCGTCGTTCTGCACCCCGAACTCGATCATCGGCGTGAACGCTGGACGAACGCCTGAGCGTGCCTGCCCTAGACGGCAGGCAGCAGCACGGTGGCGCCGAACGCGATCGCGACGAGACTCGCCGCGGCGCCGACGACGGCGACCCGGGCGTACGGGCGCACCCATGGGCCCGCGAGGGCGAGGCCGCCCGCGGCGCCGACCGCCATGCCGGTGAGGAGCTCGACGGCTCCAAAGGCAATGCCTGCCGACAACGCGGTCTTCGCGTCGACCCCCTGAGAGCCGAGCGCGAGAGCGACGGCGGCGCTTGCGAGCCCGACGTTCCCCGGTGTGATGGGAAGGATCGCGGCGAGCTCGACGGCGGGAACGAGGACGAGCGCAGCTCGAAGCGGGTTGTCGATGCCCATCGCTGCGACGACTGCCGTCGCGGCGCCGACCTTCGCAGCGGCGCCCGCGAGCGCCCAGCCGGCGACGATTGCGAGATCCCGGGGCGAGGCGGCAAGCGACCTGAATGCGGCGAGAAGCTGCTCGATCTTGACGGGAAGCGACATGCGCCGGGAGAGGACGCCGACCGCGCATGCACCCGCGACGATCGCGGCGATCGCGAACAGCGGCCAGAGCGGGAGGACGCCACCGGCGCTTCCGATCGCGATCAAGACACCGAGCCAGACGACGCGGGTGACGCCGACGGCTGCGGCCGCGCCGCTGACCGTCCAGCAGCCGCCCTTGGTGACGCGGCCGAAGAGCGCAACGCGAAGCGCCGAGCCGACGTGAGCGGGTGCGATCGCGTTGACGCCGCAGCCGACCGCGTAGCGGGCTGACGCATCGACGAGGGGAAGCGGGGTGCCGGTCGCGCGGAGCGCTGCCCGCCAGGCAAGCGCGCCGGCCAGGCTCGTGCCTGCAAAGGCGATGCCGGCTGCCCAGAGCAGACCTGGATCGGCCGCGCCGAGGCCGCTGACCGCCTCACTGACGCGGTCGCCGAAGAGGGAGGGGCTGAAGCAGAGCACGGCAAGAAGCAACAGGGAAAGCCCTGCCATTGCCACATGTCGTTTCTCGAGATGACTCCGCATTGTGTCCGCACCCTCGTTCTCGGCACACGAGCGGCGACCCTTGAGCGGCAGGGCTCGTCCGACCCCCCGAATGGTCGTCAACCGGGGTGCCGCAGCGGACACCCGCCGAGCAACGGCGAGAATGGACCGAGAAGTCATGTGGGTTGAGACGTCCCACGGAGCGCGATGCCGGAGATCCGTTCAGATTCCGAACAAGTCATCCGCCCGGCCGAGATGCATTTTCGATCGCAACCGCGAGCTCGTCTCGCCACGAGCCTAGCTGTGGTTCGTCGCCGAGGTTGCCTGGGCGCCGCCGGCCGGGAACGGCGCGACCGCCCTTCAGGAGGCTTAGGCTCTCCGCATGGGAGGAGCCGTGGCAGCCGGGAACCACCACACGGCGCACGCCGGAGCCTGGGCGCTTGCCCACGGAGGCAACGCCGTCGACGCAGTCGTGGCTGCCGCCCTGGCGGCGTTCGTCGCCGAAGGGCCGCTGACGGGACCCGCCGGCGCCGGGTTCCTTCTCTTGCGCGACGCGGGTGCGGAGCCGACCCTGCTCGATTGCTTCTTCGGTGTCCCCTCACGGCGGCACGGGCCGATGGACGAGGTGCTGATCGACTTCGGCGACGCCTCGACGCAGGTGTTCCACGTCGGCCCGGCGTCGGTGGCCGTGCCCGGCCTCGTCGCGGGGCTCGCCGAGGCGCACGGGCGCTACGGTCGGCTCGCGTGGGTGGAGCTGTTCGAGCCCGCGCTCGAGTTGGCGCGGACAGGTGTGGAGATGACCGGGCCGCAGCAGTTCCTGCTCGAGATCCTGATTCCGATTCTCGAGCGCACGGTTGAGGGACGTGCGATCTACGGCTCCCGCGTGCGGGCGGAGACTGCCGCGATGATCCCCGGGCTGGAGCTCCTGCGGGATGAGGGCGCTGCGGCCGTGGCGCAGCTGATCCCCGAGCTCGAGGCAGACATCGCCTCGTACCGCGTGGCCGAACGGCAGCCACTCGAAGGGACGTTCGGAGGCATGCGGATCGTCACCTGCCCGGCACCGTCGCGCGGTGGCCCGATCATCGTCCAGGGGCTCGCCGCGATCGACGCCGAGGAGCCGTTCGCGCCGGCGGCGCTTCCCGTCGGGCTCGTGGGCGCCCTCCTCGCCGGCTATGGAGGCACGTCGCGGCTTGCGCCGCTTACCGGGACGACGCACGTCTCGGTCATCGACGCCGACGGGAACGCGGCCGCACTGTCGTCCACGCTCGGGTCCGGCTCGGGAGTGTTCTCGCGGGGCTTCCAGCTCAACAACATGCTGGGCGAGCTCGACGTCATCGGCACGGAGGAGCGGGAGCCGGGTGACCGGTTGCCCAGCATGATGGCGCCCACGATCGTGCTCGACGGTGGCGCCCCGCGCCTCGTCGTCGGCAGCGCAGGTTCGGTGCGGCTCTCCGGCGCCATCCTGCAGACGATCCGCCACGTCGTCGCCGGCGACGCGTCCGTTGCGGCCGCGATCGATCATCCCCGGCTCCACGTCGAAGACGACGTCGTCCAGATCGAGGGCGGCTGGCCGGACGAGACGGAGGCAGCGTTGCAGGAGTCCGGCTATCAGGCGAACCCATGGGCCGGCAGGAACCTGTACTTCGGGGGCGTCTCTGCGGTCGAGCGGCGCCCCGACGGCGTGCTCGCGGCAGCCGGCGATCCACGCCGAGGCGGTCACGGGATCGTCGTCCCGTGATCGGAATCCGCCGGGCGGATCCGGGCGATGCGCAGGCGCTCGTCGAGCTCGCGGGCGAGGTCAGCGGCGAGGAGGGCGCGTGGCTTCTGACGACGGCCGCCTGGCGGAGCGTTTCCGATGAGCGCAGGTATCTCCGGGCCGTGCGCCGGCATCCCGACGCGGCGGTCTACGTCGCGACCGATGGGGACAGCCTCGTCGGAAGGCTCTCGCTGGCCCGTGATCTTCATCCCGCGAGCAGCCACGTCGCGGACCTCGGCCTGATGGTGGCGGCGAGCCACAGGCGCCGCGGAGTCGGGAGAGCGCTGCTCGAGAAGGCTGTCGAGTGGGCGGAGGGCGCCGGCGTCCGGAAGCTCGAGCTCCACGTCCTGCCGTGGAACGAGCCGGCGATTGCCCTCTACACATCGTTCGGCTTCGAGCGCGAGGGTCTCCGCAAGGGCCACTATCTGCGCGGCGGTACGCCGGTCGACGCGATTTTGATGGCGATGCAGATCCCCGCCGCGTAGGCGTTCGTCGTGCCGTTCGTTCGCGTTGTCCATCATGACGACATGATGACGCAGCAACTGGCACGGGTCCGTGCCATCTCTGTGTCAACTGTGTGACGCGGACGGCCCGGCCGCCCGACCACGAACAACGGCCCGCGCAAGCACGATCCGCAGGCAGCCGCTGTAGCATCGCCGGACATGGTGCTTCGCGTCGATGCCGACCGCCTGCGCGCAGATTTCGACGCACTCGCGGAGATCGGTGCGACGCCCGGCGGTGGGCTCGCGCGCACGACCTTCTCGGAATCGCACCTCGCCGCTCGCGCCTGGTTCCTCGATCGAGCTCGGACAGCAGGGCTCGAGACGAGGATCGACACGGCCGCGAACCACTCGGCCGTCCTTCGTTCGCGGGACCCGGCCGCGAGGACGCTCCTGCTCGGCTCACATCTCGATTCCGTTCGCAAGGGCGGCCGCTTCGACGGCGCCCTCGGCGTGGTCTGCGCCCTCGAGGTGCTCCGGGCCGTCCAGGATGCTGCGCTCGATCTGCCGGTGTCGCTCGAGGCGGTCGATTTCACCGACGAGGAAGGGACGCTGATCGGAACGCTCGGCAGCCTCGCTCTCGCGGGCGGCCTGACGCGCGCTACGCTCGCCGCGCCGCGCGGGGGTCGAGACGTCCTCGTCGCCGAGCTCGCGCGGATGGGACTCAGCGAGGAGGGCCTACTCGGTGCGGGCCGGGATCCGGCCACGCTCGCCGGCTATCTCGAGCTCCACATCGAGCAGGGGCCGGTGCTCGAGCGGGCCGGCGTGCAGATCGGGGTCGTCACTGGAATCACCGGCACGGCGTCCTTCTCGGTCGTGTTCGAGGGCGAGGCCCGGCACGCTGGGACGACACCGATGGACGCTCGGCGCGACGCGGCGGTCGGAGCTTCGGCGTTCGTGCTCCAGGTCACGGAAGACGACGATGCGGGACTTTCCCGGCTGCGTCGCCACGGTCGGTGACATCGCCACGGAGCCGGGCTCGTTCAACATCGTCCCCGGCCGTGCCACGCTTCGGCTTGAGTGCCGGTCAACCGACGCACCGGAGCTCCAGGCACTCGAGCGCGCGCTGATCGCACGCGCGAGGGAGGCGGCAGAGGCGTACGGGCTCGAGGTGACGATCGAGCCAGTCGGGCGTCTCGAGCCCGTGCCGACCGCGGAGGCGATGCGCGACATCGTCGGCGTAGCCGCCGCCGAGCTCGGCCTGACGACGATGGAACTGGCGTCCGGTGCCGGGCACGATGCCCAGCCCCTCGCGGCGATCACGCCGAGCGGGATGATCTTCGTGCCGTCGCGGGGCGGCGTCAGCCACGCCCCGGCCGAGCTCACGTCCTGGGAAGACTGCGTCAACGGCGCCAACGTCCTGCTCAACGCCGCCCTTGGCGTGGCGGAGGCCGCTCGCCGCTAATCGGGCAGCTCGCGCGGCAGGACGAACTGCGCGAGCTCGCCGCAACCGAGCCGGACGTCGCTCCAGTCATCGACCGGGAGGCGGAGCTCGGCGAGGGCACCGGTCGCGAACGCCTCGACGCCAGGCGGCGCAAGCAGCGCGACGAGGTTCTCGAAGCCGGGGTTGTGGCCGACCATGAGCAGCTGGCCGACCTCGGCCGGCACTGCCTGCACGCGCGCAAGGAGGTCCGCTTCCCACGCGTGGTAGAGCCCGTCCTCGAACTCGACCACCGGGCTTCCGAGGGCGTCGACCACGAGCTCGAGCGTTGCCCGAGCCCGGACCGCCGTCGAACAGAGCACGAGGTCGGGACGCACGTCGTGGTCCGCCGCCCAGGCACGGATCCGACCTCCCGCCTTGCGGCCGCGCGGAGCGAGCGGGCGGTCGTGGTCGGCGAGCCCGGGCTCGTCCCAGCTCGACTTGGCATGGCGGAGCAGCCACAGCCGCTTCACCAGCCAGGCCTCCAGCCGCGGACGAGTGCGACCTGGCCGCTGGTCTCCGGAGACCGGCCGCCGCCGATCTCGCTCCGCAGCGCGGCGATCCTCGCTATGGGATCGCCGTCGTCGAGGCCGTGGCGGACGAGCCAGCACCCGACCACCGTTCCGGCACGGCCGATGCCGCCCCAGCAGTGGACGTACACCGTTCCGCCGTCGCCGCGCACCTCGTCGATGTCGTCGAGTATCTGCATCACGTGACCCGCGGTCGGCGTGCCCATGTCCGGGATCGGGTGCGCGATCCGGCGAGCCTTCGTCAGGTACGGGACGTAGCTCTCGAGCGGATCGGACGGGTGCGTGAGATCGACGAACACGGTGACGCCCGCGCTCTCCAACGCCTCGACCGACTCACGCATGGCCGGGTAGGCGCCCGCGATCAGTCCCTGACCAACGGCGTAGTGCGTGGGCAGCAGCACGGAGCAGAACCTACACCTCGTCGGGCGGCTGCTCGCCGGCGGCCTCGGCTTCCGCCTGCTTGACCGCCGCCCAGGCAGCGCGCGCGGAGAAGCCGCGCCGCGCGAGGAACGCGGTTGCTCGCCGTCGCTCCGCATCTCCGACGACCGGCCGCCGTCCGAGCGCCTTGCGGGCGAGCGCGGTCTCGTCGTCCTCGTCGTAGGCGGCGGCGAGCGCATCGCCGCGCCACCTCCCCGGCGAGCCCCCGCGACCGGAGCTTCTGCTCGGCTCGGCGGCGGCCGTAACCACGCGCTTGCATGCCGCGGGCGAGCTGCCCGGCGAGCGCCTCGTCGTCGATGTAGCCGTAGCCGGCGGCGCGCTCGATTGCCTCCCGCGCTACGTCGGGCGGGACGTCGCGCGCGGCGAGCTTCTTCTCGATCTCGACCCGGGATTGCATTCGCACCGCCAGCGACCGAACGACGAAGAGCCGCGCCCGCACCCGCGCGAGCGCCTCCTCGACAGAAGCGCGACGCGCGTCGTCGATCTCGTCCCCCGCCGCGACATCCAGCTCGAGGAATGCCTCCGGCTCGACGCGAAGCCAGGCCTTGCCATCGAGCCTGAGCGCGATCGAGCGACGGCGTTCACGTGCCTTGCCGTCCTCGTCGGGAGCGTCGTGCTCGATCGTCAGCCGGGCCATGGGGGCGAGGCTACTGTTCCGAGGCAATGATCGCCCGCGGACTCATCGTGGTCTCCGTCGCGTTCCTCATCGCCGGCTGCGGCGGCAAGGACGACAATGCCGCCACGCCTACGACCACGGCAACCACGGCGGCGACGACGACAACGGCTACGACGCCGACGACGAGCGCAACCACGACCGAGCCGGCGCTGCCGGGAGCGTCGACGGAGCCGGCGGTGTGGAAGAGCCCGAGCGAGGGCATCAAGCTGCTCACGCACGTCCGCGCCGCCTCCCATCAAGGGTTCGACCGGATCGTCTTCCAGTTCCGAAACGGCGTCCCGGGCTACGACGTGCGCTACGTGCAGCCTCCCGTTCGCGCCGACGGATCGGGCGACACGGTCGATGTCGACGGTGCAGCAATTCTCGTGATCCGGATGGAGCCTGCCCTCGACGCCGATCTCACCAAGCCCTCGGCTCCCCGCACCTACACCGGCCCAACCCGCTTCACGCCCGACGCGAAGTCGATCGTCGAGGTCGTCCGCACCGGTGGCTTCGAGGCCGTCCTCACGTGGGCGGTGGGCACGGCACAGAAGCTGCCGTTCGTGGTCACGCGGCTGGACGGCCCCCCACGCCTCGTAATCGACGTCAGCACCTCCTAGATCTTCCAGGGTTGCGGCGCTCCGGGCGGCCTGCTAGCGTCGCCCTCGATATGCGCTTCTTCGCCTAGGACCGCCGTTGCCGCGGGCCTCCTCGTGAGGCCCGGCCGTTGCACGCCCTGGGTTGTCTTCTCGGAAGGAGCATCAGCATGTCGCACGTCCCATCAATCGTCCCCGCCGTCGAGGTGCGCGATCTCCGCAAGGAGTTCCGCCGCCGCAGCCGCCGGAAGGACGAGAGCCGCTTCAAACGCAGGAAGTACAGGACGATGCCCGCCCTGCGGGATGTCAGCTTCACGATGCAGCGCGGTGAGTGCGTCGCGATCCTGGGCCAGAACGGCTCGGGCAAGTCGACGCTCGTCCGCCTGCTGTCGACGCTGCTCCTGAACGACGGCGGCAGCGCGAGGGTGTTCGGGCACGACGTCTTCACCGAGCAGCGCGCGGTACAGCGGCTCGTCAACCGGGTCTCGGTCGAGGCGAGCTTCTTCAAGAAGATGTCCGCCGCCGAGAACCTCGGGTACGCATCGCGCTTCTACGGCATGACCTCGGCGGAGACGAAGGACGAGATCCCGCGCATCCTCGAGCGGGTCGGCTTCCCGAGCGACCGACGGGGCGAGCCGATGGAGAACCTCTCGCGCGGAATGCAGCAGAAGGTGGCGCTCGCCCGGGCATTGCTGACGAGCCCGGTCCTGCTCCTCCTCGACGAGCCGACGACGGGGCTCGATCCCCGCTCGAAGCGCGAGGTGCAGGACTTCATCCGGGAGGTGCGGACCGAGCACGACGCGACGATCCTGCTCTGCACCCACGACCTCGCCGAGGCAGAGGTGCTCGCCGACCGGATCGGCGTGCTCGACCGGGGGGAGCTGCTCGCGCTCGAGCCGGCCGGCGAGCTGATGGCCCGCTATGGCGCCTCCACGCTCGAGGAGGCGTTCTTCGCCGCGACCGGGCGCACGTTCGAGGACGAGGGTGGAGACGAGGACGACGACGAGAGGGAGGTATTCGCCTGATGCGCGCAATGGCGCTCAATATCAAGCACGACCTGATCGGGCTCGGCGGCGTCGTCGAGCGCAATGTGTACCTCACCAGGCGCTACATCTGGTGGGATCTCGCGTTCTTCGTCTGGACGGTGGCGAACACGCTCTCGATCGTGTTCATCGCGGACGGGATCGAGGCGACGGGCGGCTCGATCGACGTCGAGAAGACGACGACCGGCCTCCTCATCGGCGCCGTCGTCTGGGCGTACCTCGGGATCATCTTCGAGTTCATCACGGAGACGGTCGCCTGGGAGCGCTGGGAGGGGACGATCGAGTACACGTTCATGGCGCCGCTCTCGCGGGCCATGCATCTCGGCGGCTCGGGCGTCTTCGCCGTGCTCTACGGGCTCATTCGGGCGACGCTGCTGTTCATCGTCGTGGCGCTGTTCTTCGGCCTCTCGATGCCCGACGCCAACTTCGCCGCCGCGTTCGCGATCCTGCTGCTCGCGTCGGTGTCGTTCTTCGGGATCGGGATGATGACCGCGGTGCTGCCGCTGATCTCGCCGGAGAAGGGCGCGCAACTCGGCTTCGTGGCGCAAGGCCTGCTGCTCGTCGTCTCGGGCGTCTACTACCCGGTGTCGGTGCTGCCGGACTGGATGCAGTGGGTGTCGAAGATCTCGCCGGCGACATACGCCCTGCGCGGGATCCGGGGCTCGATCCTGGAAGGGCAGGGGCTCCTCTGGGCGAACGTGTGGCCGCTGCTCGTGATCGGCGTCATCTCGATCCCGCTCGGCCTCGGCGTATTCAAGCGCGGCGAGGTCTACGCGAAGCGGCACGGGAAGCTGAAGCGGTCGGGGTAGTGCGGAGGGAGTGCGCGATGAAAAACCGTATCGCGCATTCCCTCCGCGGATGCTTGCTGGCGCGCTTCGCGCGGATCCTGAAGCTGGGAACCTGCGGTTCGCCACGGCCTGCCGAGCGTGTGTCCTGTCTGTTCTCTCCGTCGAGCAGCGCGCCGCTCGACCCCTGGCTGAAGCCAGGCGTCGAGCTCCCCTGCGGCGCCCGAAACGATCTCTCCGCAATTTGCACAGTTCGCGCCCACGGTCGCCTTGCGCTCACCACCCGGCACCCCTATCTTCACTCAGTGCACCGAGCACGGGGCACCGGAGGTTGAAGGCCTCCCGAGCGATTGAAGCGCAAGCGACGATTGGTCGGGGAGCTGGACGAAGGGGCTACCGATTCGGTGCATTTTCCTTGGTCCCGGCCCGAGCCAGCAACACGACCGGGATCGGGCGATTGGTGCGCCGTTCGTAGTCCGCGTACCCCGCGTGCGCCGCGGTGATCACGGGCCAGAGGCGGGTGCGCTCGTCCGCGCTGGCGGTGCGTGCGACGATCGCCTCGGAGCGCGAGCCGACCCTGATCGTCGCGCGCGGCTCGGCCTCCAGGTTCAGCCACCACCGCGGCGGGCTGTCCTCGCCGCCGTTCGAGGCGACGATCGCCAGCTCCTCGCCGACCTCGAAGTACGTCAGCGGCGTCGTCCTCGGACGGCCCGAGCGACGACCGGTCGTCGTCAGGAGCAGCACCGGCATCCCGGCTACACGACCGAGCACTCGGCCCCGGCTGAGCCGGTAGAGGCCACGGTGGCTGCGGCCCATGAGCCTGATCGCAGCCGGCCGGAGCCTCTTCACAGCGTCAAAGCGTCATCCCGGCACCGGGAGAGCGACAGCGGTCGCCCGCTGTCGTGCCGGGCGTGCTTCGAGGCGGTCGATGTACGGAACCACGCCCGCTGGGAGCTCGGTCAGCTCGCCGGTGCGCGCGAAGCCGAGCACAGACCCGGCCACGATGTCGGCGACCGAGAACGAGTTGTCGACGAGGTAGTCGTCATCGCCGAGCGCGGCCTCGATGACGCCTGCCGACGCGGTGAAGCGCTTGGCGGCGCGCTCGATGATGCCGGCGTCCGGCTCGCCGTCACTCCAGACCTGGCGGGCGATGTCCATCAGGGCGGCCTCACTCTCGGTCATCGCGAAGAAGCACCACTGGTACTGCAGGGCGCGCGCGTACGAGTCCGAGCGGGCCGATCAGGCCGGCGTCGAGATGCTGGTCCGCGATGTGGAGGATCAGGGCGGCGGACTCGAAGAGGGGGCCCTCGTCGGTCTCGAGCGCGGGCGAGCGGCCGAGCGGGTGCAGAGCGAGGTACTCGGGCGTCTGCTTGGCCTCGCGGGCCATGACGGTGAGGTCGAAGGGGGCGCCGAGCTCCTCCAGGAGCCAGAGCACGCGCGTCGACCGGGAACGGGGCTGGTGATGGAGTCTCATGCGCCGATCCTATGCAATGGCCGGTTCGCATAGGCTCACCCGGGTGCAGGTGCGCGCCGCATGAGCCCGACCGACCTCGAGCCGCTCGCCCTGATCGCAGCAGAGGTTGCCGCCGATTGGGATCTGGAGCTCGGGCCGCCTTTCGCGATGTCCAACTACTCGTACGTCGCACCCGCGGGCGACAGCGCCGTGCTGAAGGTGACGCCGCCCGAGGACGACGAATCGGACGAGGAGGCCGATGCGCTCGCGCTCTGGAACGGCGACGGTGCCGTCCGCCTGTTGCGCCGCGATCGCGAGCGGCGAGCGCTCCTCCTGGAGCGCGCCCGGCCGGGCACCGACATCTCGCAGCTCCCCGAGGACGAGGCGACCGCGATTGCGGTCGAGGTCGGCACGAGGCTCTGGCGTCCTGCGGCGGAGCCCTTCCGCTGGATCGGCGACCACGTCCCGCGCTGGCTCGACCAGGCGGAGCTCGCGGATCAGGAGCGGCGCGACCTGATTCCGCTTGCGCGCGAGCTGTATGCGTCCCTCGATGTGGGGCGGGCGGTGCTGGTACACGGCGACCTCCACCACCACAACATTCTCAGCAGCGGTGATCGGTTCCTCGCGATCGACACGAAGGCGATGCTCGGCGAGCCGGAGTACGACGTGCCGTCGTTCCTCTGGAACCCGCTCGGCTCGACCATGACGCTCGCGGTGACCGAGCGCCGGCTCACGGCGTTCGCGGCGGCAGGACTGGACGAGCAGCGCATGCGGGCGTGGGCCGTGATTCGCGGCGCCTGCCTCCGCGCGGACGCGAGCGAGGTGCGCGTCCTGCGAGCGCTCGTCTGAACGCCGTCAGGCCGATACGGGGTCGAGCGAGACGGGCAGGCCGGCGAGCTTCCTCAGCATCGCATTGCCTCCCCACCGCAGCTCGGTCGGCTCGGCGGCGAGTCGCATTCCCGGGTAGCGCGTCGCGAGCGTCGTCAGGGCGACCTGGCCCTCGAGGCGGGCGAGCGCGGAGCCAAGGCAGAAGTGCTGACCGAAGCCGAGGTCGAGGTGGGGATTCGAGGGACGTTCGATGTCGAGCTGGTCGGCGTGGTCGAAGACGCTCGGATCCCGGTTGGCTGCGCCGAGGAGCCCGATGACCGCCTGCCCTTCCGTGATGGGCACGCCGGCGATCTCGAGATCAGCGACGGCGACGCGGTTGATCGTCTGGACGGGGCTCGAGAACCGCAGAAGCTCCTCGACCGCGCCCGCGGATCTGCCACTCGGATCGGCGCAGAGCGCGTCCCACTGGTCGCGCTGCTCCAGGAGATCCTTGACCCCGATCGAGATCAGGTTCGTCGTCGTCTCGTGGCCGGCGAAGAGGAGGACGATGAACATCGTCGTGAGCTCCTCGGTGGTGAGGCGCTCGCCCTCGTGCGCCTCGATCAACGCGCCGACGAGGCTGCCGCTTCGAGGCGACTGCCGAAGCTCGTCGACGAGCGCGAGGACGTAGGAGCGAAACGCCTCGATCGCATGGTGCGCTGCGAGGATGAGCGAGCCGTTCGTCACCCCTCGGCTGTTCCCGATGTCCTCCGACCAGGCACGAATCCTCTCCCGGTCCGACTGCTGACCATCCAACATGTCGACGATGACCATCAGCGGGAGCTCGTAGGCGAACGGCTTCAGGTCGACGATTCCGGTGGTGAGCGGCTCGAGCAGCGCCTCCGTGAACTGCTGCACCGCGGCTCGCTGTTCCGCGACCCGAGCGGGGGTGAAGGCGCGGTGCGCGATCCGGCGGAGTCGTGCGTGCTTGTCACCGTCGGAGTGCTGCATCGCGCTGCGGTCGAATGCGGCGAACGACTCGAATGCGCGGCGTTCCTCGTCGTTCATCCCGGCGAGCATCTCACTGGCACGGTCTCCGACGAACGTCGCGCTGCTGAGCCGAACCGGGTCTCGAAGCACGGCCTTCACGTCCTCGTAGCGCGAGACGACCACGATCGATCCCAGGTCAGCCACCGGCTCGTGCTCCTGGAGCGCGGCGAACAGAGGGTAGGGGTCGGTGAGCGCCTCGGGCTCACCGGCGAGATACGACGCAACCCGCTCGATCAACTCCGCCTGAGCATGCAGCGTCGGCACGCCGCCAGCCTACCGGTACACAGCGCCACGCCAACGAAAGGAGCTGCGCATGAGCTACGAGCGAGACCGGCTCGACATCCTCGATCTGCTGGGCCGATACGCCCACGCCTACGACTCCGGCGACCGGGAGATGCTGAACGGCTCTTCACCCAGGATGCGGAGTTCGTGATCCAGGGCCGTGTTGGTCATGTGCCGTCTGTGATGCGCGGACGGGATGCGATTATCGAGGGTCTCGTCGCCAAGCGGCTCATCATGCAGCCCGAGCAGCGGCGCCATATCGCGAGAACCTCGTCGTCCTCGAGCAAACCGACGGCCTGGCGCGAGCGCTGTCGTACCTGGTGCTCATCGCCACCCTGGACGGCCCGCCACGGACGCTCGCCACCGGCCGATACGAAGACGATCTCCTCAAGTGCGAGGACGGCAGCTGGCGCATTCGCAGGCGGTTGGCGATCCCGGACTCCGACGTGCCTTGAGGCGACAGGCTTCAGCCCGTCCGCGCTTCGTCCCACTGTCGAGCCTGTCTCGAGGCACCGGCAGACATCTCCTGCCGGAGCTCGCTGCGTTCTACGGCGACCGCCTCCGGCTTCCGACGTCCGCCGCGGAGGCGGGCGGTTTCACGGTGGAGGTGGGCGAGTCGACGCTCGAGCTCAAACCAGCCGCTCGGCATGCCGTACTACCACTTCGCCCTCCTCGTCCCCGGCGACCGCTTCGACGCGGCTCTCGCCTGGGCGCGCGAGCGCGTCGAGCTCCTCCCCGACCGGGAGACGGGCGAGGTCGTGTTCGACTTCACGAACTGGGACGCATTGGCTCTCTACTTCCACGATCCGGCCGGCAGCATCGTCGAGCTGATCGCCCATCGTGGGATCGGTGAGCGAGGCGTGACCGGGCCGTTCGACGCCGCGGAGCTGGTCGGGATCTCGGAGATCGGCATCGTCTGCGATCCGCCGACGACGGCCGCCGAGCTCGAGCGCGAGCTCGGCCTCCAGCTCTGGGACGGCACCGTCGAGGGCGAGGCGCGACTCGCCTTCGTCGGCGAGAAGGCGCGAACGCTGATCCTCTGCCGCGCCGGGCGGCCGTGGCTGCCGACGGGGCGGCCGGCCGAGGCGCATGCGGTCGAGGTCGTCGTCTCGGGACCGAAGGCCGGAACCGTTCCTCTTGGCGCCGCAGGCTCCGTGTCTGTGAAAGCATCCTGATTCATCCGTCACGACGTTCGAGGAGGCTGAGATGGCACGACCCGTCACCCTGTTCACCGGCCAGTGGGCCGACCTGCCGCTCACCGAGCTCGTCATCGACCTCGAGCGCTGGGGATTCGACGGCGTCGAGCTCGCCTGCTGGGGTGACCACTTCTACGTCGATCGGGCGGTCTCCGACCCGGGCTACGCGAAGGAGCAGCGCGACCTGCTCGAGCGTCACGGGCTCGGCTGCTGGGCGATCGGAGCCCATCTCGTCGGCCAGTGCGTCGCCGACCCGATCGACCTCCGCCACCAGAGCATCCTGCCGCCCGAGATCTGGGGTGACGGCGACCCGGAGGGAGTGCGGCAGCGCGCAGCCGAGCGGATGAAGGACACGGCGCGCGCGGCGGCGGCATTCGGCGTCCCGGTCGTCAACGGGTTCACCGGCTCGCCCGTCTGGCACATGCTCTACTCGTTCCCACCGAACGACTTCGGCGCGATCGAGCGCGGTTACCAGGAGTTCGCCGAGCGCTGGGGGCCGATCATCGACGTCTTCGACGCGGAGGGCGTGAAGTTCGCGCTCGAGGTGCACCCGACCGAGATCGCCTACGACTTCGTGACGACGCGCAAGGCGCTCGACGCGATCGGCAACCGGCCCGGCTTCGGGATCAACCTCGATCCGAGCCACTTCGCGCACCAGTTCCTCGACACGGCGGCGTTCGCGATCGAGTTCGCCGACCGGATCTACCACGTCCACGTCAAGGACTCGCGCCGCTTCCTCGACGGCCGCAGCTCGATCCTCGGCGGCCATCTCAACTTCGGCGAGCCGCAGCGCGGCTGGGACTTCGTCTCGCCCGGTCACGGAGACGTCGACTTCGAGGCGTTCTTCCGCGCGTTGAACCGGATCGGATACTCGGGCCCGCTCTCGATCGAGTGGGAGGACTCGGGCATGGATCGTGCGTGGGGCGCGCAGGACGCGCTCGCGTTCGTGCGCCGCACCGACTTCGCGCCGTCGGATGTCGCGTTCGACGCGGCGATGCAGCGAGAGGGGTAAGGCGAACCTGAGCCCGGACGACCGGCTAAAGCCGGTCGCCGCGCGGTGACAGGCTTCAGCCTGTCATCCGGGCTCGCGTGCGTAAGGCTGCCGTCCGATCCCGAGGACATCCTCGGTAGATGCCCCTGCAGCTCGTCCTCGATCTCTTCCCTCCGGTGTCGCGCGCCGAGCGCGATGGCCTCCCCGGCCGCGTCGCCGAGCGAGGCGACGTCGCGCCGCCGCTCGCCTACGTCGTCTTCGACTGCGAGACGACAGGGACGAGCAGCGTCGAGGACGAGATCGTCTCCCTGGCGCTGATCCGGCTCGATCCCGACGGGGTGGAGACGGAGAGGTTCACGACGCCTCGTCCGCCCGTCGCGACCGATTCCCGCAGAAGCAACGGCGGTGCACGGCATCGCCGACGCGGACGTCGCGCGGCGCTCTGCCGTTCGTGGCGCTGGCGAGCCAGCTCCTCCGCTATCCTCGACGGCGCCGTCTTCGTCGCGCACAACGCGAGCTTCGACCTCGGGATGCTCCAGAGCGCCTTCACGCGGGACGGGATCACCTACGAGCCGGCCGCCGTCGCGTGCACGCTCGAGGCGTTCCGCCTGCTCGACCCGCTCGCCGACAACCACCGCCTGCAGTCGATCTGCGATCGCCGCGGGATCGAGCTGCACGACGCGCACGAGGCGATGAGCGACGTGCTCGCGACGACGGCGCTGCTCCGCGTGCTGCTCGACGAGGGCATCGCGCCCGAGACGGTAGAGCTCGACCACAGCGCCTACATGCGCCTCCGCTCTCGCGGCGACACGCGGCCCGCGTCGGAGCCTCAGATCCGGCGGGTCTTCGGCATGGCCCGCTCGGCCGGGCTCATCTGCCTGGACGGCAGCGCCGACCCCGAGCAGGTCGCCGCGCTCGTCGAGCGGGTCACGGGCACGGGAGATGTCGACTCACTCACGCGAGCGCAGGTGCAGGACGTCTACGACGCGCTCGAAGAGCTGATCGCTGACGAGGCAGTGATGGCGGCCGCCGCGTCGGCGTAGGCTCCCGGCGAGGGAGCTCAGCGCGCGTCGTCGTCGGCGTCGGCGGCCGGATCGGCGGCCGAGGCCGAGAAGGTCTTGTAGACGGAGAGCACCGCTTCCTTCTGCTGGGCGGTGAGCGTCGGGTCGGCGAGGATCGCGGCGACGGTGGCGGCCGGGCCGGGCTCGGGAGCCGCGGCGGGCTCCGCTGCGTCGTCCTCGTCGATCAGGCCCGCCTGGGCGAGGAGGGTCTCGGCGGAGAGGTTGAGCGCCTCGGCGAGGGAGCTGATGATGCGGATCGAGGGCTGGTGCAGACCGCGCTCGACCTGGCTCAGGTAGGCGTTGGAGACGTCTGCGAGCCCTGCCATCTCCCGGAGCGTGAGGTTGGCGAGCTGGCGCTGCGTGCGAATGTAGGCACCGAGCGCCTCGAGGTGGCCTTGCCAGACGTCTTCGCCGGGTTCCATGCGAGAACCGTAGCCGCCGGGAGGGCAATGCCCTCCCGGCGCTGGTATCGGTGCTACGACTTGGCGTCGGCGACGGGCTTCGGGCTCAGCACCGGCGCTGCGGTCGCGACGACCTTCTGCGCGAACTCCTTCTGCGAGGCGAGCAGCTTCTCGCCGAAGCCGAACGAGTTGGCGACGAGATCGGCGGGCTTGGGAAGGTCGGCCGCGAACGGGTTCTCCACGGTCTTCGCGAACGGCGCGACGGCCGAGGCCCAGAGCTCGATGCCTCCGAGGGCGATCTCCTGGCTCTGCTTGATCGCGGAGAGGATCTGCTCCTGAAGGGCCTTGGAGAGTTCGATCGGGGTGGGGGTGGAAGTCGGCATGGTGGGACCTTTCTGCTGGGACAATGACTGTTAAACATAGTACGCGATCTTGCGTACTATGTCAATCAAGACTCTCGATCAGCCGAAAACGTAGGTCCCCGGCGCGTCCGCGAGCGGTGGGTTGGCGTCGCTCCCGAGCGTGGGAGGCTTCTGCTTCTTTCCGGCGCGCGTGCTGATCCACTCGGCCCAGTCCTCCCACCACGATCCCTGCACCTCTGTCGCTCCGGCCAGCCACGTATCGGGATCGGCGGCGAGCTCGTCGTTGACGAAGTGGCTGCGCTTCGGGCCGGGCGGGTTGACGATCCCGGCGATGTGACCGGCCGAGGTGAGCACGAAGCGGACCGGCCCGCCGACGAGTGAGGTCGTGCGGTAGCAGCCGCGCCAGGGAGTGATGTGGTCTTCGCGGGCCGAGAGGACGTACATGTCGGCTTCGCTGGCGTCGAGTGAAACCGGGCCGCCGCCGATCTCGAGCGTTCCGGTCGCCAGCCGGTTCTCGAGATACATGGAGTGCAGGTACTCGGAGTGCATCCGCGCGGGCATCCTCGTTGCGTCGTCGTTCCAGGCGAGAATGTCGAAGGCCGGTGGGCTCTCGCCCATCAGCCAGCCGGCGGAGACGTAGCGCCAGATGAGGTCGTTGGCGCGAAGGAGGTTGAAGGTGCCTGCCATCTGGTCGGCCGGCAGGAATCCCTTCTTCGCCATCCGCGCCTCGAGCCTGCCGACGGTTGTCGAGTCGACGAAGTGCCCGAGCGGACCAGGCTCGCTGAAGTCGACGAGCGTATTGAGGAGCGTCGCCGATCGCACCTTCGGCCCGGCCACATCGGGCCGTGCGAGGTACGCGAGCAGCACGGAGGTGAGCGTGCCGCCGAGGCAGAGTGCCGCGATGTTGATCTCGTCGGCGCCGGTGATCTCTCCGATCGTCTCGAGCGCGGCAAGGAGACCGTTGCGCATGTAGTCCTCCATGCCGAGGTCGCGCATCGACTCGTCGGGATTGCGATAGCTGATCGCAAACACCGTGTGCCCGTGCGTGATCGCCCATTCCGCGAAGCTCTTCCCCGGGGCGAGATCCATCACGTAGTACTTGTTGATCCACGGCGGGCTGAGCACGATGGGTGTCGCGAACACCGTCGCGGTTTGTGGCGCGTACTGGATCAGCTCGATGAGGTCGTTGCGGAACACGACCTTGCCGGGAGTGGCCGCCAGGTTCTCCCCGAGTGTGAATCCGCTCTTGTCGACCTGGCGCGGCCAGCCGCCGTTGTTCGCCACGTCGTCGAGAAACTGCAGGAACCCACGCGCGACGCTTGCCCCACCCGTCTCGAAGGCGCGCTTGAGCGCAAGCGGATTGCCCGGCAGGAAGTTCGTGGGCGCGAGCGCGTCGACGATCTGGCCCGTGACGAACTCCGCCTTGGCCGCGAGCTCGCCGTCGTCCGGGCCTGGAGCCGAGAGCTCGCGCATGGCCGCACCCCAGAGGAGATACGCCTGGCGCCAACCGTAGAAGAGCGGGTTCGAGTCCCAGGTCGGATCCTTGAACCGGGGGTCGCCGAGATCGACCTCAGCCGGGCCTGCGGTTTTCGCACCGAGCGCCCGAGCCGTCACCGCGACACCGGCCTCTGCGAGACCGGCCATGAAGCGCGAGCCGACACCGGCCACCGTCACGGGATCCTGGGCGAGCCTCTTGCCGAGGTCGACGAGCGCCCCGCCGAAGGCCACAGGATCGGCGACCGCTCCAAGCCCCCAGTCAGGATCCGGAGTCGTGCTCTGGTCTTCCTCGCGCGTGGCAGACGACATCGGGCTCCGTTCTAGGCTTTGGTGGGGATGTATCTGAAGATACTCTCTGCGACGCAGACGGGCTTGGATCCGCCCTCGAGCTCGAACTCGAGCCCCAGGATCGCCTCGAGGCTGCCGTCCGGTCGCACCTGCGCGGCGGTGAGCGTGGCGTGCATGCGCACCTTCCCGCCGACGGGAACCGGTGCCGGAAACCGCACCTTGTTGAGGCCGTAGTTCACGACGGTGCCACCACCGGCGACGGCGAAGATCTCGTCCAGCAGCACCGGCTCGAGGGACAGGGTCAGGAACCCGTGAGCGACGGGCCCACCGAACGGCCCGCTCGTCGCGCGCTCGGGGTCGACGTGGATCCACTGCTGGTCGCCGGTCGCGTCGGCGAACATCTGCACCTGCGACTGCGTGATCTCGTGCCACTCCGAGGTGCCGAGCTTCTCGCCCTCGAGGCCGGGCAGCTCATCGAGTTGGAGCTGCCGCACTGTCGTGCTGGACATCGCGTCCTTTCCTGAAACGACGACGAAGGCCCGAGCTACAGCCTGGAGACAGCATGACAGGCCCTCTCCGCCGTCGCTACGACGCGTAGTCGAACGGGCTCGCGAAAGCGCAGTTGCCGCGCAGCTCCCAGGCGAACGGTGCGTCGTCGACGATGAGCTCGTCGGCGAGGAGCTCGACGCCCGGCTTGTCGTAGCCCGGGATGCCGCAGGCGACGACCTCATCCGTCGGGAAGGGACGGCTGGCGCGTAGCGTCACGGCCCGGCCGACGCGCAGCTCGTGCCCGTCGGGGCTGTCGACGATCTCGATCGGGCTCGAGCGCACGTCGAGCAGCTCGCTCGGCTTCGAGACCCACGGCAGCCGCAGCACCGCCTCGCCGCCGAGCTCGCCGGTGAGGATCGCCGCGAGCGCCGTCTGCTGGTCGGGGCTGCCGCGCTCGTCGACGTGGACGACGAAGCTCCACGGCGAGCCGGGCTCGTCGTCGTCGTAGCGGATCACGAACGCGGCCGCGAGGCCGCTCAGGTCGATGTCGCCCGCATGCCCGTCGCCGACGAGCCAGGAGAGGACGCCGAAGCAGATCCCGTACGTCGAGCGGCCACCCTTGACCCCGCCGACCATCCGGCAGGGGCAGATCGCCTCGCAGTTGCACGACTCGAAGTAGGCGCCTCTGATCCGCCAGGGCGTCAGCTTCGAAACACCGCCGGCGTCGATCACGAGACCACCCGCGCGGGCGCTCGAAGCATCGAGTTCATCTCGTTCTCGGTTCCCGGACGGGTCAGGCCCGGAACGCTTCCGGGCGCGACCGCGACCCAGATGCCGAGTGCGATCAACACGACGGCGATGACCTTCGCGACCTGCTCGCCGATCGGCAGCACCTTCTCGGCGAAGACGATCGCGGCCACGAGCACCATCCACGTGATGCTCATGACGCCGACGGCGAACAGCAGCACCATCAGCGCCCAGCAGCAGCCGATGCACCAGGCGCCATGCTCGATCCCCATCCGAACGGCCCCGCCGGCGCCCTTGTGCCAGTGGTGCATGACGAAGCTGAGCGGCGTGCGGCAACTGCGGAGGCAGACGCGCTTGAGGGGTGTCAGCTGGTAGATCCCCGCGAGTGCGATGACGGCGCCGGCGATCTCCGGTCCCGCCCTGTCCCAGGCGAGAAATGACGGATCGAGTGCGCGGATCAGTCGGAAGAGCCCGAACGCGAGCACGCCGAATACGGCCCACGCGATCAGGTAGCCCGTTACGAAGAGGCTTGTCGCAAGGCTTGGGCCGGCGGGACGACTCCCGCGAGACCTTCGAGAACAGCATCACCATCGGCGTCGCCGAGGGCAGCATCATCGCTGCCATCATCGTCACCCAGATCCCGAGGTACCAGCCGAGCGGAGCCGAGGTCGGTGCCCGGGCCGGCATCCATGCCCCGCATCCGCGCCAGGACGAGCACCCACGCCACGAGCGTGACGCCGACGAGGACCGCGAAGACCCCGGGCCGGAACGTGCGCCGAGCAAGCGTCGTCTCTTGCGAGCTCATCCGGGCGAGTATCCGACATTTGCGGCCGCTGCGGCAAGGCTGCCGACCATGTTCTGCGCGGGGGCGCGCGCCAGAGCGCGCGCCCCGGTCGTTGCGTCTACGAGACCTTGAAGTGACCGAACATCGTGCTCTCGTGCGCCTCGCAGTAGAACTTGTACGTGCCCTTCTTGAGCGTGAGGGTGATCGTCTTCGTGCCCTTGAACGGGACGCTCGTGAATGTCTTCTCGAGGTCGTTCGGGCCGTCGAGGGAGAAGTTGTGGATGGTCGCCTTGTCACTGACGACGAAGGTGTACTTGCCCGGCGTGAGCTTCGTGACCTTCGTGCCGCCCTTCTCGAGCGAGATCGTGTAGCCGGGACCGACCGTGCCGGTCAGCTTCGGCGTCGTCGCCGACGCGGTCGCGATGAACACGAGCGTCAACGCGACAAAGGCCACGACGGCCGTCGCGAGATGCTTCCTCATATCGCCTCCAATCGTTGCGGCTGGATACGAGGGTCTACGCGGGCGTCGGGCCTGCGGATGTTGCGCCCACGTTCAGGCAGGGATGGTGAGGCTCTCGATGTCTCGCGGGTACGACGTCAGGATGTCGATCCCGTCCTCGGTCACGACGACCGTGTCGGAGTGGCGGAAGCCGCCGATCTGGTCGTCGTAGAGGCCCGGCTCGATCGTGAACACCATGCCCGGCTCGACCGGGGTGAAGTCGCCCACGTCGAGGAACGGCGCCTCGTGGTTGCGCAGGCCGATCCCGTGGCCGACGTGCTGGCGCCAGTAGTGGAGGAGGTCGTTCGCCTCCAGGTATTCGAGCACGGCGCGATCGACGTCGGCGCACGTGACGCCGGGCCGTAGCGCATCGAACGCCGCCTGCTGGGCGGCAACCGTGTGGTCGAAGAGGCGCCGCATCTCGTCGGTCGGCGGGCCGATGACCATCGCCCGCTCGAGCTCCGCGTTGTAGCCCCAGACGGGAGCCGCCGTCTCGGTGACGAGCACCTGGCCCGCCTCGAACGGGATGTTGTGCGCAACTGCGTGCGCCCAGGCGCTGCGGCGGCCGACCTGGCCGCGGTAGCCGGCGGACGCGCCGTCGGTGGACGACAGCTGGCCGCTGTAGGACGGGCCGAGCGCCTCGAGCATCGCGAGCGTGGTCTCGTAGCCGGCCCGGAGGCCGGCCTGTGCCTCGGTCGAACCAGGGACGCTGTACTCCTGCAGCAACCGGTGGGCGTGCTCGCACCAGCGGGCGCTCTCCCGGATCAGCTCCACCTCGGCTGCGCTCTTGCGCACCATCATGCTCTCGATCAGCGGCGCCAGAGGCGTGACCTCGGCCTCCGTCACCTCGCTCAGCGTCGGCCCCTGGTAGCCGAGAATGCCGGGATAGCCGTCGTTGTCGGCGCCCGAGCGCTCCGCCGATCCCCATGTCCTCGAGCACGCGCGCGAGGATCTGCATCGGGTGCTCGATGCCGGGGTACTCAGGGTACGACTCGATTCGCTCGAAGGTGGTCTCGGCCCGCGTGCGCTCGACCTCGAACTCGGGGACGAAGACGGCCAGCTCGCCGGCGGCGTTCATCGCGACGCCGACCGGGCGCTCGGTGGCGAGGAAGTTGAAGCTCGTGAAGTACTGGACGTAGCGGTCGTCGAAGAGGACGCAGCCGGTCAGGCTCATGTTGTCGAGGAACTCGAGCAGCCGCCCGCGCCTGGCCTCGAGCTCGGAGGTGGAGATGCCGGTCAGGAGCTGCACTGTCGCGAAGAGTAGACCAACGGCCTGCACCTACCATGAGGTGATGGCCGTCTCCAATGCACGCACGTTCATGCGACTGATCGTGTTCCTTCGGCCATACCGCTCCTCCCTGATCGTGTCGACGATCCTCGCGGTTCTCTCGCAGGCAGCGGCAATCGCGGTGATCGTGCTCACCGGCTTCGTGATCAACGAGCTCCGAGGCGGCCAGGACGGCCACTACCTCGCGCTCCTGATCCTCGCCATCCTCGCCGTCGGCCTCCTGCGGGCGATCCTGATGCTCGGGCCGGCGCTTCATCTCGGGCAAGCAGGCGATCGCGGTCGAGTGGGACATGCGGGACGCGCTCTACGCACGATTGCTGCGGCTCTCGTTCGGCTACTTCGATCGGCACCAGACCGGGCAGCTGATGTCCCGTGCGACGGTCGACCTGCAGACGATCCGCTTCTTCCTCGGCTACGGCCTCATCTTCTTCGCGCAGCACGTGATCACGATCCTCTGCGTCACCACCGTTCTCTTCTTCTACGACTGGCAGCTGGCGCTGATCGCGCTCGCGATCACGCCGCTGCTCGTCGGCGTCGCCTACCGCTACAGCCACGTCTCGCATCCGGTCCTGCGCGACGTGCAGCAGCAGCTCGCGGACGTCGCGACGGTGGCCGAGGAGTCGATCGTCGGCATCCACGTCGTCAAGTCGTTTGCCCAGGAGGAGCAGGTCGAGCAGCGCTTCCGGGACGCCTCCGACCGCGTCTTCACGCGCAGCGTCCATGCGAACACGCAGCGGGCGCTCTACGTGCCTCTCCTCACGTTCCTGCCGATGCTCGCCCAGGCGGGCGTCTTGCTCGCGGCCGGGCACTACGTCGTCCAGGGAGACCTCACGATCGGCGGCTTCTTCGCCTTCAACCTCCTCCTGATGATGCTCGTGATGCCGCTGCGCATGCTCGGCATGTGGGTCGGCCAGGCCCAGCGCGCGACCGCCTCGGGCGAGCGGTTCTTCGAGGTGATCGACGAGCCGGAAGAGGTGGCGGACGCTCCCGGCGCCGGCGAGCTTGCGCCCGGCCCGGGCCGCGTCACCTTCGCGGGAGTCGGCTTCGGGTACGACCCCGAGCGGCCGGTGCTGACGGGGATCGACCTCGAGATCGAGGCCGGCAGCACGATCGCCCTCATCGGCGCGTCCGGCTCGGGCAAGACGACTCTGGCCTCGCTCGTGCCCCGCTTCTACGACGCGGACGAGGGGCGCGTGCTGATCGACGGCGTCGACGTGCGCGACGTGACGCGGCGCTCGCTGCGCCGCGAGGTCGGCGTCATCTCGCAGGATCCGTTCCTCTTCTCGACGAGCGTCCGCGACAACATCGCCTTCGGCGTGCCGGACGTCTCGCAGGAGCTCGTCGAGGCCGCCGCGCGGGCGGCGCAGGCCCACGCCTTCATCGAGGAGCTGCCTGATGGGTACGACACGGTGATCGGCGAGCGCGGGATCACGCTCTCCGGCGGCCAGCGCCAGCGTCTCGCGATCGCGCGGGCGCTCGTGATCGACCCGCGGATCCTGATCCTCGACGACGCGACGGCCTCCGTCGACGCGTCGACCGAGTCGCTGATCAGGGCAGGTCTCGCCGAGGCGATGCGCGATCGCACCACGATCGTGATCGCCCACCGGCTCTCGACGATCTCGCTCGCCGACCGGGTCGTCGTGCTCGAGCATGGGCGGATCGTCGCCTCGGGCACGCAGAGCGAGCTGCTCGAGCACAGCGCCGTCTTCAGGGAGATCCACGAGTACGGCCTGCTCCAGGAGATCGGGGCGGCGTGAAGGTCTGGCAGGCGGGATCGCATCTCTCCGAGGAGCGGGGGAGCAAGGTCGGCGACTGGTCGTGGCGCCAGAGCCGCAGGCGGATCGGGATGCTGTTCGGGCTCGCCCGCCCGTACCCGGTGCGGACGGCAGGTGCGGTCGCGGCGCTGCTCGCGTTCACGGTCGTCGCGCTCGTGCCACCGCTCCTCGCGAAGCTCGCCGTCGACCAGGGCATCAAGACGGGCGACCTCCAGAAGCTCGCCTGGATCGTGGCCGCCTTCGTCGTGATCGGGCTCGTGGCCTTCGGCCTCTCGTCGCTGCAGACCTATCTCACCGGCTGGGTCGGCGAGCGCGCGCTCGCCGATCTCCGGATCCGCCTCTTCAACCACCTGCAGCGGCTCTCGCTCGGCTACTTCGAGCGCAACCGCACCGGCGCGATCATCAGCCGGATCACGAACGACGTCGAGGCGCTCGACACGCTGATCACGGACGGCGTCACCTCGCTCGTCCAGAACCTGATGCTGCTGATCGGGACAGCGGTCGTGCTCTTCGTGCTCGACTGGCGGCTCGCGCTCGCGACGCTCGCCGTCTTCCCGCTGATGGCGGCAGCGACGGTGTGGTTCCGGGTTCGCTCGAACCGCGCCTACCGTCGCGTGCGGGAGCGCATCGGCCTCGTCACGGCGACGTTCGCGGAGGACATCTCGGGGATGCGCGTCGTCCAGTCGTACGCGCGGGAGCCGCGCAACCAGACGAGCTTCCGCGGCATCAACACGCGCTACAAGGACGCGAACTACGAGACGGTCGCGCTCAGCGGCCTCTACTTCCCGGCCGTCGACTTCCTCTCCTCGCTCGCGACCGCGATCGTGCTCGGCTACGGCGGCTACCTGCTGCTCCACGACCAGGTCTCGGTCGGCACGCTTGCTCGCCTTCTTCCTCTACCTGGCGAACTTCTTCGACCCGGTGCAGCAGCTCTCGCAGCTCTACAACACGTTCCTCTCGGCCACGGCGGCGCTCGACAAGATCATGGAGGTGCTCGACGAGGAGCCGGAGATCGTCGACGCGCCGGCGGCGTTCGTGCTGCCGCGGATCGACGGCCACGTCGTCTTCGAGGACGTCCGGTTCGGCTACGGGAAGCTGCCCGAGGTGCTGCACGGAATCTCGCTCGACGTCCCGGCCGGGACGACGGTGGCGCTCGTCGGGCAGACGGGCGCCGGCAAGTCGACGATCGCCAAGCTGATCGCCCGCTTCTACGACGTGCGCGAGGGGCGAATCACGATCGACGGCCACGACGTGCGCGAGGTCGAGCAGAAGTCGCTGCGCCGCCAGCTCGGCGTCGTGCCGCAGGAGGGCTTCCTCTTCGCCGGAACGGTGGCCGAGAACATCGCCTTCGCGCGCCCCGATGCGACGCAGGCCGAGATCGAGCGGGCAGCGGCCGCCGTCGGCGCCGACGGCTGGATCCGCGAGCTCGAGAACGGCTACGACACGCAGCTCGGCGAGCGCGGCTTCCGGCTCTCGCTCGGGCAGCGGCAGCTGATCGCGTTCGCCCGGGCGCTGCTCGCCGATCCCCGCATCCTGATTCTCGACGAGGCCACCTCGTCGGTCGACATCGGCACCGAGCGCGTGATCGAGGGAGCGCTCCAGCGCCTGCTCGAGGGGCGGACGGCCTTCGTCATCGCCCACCGCCTCTCGACGATCCAGGGCGCCGACCTGATCGTCGTCCTCGCGCACGGACAGGTCGTGGAGCAGGGGACGCACGCGCAGCTGATGGCCCGCGGCGGCGCCTACACGAGCCTCTACGGCGACTGGGTCGAGCGCGTCGCCTAGCTCTCCTCTGGTTGCTCTTCCTGGAGCGCGAAGGCGGGGCGGAGGCCGTAGCTCTTGTTCTCGAGATACGCTGCGGAGGGCGGCCAGCTCCGGCTCGTCGGCGTCGAGGGCCCGGTAGAGCGACTCCCAGGTGACCCGGCGGAAGCCGACGTCCGCCGTCTCGGCGAGGCAGCGGCCGACCCACTTCTCGACACCCACCCGCTCGCTCTCTCGGGAGAGTGCGACGACGACCGCCTGCTCGCCCGCGCCCTTCAGCCGGTGAGCGAAGGCGACCGTCGTCAGCAGCTCGTGAGGGAAGTCGCGGGGACGTGCCCGCCGGATCGCGTCGTCGTCGAAGAGGCCCGGGCACGGCGCCGAGTAGCGCGCGAGCCACGCCTCGACGAGGGCAGGATCGTCGAGCGTCTCGGAGCCGCCACCGAACGTGACGTCCACCACCACCCAACCCCACGCGGGAACGTGGACGCACGCGTCCGGCCCGTTCTGCTGCGTCAGGCCGTGCTCCAGCTCCTCACGCACGGCGAGCAGGGGCGTCGACGGCTCCGTTCGTTCGAGCTCGACGTGCTGCTCCCAGAAGATGAGCTCGGGCTCGGTGGTCGCCTCGACTTCGGCAAGGACGCGCGTCGCGAGGTCGAGTTTGCCGGCCTCCTGCAGGGAGCGGAGCACGTTCCACGTCAGGGCGCCCTTGCTGTTCTCGGTCCCGAGCCGTGCAGCCTCGGCGCGCCCCCACCTGCCGGCGACCGCCTCGGCGATCAACTCCCGCCCGGCGATGATGTTGTCGAGAGGGCTCTCGAGCACGTAGGTCGGCGCCGCACGGAAGCTCGCGGGCGGGCTGCCACCCGGCAGGCTGCCCTTGCGGTAGTTGTCGTCGCGCCAGGCGAGCTTGGTGTCGTAGTGCCCGGTCAGAGGACAGGCGATCCAGCCTCCTGGCCGCCGGTTGATGAAGCGCGAATCGTTCTCGACGAGGCCTTCGACGACCTCCGGATCGAAGTCGCGCCAGCCGTAGGGGCCGGTTGCGTGGCTCGAAGGTGCGGACATGCGACTCTCACCTTGCCAGCTGCCGGCGGGCGCGGCCTCCGGGGCCACTCGCTCGGAGCGGCCCCGGAGGAGTTTCCTCTACCGGCGCCTGCTGGGCCGGGCGATGCGCCCGAACGCGCGTGAGCCTCCACCGTCGCTCGTGAACGCGCTCAGCTGGATCCGCTCGCCGTCGAGCTCGAGACCCGAGCCGACGACGCCGGGGCCGCGCAGCCGCACGTCGCTGCCGAGCCCGGCGGAGGGGCCGCGGCTGACGACCGCGTCGGCGATCTCGTCGACGAAGCCGGCGATCCGCTCGACATGGGTGGGCTTGCCGTCGAGCCGCTCGAGCGCGTCGAGAAGGTAGCCGGCCCGCAGCTTCGGCCAGAGCAAGGCGAACGCGCCGGGCCGCGAGACGGCGTCGAGGCACAGGTCGCCGCCGATCGCGAGCACGGCGCCGCACTGGCCCGGCTGCAGCGGGAAGGCGTCCTCGAGCTCCTTGAGGCGGTCGCCGTGCGCGACGAACGTGTCGCGGGCGGCGCCGGTCGGAGACGAGACCGACATTCGCTGCTGCTTCTCGCCGATCTCGGCCCACACCTCGCTCTGCGCAACGCCTCGAGCGAGCGGCTGCGCCGAGAGCATCTCGGCCTTGCGGCGGCGGAGATGAGCGTGCGAGATGTGCGTCGCCGTGTCGAAGTCGACGGACGACCGCGCCCAGCGGCCCTGCTCGACGCAGGAGACCGGGATCGGCAGCTTGGCGCCCGCGCCGACGAGGACGGAGACGTTCAGGATCCGGTTCTGCTTGGCACCGACGAGCTCCTCGCCGTCGTACAGCAGCACGTTGTCGCCGAGCGGGTTGACGACGGCGAGCTCCGGCACCGAGCCGGCGTCGGAGGTCTCGGTGATCACGAGGCCGCGCGGGAGCGCCTCGTCGAGCGTGATGTAGCTCGCGCGCGGGATCGAGCGCGGGGAAGAGAGGCGTGACGACGATCCCTCGGTGCGTGACCGGGTCGCCGAGCTGGAATGGGGTGGCGGTGGATGTCATGCGGTTCTCCTTTCGGGAGGTTCGGGAGGAGTCCGCGCGATCGGGGCCTTGTCTTATGCGCAGCAGGGCACCTCGTTAGGCTGGCGGGGTGCTCTTCTCGCTCAACAGCTGGCAGCTCGCGCTCGTGCTCGCCGTCATCCTCTTCGGCGCGACCGCGATCGGGCTCGCTGGCCGGCCGCTACCTCCGGCGCCACTCCGAGACCCTGCGCGAGCCGTTCGGCGTCGTGCAGGCCGCGCTCCTTGACCCTGGTCGCGCTGCTGCTCGCCTTCACGCTGGCGATGGCGGTGACGCGCTACGAGGCGCGTCGGGCCGCGGTCGTCGACGACTCGAACGCGATCGGCACGGCGTACCTCAGGGCGCAGACGCTGCACGAGCCGATGCGCTCGGCGTCACTCCGGCTCTATCCCGCGTACGCCGACGCGAGCATCGGCCTTTCCAAAGCAGTGCCCGGCAGCGCGGCGGCGAAGCGTGCGATCGCTGCCGAATCGGCGATCCAGCGCCAGCTCTGGAGCCTGGCAGGGCAGTCGCTCGATGCCCAGCCGGTCCAGTCGGCGCCGCGGCTCTACGTCGACAGCCTCAACACGATGATCGACATGCAGACGACGCGCGTCGCGGCGCTCAACAACCGGGTCCCCTCGGCGATCTCGCTCGTCGTCGTCATCGGCGCCGCGGCCGCGCTGGCGCTGATGGCGATCTACCTTGCGATGTTCTCCCGCGGGCTCGTCACGGTCGCTGCTCGCCGCGGCCCTGTTGACGCTGCTGCTCTTCGTCACCTTCGATCTCGACCGTCCCGCCCGCGGGTTCATCACCGTCCCGGACACGCCGCTCGTGGCGGTGCGGGCCGGCATGGAGTTACCGCCTGCTGCCGACGCGCCGGGGTAGTGGATCTCTAAGATCGAACGAGTGCCGGAATCACGCACAGCCACAGCCGCACCGGACGAGCTGACGACGCGCTTCGAGGAGCACCGCCGCGAGCTGACCGGCTACAGCTACCGCATGCTCGGCTCCGCCTTTGAGGCGGAGGACGCGGTGCAGGAGACCTACATCCGCGCCTGGCGCGGTTACGACCGCTTCGAGGGGCGCGCGGCGCTTCGTTCCTGGCTCTACCGGATCGCGACCAACGTCTGCCTCGACATGCTCGAGGGGCGTGAGCGCAGGGCGCGGCCGATGGATCTCGGTCCGGCGCGCGAACCGGTCGAGTCGAACCTGCACGTGCTGCCCGAGGTGACGTGGATCGAACCTGCGCCGACCGGGCTACTGCTCGGGGACAGCGACCCGGCCGAGATCGCCGTGGCGCGCGAGACGATCAAGCTCGCCTTCGTGGCTGCGCTGCAGCACCTGCCGCCGCGCCAGCGCGCCGTTCTCGTCCTCTGCGAGGTGTTGCGCTGGCAGGCGACGGAGGTGGCGGAGCTGCTCGAGACGAGCGTTGCGTCGGTCAACAGCGCGCTCCAGCGCGCTCGCGCCACGCTGGCCACCACCGACGCCGCCACGGGCGCGAGCACCGCCGAGCTGGACGCGGCCGACCGCGAGCTCCTCACGCGATACGTCGCCGCGTTCGAGGCCTACGACATGGATGCGCTCACGGAGCTGATCCAGGAGGACGCGAAGCAGTCGATGCCGCCGTTCGACCTCTGGCTCCGAGGCCGCGCCGACATCCTCACCTGGTGGGCCGGGCCCGGCGCCGGCTGCAGCGGCTCGCGCGTGATTCCCACGGTCAGCGCCAACGGCTCGCCGGCGTTCGGGCAGTACAAGCCCGCCGCCGACGGCGGCTTCGACCCGTGGGCGCTGCAGGTGCTCGAGATCGAGGACGGCCGCATCGTCGAGTTCACCTTCTTCCTCGACACCGCCGCCGTCTTCCCGCTCTTCGGCTTGCCGGAGCGGATCGATCCATAGGCCGCGTCAGTCCGTAAGGACGTCGCGCAGGCCCATGAAGGCGACCAGCTCACACAGCGCGGGCGACGCGTTGCGGAGCCGCACCCGGCAGCCGAGGCGGGCTGCCGCCATCTGAAGCCGCGCCAGGGCGTCGACCGTGACGGCATCCGGCTCGACGCCGGTGACGTCGCAGAACGCGGTCGTGGCGCTGCTCTCGTTGAGGAGCGCACAGACACGATCACAGAGCCCGGGGAGGTCTTCGCGCGCGATCGGGCCCCAGATCGCGAACGCGATCGTCTGCGCAGCAGGGTTAGCCATCCCTGCTAAGACGGGGCGAGGACACGGAACTCATCGTCGCGCCACACCGATGAGTTCCGAGGGTCGGCGCCGTCTGACCTCTCGAGAACGCGAACCGAAGGAAGGATCTACCGATGACCCTTGACTCACGCAAGCGCTGGATGGCCCTCTTCGTCCTCTGTGCCGGAACGCTGATGATCGTGCTCGACACGACGATCGTGAACGTGGCGCTGCCGTCGATCAGGGCCGACCTCGGGTTCTCCGAGACCTCGCTCGCGTGGGTCGTCAACGCGTACCTGCTCACCTTCGGCGGCTTCCTCCTCCTCGGCGGCCGGCTCGGCGACCTCTACGGCCACCGGCGCATGTTCCTGATCGGCATCGCGCTCTTCACTGTTGCCTCGATCGCGTGCGGCCTGGCCGGCTCGCAAGGATTCCTGATCGGGGCCCGGGCCGTGCAGGGGCTCGGCGGCGCGATCGTCTCGGCCGTCTCGCTGTCGTTGATGATGACGCTCTTCACCGAGCCGGCCGAGCGCGCGAAGGCGATGGGCATCTTCGGCTTCGTCGCCGCCGGCGGCGGCAGCATCGGCGTGCTCCTGGGCGGCGTGCTGACCGACCTGCTCAGCTGGCACTGGATCTTCCTCGTCAACGTCCCGATCGGCGTCGCCGTCTACCTGTTCGGATCGCGGCTCCTGCCGACGGCGAAGACTGCCGCGTCCGAGCAGCGCCTCGACGTTGCCGGCGCCATCACCGTCACGTCGGCGCTGATGCTCGCGGTCTACGCGATCGTGAACGGCAACGACGCGGGGTGGACGTCAGCCCAGACGCTCGGCCTGCTCGCTGCCGCGGCCGTGCTCCTCGGCGTCTTCCTCGTGATCGAGTCGCGCGTGCACTCGCCGCTCGTGCCGCTCGGCCTCTTCCGGCTCCGGAACGTCGCGACGGCCAACATCGTCGGCGTGCTCTGGGCGGCGGCGATGTTCGCCTGGTTCTTCCTCTCGGCCCTGTACCTCCAGCTCGTTCTCGACTACAGCCCGCTCCAGGTCGGCCTCGCGTTCCTCCCCGCCAACCTGATCATGGGAGCGTTCTCGATCGGCCTCTCGGCCAAGCTCGTGCTCCGCTTCGGGCTTCGCATCCCGCTCGCGACCGGTCTCGGCCTGGCGTCGATCGGCCTGCTCCTGTTCGCCCGAGCGCCGGTGGACGGGAACGTGTGGGTCGACGTGCTTCCGGCCATGCTGCTGCTCGGCTTCGGGGCGGGCATCGCGTTCAACCCGGTGCTGCTCGCGGCCATGAGCGACGTAGCGCCGGAGGAGGCAGGGCTCGCGTCAGGCGTCGTCAACACCGCCTTCATGATGGGCGGCGCGCTCGGCCTCGCCATCCTCGCGAGCCTCGCCGCATCGCGGTCGGACGCGCTGCAGGCCTCCGGCGACTCGGCTCTCGAAGCGCTCAACGGCGGCTACCACGCTGCCTTCCTCGTCGGGGCGCTTTTCGCCGCCACCGCCGCGACGGTCGGCGGCGTCTTCCTGCGCACGAGCGCCGCCGTGACCGGGCACGGGGCTCACGGACACGAGTCTCAGTCCATGCCGACCGCCGTCACCGACTGACTCATGGAGTCGACGCATATGTCTAGGCTGCCGAGATGACCGATCAGACTCCCTCCCACGAGGCACTCCGCGAGGAAGAAGCGCGTGTCGCCCACACGGGTGGTCTCGCGCGCTTCGTCGGGCGTTGCGCCCACCACCCCTGGCGCGTCGTGTGCATCTGGCTCGGCATCGTCGTGCTCCTCGTCGGGCTCAACGTCGCCTTTCACGGCAAGCTGATCAACGACTTCAAGATCCCGGGCTCCGACACCCAGAAGGCCACCGACCTGATCACGGCGAAGTTCGGCGGCCGCAAGGGCGCCGCGCTGCGCGTCGTCGTCGCCTCAAAGGACGGGCAGCCGCTCAACCAGGCGGCGATCGCGAAGATGCTCGCCGCCTCGAGGGTGGCGCAGAAGAACCTCGCCGAGGATCCGTCGGACGTCGCGGACATCACGGACCCGCTCGCACCCGACTCGGGCCAGCTCGCGGACGACGGTCACATCGGCTTCTTCGACGTCCAGTTCGACAAGACGGGCTTCGAGCTCGCGCGGCCCGACATCGTCGCGTTCGAGGATCAGCTGCGCGAGATCGGCGCCGCAGCCGGCATCCAGACCGAGTTCACCGGTGAGGCCGAGAGCGCGCCCCCAGAGCAGGGGATCAGCGACATCATCGGCCTCGTCGTCGCGTTCTTCATCCTGATGGTGCTGTTCCGGGCGCTCGTGCCGACGGTGATCCCGCTGCTCTTCGCGATCGCCGCCGTGACCGGCGCCTTCCTGATCCTCTTCCTCGCGGCGCGCCTGACCCACTTCAACACGATCACGGAGATCCTCGTGCCGATGATCGGGCTCGGGGTGGGTATCGACTACACGCTGTTCATCGTCACGCGCTTCAGACAGTTCCTCCACGATGGGCTCTCGCCCCAGGACGCGGCTGCGGCGGCCGGTGCGACGGCCGGCCGGGCGGTGCTCTTCGCCGGCCTGACGGTTGCCATCTCGATCACCGGCCTCGCCCTGATCGGGCTCGACTTCATCACGAAGCTCGGGATCGGTAGCGCCCTCGGCGTGCTGACCGCCGTCCTGCTCGCGATGTCCCTGCTTCCGGCCGTGCTCGCCCTGCTCGGGCACAAGATCGACCGCGGCCGCCTTGGCATGAAGCCCGTCGACGAGTCGCGTGAGGGCCAGGCGCGCACGCCCGTCGCCGCGTGGGGCCGCTTCGTCTCGCGGAACGCGAAGATCGTCCTGCCGGTGATCAGCGTCATTCTGCTCCTGCTCGCCTCGCCCGTGCTCACGTCCCGCCTCGGCCTTGCCGACGCCGGCACGGCGCCCAAGGACCAGACGACGCGCAAGGCGTACGACCTGCTCACGGAGGGCTTCGGGCCTGGCTTCACCGAGCCGATTCCGATCGTGGTCGATCTCCAGTCGGATCCTGGTGCAGCTGCCAAGATCGTGGCGGCGCTGAAGCAGGTGCCGGCCATCGCCCAGGTCGACAAGCCGGTCTTCAACGAGAAGAACAAGGCCGATGCCAGCGTCGCGATCATCAACGCCAACGGGCGGTATGCGCCGCAGGACCAGCGCACCGACGATCTCGTCTCGGACCTGCGGAAGACGGTGATCCCTGAGGCGCTCGCGGGCTCGACGGCGCGAGCGTACGTGTCCGGCACGAATGCGGCCTTTACGGACATCGGCGACACGATCTACTCGAACGCGCCCTGGTTCCTGCTCTACATCGTCGGAATCACGTTCCTCGTGCTGGCAATGGCGTTCCGCTCGGCCGTGATCGCGCTCAAGGCGGCGCTGACGACGCTGCTCTCGGCGCTCGTCGGCTTCGGCGTCCTCACCTTCATCGTCCAGCAGGGCCACGCGATGGGCGTGATCGGGCTCGACCGCACGGGCCCGATCGAGAGCTTCGTGCCCCCGATCGCGTTCGCGATCCTGTTCGGGCTCTCGATGGACTACGAGGTGTTCCTGATGAGCCGCATTCGCGAGGAGCACGTGCATGGCTCGGACACGGTCACGGCCGTCAAGGACGGGGTCGCGGGCGTCGGCCGTGTGATCGTCGCCGCGGCGCTGATCATGTCGTCGGTGTTCTTCTCCTTCCTGCTCAGCCCCGACCGGGTCTCGAAGGAGTTCGGGCTCCTGCTCGGCATCGCGATTCTCTGCGATGCGCTGCTCGTGCGGATGACGTTCGTTCCCGCGCTGCTGACGCTGCTGGGCGAGAAGTCGTGGTGGATCCCGCGCTGGCTGGCGAAGATCCTCCCGAACATCACGATCGAAGCGCCGGGCGAGCGTCCGGAGGCGGCGAGCCCGCCGGCGCCCCCACGGCCGGCCGACAGCACCGCCTCTTAGAGACTTGGTGTGCAGTAGTAGTGGCACGTCTGGATGCGGCCCTGCACGCTGCGGATCGCGTCCGCCGAGAAGATCATCGAGGCAACCAGCCTTGACGACCTCCTCGTCGAACACGCTCCTTGGTGCAAGACCACCCCAAACGCACCCCTACTACACACCAAGCCTCTAGCTCCTACGACTGGGTGGGCTCGTCCTCGGCGCTTGCGGCGGGCACGTTCCCGGTCGGCGCCTCGGCCCCGGTGAGGTCGGCGAACGCATGCTGGAAGTCCTCGCGGGAGACCTCTCCTTTCGCGTAGCGCATGCGCAACGTGGCGATGGCGGGATCCGTGCCAGGCGCGGCGACGGCGGCGGCCGGAGCCACAGCGCTCGCCTGCGCGACGGCGGGGAACAGCCGCCGCAGGAGCCAGACGGCCGCGACGACGATCAGCGCGATGAACAGGAGCAGGAAGAGAACGTGCAGCGGCCCGTACCACCAGTCGTCGTGGCCGTGGTGGGGGCCGTTCTGGAAGAAGAAATCGTTGCGCGGCTGGGGGTGAGGTGCCGGTTGTCGGTGGTCCATCTGATCTGCTCCTCGGTCGCGATGCAGGCCTTGTCGGGTGAAGGTAGCGTCGGAAGCTGTGAGCCGGATAGGAATCACTGGATAGGCTCCGTCCATGCCCGAGATCTGGCGCATCTTCGTGATCTGCTCGATCAAGCCGCTCGCCGATTCGCTGGTCGGTGCGCTGCGTGACCTCGGCCACGAGCCCGTCGCACTCCTCGCCCCGCGCCGAGACAGCGAGCGCGATATGCCGCCGCGGATCATCCTCACGGACGCGTCGGCGCCGAAGGGGCTCGACCTCCTCTTTGCTCGCAACAAGCATGCGATCGAGCCGCTGATGCGTGCCTACCAGCCCGACCTGATGCTCTGCCAGGGCTTCCCCTGGAAGATCCCGCAGGCCGCGCTCGACGTGCCCCGCCTCGGCTCGGTCAACCTGCATCCGGCCCTGTTACCGCGCCACCGCGGCCCGATTCCGCTCGCCTGGGCGATGCGCGACGGCGACCCCGAGTTCGGAATGACGTGGCATCGGATGGATGCCGAGCTCGACACGGGCAACATCCTCGCCCAGGGGACGGTGCCGATCGAGGACGACGACGTCGACATTCAGGAGTTCTCGCCAAAGCTGCAGGCGGCGTCGCTCGCGCTGCTCCCAGCGCGCGCTCGATCGCGTCGCCAGGGGCGATCCCGGTGACCCGCAATCCGAGGAGGGCGTGAGCTGGGCGGGTCACTTCGAGGACGACGACTACGCGCGCGTCGACTGGTCGCAGCCCGCCCGGTTCATCCACAACCAGGTGCGCGCCTGGCACCTCACGTTCGGCATGTCCGGGCTTCGCGCGCCCGCCGCGGAGCTGGACGGGGAGCAGGTCGTGCTCCTGCAGACCCGGCTCACCGATCCCGGTGGCGATGCGCGCCGGGTCGAGTGCGGCGACGGCCCGATCTGGGTCGTCGCGAGCGAGCCGGTCTAGGCTCTAGGCGAAGATCGCCTTCGGCCGCACGTGCTCGTTGGCGAGGCGGCTGTGGTCGCTCAGCTTCGCGTCGTCGCGAATGAGGGTCTTCAGCTCCTCGACCATGTCCCCGGCCTGGCCGGCAACGACGGCACCGACCAGCTGATCGTCCTTGAGGTAGAAGCCGAGCAGGCTGCGTTCGGCGATCGAGCCCCGCAGCACGACCTCGTCGACACCGCCGCCGGGGTCGCCCAGCACCTGCAGCTGGAGGTCGAACAGCTTCGTGAAGAACACCGATACCTCCGCGTACCCCGCGCGCTTGCCGGCGAGGAGCCCGCCGAGGTACGTGCCCTGGTTGTGGGCGTTGCTCCAGTGCTCGATTCTGCGCCGCCGGCCGGCGACGACGTCGTCGAACTGCGCCACGTCGCCGATCGCGTAGACGTCGGCGATCGAGGCGCGGAAGTGGTCGTCGACGACGATCCCGTTGTCGAGCTCGAGGCCGCTGCCCTCGAGGAATTCGGTGTTGGGCTCGACCCCGACGCCGACGACCGCGACGAACGCCTCGATCTCCTGCCCCGAGACGGTGCGAGCACCCGTCAGCATCTGGCCGTTCGCCCGGAACTCCTCGATGTTCTCCCCGAGCAGGAGCTCGACGCCGTGCTCGCGGTAGAGATCGGCAACCTGCTCCGACAGCACGGGCGAGGTGAAAGCGGGCGTGAGTAGATCGCCGTGCTCGACGAGGGTCACGTCGAGGCCGCGCATTCGCAACGACGCGGCGACCTCCGAGCCGATGAAGCTGCCGCCGACGACCAACGCCTTGCGTGCCTCCTGCGCCTCCTCTGCGACGGCCGTGGCATCGGCGAGCGTCCGGAACGAGTGGACGGCGGGAAGGTCTCCGCCCGGGACCGGCAGATCTGCGCGGGCGGGCGCCGCTCGCGATCACGAGCGTGCCGTAGGGGAGCTTCTCGCCGCTTTCCAGGGTGATGTCGTGCGCCTCGGGGTCGACCGACCGCACGTCCGCCTCGAGGCGGAGCTCGACGGCCAGGTCGTCGTACTCCTCGGCCGAGTGCACCAGAGCGGCGAGCGGCTCCATCTCCCCGCGCAAGACGCCCTTCGAGAGCGGCGGCCGGTTGTAGGGCGGGTTCGGGTCGGTGGAGACGATCGTGATCAGCGCGTCGCCGCCGTCTTCGCGGTACGCGTCGACAAAGCTCGCCGCGGCGCGGCCGCCGCCGACGATCACGATCGGGTCCTTCGCCTGTGCCATCGAGTTCACCTACCCCTTGCGGTCGCTTCCTACACCGTACTCGCTACTCGTGACCCGAAACCGCGTGCGGCACGTAGGGCTCCTCGAGCCGCGCCACCTCGTCCGCCGTCAGCTCCAGCGCCTCCGCGGCGATGGCGTCCTCGAGATGGCCGATCTTCGTCGCGCCGACGATCGGGGCCGTCACACCGGGCCGCTGCAGGAGCCAGGCGAGCGCCACCTGCGCCCCCGGCACGCCCGCTCGCCGGCGACCTCCTCGACGCGGTCGATCACCGGGCGGTCGACCTCGGGCAGGTAGAGCGAGTCGCCGAAGGAGTCGGTGTCGGCGCGGATCGTCAGCTTCTCGCCGTCGCGGCTGCGGTTGCCGGCCAGAAGCCCGCGTGCGAGCGGGCTCCACGGGATCACGGCGATGCCCTGGTCGAGACACTGCGGGATCATCTCCCGCTCCTCCTCGCGGTAGATCAGGTTGTAGTGGTTCTGCATCGAGACGAACCGCGTCGTCCCGGCCCGATCGGCCGTCGCCTGCGCCTTCGCGAATTGCCACGCGAACATGCTGCTCGCTCCGATGTAGCGCGCCTTGCCTGCCTTGACGACGTCGTGCAGCGCCTCCATCGTCTCCGCGATCGGCGTCGCGGGATCCCAGCGGTGGATCTGGTAGAGGTCGACGTAGTCGAGCCCGAGCCGCTGCAGCGATGCATCGATCGACGCCATGATGTGCTTGCGCGAGAGGCCGACGCCGTTCTCGCCCGGCATCGTCCGCATCCGCACCTTGGTCGCGATCACGAGCTCCTCACGCGAGAGGAGCTTCGGCAGCACCCGGCCCGTGATCACCTCGCTGGCGCCCTCGTTGTAGACGTCGGCGGTGTCGAAGAACGTGATCGCCGCCCTCGACGGCGCGCCGGATGATCGGCTCCGCCTCCGACTCGGGGAGCGCCCACGGCCTGCTGTCGGACTGGCCGTAGCTCATCATCCCGAGACACACGCGCGAGACGCGCAGGCCGGTGTTTCCGAGGTTCACGTACTGCATCGGGCGGCTCCTGTTCGGTCGAGGATCTCGTCCCAACCGTAGTCGAGCAGTCCTGGTAGCGCGCTCCGCATGATTGAATCAGCAGATGGCCGCACGCCACGACATCCGGATCGAGTACTGCGTTCCCTGAAGCGCGCGACCGAACGCCGCCAGTCTGGTGGCGCGGTTGCTCGAGGAGTGGGAGGGACGGATCGGCGTGCTCGAGGTGGTGCCCGGAAAGGGCGGCATCTTCGACGTCCATCTCGACGGCGAGCTCGTGTTCACGAAGTCGATGCTCGGCCGCTACCCGCAGCCGGACGACGTGATTCCGCTTCTGCGCGAGCGGCTCGCCGCCGGCTGAGCGCCAGTGCTCAGGAAGCGATCGGGAGCGCGCGCTCGTCGCGCTTCACGATCCGGATCAGAGCCTCGACACAGCGCGGGTCGAACGCCGTGCCCGACTCCTCCTGCAGCAGCGCAATCGCCCGCTGGACGGGCCACGCGGGGCGGTAGACGCGCGGCGAGACGAGCGCGTCGTAGACATCCGAGACGCTGAGAATGCGCGTCTCGAGGTCGAGGTCGCCCGGCGTGGAGGCCGCGCGGATAGCCCGTGCCGTCGAGGCGCTCGTGATGGTCGAGCACGAGGCGCTCCACGCCCGGATCGAACCCGCCGAGCTCGCTGAGGAGCTCCTTGCCTCGCTCGGGGTGTTGCTTGACGATCGCGTACTCGCCGTCGTCGAGCGGCCCGGGCTTCTGCAGGATCGACGTCGGGGATCGAGAGCTTGCCGACGTCGTGCAACAGGCCGCCGATCGCGAGCATCCGGAGCCGTGGTCGCGGGGATCCCGAGCTCCTCGCCGAGCTCGACCGCGAGGGCTGCGACACGACGGGTGTGCTCCTCGGTCGAGGTGTCCTTCTCGGCGAGGCGCATCATCAGCGCCCGGACCCGCGCGCCGAGGAACTGCTCCTCGGCCGCGACGATCTCGGCCGTGCGCAGGTCTCCGAACAACGGGCGTGACTGGCTGCCGCGGCGGAGGTCGTACGCCACGGAGCCGCCGACGAGGGCGATCCCGAGGAGCTCGGCCGCGTGCCCGAGCCACCAGCCGAGGTCCATGAACGTGAGCACGAGAGCGGCGTAGAGCGAGGCGGCGAGAAGCACGAGCCCGACGACGACGACGAAGTCGGCGGCGCGGCGGGTGAGCAGGAACGTGTTGGCGGCCCGCACGGCGAGCGCACCGAAGAGGACGAGCCCGACGGCGAGCAGAGCCCAGGCCGCGGTCGACTTGGCCGCCGGAACCGCCGGTACGAGCCGCGGCTCGAGGATCCCGATCGTGCTGACGACGACGATCGCGACCACGATGGCACCCTGGAGCGCGATCACGTACGGGATCGAACGGGGCGAGTTCAACCACGCGAGCCCCGAGAGCGCGAGCACGGCTGCGCCGACGGGAAGCGTCGCGGCGCCTGTCAGGGCGATGACGCCGTTGTTGCCAACGAGAACGCCGGGCGTGACGAGGCCGTGGACGGCGAGGAGCGCGGCCATGATCGTGAAGCCGCCCGCCATCACAACGGTACGTGGGTCGCGACGGCGTGCTCCCTGGGTGAGGAGCGCGACGGCGGCTGCGGCCGCGAGGAGCGCGCTCACTCCGACGCCGTAGAAGTGAACCCAGAGCGGCGGCATCACCATCGTGTGACCGAACCGCCACAGGACGAGCACGGGCACGATCGCGAGACCAGCCAGAAGCAGGAGTGCCGACGCCGATAAGCGGTTCCGCATCCCCCGCTTATCGGCGTCGTGCGGGAATACCTATAGGTCTCGGAACAGTCGGCCTTGACGGTCGCGCACCGCGTGCGTACCGTCGCCGGCATGCCGCCCGAGGTCGAGGCGCTCCCCTGGGGCGAGCAGCTGGCGATCGACGAGGTGAGCTACGCCGTCCAGCTCGCCTACCTCCTCGAGCGCTCGCCGTTCTACCGCGAGAAGCTCGGCGCTGCCGGCCTCACGACCGCGGAGGCCGCAGGCGGCCTCCAGGAGATCGCACAGTCTTCCTCTCACCGAGAAGGACGAGCTCCGCGCGAGCCGCACGCCGGCGAATCCGTTCGGAGCCCATCTCTGCGCGGAGCCGGCCGAGATCGTCCGCATCTACTCGACGAGCGGGACGACCGGGACGCCGAGCTACATCCCGCTCACGGCCGGCGACCTCGACAACTGGGTCACCGGCTCGGCGCGGAGCTACGCCGCGTCAGGCGTCGGGCCTGGCGAGCGCATCGTCTCGACCTACAACGCCGGGCCGTTCGTCGCCGGTGCCGCGCTCGGCGCGTTCGACAGGATCGGTCTCGCCCATATCCCGGTCGGGACGGGGAACACCGAGCGGCTGATGCTCGCGATCGAGCAGCTCCGGCCCGAGGCCGCCGTCGTCACGCCCTCGTACGCGGCGTATCTCGTCGAATGGGCGGCCGAGCGCGACTTCGATCTGCGCGGATCGACGGTGAAGCGGGTGCTCGTCGCGGGAGAGCCCGGCGGAGGTGAGCCCGCATTCCGCGCTCGGCTCGAGGAGGGATGGGGTGCCCGCGTGACGGAGGCGATGGGCATCGGCGACATCGGCCCTTCGCTCTGGGGTGAGTGCGAGGAGCAGGACGGCATGCACCTCGGCGCGCGCGGCTTCGTGCATGCGGAGCTGATCGACCCCGACACGGGCGCGGCGATCGAGCTCACGGACGGCGCCGCGGGCGAGCTCGTCCTCACCCATCTCCGTCACCGTGCTGCGCCGCTACTCCGGTTTCGAACCCGGGACCACGTTCACGTACGTATGACGCCTTGCCCGTGTGGCCGCACCGGGCCCCGCATCCGCTGCCTCGGCCGCACCGACGACATGCTGATCGTGCGAGGCGTCAACATCTTCCCGGCCGCGGTGCGCGAGGTCGTGAGCGCGTTCGTCGCCGGACGTGAGCGGCAACATCCTCGTGCGCCCGCGTGCGGCCGGCGTGAAGCAGGAGCCGCCGTTGCCGGTCAGCGTCGAGCTCGCCTCGGGCGTCACCCCGGACGCGAGCCTCGCGGAGGCGATCGGTGCGAGAATCCGCAACATCCTCGTCGTCCAGGCGCAGGTCGAGCTCGTGCCGTGGGGGAGCCTGCAGCGCAGCGAGTACAAGTCGAAGCTCGTGGAACCTCGAACGGAAGGAGACGGCTGATGCAGAAGCTCCAGAGCCAGGGCGTCCACCACATCACGCTCGTCGGCGCGAACCGTCAGACGTCGATCGACTTCTGGGAGGGCCTCCTCGGGATGCCGTTCGTCTTCGAGCAGCCGAACCTCGACAACCCGGGCGAGAGTCACCTCTACTTCGATCCGGGCGACGGCCGCCTGATCACCGTCTTCACGAACGAGGATCGCACGCCCGACCCGGCGCGCACCTCGACCGACCCCGGCTCCGTCCACCACATCGCGATCTCGCTCTCGAAGGCGACGTTCGACCAGGCCGTCGAGCGCCTCGAGGCGCGAGGGATCGAGCACAGCGGCGTCAAGGATCGTGGCTTCATGGACTCGATCTACTTCGACGACCCACTCGGCCTCACGATCGAGCTGGCCGCCTACCGCTTCGAGCCGCCGCACGGCTTCACCCACGCCGACGTGCTGCTGGAGGCGCACAAGCTCCGCGTCGCGCGCGGCGACCACCACATCGCTCAGGCCCACCTCGCCGACGCGATCGAGGATCTCGTCCTGCGCTCGCGGGAGACGTTGTCCGACGATCGCTCGGCGAAGAACCCGTACTGACCCACATCGAGAGGAAGGATCCGATGTCCACGATCACGCTCAACATCCTCAAGCCAAGCGTCAACAACCTCACGGTCCGCGTCTTCGTCCGGGCAGCGGGGCTCGACTTCGACGAGGTCGACGTCTGGGGCCAGACCGGGACGCCAGAGTTCCTCGCCAAGGACCCGGCGCACCTGACGCCGATGATCGAGGAGGGAGGACTCCCGAAGGGGACGCTGTGGGAGAGCTGCGCGATCATGCAGTACCTCTGCAACGTGCACGGCCTGAGCCAGTTCTATCCCGAGGCGCCGGCCGAGAGGGCGATGGTCGACAGCGCGATGTTCTACCTGATCGGAACGCTCTACCCGCTCGTGGCGCGGGCGACGTATGCGGCGCTCTCCTTCCCGCACTATCCGGGTGAGGTGGGCTCCTCGGACGCCGACGACGCCGCGAAGGCCGTGGCGCAGCAGACCTGCGAGGCCGCGATCGCGGAGCCGCTCGACGTCTACCGCACGTTCTTCCTCGACGGCAAGAGGTTCATCGGCGGGGAGACACCCTCGATCGCCGACATCCGCCTCGCGGCGACGCTCGAGTTCCTGCGCGCGATCGACTACGCCTTCCCGGCCGTGGGCCGAGGACTACATGGCCGCGATGGAGGATGCTCTCGGCGAGGCGTACTCCGAGCCGGTCGCCGACGTGCGCGGCTACATCGAGTACGTCGCGGTCGCAGGCTGCCTGAGCGCCGGCCCTCGCGAGACATGTCCTAAAGAGCGTCTTGTGCGGCGGCGTGATGCCGGGCTAGCGTCGATGGCATGACGACGGTCGAGCTCGGGCGCCCTGCGATCGCCGAGCAACGGCGGCTGCGCGGCCCTGCGCCTCGCGGCGGCGACGAGATCGCCGCCCTCTTCCCGCCCGGCGCCGGCGCGACGACGCCGGCCTACGCCAGGTCGGCCGCGGCGCGCTCTGCTTCGACGAACGCGCGTCGGCGACGGCGTGGATCGTGGCGGAGGGCCTTGCGTCTCTCGACGAGGCAGCGCGTGGGCGCGTTGTCGACGGCTGGCGCGACCGACCTCCGTGCCCGGCAAGCCTCGTCGTCGACGGCGGCTGCGACGTGAGGATCGGCGATCTGGCCGCTCGGGAGTCGTGGCGCGTACCGCCCTCCTCCACTGGCTGCCGCTCGTCGCAGCTCGAGCTCGACCCTTCTCGACGGCGGCCTGTTCGCCGACGATCCGGCCGGGGCGATCGCGCTGCTGCTGCGGCCACCCACGATCTGGCCGCTCGAGGACGCCCTGCGGGCGCGGACGCGCTTCCGCTCGACGCCGGTTCGAGCCGGAGCGATTCGCGACTCTCGAGGCGTGTGCGCTGCCGCGGGTCGACCGAGGGCATCTCGCACGATTACGGAGGCGCACGACGGATCGAGGGACAGCTGCCCGTCCGCGGCGCTGTCGACCGCGAGCGCGACGATCGCCGCCGGCTGCGCCGCGCTCGGCGGCGACGAAGCACCGCAGCCGAGCCGTGGCGGCGCGCCAGCTCGCGCGCTACGCGGAGAGCCGCGTCGTCGCTCGCAGCGTCCGCGGAGCGTGGCGGCGAGCTGACACGGGACATTCCCGAAACTGCTGCTACTGTGATCAACAGTTAGAGCGAGTTCGGTCTGCGCGAGTGCGCCTTCCCAATGCGTTCGTAAATAGTAGTGGGAGGTGTATTTCATATGGCAGAAGGAACCGTTAAGTGGTTCAATGATGCGAAGGGTTTCGGTTTTATCGAGCCCGCCGAGGGGTCGAAGGACCTGTTCGTGCATCACAGCAACATCGCCGGTGACGGCTTCAAGTCGCTCCCCGAGGGAGCGAAGGTCACGTTCGAGGCCCGCGAGGGCGCGAAGGGGCCGGAGGCAACGAACGTCGTCGTCGTCTCGTAGTCCGGTTGCAGGATGCCCGTGGTCGCCGCTTCGGCGGCGGCCACGGGCGCCGCACCGCCCATGGAAGTACGCCCATGAGAATCACGCGGAAGGGAGTGCGCCATCGCCGTCAAGGAAGAGAAGATCGAGATGGAGGGCGAGATCACCGAGGCCCTCCGCAACCGGATGTTCCGGCTCAAGCTCGACAACGGCCACGAGATGATCGGGTACACCGCAGGACGGATGAAGCGGTACCGGATCAGGATGCTCCCCGGCGATCGCGTGCGGGTCGAGCTTTCCCCCTACGACCTCGACCGCGGCCGCATCGTCTACCGCTTGCGGTAGCCCGCAGGACACGGTGGCCGACGGAGTCGAACAGCTGCAGGCAGAGCTCGCGGGCTTGCTTGCCATGCACGAGCCGACCTTCACGGACGGCGAGCGAGCCGATCTCGCGCAGCTCGAGCTGCGTTGCGGGTGGCGGCCCGGATCACGGCCGACCCGGCCCGAGCCGAAGGTCAGCGCGTTCCTCGACTTCTTCGACCGGGCCGAGCAGCAGGAGCTGACCGACCGGACGCTCGTCGCCGGCTCGGTGGAAGGCCTCCGCCTTTCGTTTCGCGCGCGGCTCGCCCCCGGCGCTGTAGAAAGCCTGCCTCAGTCGCGCGGCGCCTGAGCCGCGCCCGGACCGGCTCCGTCGGGCCGCCAAAGCCGTGTGACATCGTTCTCTGGGTCATCCGAGCGGCGGCGGAACGACGCCATGTTCAGCGCGCTCGCGCTCCGCCTGCTCGATCACCCGCAGCACCGCCAGCGCCTTGTCGCGCTCGTCGGCGAACGGCCGGCCGTCGAGCGGCGGCAGCACAAACGCGCTCTCGCGCGGATCAGGCTCGATCTCGTCGGGTTGTCCCTCGGTGGTCATCTCGCTCCCCTCCCAGACCCGAACCATGTGTGCTTTCGGCGCGCTTGTCGAGAGGAAGTGCGCTTCAGCCGGCGAGCCGCGCCTGGACGCCCCAGCCGCCGAAGTCCTCCGAGACGGCGACAACGAGGTCGTTGGCACCTGCGACGAGCGGGAGGAAGAGCGTGTCGTAGTAGCCGATGCTGCCGAGGAAGCGGTAGTCGCGCGAGCGGTAGGTGTCGTCGCCGCGGTAGAGCGCGCGCCCGTTGAGGAAGACGACGGCGCGATCGCTGAAGCCCAGCTCGAGGGCGCGCACCTCGTCCACGCTCGGCGTCGAGTGTCGCGCGGGCGAGCACCGTGTTACGACCGTCCCGGATGCCGTTGACGCGGGCCAGGTCGGTGAGCCCGGACGGCTCGGCTGCGAGCTCGGTCCACGACCGCTCCGCCACGAGCTCGCCCGGGAGCACCGTGACACCGTCGAGGAGCGACTCCGGGAACGGATCGGAGACCTGCCAGCGCGAGACGACGCCGTCCGGCGGGGCGGCAGGTGGTGGGCCCGGTGGGCCGAGCGTCGCCTCGCTCGCGTACGCGAAGCGCGCGACGTGGATCGGCGGGCTTCCGGCCATGATCCCGACCCGCCCGGGCGCGACCGGGTGCTTCAGCTCGGAGACGACGAGCGACGGCTCCTCGGTCTCACCCACGAACACCTCCGCCCGCGAGCCCTGAAAGCAACGCGGATCGTGAACCAGTCGCCGAGCGGGAACGTGAGCGGCGCCCAGTAGCCGGGGCCGTGGTAGAGCTGCCAGGCCGAGACGTCGTTGAAAACCGGCGTGTACTGGACCGCGTCCGGGTTGCCCATCTGGTGTGGTCGGACGAAGAACGACTCGAAGTTCTCGTCGTCGAACAGCCGCCAGACGACGCCGTGGAAGCCGCGCGCCGTGCTCAACCGCGAGGTCGAGCTCGATCACGCCGTCCTCGACCTCGAGGCCGGCCACCGTCGCAACCGGCGTCTCGAGCGAGATGCACGAGCGGCCGCGGTGCTCGGTCGCGACCGGCCGCGCCTCGCCCCAGTCCCAGTGGTCGTCGTCGAGTGGCACGTCGTGGAGATCTGTGAGGCGCACATACACCATGCTATTGGACCGCCGCGTATAGGACCGCCGCCGTCGTCGCTAACGTGGCGCGACCATGAGCCGCTACCTGCGCAACCGCGCCGCCGACGAGGAGCAGCACGCCTCGAACCTGGAGCTGTTCTACGACCTCGTCTTCGTGCTCGCGGTCACCCAGATCTCGCATCTGCTGCTCGGCGAGCTGACCTGGCACGGCGCGGCGCGATCGTTGCTCGTCCTGCTCGTCGTCTGGTGGGCGTGGAACTACACGACCTGGGTCACGAACGTGCTCGACCCGGACGCGATCGTTGTGCGGCTGCTCGTGCTCGCGATCATGTTCGCCAGCCTCCTGATGGCCGTCGCGATCCCGGACGCGTTCGGCAGCCGCGCGCTGCTCTTCGCCGGTGCCTATGTCGCGATCCAGGTCGGCCGGCATGCGTTCCTCACGTTCGTCGTCGCCGACCGCGACGCACCCGAGCGCGAGCCTGCGCTCCACATCCTGATCTGGTTCTGCTTCTCGGGCGTGTTCTGGCTGGCCGGCGGGATTGCCTCCGGGCCGGCGCGGACCGTGCTCTGGCTCGTGGCGCTCGGCGATCGATTACCGGCGCCGTTCGTTCTCTACCGGGTGCCGGGCCGCGAGAAGCTCGACCCGTCGGCCTGGGATGTCGAGACCTCGCACTTCGCCGAGCGCTTCCAGCTGTTCATCATCATCGCGCTCGGTGAGTCGATCGTGGTCACCGGCGCGACGACATCGCAGCTGTCGCTCGGCGTTGCCCGGCTGACGGCCTTCGGCCTCGCGTTCCTGATCACGGCCGCGTTCTGGTGGCTCTACTTCAGCTACGTCGCCAGCATCGCGCAGCGGCGGCTCGAGCTCGCGTCCGACCGGACGACGGTGGCGCGGAACGGCTACACGTACCTCCACGTCGTGCTCGTGGCGGGAATCATCGTCTCGGCCGTGGGCGACGAGCTCGTGATCCAGCATCCGACCGAGACGCTGACGACGGCCGAGCTCGTCGCGGTCGTCGCGGGTCCCGTGATCTACCTCGTCGGCCACGTCCTCTTCCGGCTCGTGATGGCGGGCACGCTGAGCAAGCGGCGGCTCGGCGGCGCGATCGCGTGCGTGCTGGTCGGCTTCCTCGGCCTCGTCGACTCCGGCGCTCGTCGTCGCGACGCTGATCGTCGTCGTGCTGGCGGCGATCATCGGCTCCGAGCATGCCTCCGGCGCGCGTCGGCGCGAGCGGGGCGAGCCGTCGCCGCCTGCAGCGCCTGGAGACGACGAGCTGCTACGGCACCCAGCGCTCCGCGAGCGGAGTGACCTGCAGCTCGTGGGTGGCCGAGCGCGCGCCCTGGTCTGCGAGATAGAGCACGGCCGCGGCGAGCTCACGCGGGTCGGCCGCGGCCGCGTTCACGGGACCGTCGTCCGAGAGCGGCTGGATGCCCGCGTCGATGATCAGCAGCGCGACGTGGATGCCTTGCTCGCGCAGCTCGAGCGCCGCCGCCTGCGTGATCGCCCTGACGCCGAATGCGCCCGCAGCCCAGAGGCCGCGGCCGGCAGCCGCGCGGCGCGACGAGCCGCCGGTCGCCTGGATCGCCGTCGCCGGCTTTGCCCTGTGCGACGAGGAACGCGCCGGTCGCGGAGAGGAACGCGAAGGCGGAGCGGGCCGGGGCAGCGGCCCAGGAGTCGAACGCCTCGGGCGGCGCGCCGGAGATGGGGCCGCCGCCGAACGGGCCGCTGCGATCGCCGCCGTAGGCCGCCGCGGCGTTGACGACGAGGTCGACGCCGCCCTGGGCCGCGGCCGCCTCCTCGAGCACCGCGCGGACGCTGGCCTGGTCGGTGATGTCTCCCTGCACGGCTCGCGCGCCGGCGGCGGTGACGCCGGCGAGCGTCTCCTCCGAGCGCGCGACGCCCGTCACGGCCCACCCGTCGGCGACGAGCAGGTCGATCACGGCCCGGCCGAGGTTGCGCGCGCCGAAGACGACGGCGCTGCGGGCGTGTTGGCGGAATCGCTCATGTCATGGAGTATCCCTGACGAGATGCTGTCGCGGTCGCGGATTCTCGCCGTCGGAGCCCTGGCGCTGATCGTCCCAGGCGTCGTGTCGCGCGGCCGAGCCAGGCCCAGGGTCGCCGGGCGTGGCCGGCTATCAGGCGAACACGTCGCCGCCCACCTGGTCACCCGACGGGCGTCGGATCGCCTTCGTTCGTTCCCGGGGAGGCAACTCGGACGTCTACGTCATGAACGCCGACGGCAGCCGGCGTCGCCGGGTCACGAGGAGCCTCTCCGAGGACGCCTTTCCATCCTGGTCGCCGAAGGGAACGACGCTCGCCTTCACGCACCTGACGCCGCCGCAGACCGACCTCGGTGGCTACGAGATCTACCTCATCGACGCCGACGGGAGCGGGCAGCGACGACTGACGCACGCGCGGGGCGCCGACCTGGCCCCGGTCTGGTCGCGGGACGGCAAGAGGATGCTGTTCAACCGCGACGACGAGATCTACGTGATGAATGCCGACGGAACGCACCGGAAGCGGCTGACCACCACGCGGGCCAACGACGGCAGCCCCACCTGGTCGCCGGACGGTCGCCGGATTGCGTTCGAGAGCAACCGCGCCGGCAACCTGCGGGAGAACACGGGCTACGCCCTCTTCGTGATGGACGCCGACGGGCGGCACCAGCGGCGGCTCACGTTCGTCCAGGGCGAGGAGGGAATGCCCGCCTGGTCGCCGGACGGACGGCGGATCGCGTTCGTCAGCAACCGCGACGGCAACGCCGAGATCTACGTGATGGATGCCGACGGCAAGAACCAGCACCGCCTCACGAGGAATCCTGCGGGCGACCTCGCGCCGGCGTGGTCTCCGGACGGGAAGCGGATCGCGTTCCTCAGCGCCCGAAGCGCCCGTCCCGGGCAGACCGAGGTGTACGTGATGCGCGCCGACGGCAGCCACGTCGGCGGCTGACGCAGGGGTAGAGTCCGCCCCGTGTCCGTGCTGAGAAAGGCGATCCTCGCCGCCGCCGAGAGCCCGCGCCTGCAACGCGGCGTGCGCCGGCACGGGATGCGCCTCGGAGCGGCGCGCTTCGTCGCGGGAGAGACGCTCGACGACGCCGTTGTCGTCCTGCGACGGCTGAACGAGAAGGGCCTCAAGGCGAATACGACCCTGCTCGGCGAGGGCGTCACGAACGAGGCCGAGACCCGCGCCGTCGTCGTCGCCTACCGGGAGATCCTCGACCGGATCGCGGCCGAGCGGCTCGAGGTCAACGTCGCGCTCAAGCTGACGCACCTCGGCCTCGCCTTCGACGAGGGGCTCGCACGCGCGAACATCGGCGAGCTCGTCACGCATGCTGCGGGGCTCGGCAACTTCATCCGCCTCGACATGGAGGAGTCGGCGTTCGTCGATCCGACCCTGCGGGTCTTCCGCTCGCTGCGGGAGGAGGGTCACCTCAACGTCGGCACCGTCCTCCAGTCGTACCTCTACCGCACCCCGGACGACCTCGAGTCGCTCCTCGACCTCGACGCCGAACCTCCGCTTCGTCAAGGGCGCGTACCTCGAGCCGCCCTCGGTCGCGTACCCGGCGAAGAGTGACGTCGATGGCGCCTACGAGCGGCTGATCGAGCGCTCGCTCACGGCCGGCGGCTTCACCGCGGTCGCCACGCACGACCAGGCGCTGATCGCCCACGCGATCGGGTTCGCCGAGGACAACGACATCCCGACCTCGCGGTTCCAGTTCCAGATGCTCTACGGCGTGCGCGGCAAGCTCCAGGTCGACCTCGCGCAGCAGGGATACGACGTTCTCGTCGCAACGCCGTACGGCCCCGACTGGTACCGCTACCTGATGCGGCGGCTCGCGGAGCGTCCCGCGAACGTTCTCTTCATCGCCCGCAACATGGTGCGGCGCTAGGGCAGCGGCTAGGAGCTGAGCGCGACGAGCGCGATGCCGGCCGCCACGAGGACGGCCCCCGCGAAGCGCATGCGGGTGACGTGCTCGTGGGCCATCACCGCCGCGAGGCCCGAGGCGATCACGATGCTCGTCTCCCGCACAGCCGAGACGCTCGCGGCCGGTGCGAGCCGGAGCGCGAAGAGGACGAGGATGTAGGTGAAGAAGAGCACCACGCCGACGATCGCGATCTCCGGGTGTCGCCTCCCGCCGGAATGCCGTCGGCCCGCGCAGGCGCCAGATCGCGAGCGAGTAGACGATCGCCGGCCCGATCAGGACCAGCTCGATGTATGGGATCGGCGCTGCGTGATGAAGCCCTTGCTTGTCGACGAGCGTGTACCCGGCGATGAACACGCCGGCCGCGATCGCGAGCAGGAACCCGTTTGCGTCTGCGCTGCGTGCCATCGAGCCAATGCCGCGGACGAGCACGATTCCCACCCCGACCGCCACGACACCCGCCACCTGGCCGGTGCTCGTCCCGTGTCCGAGCACGACGAACGGCGCCGATGAGGACGAGGATCGGCGCGATGCCGCGGGCGACGGGGTAGATGAGGCTCACGTCCGAGATGCGGTAGCCGGCCGCGAGGAAGGCGAAGTAGCCGAGCTCGAGCGCTGCCGACGCGGCGATGGACGGAATCGCCGAGGTGTCGACATCCCAGGTGAAGACGGCGATCGGCGCGAAGGCGATCACTCCCGCGACGAGCATGAACGCAAAAGCTGCCTCGGGCTCTGCCCTGCGACCGACGAACACGTTGCTGACGCCGTGGATCCAGGCGGCGGCGAAGGCGAGCAGGAACGCGGACGCCGGCATGTCGCCGACACTACTGCGAGCCGTGCACCGGACCTCGGGGGAGGGATACGCTGCGACCATGTGTGACCTGCACGATCACCACGGACTGCCGCCGCTCGAGGCCGACGAGTTCGTGCTCGACACGCCCTTCGTGCGAGCGCTCGTCGCGACGGTGCGAGGGGAGATCGAACGGTCGGAGAGCGCGGCCGACGCGTGCGAGCTGATCAGGCCCGCGTTCGAGGCGGCGCTCGCGGACCGCGACTGGCTCCCCGCCGAGTTCCAGCGCGACGTGCCCGACAGCGGCATGGGCGGCGGGATCGGCCAGTGGCTCCTCTTTCGAGCCGCCGACCGCTCGCTCTGCCTCTTCAGCCTCGTCGTCCCGTCCGGCTCGATGACGCCGATCCACGACCACCTGTCCTGGGGTCTCGTCGGTCTCTATCGAGGGAACCAGGACGAGGAGTTCTACGCACCGGGGGACGGCACGATCGAGCTGACTCGCCGGCGGCCGCTCTCGCCCGGCGACTACTACGTGTTGCTTCCTCCCGCCGACGACGTCCACCGCGTCCGGACGACCTCGGCCGAGACCTCGGTATCGATCCACCTGCTCGCGAACGACACCGGCTGCACCGACCGCCACACCTTCGACGAGCGGACCGGGCGCTGCGAGCGCCTTCCGCTCGGGCTACGCGAACGCCGTCTGCGAGACCTGAGCGGGCTACGCGGCCTGGGCCGCTCTCGTCCCGGTCCGGCCGGCCGCCTCGGTCCACGAAGCGAGCGTCGCCGCCTGGTCGGAGGACAGCGGCTCCTCGAGCTTCCACTTCCAGTTCCGGCGGTCGATCGTGCCCGGCCGGTTCATCCGGGCTTCACTGCCGAGGCCGAGCAGATCCTGGGCCGGGATGATCACCAGCTCGTTCTCGACGGCGAGCACGTTCTGGAGCAGAGCCCGATGCTCGCCCTCCCGCGAGGTCGCGCCGGCCGCGAGCTGCGGCTGGTTCTCGCGCCCCCAGCGCTGCCACCAGCCGGCGAGGGTGTCGGAGTCGTGCGTCGAGGTGTACAGCACCGAGTCGGTGCGCCAGTTGGTGTCGCTGACACGGGCGACCACGTTCATGCCCGGGAGGCCGATCGCATCCCGCAGTGCGTCGACGTCCGGCGTGATGTGGCCGAGGTCCTCGAGGATCAGCGGCAGCCCGCCGAGCCGCTCGCGGGCGGCGTCGAAGAACGCGATGCCAGGCCCGTCGCCCCAGAAACCGTTGCGCGGATCCGTTTCGTCGAGTGGCAGTTCCCAGAACTTGACGAGGCCCCGGAAGTGGTCGATGCGGAGCAGGTCGAACAGCTCGAGCTCCCGCTCGAGGCGCGCGAGCCACCACGCGAATCCGTCCGCCGCGTGAGCGGGCCAGTCGAAGACGGGCATCCCCCAGCGCTGAGCCTCGGGATGGTTGGTGGACGGCGCCGCGCCCGCGACGACCGAGCGGTCGAACAGGTCCGGGTGCGTGAACACGTCGCACGAGTCGCCGGCCACGTACAGAGGGATGTCTCCGATCAGGCGGATGCCTCGCTCGTTGGCATATCGCCTCAGCGCCAGCCACTCGCGCTGGAAACGCGTTTGCGCCCTCCGCTCGTCAGCGCCGGCGAAGCGCACCCATTCGTCGAGCCACGCCCCCTCCGGCGCCCCGGCTTCGCCGTCGCCGCTGTCGTACGTGAGGGAGCCGGGAGGCGCGAGCAATCCCTCGAAGCCGGCGAACGCCGAACGTGACGCATAAGGGGACCCCAGCTCGTCGGGGATGTGGACCGGCAACAGCTGCCACCACTCCTGGCCCGCCTCGACCAGCCAGTCGACGAAGCGGTATGCCTCGTCGTCGAGCCTGCCGGACGGAAGGGACGTGACATGCAGTAGTACGCCGCTCGACCGTGCACCGCCCTGCATCGTCGTTAGCGCCCTAGCGCCTTCGCGATTGCGGCCACGTGCGCGGGCGTCGAGCCGCAGCACCCACCGACGACGCGCGCGCCCTGGTCGACGTACCTCGCAACGTGCTCGGCGAGCATCTCGGGGCCGGCCTCGTAAACGACCTCGGCGCCGACGATCTTGGGCACGCCGGCGTTCGGCTTCACCCAGACGGGCACGTCGCCGGCGGCGGCGAGGATCTCGGTCACGACCAGGTCGGCGTCCGCGAGCGAGCGGCCGCAGTTCGTGCCCACGGCTGCGATGCCCATCGGCACGACCGCCGAGACAGCATCCGTCGGGCTCAATCCCATCATCGTCCGCGTTCCCATGTCGAATGAGAACGAAACAACGAGCGGCAAGTTAGTCGCGCTCTGGATTCCTTCGACCGCCCACATGGCCTCCTCGACCGCGAAGATCGTCTCCAGCACGAGCAGGTCGACGCCGCCCTCGGCGAGGGCGCTCGCCTGCTCCGCGTACGCCGCCATCGCGTCCTCGCGGTTGAGCAGCCCGTACGGCTCGATCATCATTCCGGTGGGGCCGAGCGATCCGGCCACGAGCCCGTCGGGCCCGGCCGCCTCGCGCGCGAGCTCGGCGGCGCGGAGATTCACCTCGCGCACCTTCCCGACCAGAGACCCTTCGGTGAGTCGCAGCGGCGTGGCGCCGAACGTGCAGGTGAGGATGATGTCGGCACCTGCCTCGACGAACGCGCGGTGCAGCTCGACGACGCGCTCCGGCGCCTGGAAGAGCCACTCCTCGGGGGCGAGGCCGGGCTCCATGCCCATCGTCTGGTAGTTCGTCCCTGTGGCACCGTCGGCGATCAACACCTGTTGCGCGGCCAGACGGTCGGTGAAAGACGTTCTCTCGGTGGTGCTCACCTTCTCCTCCTCGCTCGACATCACCCCGGCTGTGGCACCTTGCGCCGCTTGCGGTGTGGCGTAACACCTTGCGTCGTCGTAGGTTGCCGAGGCTTCACTGGGCCGGGGCCCTCAGCCTCTCTCGATGCGGAGCGGTATCGCACCGCCTCCGGGCTGCACTGTAGCGGCCTCGGGTGACGGTGGATCAGTCTGCGTAGATGCAGATCAGCTGCGGCGGACTGACGGCCGCGCGCACATCGGCGACCGTCCACTGCTCGCCGTACACCTCGATCAGCGACTCCGCCGCGATGTCGGCCGCAAGGCGAAGCGTCAACCGGCGGGGGCTGCCTGCAAGCAGGACGACGTCATAGGCGACGCGCTCGTCGTCGACGCGCTCGACGACGGCGGCCTGGCTACCCCGTCTCACGATACTCCGCTCCGGTGACATGTCCGCCCTCCGGCACCACTCCGGGCCGCTGCCTTGTCGGCGGCACGCCACACGGCCCGTTGCAGGCGGTGGATCTCGACGAGGATCCCGTCTTCGAGCTCGAAGAGGCGGAGGTGCTCGAAGCCGACCTTGGCGAGCACACGCGCCGAGGCGACGTTCTCCACCCGGCAACGGCCGATCAGCTCCTGCAGGCCGCAGCGGTCGAACGCCTCGTCACGGGTGGCGAGAGCCGCCTCGGTGGCAATCCCCTGGCGCCAGCGGTCGGGACGGACGAAGTAGCCGATCTCGACGTCCTCGTCACGCGATCCCTTGCCCGGCCCGACGAGCGAGAGCTCGACGAACCCGAGCCAGCGATCGGTGCCGGCCTCGATGATCGCGCGCTTGCCGAACCCGTATGTCTCCCACTCCTCGAGGGAGCTCTCGTGCTGCTCCAGCGCGGCCCGCCGGTCGAGCGGATTGGCGCGGATGTAGCGGATCACGGCCGGGTCGCGCATGAAGCGCGTGAAGCGCTCGAAGTGGCAGTCATCCCACGGCTCGAGCCGCAAGCGGGCGGTCTCGATGACGCCGCGGGCGTCGACCTCAGAAGGGCGGGTGGCCATCCGGAGAGCATCGGCGCTTGGAGCGCCAAGCTTTACATTGGAGAGAGGTATTAAGTGGTCAGCGCGGCGCGACGTGTGCCGTGAGCGCGTCGATCGGCACCACCTCGAGCGCCCGCTCATGCGTGGCGCCGAGCACCACGGGGGCAGCGACGCCGGCGCGGTAGGCCTCGAGCCAGCGCGAGGCGCAGACGCACCAGCGGTCACCCGGCGCGAGGCCGGCGAAGCCCCACTCCGGATGCGGCGTCGAGAGGTCGTTTCCGGCCAGCTTGCTGAAGTCGAGGAACTCCTCGGTCATCACCGCGCAGACGGTGTGGCTGCCGAGGTCCTCCGGCCCGGTCGCGCAGCAGCCGTCGCGATAGAACCCCGTCATGGGCTCGGTCGAGCACGGCAGCAACTCGCCGCCGACGACGTTCCGGTCCGGGTCTCGATCCATCTGTCTAGGCTATCCGCCGTGGACGCAGACGCCGTCGAGATCCGGGTGCTCGGCTGCCTGATCGAGAAGCAGCGCACGACGCCCGACCAGTACCCGCTCACGCTCAACTCGCTGCGGCTGGCGTGCAATCAGGCGACCAACCGCGACCCCGTCGTCGACTACGACGAGGAGACGATTCGCGACGCGTTGCAGCGGCTCTGGCGCAAGGAGTGGGCGCGGCTCGCCTCGGGCCAGGGAAGCCGCGCCGTCAAGTACCGGCAGCTCGTGCAGGACACGCTCGGGCTCGAGGGCGACGAGATCTCGGTGCTCTGCGTGCTCATGTTGCGCGGCCCGCAGACGCCTGGCGAGCTGAAACAGCGCACCGACCGCCTGCATCCGTTCGCCGCTCTGGCCGACGTGGAGGAGACGCTCGAACGGTTGATCGAGCGCGAGCTCGTTGTCCGTCTTGACCGCCGGCCGGGCCAGAAGGAAGAGCGCTACGCGCAGCTGCTCGGTGGCGAGATGGACCACTCGTCCGAGAGCGATGTTCCGAGGCCGGTGCTCGCCCACGATCCGCTCGAGGAGCGGGTAGCGGCGCTCGAGGCGGAGGTCGCGGCGCTCCGCGCCGTGCTCACCGACCTCGGCCTGTGAGCACGAGCACGATCTGCCCCTGTGCGCGCAGCCGCTCGTGGTCGACGGCTGGCCCTCCTGGTGTGAGTCGCGTGGATGGGTTTGCGCTGTCGCGCCCCGTGCTCGCGTTGCTGTATCTCGAGCTCCACCTCCTGCTGCGTGACTCTCGTCGCGCCGAGTACCTCGCAGACGCGAGGGCAGCCGAGGTGGCGGGCACCGCGGCCGCTGTGTCGTTGAGCGAGATCGAGCTGCTCGGCCCTGCCTTCCACGCGATCGTCTCCCGCAACGTCCAGCGCGTCCGAAGCGGCGACTCGACCATCTTCGCCGAGCTTGCCGCCACAGCCTCGAACGTCACTCCGCGTGAGCGCGAGCGGAGACGACGGATCGCGCGCCTCGAGGACAGCCGTCTCGACGCCACGCATCCGCCGACGGCGTCGCGGATCACGGTCCTCGAGGGGCGGCCGGTCAGCGCGGCCCGGATCGTGCTTGCCGTCGAAGCCTCGGAGCGGATCGACGAGGAGCTCGCCCGCTACCGCAAGGAGGTCACGGCTCGTCTCATCGACGAGCACCGTGATCGCCTCTACTACTGAGAGACGACAATCGGCGGGCTAGGTCGTCAGCGACACAATGAGCAGTGTCAACCCGAGCACGGCGGCGAAGAGCACGGCCACGCCGAGCCCGACGGCGATCACCGTGAGGAGCGGCGTCGTCGGGTTGTCGCCGTCGGCGGCGACGTGCTCGAGCCGCTTCAGCTCCTCGATCGGATGCCTGGCGAGGTGGGCGAACTCGTCCCGAAGCTCCTGCGCCAGGAGGTCGGTGCCGTCCGGGACATGACCGGAAGTGCTCATTGAGGCTCCTTCGGTTGTCAGCGGGAGCCTCTCATTGTAGCTCCGCACACGTGACGATCGGCGCTATCGAGCACCGTCTCGTGGGCGCAGTACGATGGCCATCCCGATGAGCTCTCCGTTCGTTCACCTGCACGTCCACTCCGAGTACTCGATCCTCGACGGGGCGTGCCGGATCCCCGCGCTCGTCGACAAGGCGGCCCGGCTGGACATGCCGGCGGTATCGCTCACCGACCATGGCTCGCTCGCCGGGGCGATCGATCTCTACAAGGCTGCCAACAAGCAGGGCGTGAAGCCGATCATCGGCTGCGAGGTGTACGTCACCGACGACCGGCACGTGCAGACGAAGGGCACGGCGCACCTGACGCTCCTGGCGGAGACGACGGCGGGCTACGCGAACCTGATCAAGCTCTGCTCGCTCGGCTATCTCGAGGGCTACTACTACCGGCCGCGGGTCGACTGGGAGCTCCTCTCCCGTTATGCACCCGGGCTGATCGCGCTCTCCGGCTGCCTCTCGGGCCGCGTCTCGAAGGCGATCTCCGAGGCCCGGATGGGCGATGCCGAGATGGAGCTCGACCGCCTGGAGCAGATCTTCGGGCGCGACAACACCTACGTCGAGCTCCAGAACGCCGGCCTCGAGATCCAGCAATCGGTGTTCAACTCGCTGCCCGGGCTCGCTGCCAAGCGCGGCCTGCCGCTCGTCGCCACCGGCGACGTCCATTACCTCGACGCGACCGACGCGTACCCGCACGAGGCGCTGCTCTGCATCCAGTCGGGCGACTCGCTCAAGAACCCGAACCACTGGAAGTTCGGAGCGAACGAGTTCTACTTCAAGACGCCGGAGGAGATGGCGCTCGACTTTCCGGGGCACGAGGATGCGATGCGCCGCACGCTCGAGATCGCCGATCGCTGCAACGTCGAGATCCCGCTCGACCGGATCCTGCTGCCGGAGTTCCCGACACCGGGCGGGCAGGACGCATTCGAATACCTCGTCGAGCTGTGCGACACCGGGCTCGCGAAGCGCTACGACCGCGTCACCCCCGAGCTGAACGAGCGCCTCCAGTTCGAGCTCAAGACGGTGCGCGAGATGGGCTTCGCAGACTACTTCCTGATCGTTGCCGACTTCATCGCCTTCGCGAAGGGCAACGGCGTGTCGGTCGGCCCCGGCCGCGGCAGCGCCGCCGGCTCGCTCGCGGCGTACTGCCTCGGGATCACCGACGTCGACCCGATGCGTTACGGGCTCCTCTTCGAGCGGTTCCTCAACCCGGCCCGCAAGGACATGCCCGACATGGACATCGACTTCGCGGTCGAGGGCCGCGAGCGCGTGATCAACTACGTCGCCGAGAAGTACGGCCGCGACCGGGTGGCGCAGATCATCACCTTCTCGACGATGGCGGCGCGCGCCGCCGTGCGCGACGCCGGGCGTGTGCTCGAGATCCCGTACGGCACCGTCGACCGGATCGCGAAGATGATCCCGGAGGGGCCGGGGCAGACGCTGGAGGAGGCGCTGAAGCCCGGCGGCGAGCTCGCGACCGCCGTCAAGGACGACCCGGTCGCGAAGGAGATCGTCGATCTGGCGCGGCCGCTCGAGGGCCTGACCCGGGCCGACTCGATCCACGCCGCTGCCGTCGTGATCGGCGCCCAGCCACTGATCGAGGTCGTGCCCCTGCAGCAGAAGGGGGCCGACCAGGAGATCGTGACGCAGGTCTCGATGAAGAACGTCGAGGCGCTCGGGCTGCTGAAGATGGACTTCCTCGGCCTCCGCAACCTCGACGTGATCGACAAGGCCGTGGAGCTGATCGGGACCGGGCTCGACATCGGGAAGATCCCTCTCGACGACCGCAAGGTCTATGAGATGCTCGCGCGCGCTGACTCGTCCGGCGTGTTCCAGTTCGAGTCGTCCGGCATGCGCGACGCGCTGCGTCAGGTCAAGCCGACCGAGTTCGAGGATCTGATCGCGCTCGTCGCCCTCTACCGGCCCGGGCCGATGCAGTACATCCCGAGCTACGCGGCGCGCAAGAACGGGCGGGAGCCGATCACCTATATCGATGAGCGACTGCGGGCGATCACGCAGGACTCCCAGGGAATCTGCGTGTATCAGGAGCAGTATCTGCAGATCGCAAAGCAGATGGCCGGCTTCACGGGTGCCGAGGCAGAGACGCTGCGCCGCGCGATCGGCAAGAAGATCCACGAGCTCATGGCGTCGCTGAAGCCGAAGTTCCTCGACGGCTGCGCCGCGAACAACGTCACGCCGTCGGTCGCGAACCAGCTCTGGAAGGACATGGAGTCCTCGCAGGACTACTCGTTCAACAAGGCGCACTCGGTCTGTTACGCGCTGATCGCCTACCGCACCGCCTGGCTGAAGGCGAACCATCCGTGCGAGTACATGGCCGCCCTGATCTCGTCGGTGATGAACACGAAGGACCGGGTGCCGATCTACGTCAACGCCTGCGACGAGATGGGGATCAAGGTGCTGCCGCCCGACGTGAACGAGTCGGCGGCCGACTTCGCGGTCGTGGAGGGCAAGATCCGCTTCGGCCTCAACGCGGTCAAGAACGTGGGCGACAACGCGGCGCGCGCGATCATCGCGGCACGCAAGGACGGCGGCCCCTTCACGACGATCTGGGACTTCACCGAGCGCGTCGACCCGCAGGTCGTGAACAAGCGCGCTCTCGAGTCTCTCGTCAAGTGCGGCGCGCTCGACTCGACCGGCGCCTCGCGGATGGGCATGCTCGGCGTCCTCGAGCAGGCGCTCGCCTACGGGCAGAAGCTCGCCGCCGACCGGCTCGCCGGGCAGGGCTCGATCTTCGACCTCGGCTTCGGCGATGCCGAGCCCGAAGCGGAGGTAGCGCGCAAGCACCACCCGCCGATCGCGTCGAGCGAGTTCGAGAAGGCGGAGCTCCTGCGGCTCGAGAAGGAGACGCTCGGCCTCTACGTCTCGGAGCACCCGCTCAGCGCCGTTCGTGACCAGCTCCGCCGCAAGACCGACGCCACGCTCGGCGAGATCGAGCGCCGCCGCGACGGCGAGGTCGTCATGGTCGGCGGCATCGTCTCGGCCGTCAAGCACCTGACGACGAAGAAGGGCGAGGCGATGGTGTTCCTCCAGCTCGAGGATCCCACCGGCTCGGCCGAGGTCGTCGTCTTCTCCGCGACGTACACGACGGCGCGCGAGATGTGCGTCACCGACCGGATCCTCGTCGTCAAGGGCCGCGTCGACCACAAGCAGCAGGGGGAGACGAAGCTGATCGCGCTCGAGCTGACGCCGTTCGAGGCGGTGGCCGAGCGGCGTGACGTGCGCTTCCGCATCGACGCCCGCCTGGCGGCGGCCGGCACGATCGCCGAGCTCGCTCGGCTCGTGAAGGAGTATCCGGGCGAGTCGCCGGTCTACGTCGCGATCGACTCGTCACTCGGCGCCCGCACGCTCGCCTTCGGTCCCGGCTACCGCGTGCAGCCAGACTCGGACTTCATCGCGGAGGCGAAGGCCCTTCTCGGCGAGGCCTCGGTCGCGTAGGTCCGCCTAGCGCTCACCCCCTTCCCGTGGTTCATACAAGAGGCCCGCTTCCATGTGAAGGTCCTCGCGCCGATGAGTTGTTCGATCGTCTTTACGGCTTGGCGTGGGTCGGGCATCGCACAGAACTCCCTCTTGACGCGGTGAGCTGCGCGTTGGAATGAGGTGTCGTGGAGAAGCGGTGCGAACCGCTTCGCGGGCGGAGTCGGCAGTCAATTGGTCGGGCAAGAGTTGGATGCCGGCGCCTGCCGCAACGACGCGTTCGCCGTTGTAGAAATGATCGGCACCCTGGGGGACGACGAGGAGCGGAAGGCCGAACGCGAGTGCCCCGAGCGTCGAGCCGGCGCCACCGTGCGTCACGACAGCGGCGCAATGAGAGAGCAGTTGCTCCTGGGGGATGTACTGGCGAACGTGGATGTTGGACGGCTGCTTGCCGAGCATCGCGGGGTCGGTTTGCTTGCCTACCGTCACGACAAGATTGAGCGCTTCGTCGCGGAGGCCGTCGAGCAGCACTCGAAATATCTCGAGGTTCTGGTTGTAGACGGTGCCGAGGGTGACGTAGACGATCGGCCTGCCGTCCAGCGAATCCAGCCACGTGAGTCGCGTTGCCGATGGCTGAGTCTCAACGGTTCGAATAGCTTGCACTGCGCCTGGTGTCGCCTCGGGTGCCTGAAGGCTGGGTGGGCACACGTCGAGGTAGAGGTAGCGGTAGAGGCCACCGAGTGGGTGCGGAGCCAGGCCGTGGGAGCTCCAGAGTGGGGCGGTGGCCTCGCCGGCGGGATGGATGACGTCGCTGAGGACGGCGGGTCCGTAGCTGTGCTCCACGTACGGGATGCCGGCCCTCGTTGCGACGAGCGGTGCGGCAAACTCCGCGATGTCGTGCACGACAATGTCCGGCGACCACCGCTCGACGATCTCGATGAGGTCGTTCGCGCGCGGCTCCATCTCGACGCGCACGAAGAGCTCCGTGAAGACGAAGCGGCGGACCTGTGACGGCGGGAGCGATGCGGCAAGATTGCGAACGCGGCGGACATGCACCGAGTCCACGGCCAGTCCCGACGCGGTAAGCCGTGAAGCCTTCGGCTTCCGCCTCGGCGGTGACAGGCTCACCGGACGCGAATGCCACGTCGTGGCCGCCTTCCACCAGGGCGCGCGCTAGAGGCAGCAGCGGCCGATAGTGACCTGCGAGCGGCCTGCAGGTCAGGAGCGCACGCATGGCACCAGGCTACCCGGGGTTCGCTCCTCCTCCAGGCGTCGGCGGCGTGGCGTCTCGGTCCGGGCCTGTGGCCTGCCGCGTGTGGCCTAGCGGATGAGCAGCGCGTCGAGGCTGTCGGCGAGCCAGTCGGTGTAGCGGCGGCGTGTCCAGCCGCGGATGCGAACGAAGAGCTGGTGTAGCTCGGGGCTGGTGAGTGCCCAGACGGTGTCGATCGCTTGGTCTACCGGGAGGCGCAGCGGCCCGTTGGCAGCCAGTGCGTCGACGAGCGTGGCGAGGTTCTGGCGGCGCTCTGCGTGCATTCGGGAGAGGAGCTCGGCCAGCTCGGGCTCGGATCGGGAGGCATCGGAGACGATGGCGGCGACAGGGGCAGCGCGTTCGAGTCGAAGGACGATGTCGGATGCGAAGAGCCGAAGTTGCTCGTGCTGGTCCGTCGTGGCAGCAAGCGCCCGAGGCCCGTCCTGTTCGGGAACCGGCCGCGGGTCATCGCCGCGGACAGCGCGGCGCACGAGCTCGCCGAGGAGGTTGCGCTTGCTCCTGAAGCGCGCGTAGACCGTCTCCTCCGAGACGCCGGCCTCCGCGGCGATTGCTGCGATGCTGGCGCCGCCGAAGCCCCGCTGCTCGAACAGCTTCGCTGCGGCATCGAGCACGCGCTGCCGCGTCTGCTCGGCCTGCTCGAGGCGGCGCTCGGAGCGGTACGGGCGAGGCTTGACATCTCCGGTCACGTTCACTACGGTATCACCTAATTCAATAAAGTATACACCGTATTGAAAGGAGAGTTTCCATGTCGCGCCATCCCGAAGCGCTCGTCAGACGCCTCATCGAAGAAGGCTTCAACCAGGGAAACCTCGACGTCGCGGACGAGCTCATCGCGCCCACCATGGTGGAGCACCAGGATTTTGGCCCAGACCACGCCCCCGGCCCCGAAGGCGTCAAGGCCGTGATCGCCTCGCTGCGGCGCGCGTTCTCCGACTTTCACCTCGAGATCGACGACCTCGCGGTCGAGGCGGGCATTGTCTGGTTGCGCATGGCCGGCACCGGAACCAACGACGGCTCGTTCATGGGGAACCCGGCGACCGGCCGCACGATGCGCGTCGCATGTCTTCGACAGCCTCCGAGTCGAGAACGACCGCATCGTCGAGCACTGGGGCGTGCCGGACCGTCTCGGCGCGCTCTTCCAGCTCGGGCTCGCGCACCCGCCGGCCTCCCAGCGCGGATAGGAACGGGTACTACCGCCGTGACCGCCGGGCTAGGCTCTGTTCGGTGCCGCGCTACTGGGAAGACTTCGAGCAGGGCCAGGTCTTCGAGCTGGGTTCACGATCGCTGTCGGAGGATGAGATGATCGCCTTCGCTCGAGACTGGGATCCTCAGTTCTTCCACATCGATCCGGAGGCAGCGCAGGGCTGGGCCGTTCGGCGGGCTCGTGGCGAGCGGATGGCAGACGGCCGCACTGTGGGGGCGGATGTTCGTCGATGGCGTGCTCTCCCACGCTGAAGCAATGGGAGGGGACGGAATCACCGACCTTCGGTTCTTCGAGCCGACCCGGCCTGGAATGCGACTCCACGGACGGATCACCGTCGTCGAGACCAAGGCATCTTCCAAGCGGCCGGACGTGGGCACGGTGATCGGCGATGCTCAGCTCACGAGCGACGCAGGAACGACGGTGATGAGCCTCCAGATCCGCCTCTACTTCCGGCGACGTCCGTCACCGGCGTAGGAGATCGACGCCGATAGTCAGCCGATGGGGCCCGTCACCGCCCGACCCAGATGTCTTCCGGACGGAGGACAATGCCCTCGGTCAGGGCCGAGACCACCTGAGCGTGCTCCCGACGGGCCGATAGCCGAGCTTCTCGTTGACTCGGAGCATCGGTCCATTGGTCTCGTCGTTCTCGGTGGTGACCAGTTCGACCCCTCGTCTGGCGGCGTTCACCAGGGTCGCGCGCTTCGCCAGGAGCGCGAGTCCGCGGCCTCGGTAGTCGCGCAGCGTCCCGGTCATGTCGGTAACCGCACGGCCGCCCGCGGCGAGACGGAGGTGCGAGAAGGAGACCGGCCTGTCGTCGATGACGGCTGCAACGCTCGCGTCGAGATCGTAGTCCGGGTGATGCCAGTAGTCCTCGAGCCATTGCTCGTAGGACATGTCGTCCATCGCAACCTCACCGGGCACGTCGCCCATCGCCTCGGCGTCGACCTCGTAGACCCCTCGTGGCTCGAGCGCCGAGAGCGGGCGTAGATCGACGCCAGGCGGGGCACTCCCGGGCTCGATCGTGCGCGGGTCGACGCCGGAGATGCGCGTCGTGTGGGTGTGCCGGAAGCCATGTGCGGTGGCGAAGCTCCGCGACGACCCCTCGGGAGTGCTGAACGACAGAACCGTCGCGACACCGAGACCGCTCAGGTGAGCCTCGCAGCGCTCGAGGAGCTCGGACCCGAGGCCCGCCTTGCGGCGCTTCCGCGCGACGCTGACCAGGAGGAATCCAGGTCGCTCTGAGCTCTGATACTCGATAACCGCTGTCGCCCAGCCGACGAGCCTGCCGTCCTCTACGGCGGCCCAGTAGCGCCGGTGCGCGTTTGCCGGCTCCGCGTCCGCCGCATGTCGAAGTCCCCGCTCCGATCCGACACGGTGCGGCCAGACCCGGTTCAGCAGCTCGGTCGCCCGCCCGAAGTCGTCGCTCGTGCCCTCTCGCACCATGCCTCGGAGCATAAGCGGCCCTCGAGAACACGCTCAGCAGAACGCTCGCCACGGCTTCGGACTTTGTGTTGAATCAACACAATGTCACAAGCTCGTGCCGTGGAAACGACTATTTCCAGGGTGTTTTGGAGTTGTGTTGCGACGAGATCTTGTCGGGATGTCACAAAGTTGCAGGGATGCGTCGCCGCCTTCTCGTCGACTGATCTGATGGGGGCATGCAGCCGCGCGGGATAGTGCTCGTCGAGGGGACGAGCGACCAGCGTGCCGTCGAGACGCTCGCGCGTCGTCGTGGGCGCGATCTCGAGGCCGAGGGCGTCGCCGTGGTCTCGATGGGTGGGTTCGGGAACCTCCCACGCATCCTCGAGCAGTACAGCGACGTCCGCCTCGCGGGACTCTACGACGTCGGAGAGGAGCGCCACTTCCTGCGCGCGCTCCGTTGCGACGACCGTGGCGAGCTCGAGCGCGCCGGGTTCTACGCCTGCACCCGCGACCTCGAGGACGAGCTGACGCGGGCGGTGGGGCCGGAGGGAATGGAGCGAGTGCTCGCGGAGCAGGGCGAGCTGCGCGCGTTCCGGACGTACCAGAAGCAGCCTGCGCACCGCGAGCGGCCGATCGAGGAACAGCTGCACGGGTTCATGTGGAACCGCAAGCAACGGTACGCCGTCCTCCTGGTCGAGGCGCTCGACCTCGATTGCGTTCCGCGTCCGCTCGACCGCGTCCTCGAGCAGTTCGATCTCGAGGCATAGGGTTGCTCCTCATGGCTGAGACACCGACTTGGATGTTCGACGAGCTGGCGCACTCGGGGCCGGAGCACCTCGATCCGGCGTACGTCGCCGCCTACGACGAGAAGTCACCGACGGACTGGAGCGGGGAGGTCGCGGAGCTTCTCCGGCTCGGCGTGGGCGCGACGAGCACGGTCGTCGATCTCGGGGCAGGGACGGGAGCGTTCGCCCGCGCGGTCGCGGCGCATGTCGCCCGCGTCGTCGCGGTCGACGTTTCGGAGGCGATGGTGGCGTCTATGCGTGCGCGGGGCGTCGAGGCCGTCCGCGCCGGATTCCTCAGCTACGAGCATCAGGGTGACCCACCGGCTGCGGTGGTGACCCGCAACGCGCTCCATCACCTTCCCGACTTCTGGAAGGCGATCGCGCTCGAACGGATCGCCCGGCTCCTCCAACCTGGCGGTGTCCTGCTTCTGCGCGACATCGTCTACTCGTTCGAGCCGATCGACGCGAGCGCTGCGATCACCGCCTGGCTCGCCTCAGCCCCGATGAATCCCTCCAAGGGTTGGACGGCCGACCAACTGGCCGAGCACGTTCGAGAGGAGTACTCGACCTTTACGTGGCTGCTCGAGCCGATGCTCGAACGGGCGGGCTTCGAGATCCGCTTGCGGCGTCCGAGCGAAAACGGCATCTATGCCGCCTACACGTGCATCCGGATCTAGCTAGCGTCGCGACCGATGTAAGCCGCCTCCGATCCCGACGTCGCGCCGCTGCGTGTCCTCGCGCGGCATTTTCCCTGCGTCTCTGGAGGTCAGAAGTGATCGAGGTCCCTTACGTCCGCCATCCGACCGAGTTCCCGGTGCGCTACGCCTACGGTCCCGACTCGACTCCGCTGCCCGGTGTTCCTCGCGGCACGGTGTACGAGTACGAGTGGAACGCCAGCCGCATCTTCCCCGGCACCAGCCGTCGGTACTGGATCCATGTCCCCGCCCGGTACGACGGCTCGACGCCGGCATCGCTGATCGTGTTCCAGGACGGGCAGCTCTACCTCGACCCGGACGGCGCGTTCCGGGCCGGGGTGGTGATCGACAACTTGATTCATCGAGGCGAGCTCCCGGTCACGATCGGTGTGTTCGTCGATCCCGGTGAGCCGGACAACCGCAACGCCGAGTACGACGCGTTCGACGACGCCTACGCGGCGTTCCTGCTGACCGAGATCCTCCCGACGGTTCAGGAGGGCTTCGCGGTGGCGGACGATCCCGAGCAGTGGGCGATCGTAGGCGGGAGCAGCGGCGGGAACTGCGCGTTCACCACAGCGTGGCTGCGGAGCGACCGGTTCCGCCGCGTCGCGAGCTTCCTCGGCAGCTTCGTCCAGACGGCGGGCGGCAACCCCTATCCGTCCTTGATTCCGAAGACGGGGCGCAAACCGCTGCGGATCTTTCTCCAGGCTTCGACCCACGATCTGTCGTACGACGAGCCAGCGTTCAACTTCTACAGCTCGAACCTGCGCGTGGCAGCCGCTCTCGCGGAGCGCGGGTACGACTTCCGCCTCGTCCTCGGCGATGGGGCGCACAGCCCGGATCCCGGCAATCACGCCGCGACGATCCTGCCCGATGCGCTTCGCTGGCTCTGGCGGCGCTAGCCTGAGTGGGCTAGCCTGACGGGCTCACTCTCGACGGCTTACTCGATGTCCCGGTTGTCGGAGCTCCGATGGCCGGCGGCCCGACGACGCCGGAGCTCGTCGCCGCGGTCTCCGATGCCGGTGGTCTCGGCTTCCTTGCCGCCGGATACAAGACCGCGGATGCGGTGGAGGGGGAGATCACGGCCGTTCGCGCGGTGACGTCCCGCCCGTTCGGCATCAACCTCTTCTACCCGACGCACGACGACGTCGACGAGGCCGCGATCGCCGCCTACGCGTGCAGCCTGCGTGGGGAGGAGGATCGCTACGGCGTGTCCGTCGGCGCCCCGCAATGGAGCGACGACGAGTGGGACGCAAAGCTCGATGTCGTCGCGAGGGCGCGCCCGGACGTCGTCTCGTTCACGTTCGGCTGCCCCGAGCGAGGGACCGTTGAGTCGCTGCGCGCCCTCGACATCGCTGTGTGGGCGACCATCACGTCTCCGGGCGAGGCGCAGCTTGCGCTCGCCGCGGGCGCCGACGCACTCGTCGTCCAGGGCGCCGAGGCAGGAGGCCACCAGGGCTCGTTCCGGCAGCACGACGACGAGCCGCTCTCGATCCTGACGCTCCTCTCGCTGCTCACGCCGACCACCGATCGACCACTCGTCGCCGCAGGCGGCATTGCAACGGCAGCCGGGATCGCCGCCGTGCTTCGAGCGGGAGCGGCCGCGGCCCAGATCGGCTCCGCGCTGATGCTTGCTTCAGAGGCGGGGACGGGCGAGCCGCAGCGGGAAGCCTTGCGCGGCCAGGCGCCTACGCGCCTGACGCGGGCCTTCACGGGGCGACGCGCCCGCGGAATCGTCAACCGCTTCATGGTCGAGCACGGCGAGAGTGCACCGGCGGCGTATCCCGAGATCCACTATCTGACCGCACCGCTCCGGGCCCGGTCGCGCGTGCTCGGGGATTCCGACGGGATCAACCTCTGGGCCGGACAGGCCTACCAGCTCGCCGTCGAAGCCACGGCAGGCGAGATCATCGAGCGCTGGACGTCCGATCTGCGGCGCTTGTGATGCGGATGGCCGAGCCATTCGTCAAGTCGGTCGTGCGAAAGCGGTGCGGCCCAAAAACCGGCTTCGCGGACTGAGCCGCCAAATGGAGCCGAAGCCGCGTGGATGGGCACGTGCGTACGCCGAGTGGTTCAATGACAGGTCGGTCGTCGAGAACTACCGCCACCGGCCGGCGTACCCGCCCGAGCTATTTGCGTTCCTCGCCGCACTCGCGGGCAGCTCGGGCACTGTGCTCGATGCCGGCTGCGGTCCCGGCGATCTCGCGCGACCGCTGGCGCCGCTCGTCCGCAGCGTGGATGCCGTTGATCTCTCGCCGCGGATGATCGCTGAGGGTCGGGGCCGCGAAGGCGGGAGGGCCGCTAACCTCGCGTGGCTGACGGGAGCGATCGAGGAGGTCGAGCTTCGCGGTCCTTACGACGTCGTCCTCGCCGGAGACAGCGTCCACTGGTTCGACTGGCCCGTCGCCATGCCGCGGCTCCGCGACGAGCTCGCACCTGGCGGGCACCTCGCGGTCGTCGTGCGCCGCTGGTTCGAGTCCGCTGCCATCTGGGAGCGCCTGCTGCCGATCTACGGCCGATTTGGCGCGAACCCCGACTTCCGCCCTCTCGACCCGATCGTCGAGCTCGAGAATCGAGGGTTGTTCGCGAGGCAGGGCGAGCACGCGACCGATCGGAGCGCCTGGCGGCCAACGATCGACGAGATCGTCGGCTGCCTCCATTCGCAGAACGGATTCGATCGCGAGCGGATGGGAGCAGTTGCAGTCGCTCGTTTCGATACAGAGATCGAAAAGGCTTTTCAGAGCCTCGTCGGCGAGGGTGTCGTCATCGAGGACGACGGCAGATTCGAGCTCGAGATGCGTGCTGTCGTCGTCTGGGGCACTCCGGGCGGGTAGCGCGGGGAGAGCGGCCCGGGCCGGCGGGGTAGACTCGCCGCATGCCAGAGGCGCGACTCGAAGACGCCGGCTCGGGGCTCGCCCCGACGGGCGAGGGCTGGTTCGTGGTCAACGTGCGGGATGCAGAATGGGAGACGTCGGACGAGTTCGGGGCGGGCTGCGTGTTCGAGAGCGGCGAAGGCTGGTTTCATCAGCTCGGTATCAACATCGCCGTGCTCCTCCCGGGCCAGCCGAACTGCTTCTACCACTCCGAATCGCTACAGGAGGCGTTTCTCGTGCTGTCAGGCGAGTGCAGGCTGCTCGTCGACGGCGAGGAGCGGGCGCTGCGTCAGTGGGACTTCTTCCACTGCCCACCGGGAACCGAGCACGTCTTCGTCGGCGCAGGCGAAGGGCCGTGCGTGATCTTGATGACCGGCGCGAGGTCGGACGACGAGAAGCTCTTCTACCCGTTCTCGGAGCTCGCCGCCCGCTACGGCGCGAGCGCGGCAACGGACACGGCCAATCCGAAGGAGGCCTACGCGGGGACCGGGCCGAGCCGCAAAGAGAAGCCTCCGTACTGGGCGGAGCTCCCCTGGGCGTAGCTCAACCCGGCGGTGAGCTGTCGTTGAGCCGTGCCGCCTGCATCGTCAGGTAGCGCCGCTCGGGCGGGCTCGCCGTCCGCGCTGCCGCGGCACGGTAGTGCTCCCGCGCGGCCGCGCGGTCGCCCTGCAGCTCGAGGAGATACGCGCGGACGGCGTCGAGGCGGTAGTTCCCCGTCAGCGACTCCTCGACCGTCTCGAGGAGGGCAAGGCCCGCGGCCGGGCTCTCGGCCATCGCAGCCGCGACGGCGCGGTTGAGCGTGACGATCGGGTTGCCGCTCATCTGGTCGAGGAGCCCGTAGAGAGCGAGGATCTGGGGCCAGTCGGTGTCGGCCGCGGTTGCTGCCCGGTCGTGAACGGCGGCGATCGCGGCCTGAAGCTGGTACTCGCCGACCGCGCCCCGGGCCAGCGCCAGGTCGACGAGCTCGATCCCTTCGGTGATGAGCGCCCGGTCCCAGAGCGTCCGATCCTGCTCCGCCAGCGGGATCAGCTCCCCGTCGGCGTCGGTCCGCGCGGGCCGTCGCGCGTCGATCAGCAGCATCAGCGCGAGCAGGCCGATCACCTCGCCGTCGTCGGGGAGGAGCACGCCGCACCATCCTCGTCAGCCGGATTGCCTCGTCCGACAGCTCGGCCCGGAGCAGGGCGCGCCCGGTGCTGCTCGTGTACCCCTCGTTGAAGATGAGGTAGAGGACGTGGAGCACGCTCCGCAGGTTGTCCTGCCGCTCCTCTCCGGCCGGCATCCGGAACGGAACGCCGGATGCCTTGATCCGCTGCTTGGCTCGCGAGATGCGCTGCGCCATCGTCGCCTCCTCGACCATGAACGCGCTCCCGATCTCGGCGGTCGTCAACCCGCCGACCGCGCGCAGCGTCAGCGCGATCGCCGAGGCCGGGGTCAGCGCCGGATGGCAGCACATGAACAGGACGGTCAATGTGTCGTCCTCCGCCGGCACCTCACCGCCCGGCGGCTCGCGCAGGGCGGCAGCCGCTTCCCGGTTCTTGCGGGACTGGTCGCTCCGCCACTGGTCGATCAGCCGACGCTCGGCGACCTGGATCAGCCAGCCACGCGCGCCGGCAGGGATGCCGTCCCGCGGCCAGTGCACGGACGCCGCGAGCAGCGCCTCCTGAACGGCGTCCTCGGCGGCGTCGAAATCGCCATACCGACGGGCGAGCACGCCGAGGACCTGCGGCGCGAGCTCGCGCAGCAGGCCCTCGACGTCGGACTGGCTCGTCAGCGCACGCCTCCGCGGCTCACATCTCTCGCACGTGGATCGGTTGCTGCAGCGCAATGCCGCCAGGCCCCGGCACGGCCGAGTACCGTCCGGCGATCTCGATCGCCCGCTCCTCCGACTCGACGTCGACGATCATGTAACCGGCGACCCACTCCTTGATCTCCTGGAACGGCCCGTCGGTGACGACGGGAGCCGTGAGCCCGTCGAACGTCACGATCTTCGCCACGTCGAGCCCGGTCAGGGCTTCCGCCTCGACCAGCTCGCCGGTCTCGCGCAGCTCCTTGTTGAGGGCGCGGTAGTAGTCCATATGTGCCGCGACCTCGTCCGGCTTCCACTCGTCCATCGGCGTCTCGACGACGCCGCCGTCGAAATTCACGAGCAGCATGTACCTGCGTCATCTCAGCTCCCTCGTCCCTGGGCAGTCGCCCGGATTGATCTTGTCACCCGAGGAACGGAGCAGAGCACCACTTCTCGACATCGTGTCGCGCCGAGGATCGGCGGCGTTCTCGCCGTGCCGGGCGAAGCCCCGGCCGGCGCTGCAGGCGACGATCAAGCGACGATCCCCCTCGTTCACGTCAAGAACATTCGCGTGATGCGATCGCTAGCGTTCTCCACCTGGTGCACGGCAGGCTCCCGGACGATCATGCAGCGGCATACCTCGAGCTCCTCGGGGTCGATGCAGCGAGAGGCGAGGTCGACGCGCCGACGCTCGCTGCGCTTGCTCGAGCCCAGGTGCTGCGCGTGCCCTACGAGAACATCGACATCTACCGCGGCCGGCCGCCGGGAATCGAGCCGCTGTCCTGCGTCGAGCGGGTGATCGCGGGGCGCGGCGGCTACTGCTATCACCTGAACGGCGCCTTCGCGACGTTGCTCGAGTGGCTGCAGGTCGACGTGACGCGCCACGTCTCGGGCGTGCAGGGGCGCTCCGCGGACGGGCCGCGTCTCTCCGGCAACCATCTCGGGCTCACCGCCCGCATGCCCGACGGCTCGGAGTGGTTCGTGGATGTCGGGCTCGGGGATGGCCCCACCGAGCCACTCCCGCTCGTCTTCGGTCGCTACGAGGAGGACGGGTTCAGCTACGAGCTACGGCCCTCGAGCCTCGGCGACGGCGGCTGGCGATTCGAGCACGACGCGCGCGGTGCGTTCGTCGGCGCCGACTTCGCCCGCGCGCCCGCCGGGACGGGCGACTTCCTCGAGATGCATCACGAGCTCTCGACCTCGCCGAGCTCGGGCTTCGTCCGCGTCGCGGCGATCATGCGACGCACCGATGCAGGCGTCGAGACTCTGCGGGGCTGCGAGCACTCGCTCCTGACGGCCGCCGGGACGACGAGCAGCGAGGTGACGTCGGAGAGCTGACTGGTGGGGGGTCGTGATCGACGAGTTCGGGCTCGGGTACGGCGATCTCTCCGCCGACGAGCGAGCGCGGGTGTGGGCACAGGTGCGCGAGGCGCACGAGGCCTGGTTGGCCGGCGGCCGGTCCTAGAGGCTAGGAGTGCGCCCGTCGAGGCGGATCGTCCACGCGTCGATGCTCTCGATCACGAGGTGAGACCCGGCCCACGGATCACGATCGAGCGTGGAGCGGACATCCTCGACCGAGTCAGCCTCGATCGCGAGAACCACGCGCTCCTCGTCCTCGAGCGGCCCTCCGAGGACGACGAACCCCGAGGTGACGAGATCGTCCATGAACGTTGCATGCGCCTCCCAGCCGGACTGCTCCTCGACCGGATGACCCACGGCCCAGTCAGGCCCGGTGCGACGGAGGACGACGTAGAACATCAAGCGATCGAGGGCGCCATGCGTTCGGCGACCGCCGCAAGCACCTTGGTCTGGATCGACGGAGTCTCGGCGAGGAGCCGCCGGAACGACTGGCCCGAGATGACGAGCAGGCGGACGGGGGTCGTCGCGGTCACGGTCGCCGTCCGGGGGCTGTCCGTGAGAAGCGCGATCTCGCCGAAGAAGTCGCCCGAACCGAACGTGCAGACCTTCCGTCCCTTGCGGCGCACCTCGACGCTGCCGTCGATGAGGACGAAGAACTCGCGTCCCTTCGCCCCCTCGGCGATCAGCCGCGAGCCTTCCGGCTGATGGAGCTCGTCGCCGAGAGCCGAGATCTGGCCGAGCTCCTTCCCCGAGCAGCCGGCGAAGAGCGGAACCGCCCGCAGGAGGTCGACCTTGGCATTCCGGCGCAGCTTCATGCGTCGAATCCTACGAGACCGCTGCCGTCCTAGCGCTCGAGCACGCGTCGCGCCCGACTGCCGACCCAGATGCACGCGAGCCAGCCCACCGCGACGGCGGCGACGATCGGCCAGTAGTTGCCGCCCAGGTCGCCGCCGATCAGGAGCAGGCCGGCGATCTGCGCGAGGAGGACGACGGAGAACACCGCGGCCGCCAGCTCGAGCGAGCGTGCGTTGAAGCCCCGGTACCAGCCGATCAGGAGGGCGATGCCTGCGGTGAGCGCGATCACGGCGGCCAGTCTAGGGGCTTGGTGTGTAGAAGGGGTGCGTTTGGGCGATCCGCCGTGTGCAGGGCCGCATCCAGACGTGCCTCCACTGCGCATCGAGCCCCTGGTGACCGCCACCCGAACCTCTAGATTCGGTCGTCGTGCATCCGAGAACCCTCGACCTCCACATCGACGACCTCTGCTCCCGGCACGGGATCCGGCGTGTCGCCGGTCGCGGGCGCGCGGTCGTGATCCGCGTCCGGCATCGCGACGGTCGCACCGAGCGGCGCCTCGAGATTCGCGTGCCGCCGGTGCGCGGCCAGGTGAGCTACTTCGTCGCCCTGCACGAGATCGGGCATCTCGTCGGGGCGGGCCGAAGCGGGCGTCGGCTCGAGAGCGAGGAGGCGGCGTGGCGTTTCGCGCTCACCGAAGCCCTCGTCACGCCCACCGACAGCACGCGCCGCCGCATCGGCAAGCGCCTGCGGTCGTACGTGACGTGGGCTGAATTGCGGGCCGCCAGGCGCCGGCCACCGTTCGTTCCTCCTGCAAATGACGCTTTCTGGGATCTGCTCGCGTGGCTCGAGCGTTGAGGCGGTGGGAAGGGAGTTTCCAATGCTTTACGAAGTCCTCACTGGATCTCGTCAAATTCCTGAAACAGATGACCTAGAAAGGGGAGATCCAATCCGGTTCCTCGACCGAATAACGAGGGACCAGCACCCGGCGAAGAGAGGCGAGATGTCTGCGGCAGAGCTCCAGGAACGACCCGACGTCGAGATCGAGCTCGTCGAGCAGTGGCGGGCGCAGTCGCTCTTGCGCGCCGGCTACGACCCCGAGGCGGCCGTCGTCCTCGCCGCCTCCCACGAGATCGACCTCCACTACGCGATGAGCCTCGTCGAGCGCGGTTGCCCGGTCGACCTCGCCCTCCAGATTCTTCTCTAACGGCCGGCGGGCCAGGTCCCGCTACCGGCACACACGACGCCCGGTCGCAAGCCGGGCGTCACTCGTTCCGGAGGCAGGCGTCCTGCTGCGTAGGAAGAATGCGGAGTCATGACTCCGACTCTCCTTGCCTCGATTCCGTCCCCGTCGAACGGCGCCGTCGACATCGGCCCGCTCACGATCCACATGTACGGCCTGACGCTGCTGGCCGCGATCGCCATCTGCATCTGGATCACCGGTCATCGCTTCGTCAATCGCGGCGGTAACTGGGACCTCATCTTCCGTTGCGCCGTCTGGGGCGTCGGCGCCGGCATCGTCGGGGCGCGGCTCTACCACCTGGCGACGAGCTGGAACGAGGTGCCCGACCAGTGGTGGGGAGCCTTCGCGATCTGGAAGGGCGGGCTCGGTGTCTGGGGCGGCATCGCGGCAGGGTGCATCGTCGGTGCCATCGTCGCGAAGCGGGCAGGTGCCGACGTGGCGCTGCTCGCCGACTGCCTCGCGCCCGGGCTGCTCGTCGCCCAGGCGGTGGGTCGGATCGGGAACTGGTGGAACCAGGAGCTCTTCGGAAAGCCCACGAGCCTGCCGTGGGGCCTCGAGATCGACCCCGTTCACCGACCCCTCGCCACGATCGACCACGCGACGTATCACCCTGCGTTCCTCTACGAGCTCATCTGGAATCTCGCGGCGGCCGCCTTCCTCGTCTACGTCGTCGAGCGGCGCTTCCACCCGCGACCGCCGGGCCTGTTCGCGCTCTACATCGCTCTCTACTCGTTCGGGCGCTTCTGGATCGAGCTGATCCGGGTCGACCCCGCGAACCACATCCTCGGCCTCCGCGTCAACACCTGGGTTTCGGGCCTCGTCTTCGTCGCCGGGCTCGTGTGGTTCTGGCTCTCGCAACGCAAACCGAAGCCCAAGAGCACGCCCACGCCGGCGACGGGTCCGAAGATGGCAGTGCCGAAGGGCCGCGTCCGACCCGGGGGCTAGGGTCCGCTCGTGGCCAGTGCCGTCCGCGATCTCGAGCTGGACCTCGATGCCTTCGAGGGCCCGTTCGACCTCCTTCTCACGCTCCTGCTCAAGGACGCGATCCAGCCGTCCGAGATCGATATGGCCGGCATCGTCGTCGCCTTCGTCGAGCGCCTCGCCGAGCGCGACGAGCTCGACCTCGACGCGTGCGGTGAGTTCCTCGTCCTCATCGCGGCCCTGCTCGAGCTGAAAGCGCGCCACCTCTTCCCCGACGAGGAAGCCGAGCTCGCGGAGCTCGAGCCGGAGGAGGCTGCCGAGGAGCTCGCACGACGCCTCGCTGAGTACCGGCGCATGAAGCTCGCCTCCGTCTGGCTGCGCGAGCAGCTCGACGAGCAGCGCGGGCGCTTCTTCCGGATCGGCCCGGCGCCGCTCGCGCCCGAGCCGGAGCGCCGGCTCGCCGCGCAGGAGCCCTTACGGCTCGTCGAGGCGATGCTGGCGCTCGCCGTCGAGCCGCCGCACGTCTCGCTCTCGCACCTCGCGCTCCGATTCCCTCCGGTGGCCCAGTTCGTGGAGCGGTTCCGCGCCGTTCTCCAACGCCGGAGCCGCTTCGACTTCGACACCGAGGTGCAAGGGCCTCTCGCGCGTCGAGCAGGCGGTTGCGTTTCTCGCCCTGCTCGAGCTGCGCAAGGACGGCGAGATCGCGATCTCGCAGGCCGCGCCGTTCGCCCCGATCCGGATCTCCCGCGCAGAGGAGACCGCTACCGACGATGGAAGGATGCTGCAGTGGACCGCCCGCTCCGCCTGATCTCCGCCAGCCCTGTCGACGCCCTCGCCCGCACGCTCGAGGCGCTGCTCGTCGTCGCCTCGCAGCCGCTCACCCTCGAGGAGCTTGCCGAGGCGACCGCCGACGACACCGAGCGCATAGAAACGGCGCTCGGGCTGCTGCGCGAGCGCTACAGCGAGGGCCGCAGCGGCATCGTCCTGCAGAAGGTGGCCGGAGGCTACGCGTTCGGCGCCGCCCGTGAGGCGGCCGAGGCATGCGCGCGCCTCTTCGAGCGGCCGATCGAGCGAGGGCTCTCGCAGGCAGCGCTCGAGACGGTTGCGATCGTCGCCTATCTCGGCCCGGTGTCCCGCCCCGAGATCGCGCGTATCAGGGGCGTCGCGGCCGACTCGGCCGTCGCGTCGCTCGTCGAGCGGGGCCTGATCGGCGAGGCCGGCCGGGAGAGCGGTCCCGGCGGAGCCGTGCGCTACCGGGTCACGTCGCTGTTCGAGCGCGTCTTCGGGCTCGAGTCGCTCGCCGCCCTGCCGCGGCTCGACGACATCGGCGAGGACCAGGCCGCGATCAGGGATCGGCTGCTGGAAGTGGCGGAGGCGCGGGCGTCCTGAGGCTGCGATGGAAAAGCGTCATCGCAGCCTCACGAAGCGGATGCTTGCTGCCGTGCTGCGCGCGGATCCTGAAGCCGGGAACCTACGGTTCCCCGTGACGCCTCGCGCTCGGCCAAGAGGCAGGCAGCGGTTAGACCTGCCAGACGCCTTGCCGCAGGACGGGCACGTGCTCGCCGCTCTCGGTGATGCCGTCGACGTCGAGCTCCGGGCTGCCGATCATGAAGTCGATGTGGATCTTGCTCTCGTTGATCCGCTGCTTCTCCGCCTCGTCGGTGACGGCCATCGAGTAGGCGGAGCCGAGCGCGATGTGGCTGGCGGCGTTCTCGTCGAGAAGGGTGTCGAAGAACACCGTCTCGAGCGGGCCGATTCGGCCGGCGCCGTCGACGAGCGCCAGCTCGCCGAGCCGCGTCCCGCCGTCGTCCTTCGCGCACGCGGCGCGTAGCGACTCCGCGTTCTCGTCGGCGTCGATCTTCACGGCACGACCACCCTCGAACTCGACCCGCACGCCCCTGATGATCGAGCCGTAGAGCTCGAGCGGCAGCGTGGCGCTGACGTGACCATCGACGCGCAGCGGGTCGGGCGTCGTGAACGTCTCCTCGCTCGGGATGTTCGGGTAGTGGGCGAGGCCGTCGACGGTGATGAACTCGGCCGCATGCCACTTCGATGACCGGAAGAGACCGACGGTCAGGTCGGTGCCGGGGCCGTGGAGGTGGATCGCGTCGAATTGCCGCTCGGTCATGGCCTTCGCGCTCCGCTTCACGGTCTCCATGCGCTCCGTCCACGCAGCTGCCGGGTCATCCTCGTCGAGCCGGCAGACATGCGCGATCGCCCCCCAGAGCCGGTCGAACGCCTCCGTGGGCTCGAGGTCCGGATAGACGATCTGCGCCCACTCGGGCGTCGGCGAGGGTGCGACGCACCAGTTCGTGGTGGCCGCGTTGACGATCTCGCCGATGATCGGCAGATACGGCAGCAGATCGACCCCCGAGCGCTCGGCCGGAACGCCGTCGAGTGCGTGCGGCGCGTGAGGGCCGCTGAGCGAGATCCGTGCGGCGTGCTCGTCCGAGAAGTGCTGCATCCGGTCGGTCATCCAGGGCGGGATGTAGGAGAACGTCTCGGGGTCTCCGTGGAGCAGCCGCTCGCGCTTCACCCATTGGTCGGAGTACCAGACGTCGACGAACCGAGCGCCGCGCTCGTAGGCGGAGCGCGCGATCTCGCGCGTCAGCGCTTCCTTGCCGAGGTAGCTCGTGATACCGAGCAGCTGACCCGGCTGTACGTTGGCTCCGAAACCGACGATCAGGTCGGCGAGTCGGCGGGTCAGGTCGGAGTAGTCGCTCACCGCGCGGGAGACTAGCTCGCCACAATGGGCGGCGTGCGACTCAACCGGTACCTCGCGCGCTCCGGCGTCGCGTCGCGCCGTGCCTCCGATGAGCTGATCAAGGCGGGCCGTGTCACCGTCAACGGGCAGCGCGGTGAGCTGAACACGTTTGTTGCCTCACGCGACGTGGTCGAGGTCGACGGCGAGCGCGTCGGCAAGCAGGATCTGGCCCATGTCCTCCTGCACAAGCCGCTCGGTGTCGTAACGACTGCGAGCGACCCCGAGGGGCGCCCGACCGTCGTCGATCTCGTCGGCCACGACGCTCGTGTCGTGCCGGTGGGACGTCTCGACATCGACACGAGTGGCGTTCTCCTGCTCACGAACGACGGCGATCTCGCGCACCGGCTGGCGCATCCGCGCTACGGGGTCGAGAAGACGTATGTCGCCGATGTCGAGGGCGATCTCACGCCCGGCGACGTCTCACGGCTCGCGGACGGTGTCGAGCTCGAGGACGGAATGACCGCGCCCGCACGGGCCCGGCAGCTCGGGCGAGCGCGCGTGGAGCTCGTTCTCCACGAGGGCCGCAACCGCCAGGTTCGGCGCATGTGCGAGGCGGTGGGGCATCCGGTCGTGCGGCTGCGGCGGACGGGGTACGCCGGCCTGGACGCGCGCGGCGTCGAGCTCGGCGCGTGGCGGCCGCTCTCGCGTGACGAGGTCGCGTCCCTGCGGCGGCTGGTCGGTCTCGAGCGTTAGAGGCTAGTGTGGTCCGGGCATCGATTCGGGATATTCGGCGATCGGATTCGCACTCCTTCGACGGGCTCGAATGGATCACCCGCCCGCACGAGCCCGGGGAGCCGGCCCGGCACGTCGCCGAGCTCAGCGACCTCGCCGGCTTCGCCCACACGCGGGCGAACCTGTGGCGGTTCGAGCCGGGCGCGCGAGGGCGGCGGCACCGCCACCTCACGCAGGAGGAGACCTTCGTCGTCCTCTCCGGCACGCTGACGATGTACCTCGGCGAGCCGCCCGAGCGCCACGACGTGCAGGCGGGCGGCCTGATCCACGTCGACGCGGGGACGGCGCTGCAGACGGTGAATCACGGCGACACCGACCTCGTCGTCTACGCGTACGGGTATCCGCCCGAGAGCGAGAACGCCGAGATCCTCGACCCTGTCGAGTAGGCGCCTACTCGAACCAGACCAGCGTGGCGAGCACGACGTAGAAAGCCACGAGCGCCATGCCCTCGAACAGCACCGCCTCGCCGTCGCCGGTGATCTGCCAGACGGCGATCGCGGTGAGAGCGAGAGCGCCGACGTAGACGGGATCGATCACGAAGGTCAGGTGCTCGGTGAAGAGGAGTGAGATCAGCACGAGGGCCGGGAAGAGGAAGCACGAGATCTGCGAGACGGAGTTCTTCACGACCGACAGCGCGAGCTCGTACTGGCGCTTCCTCGCGAGCTGGATCGCGACCACGTTCTCGACGGCATTCCCCGCAATCGCGACGATCACGAGCCCCGTGAACGCCTTCGAGATGCCGAGCTTCTCGACCGCCGGGTCGATCGAATCGACAAACCAGTCCGAGACGAGGGCGGCGGAGAGCCCTGCGACCGCGAGCAGGACGAGCGCCCAGGTGAAGGGCAGTGCGTTGTGCGCGTGGTCCGCCGGCTGCCTCCTCGATCGTGCGGGGGGCGCGGAGATACGCAGACGAGCCAGGCGCCGTAGACGATGAGAAGGCAGATCGCTCCGACCACCGAGATCGCGACCTGATGCTCGCTCGCCTTGTCGCCGACCTGGTCGGAGAGGCCGAGGATCGAGATCAGGAAGACCGAGAGCAGCAGGAGCGTCGAGGTGTCGTTCGGCAGGCGTTTCTGGAACGTCATCACGCCGTCCTCGGCCGAGCTCGCTCCCACGGCGATCGCGAGCCCGAGCACGAGCAGGGCGTTCGCGAACAGCGAGCCGAGGATCGAGAACTGCGCGACGACGAGCTCGCCGGCGCTGAGCGAGAAGATGACGATGAAGAGCTCGGGCAGGTTGCCGAGCGTCGATTGGAGCACGCCGGTGACGGCGGGGCCGAACTTCGCTCCCACCGACTCGGTCGCGATCCCGATCGCCCACGCCACGCCGCCGAGCGCGACCCCGGAGAGCACGAAGACCGCGACCGGGGGCGCGTCGGTGTAGTGGAGGACGCCGGCCAGCACGACGAGGGCGAAGATGCAGGCCGTGGCGATTGCGGTCCGCTTCACAGCCGCACGAAACCCATCACCTCGTACATCCGCTCGAGTGTCGGGGTCGACGCGGCCCGTGCCTTGTCGGCCCCGAGCGCGAGCAGCCGCAGCAGCTCGCCCTCGTCGGCCCGCAGCTCGGCGTAGCGCTCCTGCACCGGGACGAGCAGCTCGACGACGGCCTCGCCGACGTCCTGCTTGAACTGGCCGTAGCCGCTGTCGCCGTACTGCGCCTCGATCTCCGCAGGCGTGCGCCCGGAGGCGACCGAGAGGATGTCGATCAGGTTCGACACGCCCGGCTTCTCGTCGGAGCGCTGGACGTCGCGGCCGGAGTCGGTCACGGCGGAGCGGAACTTCTTGCGGACCACGTCGGGATCGTCGAGCAGCCCGATCGTGCCCTGCGGCGTGCCGCCGGTCGTGGACATCTTCCGCGTCGGCTCCTGCAGGTCCATGATCCGGGCGCCGACCTCGGGGTAGACGCCCTCCGGCACGACGAACGTCTCGCCGAAGCGCGTGTTGAACCGCTCCGCGATGTCGCGCGAGAGCTCGAGGTGCTGCCGCTGATCGTCGCCGATCGGGACGATGTCGGCCTGGTAGAGGAGGATGTCGCCCGCCATCAGGACCGGATAGGTGAACAGCCCCGAGGAGACGAAGTCCTTTCGCTCCGCCTTCTCCTTGAACTGCGTCATCCGGCCCAGCTGGCCGTAGCTCGTGACGGCCGAGAGCAGCCACGCCGCCTCGGCGTGCGCGGTCACGTGGCTCTGGGCGAACACGGTCGACCGCTCCGGGTCGAGACCGGTTGCGATGAGCATCGAATAGAGGTCGAGCGTGCGCGCGTGCAGGTCGGCCGGGTCGTAGTCGGTCGTGATCGAGTGGAGGTCGACGATGCAGAAGAACGCGTCGCCGCGCTCCTGGGTGGCGGCGTACTGGCGGAAGCCGCCGATCAGGTTGCCGAGGTGTTTCTCGCCGGTCGGCTGGATGCCGGAGAAGATGCGCATGGAAGTCCTTTCGCTCACGTTCGCGGCCGCGGAGGTTACTGCTGTGCTCGGGCGCGCTGGATGGCCTGGGTGCGGGGGCTCACCAGGGCCAGAAGAGCTTCAGCAGATGGAGCGAGGACATCGTCCCTCATTGTTGCCGTTTCCAGGCGTAGCGTCAAAACGTGCACGTCTACACTGGTTGCCATGGCGGTGACCGACCCAACCTGGACGCCCTCGTCCTGGCACGCATTCCCGGCTCTGCAGCAGCCCGAATGGCCCGATCCGGCCGCGCTCGAGGCGGTGCGGGAGCGTCTCGAGCCTGCTGCCGTCGCTGATCTTCGCGGGCGAGGCGCGCGCGCTGCGGCACCAGCTCGGCGAGGCAGCGGAGGGACGCGCGTTCCTGCTCCAGGCGGGTGACTGCGCCGAGTCGTTCCACGAGCTGTCGGTGATCGCGATCCGGGAGCGGCTGAAGCTGCTCCTCCAGATGTCGGCCGTGATGACCTACGGGGCGACGCTGCCGGTGATCAAGGTCGGGCGGCTGGCGGGGCAGTTCGCAAAGCCGCGGTCGTCGCTCACCGAGGTCATCGACGGTGTCGAGCTGCCGTCGTTCCGCGGCCACGCCGTCCACTCGGAAGAGCCCACCGCCGCTGCGCGCACGCCGGATCCGGAGCGACTCGTGCAGGCGTACTACCAGGCCGTCTCCTCGCTCAACCTCCTGCGCGCCTTCACGAAGGGCGGCTTCGCCGACCTGACGCAGGTGCACACGTGGAATCAGGAGTTCGTCGCGAGCTCGCTCGAGGGCCAGCGCTACGAGGTGATCGCCAACGAGATCGGCCGCGCCCTGCGCTTCATGGAGGCGATCGGGATCGACCTCGGCGACGAGCGCTCGATCCACGAGGTCGACGTCTGGACGAGCCACGAGGCGCTGCTGCTCGACTACGAGGAGCCGCTCGTGCGCAAGGATTCGACCACGGGCGACTGGTACGCGTGCTCGGGGCACTTTCTCTGGGTGGGCGAGCGCACGCGCCAGCTCGACGGCGCTCACGTCGAGTTCCTCTCGGGCCTGCACAACCCGATCGGCGCCAAGGTCGGCCCGTCGATGACGCCCGACGAGCTCGTCGCGCTCGCCGACCGTCTCAATCCCGACCGCGTGCCGGGGCGGCTGACGCTGATCACGCGGCTCGGCGCGAGCCGCGTGCAGGAGCTGCTGCCGCCGCTCCTCCGCGCCGTGCGCGAGGCCGAGATCCCGGTCGTCTGGGTCTGCGACCCGATGCACGCCAACGGCTTCGTCACCGGATCCGGGCACAAGACGCGCCGGCTCGACGACATCCTGCGCGAGATCGAGGGCTTCTTCGCCGCCCACCGCGAGGTGGGGACCTGGCCCGGCGGCGTCCACCTCGAGATCACCGGGGAGGACGTGACCGAGTGCCTCGGCGGCTCCGAGGCCGTGCTCGAGAAGCAGCTCGACACGCGGTACGAATCGCTCTGCGACCCCCGCTTGAACGCGCGTCAGTCGCTCGACCTCGCGTTCCGGGTCGCCGAGCTGATGCGGGGCTAGGCGCGCACATGCTCCGGAACATCACCGTCGTCGGGACGGGACTGATCGGCGCGTCCGCCGCGCTTGCCGCACGGCGCGGCGGAACCTCCGTCCGCGGCTGGGATCCCGATCCGGACGTGCTCCGCATCGCCGGCGAGAAGGAGGCGGTCGAGCCCGTCGCCACGCTCGAAGCCGCCGTGGAGGGCGCCGACCTCGTCCTCGTCGCCGCTCCCGTGGCGGAGCTGCCCCACGTCGTCCGAGAGGTGCTCACGCTCGCGCCGGGCGGGTGCGTCGTCACCGACGTCGGCTCGACGAAGAGCGCGGTCTGCGCCGCCGCCGGAGGAGACGGCCGCTTCGTCGGCGGCCATCCGATCTGCGGCGCCGAGACGCGCGGCCCAGAGCGTGCGAATGCGGAGCTCTTCGAGGGTGCGACCTGGTTCCTGACGCCGACCGCGGGCACCGGGCCGGAGCTGCTGCGCACGGTGCACGGCTTCGTCACCTCGCTCGGGGCGCGGCCCGTCGCGATCGATGCGGGCGCCCACGACCGGCTCGTCGCGGTCACGAGTCACATGCCGCACGCCCTCGCCAACGTGCTGCTCAACCAGGCCGGCGCGACGCGCGTCGACGGCCACGACCCCCTCCAGGCGGCGGGCGGCTCGCTGCGCGACATGACGCGGATCGCGGGCGCCAATCCGCGCATCTGGGTCGACATCTTCCTCGACAATCGCGAGGCGATCGTTGCCGCCCTCGGCGAGCACCGGCGCCGGGTCGAGCAGCTCGAGGCCGCACTCGGCGCCGAGGACGGCGGCCAGCTCGCGCGCTGGATCGCCGAGGCTGCCGGCGAACCGGCGCCGGATGCTCGCGACGGCACACGGCGACCCCGGCACCCTCCAGCGCCTGCGCGTCCACCTGCCGGACCGTCCGGGCGTGCTCGCGGGCATCTTCCAGGCGCTCGGCGCCGAGCGCATCAACGTCGAGGACTTCGAGATGGATCACCTCTCGACCGACCGCGGCGGCACCCTGGCGGTCATCGTTGCGGGCGAGGACGAGGCCGAGCGCGCCGCCGCGCTGCTCGAGGCGCAGGGCTACGGCGTCGTCGTCGCGCCCGTGATCGACGAATGAGGGTCGAGCCGGTCACCCGCCTCGTCGGCCACATGGCCGTGCCGGGCGACAAGTCGATCTCGCACCGGGCGGTGCTGTTCGGCGCTATCTGCCGACGGCGAGACGCGGATCACGGGCTTTGGCCGCTCGGCCGACACGGAGGCGACGATCGAGGCGGTGCGCTCGCTCGGGATCACGGTCTACGAGCACGGCGAGGACACCCTCCACGTCTTCGGCCAGGGGCTGCGCGGGCTCGTCGCGCCCGGCCGTTCGATCGACTGCGCCAACTCGGGCACGCTCGTGCGCCTGCTCTCGGGGATCCTCGCGGGCCAGAACGGGCAGCAGTTCGAGCTCACCGGCGACGCCTCGCTGAGCCAGCGGCCGATGAAGCGCATCACGGAGCCGCTCGCCCGCATGGGCGCAGGCGTCGAGACGGACGACGGTCACCTGCCGCTCGGTATCGAGGGGCGGCCGCTGCGCTCGATCACGTACGAGCTGCCGGTCGCGAGCGCGCAGGTGAAGTCCGCGATCCTGCTCGCCGGCCTGTACGCGAAGGGCGAGACGACAGTCGTCGAGCCCGCACCGACCCGCGACCACACCGAGCTGATGCTCGAGGCGGCCGGCGTGTCGATCACGCGCCGCGAGAAGAGCGTGACGATCCAGCCCGCCGAGCGGCTCGAGCCGGTCGAGATCGAGGTTCCCGGCGACTTCTCGTCCGCGGCTCCGTTCATCGTCGCGGCGACCCTCGTGCCCGGATCCGAGCTCCACATCCACGGCGTCAACCTCAACCCGCGTCGCACCGGCCTGCTCACGATCCTGGAGCGGATGGGCGCCCGGGTGACCGTCTACAACCGACGCAAGCGTCAACGGCGAGCGCGTCGGCGACCTCGAGGTGCGCTCGGCCGAGCTCGTCGCGACGACGGTGCTCGCGCGACGAGGTGCCGCTCGCGATCGACGAGCTGCCGCTGTTCGCGCTCGCCGCGTCGTGCGCGCACGGCAACAGCAGGCTGCGCGGGGCCGAGGAGCTGCGGGCGAAGGAGTCGGACCGCGTCGAGGCGACGGTCGACGCCCTGCGCGCGCTCGGCCAGCACGTCTTCGCGACCGAGGACGGCTTCCGGATCCGCGGCGTTCCCACGCGGCCCCGCGGCGGCCGGATCGAGAGCCGCGGCGACCACCGCATCGCGATGCTCGGCGCGTCGCCGCCCTCGACTCCCAGGACGGCGTCGAGATCGAGGATGCCGAGTGCGTGGCGGTAAGCTTCCCGGGCTTCTTCGAGTTGCTGGGCCAACTCAGATCGGAAAGCAACGAAACATGACCTATTGTCACCTCTATCGACTTCTGCCCGAGGCAGAAGTGATCGTCGCGATCGACGGGCCTGCCGGAGCCGGCAAGAGCTCGGTCGCGCGCGCGCTCGCGCTGCGGCTCGGCTTCCGCTACCTCGACACCGGTGCGATGTACCGCGCGCTCACGTGGCTCGCGCTGCACAACGGCGTCGAGCTCGACGACGTGCCTGCGCTCGTCCACCTCGCGCGCGAGCATCCGGTCGAGTTCGGCGAGGGAAGCGGCGTCTTCATCGGCGGCCACGACGTGACCGCCGAGATCCGCTCGCCCGAGATCGACTCGGCCGTGCCGATCGTCGCGCGCCACCAGGAGGTGCGCGAGGTGATGCGCGAGCGCCAGCGCCAGCTCGGCGAGCAGGGCGACTCCGTGATCGAGGGACGCGACATCGGCGAGGTCGTGGCGCCGCACGCGGAGCTGAAGATCTGGCTCTACGCCGATCCCGAGGTGCGCGCGCAGCGCCGGCATGCGGAGCGGGACGGGATGGAGGTCGAGGTGCTCGCCGGCGAGATGCGCCGCCGCGACGAGCGCGATGCCGCAGAACACCCACCGCGCCGAGGGACGCGATCGAGCTCGACACGACGTTCCTCGACCTCGAGCAGGTCATCGACCGGATCGAAGGCCTCGTCGCAGGAGCGGGTCGCGTGAGCACGACAGCGGACAAGGTCTGGGCCGTCGGCCGACCGACGATCGGCACCGCGGTCAAGGTCGCGGCCGGCATCAAGGTCTACGGCAAGGAGCGCGTACCGATGACCGGCGGGCTCGTGATCGCCTGCAACCACTTCTGCTGGGTCGACCCGCCCGCGCTCGGCTGCGGCCTGCCCGCGCACGATCTAGCTTCATGGCCAAGGTCGAGGCGCACCGCGTGCCGGGTCTCGGCGCGTTCATCCGCGCGTTCGGCACGTTCCCGGTGCGGCGCGGCGAGTCCGACCGCGACGCCGTGCGGACGATGCGCGTCGATCGTGCGTGACGGACTCGCGCTCGGCCTCTTCGCCGAGGGCACGCGGCAGCGCAGCGGCGTTCCCGGCGACGCTGCAGCCCGGGGCGGCGATGGTCGCGCTCCAGGAAGACGTGCCGGTGATTCCGGTCGCGATCCATGGCTCGCAGACCTGGAAGCCGGGCAACTTTCATCCGGTCTCGCTCGCCTGGGGCGAGCCGATCCACTTTCGAGGGGCTGCCCAAGGGCGGCAAGGGCTACAAGGAGGCGTCGGCGATCCTGCAGGCCAAGATCCGCGAGCTCTTCGACTTCCTCGTCGAGATGCACGACCTCGGCCGCCCGGACGCGACCCCACCGCGATGAGCGAAGACGAGCTCATCGAGGAGGTCGAGGCGCCGCGCGAGATCGCAGGCACCGTCGCGATCGTCGGCTTCCCGAACGTCGGCAAGTCGACGCTGATCAACCGGCTCACGCAGAGCCGCGCCGCCGTCGTACACGAGACCCCGGGCGTGACGCGCGACCGCAAGGAGATGCTCTGCGAGTGGAGCGGCACCTGGTTCCGGCTCATCGACACGGGCGGTGTCGACGAGGTCGAGGGCGGCGTCTTCGGCTCCAAGATCGCCGAGCAGGCCAAGGCCGCGATCGACGAGGCCGATCTGGTGCTGTTCGTCGTCGATGCCCGCGCCGGCATCACGCCCGGTGACGAGGAGCTCGCCGTGATCCTCCGCGCCGCCAAGCGCCCCGTGATCGTGCTCGCGAACAAGATCGACGATCCGCGCCGCGATCCCGACTCGGCCGTCTTCCACTCGCTCGGGCTCGGGGAGCCTTGGCCGCTCTCGGGGCTGCACGGCCACGGCACCGGCGACCTGCTCGACGAGATCGTCTCGCGCCTGCCCGGCACGAGCGAGGTCGCGATCGGCACCGAGGCGATCCGGGTCGCGATCCTCGGGCGGCCGAACGTCGGCAAGTCGTCGCTCCTGAACAAGCTCGTCGGCCGGGAGCGGGTGATCGTCTCCGAGATCCCGGGCACGACGCGAGACGCGATCGACACGGTCCTGCAGCGCGGGCGACACGACCTTCGTGCTCGTCGACACGGCCGGGCTGCGCAGGCGCCGCAAGCAGCGCCAGGGCATCGAGTACTACAGCGAGCTGCGAGCCCTCCAGGCCGCCGACCGCGCCGATGTCGCGCTCGTCCTCTTCGACGCGTCGGAGGGGATCGTGGAGCAGGATCTCGCGGTCGCCGACATCGCCCGCAAGGCGGGCTGCTCCACCCTGGCGGTGCTGTCCAAGTGGGACGTGACCGAGCTCGAGATCGTCGAGGCGCAGGGGCACCTCGCGCGGCGGCTGCGCCAGCGGCCGCCGGTGATCGCCGTCTCGGCCAAGACCGGCCGCGGCATCGACCGCCTGCTCGACAAGGTCGAGCAGCTCTTCGCGAAGCACAACGGCAGGATCACGACCGGCGAGCTCAACCGCGCCCTCGGTGACCTCAAGGACGCGCGCCCCGGCCCGCAGGGAGAGCGGGGGAGGCGCCTGAAGCTGATGTACGGGACGCAGGTGAGCACGCGGCCGCCGCGGTTCCGCATCTTCGTCAACGCGCCGAGCCTCGTGACGCGGGACTACGGCTACTGGGTCGAGAACGAGCTTCGCAAGCGGTTCGAGCTCGAGGGAGTGCCGGTGTCGATCGACTTCGTGAAGAGCGAAGTAGCCGGTGCGGGTCACGGTCGTCGGCGGCGGCTCCTGGGGTACGGCGTTCTCCGTGTCACTGCGCGATCACGGCCACGAGGTGACGCTCGCCTGCCGCAGCGAGGAGCAGGCCGCGGCGATTACCGAGACCGGCCACAATCCGCGCTACCTCTCCCACGTCGACCTGCACGACATCGCCTCGACGACGATTGCGGAGGCCCCGGTCGCCGATGCAAACCTCGCGGTCGTCGCGGTCCCGAGCGCGGCCTTCGGCGCGACGGTCGCCGCGCTCCCCGGCAACTGCCCCATCCTCAGCCTCACGAAGGGCCTCGATCCCGGCGACCGGCAACCGGCTCTCGACGCTGGTCGTGGACCGGCCGGTCGCCGTGCTCTCGGGGCCGAATCTCGCCGAGGAGATCTCGCGGGGGCTGCCCGCGGCGGCCGTGATCGCGGGGAGGACGGAGCGCTCTCGGTGCAGCTCCAGCTCGCGATCACCACGCCGACCTTCAGGGTGTACGTCAACGACGACGTCGTCGGCGTCGAGCTGTGCGCAGCGGCGAAGAACGTGATCGCCCTCGCCGCCGGAGGCGCCGACGGCCTCGGGCTCGGCGACAACGCGAAGGCAGCGCTCGTCGCGAGGGGCCTCGCCGAGATGGGCCGCTTCGCCGAGGCGGCGGGTGCGAGGCCCGAGACGTTCGCAGGGCTGGCAGGGATGGGCGACCTGATCGTCACCTGCTGGGCGTAGTCGGGCCGCAACCGCCGCTGCGGCGAGCTCGTGGCGCAGGGCGCGACGCCTGCCGAGGCCGTGGCCGAGATCGGGATGGTCGTCGAGGGACTGACGACCGCGCCTGTGCTGCGCGATCTCTCGCATCGGCTCGGGGTCGAGATGCCGATCACCGAAGGGGTCTGCACCGTGCTCGGCGGCGTGCCTCTCGGTCACCTCGTGGCGACGCTGATGGAGCGCGACCCGACCTCCGAATGACTCGGCTACTCTTCCGCCCATGAGCTCCCGCTCGTTCAGCTTCAGCTCGGAGTCGGTCACCGAGGGGCATCCGGACAAGATCGCCGACCAGATCTCCGATGCCGTTCTCGACGCCGTCCTCACGGACGACCCCATGGGCCGGGTCGCGTGCGAGACCCTGATCACGACCGGCCTCGTCGTCGTGGCCGGGGAGATCACGACCACCACGTACGTCGACATTCCACGGCTCGTGCGCAAGACGGTGGCCGGCATCGGCTACACGCGCGCCAAGTACGGGTTCGACGCCGACACTTGCGGCGTCATCGTGGCGCTGGACGAGCAGTCGTCCGACATCGCGCAGGGCGTCGACGAGTCGTTCGAGGGACAGAACGGCGACCGCGACCCGATCGACCGCATCGGAGCAGGCGACCAGGGGATGATGTTCGGCTACGCCTCGAACGAGACGGCCGAGCTGATGCCGCTGCCGATCCAGCTCGCGCATCGGATCACGCACCGCCTGGCGGAGGTTCGCAAGGCCGACGTGCTGCCGTATCTGCGCCCCGACGGCAAGGCGCAGGTCACGGTGCGCTACGAGGTCGACGAGCACGGCCGCCAGCGCCCCGTCGAGATCGAGCGGGTGCTGATCTCGACCCAGCACCGCGACGGCCTCGACGCCGAGACGCTGATCAAGCCCGACCTGATCGACCACGTTCTGCGCCCGATCCTGCCGCACGATCTCTACGACGAGAGCCGCTTCGGCGACCGCGACTTCCTCTACGTCAACCCGACCGGGAAGTTCGTGATCGGCGGGCCGATGGGAGACACGGGCCTGACGGGGCGCAAGATCATCGTCGACACCTACGGCGGCGCCGCGCCGCACGGCGGCGGTGCTTTCTCGGGCAAGGACCCGACCAAGGTCGACCGCTCGGCCGCGTACGCCGCGCGCTACGTGGCGAAGAACGTCGTCGCGGCCGGGCCTCGCGGACCGGTGCCAGATCCAGGTTGCCTACGCGATCGGCGTCGCCCATCCACTCAGCATCCTCGTCGACTGCTTCGGCACGAACGTGGTGTCGCAGGAGACGATCGAGACCCTGATCCGCGAGCACTTCGACCTCCGGCCGGGCGCGATCATCCGCGACCTCGACCTGCGGCGGCCGATCTACCGCAAGACCGCCTCGTACGGCCACTTCGGCCGCGAGGACGCAGACTTCACGTGGGAGCAGGTCGACAAGGCCGACACGCTCCGCTCGGCGGCAGGGCTTGCCCTGCCCGCCTCTGTCTAGGTCTGCGCGGCGGGGACAGGCTCGAGCCGGCGACAGGCTTCAGCCTGTCGTCCGGGTTCAGGCAGCGGGCCGCACGTACAGGCCCTGCGCGTACTTCTCGTCGATCGTCCGCGCCGCGCCGTCGAGCTCGACGGGCAGCGGGCCGCTCGCGTCCGAGACCTGGCGCAGCACCGTCGCGCCGGGCGCGAACCCGTTGTCGTAGAACCAGTGCAGGAGATCGCCGTCGTGCTCGGCGAGCCGCACGATCTCGGCCGTCTCCCCCTGGGGGAGCTCGGAAAGCGAGACGAGCTCTGCGTTCTCGGCCTGCTCCACATCTGGCTCGACCGGCCAGCCGTGCGGGCAGCGGTCGGGGTGCCCGAGCCGCTCGTTGATCCGCTCGACCATGTCGTCGGAGAACGTGTCGCCGAGCTCGTCCGCATGAACGTGCGACTCGGCCGCCGTGTAGCCCATGAAGTCGGTCAGGAAGCGCTCGATCAGGCGGTGCTTGCGGACGACGCGCTCGGCCCGCTCGATCCCGTTCGGCGTCAGGATCGCCTCCTTGTGCTCGCCGCGCTCGACCAGCCCGTCGGCCTCGAGCCGCTTCAGCATCTCGCCTGCCGAGGCACGGGAGACGCCGAGCATCTCGGCGACGCGTGAGGCGATCGCGTCCGAGGCGGTCGCGGGCCGGTATTCGCCGATCGGGAAGGCGAGAAAGTAGATCGTCTCGAGATACTCGTCGACCGAATGCCCTTGCCCGTGCGCCACGCTTCGCCTCCCCGGTTGCCGTTCCCGAACGGCTGTCACTATAGTGCCGCGGTTGTGTAAGGCACGCCTTACACGGAGCCGGTGGAAAGAGCGTGCATCGCAACCGGCTCGTGCTCGTCGCCGCCGGCGCCTGAGCCCGGAGGCCCGCCGTCTACCCTGGGCGGGTGCCGCTCGCAGCCGTCTATCCGCTCGTCTCGTCGCGCGCCGTCGCGCGCCTCTTCACCTACGAGGTGCCCGACGACGTCGGTAAGGGCGCGATCGTGCAGGTGCGTCTCGGCCGGAGCTCCACGCGCGGCGTCGTCGTCGAGGTCGGTGTCGAGCCGCCCGCCGGGATCAAGCTCTCTCCGGCCGGGAAGGTGCTCGACGAGATTCCGCCCACCCTCGTCGACCTCGCTCTCTGGGTCGCGGACTACTACGGGACGACGCCTGCACGCGCGCTCGAGCTCGTCGCGCCGCTGCGGCGGACGCCGCGAGGTGAGCGGCCGTCACCGGTCGACCGCGAGTCGCTGCCCGGCGAGGCGGAGCCGAGCGAGCTGACGCCGGAGCAAGAGGCGGCGATCGCGCGGATCGTGGAGGGACTGGGCAACGAGGGCGCAGCGCACCTTCTCCTCGTGGGCCCGACCGGGAGCGGCAAGACGGAGGTGTACCTCCAGGCCTGCGAGGCGGCTCTCGCCCGAGGCCTCGGCACGATCGTGCTGGTGCCGGAGATCGCGCTCGCGCCGCAGACGGTCGGCCGGTTCCGGCAGCGATTCGGGGACACCGTCGCGATCCTCCACTCGGCGCTCGGCCAGGCCGAGCGGCGCGACGAGCGCGACCGCATCGCGCGCGGCGAGGCGAGGATCGTCGTCGGCGCGCGCTCGGCGATCTTCGCGCCGATGCGCGACGTCGGGCTCGTGATCGTCGACGAGGAGCACGACTCCTCGTACAAGCAGGAATCCGATCCACGCTATGACGCCCGCACCGTCGCGGCCAAGCGCGCCGCCCTCGAAGGCGCCGTCGCGGTCTACGGGAGCGCGACGCCGCGTCCGGAGAGCTGGGCGACGCTCGAGCGAATCGTGCTCTCCGTCAGGATCGGCGCGCCGATGCCGCGGGTGCGCGTCGTCGACCTCCGCCGCGAGCACGGCTACCCGCTGTCGGCGCCGCTCCTCACGGAGCTCGGCCGGATCGCCGAGCACGGCGGCAAGGCGATCCTCCTCCTCAACCGGCGAGGTGTCACGCCCGCGCTCCACTGTCGTGCGTGTGGGCTCTCGCGACGGTGCCCGAACTGCGATGTCGCGCTGACGCTGCACGGCGACGGCGGGCTGCACTGCCACCACTGTGGGCACCGCGAGCCCGTGCCCGAGACCTGCCCGTCCTGCGGGTCGGTCGAGCTCGCGCACATCGGGGCAGGAACGCAGCGGCTCGAGAAGGAGCTCGAGCGGAACGTGCCGGAGCTCGAGCGGGTCCGGCTCGACGCCGACACCGCGGCCCAGCCCGGTGCGCTGCGCGAGACGCTCGAGCGCTTTCGCGCGATGGACCGGGCCGTTCTGATCGGCACCCAGATGGTCGCGAAGGGGCATCACTTCCCCGGCGTCGACCTCGCGGCCGTCGTCGATGCCGACACTGGCCTCGCCATTCCCGACTTCCGCGCGGAGGAGCGGACGTTCCAGCTCGTGACGCAGCTCGCCGGACGCAGCGGACGGGACGCTCCCGGGCTCGTGCTCGTGCAGACGTTCCAGCCCGATGCGATGCCGTTCCAGTTCGCGCAGCGCCACGACGTCGCAGGGTTCCTCGCGGAGGAGCTCGAGCGGCGGACGGCCCTTGGCTACCCGCCGGTCAGCCACCTCGTCACGATCGTCGCCTCCGGGCCCGATGCCGCGGGGGTGGCGCAGGTGCTGCGGGAGGTGCGGGACGGGCTGGCGGCGGTCGAGGGCGACCTTGCTCGGGCCGGCGCCGCTCCTTCGCCTGCGCGGCAGGCATCGCGCGCAGCTCGTCGCGAAGACCCAGGAGCCGCGGGCGCTCGCCCGCCGGGCGGCGGCGCTCCTCGCAGCAGCGAGCCCGGAGCTGCGGCGGCGCGGGCTGACCGCGGTCGTCGACGTCGACCCGCAATCGTTGTAGGCCCCGCCTACGACGTTCGTAGGGGCGGGACCTGTCCCGCCCTCGGCGGCTAGACTCGCGCGCATGAGCGAGCACGACCACGACCACGACCACGATCACGACGCACGATCACGATCACGACCACGGCGACCATGACCACGACCACGACCTCGACGAGCGTGCCGAGCAGCGCGCGCGCCGCCAGCTCGCGCTCTCACACGTGCGCCAGTACGGCGACCCGGTGCTGCGCATGCGCGCCAACGAGGTCGACGTCTTCGACGAGGAGCTCGAGCGCCTCTCCGAGCGCATGATCGGCGCTCATGCACGACGCCGACGGCGTCGGGCTCGCGGCAACCCAGGTCGGCATCCTCCGGCGCCTGTTCGTCTTCAGCGACGGCGAGGAGGATCACGTGATCGTGAATCCGGTGTTGACGGTGCGCGGCAGCGAGACCGAGACCGACGAGGAGGGATGCCTGTCACTCGGGCCGGTGCGGATGCCCGTCGAGCGCGCGCTCGAGGTGACGCTCGACGCCGTCGACGTGCACGGGGCACCTGTGCACCTCGAGCTCGAGGGCATGCCCGCCCGCGTCGTCCAGCACGAGCTCGACCACCTCGACGGCAAGCTGATCATCGATCGCACCGATCCGGAGTCGCGGCGCGAGGCGATGGCGCAGCTGCGGCCGAGGCTCGTCCTGTCGAGGTAGGCAAAGGAGTGGCACGGATCGCCGTCGCCGCGACGGCGCCCTTCGGTGCGGACGTGCTCGAGAGGCTCGCTGCGCATCACGAGATCGCGGCGCTGCTGACCCGTCCCGATGCGCCTCGCGGCCGCGGTCGCCGCCTCGCCGCGCCGCCCGCGAAGATCGTCGCCGAGCGCCTCGGTGTGCCGGTGCTGCAGCCGGAGCGGCCCGGGCCGGGACTCGACCTCGGCGCCGCGACCGTCGTCGTCTGCGCCTACGGCCTTCTCATCCCGGAGGAGCTGCTCGCCGAGCGCGCCTGGCTCAACGTTCATCCCTCGCTACTGCCGCGCTGGCGCGGCGCTGCGCCTGTCGAGCGCGCGATCCTGGCCGGTGACGCCGAGACGGGCGTCACGATCCACGAGACCGTGAAGGAGCTCGATGCCGGCCCGGTGGCGGCGCAGGAGCGATTCCCGATCGGCTCCGACGACGACGCGGGCGCGGTCTTCGAGCGGGCGGCCGAGGTCGCCGCGCGGCTGCTGGACGGCGTGCTCGCCGAGCCGAGCCCGACGTTCGCGCCGCAGGCCGTCGACGGCGTCACCTACGCCGCCAAGATCGAGCCCGCCGACCGGATGCTCGATCTCGACCGCCCCGCGGACGAGCTCGTGCGCCAGGTGCGGGCGCTGTCGCCGCACATCGGCGCGCGCACCGAGCTGCACGGCCGCCCGGTCACCGTCTGGCGTGCGCGGGTGGGGGAGACGGGGGCGTTCGAGCCGGTCGAGGTGCAGCCGGACGGCGGCAAGCGGATGGACGCCGCGGCCTGGCTACGCGGCCTGCGTTGATGGCGGCTTCGATCTCGCCTGCGCGCGCGGCGGCGTTCGACGTCGTCCGGAGGGTCTTCGAGGACGAGGCCTATGCCGACCGCGCCCTGCGGTCCGCGGTCGGCCGGTCTCGACGACCGTGATCGTGCTCTCGCGCGGCAACTCGCCTATGGGACGGTGCAGCGGGCCCGCACGCTCGACCTGGCGATCGAGACCATCGGACGCAGGCCGGTGCGCCGCCTCGACGCCGCCGTTCGCGCCGCGCTCCGCCTCGCGCGCCTACCAGCTCGTCTTCCTCGACGGGGTGCCCCGCTACGCGGCCGTCAACGAATCCGTCGAGCTCGTCCGGCGAGAGAAGCTCGAGCGCGCGGTTCCGTTCGCGAATGCAGTGCTGCGCCGTCTCGCCGACGAGGGCCGCGCCTTCGTCGAGTCGCTGCCCGACTCCACCTGGGAGGAAGCGGCGGTGGCGCACTCGTATCCCGACTGGGTGGCCGAGACCTGGTGGCGCGATCTCGGCGCTGACGGGCGCACGGGCGCTGATGCGCGCCCAGAACGCCGCTCCGGCGACCGTTGTGCGACTCGTTCGAGGCGAGGTCGAGGGCGTGCCCGACGCCGACGTTCCGGGCGCGTGGCACGTCGAGCACATCGACGACGCCGCATTTGCGGAGGGTCGCGTCTGGCCCCAGAGCGCGGGCTCGCAGCTCGCCGGGCTCGCGGTCGGCTCGGTTGAGGGCGAGCGCGTCCTCGATCTCTGCGCCGCGCCCGGCGGCAAGGCGACGATGCTCGCCGGTGAGGTCGTCGCCGTCGAGGTGAACGCGGCCCGCGCCCGCGAGCTCGAGGAGAACGTCGCACCGGCTCGGCGCCGCGAACGTGCGGGTCGTCTGCGCCGACGGGCGCGACCTCCCTGCCGAGCTGACCGGCTTCGACCGGGCGCTCGTCGACGCCCCCTGCTCCGGGCTCGGCGTCCTCGCGGCCCGCCCCGACCTCCGCTGGCGCTCCCAGCCGCTGCCCGAGCTCCAGCTCGAGCTCCTCCGCGCCGCCGCCGCACGCGTGCGCCCGGGCGGCACGCTCACCTACTCGGTCTGCACGGTCAACCGCGACGAGGCCGAGGCGGTCGTCGACGCGTCGGGGCTCGCCGTCGACGACTCCCTCGCAGCAGCCTGGCCGCAGTTCCGCCACCCGGAGCGACCGGAGTTCCTGCAGACCTTGCCGCACGTCCACGGCACGAGCGGCTTCTTCATCGCCCGCTTGCACGTTCGCTGAACAGACTTTGTGTTGATTCAACACAATCTCGTCCGGCCGCGCTCTCGGCCTGGAACAGAAACGCATGGAAACGCCATCGACGAGGGCCACCCGCCCGAGCCGAGCAAGACATTGTGTTGATTCAACACAATGTCCGGCGTGCACCAGGCCAGGCGGCGGCCCAACTTTGTGTTGATTCAACACAAAGTCCTGCGCGCTCCCCGGGCGCGGCGCCCGTAGGATCGCGCCATGGGCTGGGAGAGCTGGATCCGGGAGGGGCGCGAGGTCGAGCCGTCGCTCTACGCCGCCGACTTCACGCGCCTCGGTGAGCAGATCGACGCGCTCCTCGGCGCCGGCTGCCGGGTCTTCCACTTCGACGTCGGTGACGGCCACTTCGTGCCGCCGGTGACGATCGGGCCTGTCGTCCTCCGCTCGATCGCGCCGATGATCCACGCGGCCGGCGGCGTCATCGACTGCCACCTGATGGTCAGCGACCCCGCTCACCACTTCCCCGAGTTCGCCGAGTCCGGCGCCGACTCGGTCACGTTCCACGTCGAGGCAACCGCCGACCCGGCGGGCGTCGGCGCTGCCGCCCGGGCGCACGGCCTCTCGGTCGGGGTCGCCTTCAACCCCGGCACCGACCCGGACGAGGCGGCCGCGTTCGCCGCCGCGGCAGGGGCAGAGATGATCCTCTGCATGAGCATCGTGCCGGGCTACTCCGGCCAGTCGTTCATGCCGGACGCCTACGCGCGGATCGAGGAGCTCGCGCGCCGCGTCGATGTCCCGATCCAGGTCGACGGTGGCGTCGGAGAGGCGAACGCCGCGGCGGTGCGCGCGGCCGGGGCGTCGTCTGCTCGTCGCGGGAAACGCGGTGTTCGCCGACCCCGACCCGCCCGCGGCGTACGCGCCGGATCCGCGCCGCCGCGGCATGAGCCTCGACCGCGCCCTTGCCCTCGCGGACGCCGCGCGCGGCGTGGCGTATCCCAATCCCACCGTCGGCGCGGTCGTCGTCGCCGGCGACGTGATCGTCGGCGAGGGCGTGACCGAGCCCTACGGCGGGCGGCACGGCGAGGTCGTGGCGCTCGAGGAGGCCGGAGCCCGTGCTCGCGGCGCGACCGTTTTCGTGACGATGGAGCCGTGCACGCACCACGGGCGCACGCCCCCGTGCGTCGACGCGATCATCGCTGCGGGCGTCGCGCGGGTCGTCGCCGGCAGCCGCGACCCGAATCCCGAAGGCGGCCGGCGGGCTCGAGGTGCTGACGGCCGCCGGGGTCGAAGCAGTTCTCGAGGACAGCCTCGCGGCGCGGCGCCAGAACGAGGCGTGGCGCACCTGGACGTCGCTCGGCCGGCCGTTCGTGACCTACAAGGTCGCGACCACGCTCGACGGCCGTGTAACGGTGCCGGGCGCGCGTTGGGTGACCGGTGAGGAATCGCGCCGCCACGTCCACGAGCTCAGGGCCGAGGTGGACGCGGTCGCGGTCGGGATGGGAACCGTGCGGGCCGACAACCCGCGCCTCGATGCCCGCGATGTCCCGGTCGCGCGCCAGCCGCGCAGGCTCGCGTTCGGCCGTGGGCCGCTGCCGCCGGAGTCGGAGCTCGAGCTGCGCTCCGGCGCGCTCGACGGACGAGCTCGCCGCGCTCGCTGCCGAGGGCGTGCAGTCGCTCCTCCTCGAGGGCGGCCCGACGCTCGCAACGGCGTTCCTCGAGGGAGACCTCGTCGACAAGCTGCTCGTCTACGTGGCGCCGACGCTGTCGGGCGCCGGGCCACGGTTCCTCGGCGATCTCGCCGTCGCCCCGGCCGCTGCTCCATCTCTCCGCGAGGCAACTCGGTGCCGATGTCCTGCTCGAGTCCTACCTGCACGAGCCCTAGACGCATAGCCGCGCGGTAGCCTCACGGCATGTTCACCGGGATCGTGCGCGAGGTCGGATCGGTCATCGCCGTCGAGGGTGGTGATGAGGGCGTTCGCCTCGAGATCGAGGCGCCGGCCGTCGCGCCGCTCGTCGAGGTGGGCGGCTCGGTGGCGATCAACGGCGTCTGCCTCACGGCCGAGACCGTCGGCGCCGACCGCCTGACGCTTCCACGCCGTTCCGGAGACGCTCTCCCGCTCGACGCTCGGCGGCCTGACCGCCGGGGGGCGCGTCAACCTCGAGCCGGCCCTCCGCGCCGGCGACGCGATGGGCGGGCACGTCGTCCAGGGCCACGTCGACGGAATCGGCACGGTGCGGTCGATCACCCCCGAAGGCGAGGGGGTGCGGCTCGTCGTCGACGCGACCGACGACACGCTCCGCTACTGCGTCGACAAGGGCTCGATCACCGTCGAGGGCGTCTCGCTGACGCTCGCCGAGCTGGTGGGCGACGACGCGTTCGCGGTCGCGCTGATTCCGCACACGCTCGCCGTGACGACGCTCGGAGACCTCGAGCCCGGTCAGCGCGTCAACGTCGAGGTCGACGTCCTCGGAAAGTACGTCGAGCGCCTGCTCGAGCCCGCGTCTCGGCCGTCCGTAGGAGCCCGACCCTGCCAGGGTACGATGAGACGATGAGCACCGAGGCGCCCAGCACCGTCTTCTCGTCCGTCGAGGAGGCGATCGAGGAGATCCGCGCGGGCCGATTCGTCGTCGTCGTCGACGACGAGGATCGCGAGAACGAGGGCGACCTCACGATCGCGGCGCAGTTCGTCACGCCCGAGGCGGTCAACTTCATGGCGACGCACGCGCGCGGCCTGATCTGCCTCTGCCTCACGCCGGAGCGGTGCGAGGAGCTCGGGCTGCGCCAGATGACCGATCAGAACGAGACGCCGTTCGGCACCGCGTTCACCGTCTCGATCGAGGCCCGCGAAGGCGTCTCGACCGGCATCTCCGCCGCACGACCGCGCCCGCACGATCCAGGTCGCGGTCGATCCCGACCTCCACCGCTCACGACCTCGTCCAGCCCGGCCACATCTTCCCGCTGCGCGCGCGCCCCGGCGGCGTGCTCCAGCGCTCGGGGCAGACCGAGGCGGCGGTCGACCTGGCACGGCTCGCGGGCCTCGCGCCGGCCGGCGTCGTCTGCGAGATCATGAACGAGGACGGCACGATGGCGCGCGTCAAGGACCTGGTCGGCTACTGCGAGCTCCACGGCCTGAAGATGGTCACGGTCGCCGACCTGATCGAGTACCGGCGCGGCCACGAGAAACTCGTCGAGCGCGTGGCCTCGGTCAGGCTGCCGACGGCAAACGGCATGTTCCAGGCCGTCGCCTACGAGGAGGTGCTGACCGGCAAGCACCACGTCGCGCTCGTCAAGGGAGACGTCGACGGCGCGGACGACGTGCTCGTGCGCGTCCACTCGGAGTGCCTCACCGGCGATGTCTTCCACTCGCAGCGCTGCGACTGCGGCGAGCAGCTCGACTGGGCGCTGCGGCGGATCGAGGACGAGGGCGTCGGCGTGCTGCTCTACCTCGCCCAGGAGGGCCGGGGGATCGGCCTGCTCAACAAGCTCCGCGCCTACGAGCTCCAGGAGCAGGGCCTCGACACGGTCGAGGCGAACCTTCGTCTCGGCTTCGCGGCCGATGCGCGCGAGTACGGCGTCGGCTCCCAGATCCTCGCCGACCTCGGGTTGACGACGATCCGCGTGCTGACGAACAATCCGCAGAAGATCACCGGCATCTCCGGCTTCGGCCTCAAGGTCGTCTCGCAGGAGCCGATCGAGATCGCGCCCAACCCCGAGAACCGCGTGTACCTCGATTCGAAGCGCGACAAGATGGGCCACACGATCGGGCTGCACGAGAGCCACCAGCGGATACGGTTCGACCCCGAAGCATCCTGAGCGGCGGCTAGGCTGCGCGCATGAGCGACCGCTTCGAGACCCCGAGCTGGGACGCCGAGCCCGACGACCTCGGGTCGGGAAAGGAGCTCGCCGACGAGGCTCCGGGCACGAGCGCGACCGACGAGGATCTCGACGCCTCGCGCGAGAACGTCCTCGACGGCTGGCCCGTGTCGGATGCGCCCGCCGACGAAGCGACCTCCGAGCCGGCCGAGACGGCTGAGCCGAACGATATCGAGGCGCCGGCGCCCGCCCGCACAGGATCTGCAGGATGCTCCACCGCCGCTCGCCGATCACGTCTCCGACTCGACGGAGCACGCGCCGGGCGAGCTGACGGTGCCGCCGGGCTACTCGGTGCTCGAAGGGCATCCCGGCAGGAGAGCGGCGTGCCGTCGGAGTCGTCGTGGCCCGTTTCAACGGTGATGTGACGACGCAGCTGCTCGAGTCGGCCCTCGCCGAGCTCGATGCGTGCGGCGTCCCGCGCGACGGCGTCACGGTGATGCCGGTTCCGGGGGCATTCGAGCTCCCGCTCGCCGCGATGGCACTCGCCAAGACGAGGCGCTTTGCCTGCATCGTCGCTCTCGGCTGCGTGATCCGCGGCGACACGCCGCACTTCGACTACGTCTCGAGCGAGGCCGCCAGCGGCCTGCAGCTCGCCGCGATCGAAACCGGGGTCCCCGTCGCGTTCGGGCTGCTCACGCTCGATCGGGCCGACCAGGCGGAGAGCCGGGTCGACAAGGGCGCCGAGGCGGTCCGCACCGGGCTCGAGATGGCCGATCTGTTCGCGAACCTGAGGGCTGCGGCCGCGCGGTAGCGCTCGTGATGTCTGGCGTCGCCGGACGTCAGGATTCAACCCGACCAGACAGCATTCGGTACACTGCCCAGCCGCATGTCCAAGATCTGCTCACTCTGCGGGAAGAAGCCCGGCTTCGGCAACAACCGGAGCCACTCGATGGTCGCCACCAAGCGCCGCTTCAACCCGAACCTGCAGCGGGTCCGGATGATGCTGAACGGCAAGGCCACTCGTGCCTACGTCTGCACGAGCTGCCTCAAGGCCGGCAAGGTCACCAAGGCCATCTAGCGCTCGATCCGCTAGGCGGACTGATCGCGCAATCCCGAGGGCACCTTCGACCTGCCGGTTCAGCATGCCGTCCTGCGTCGAAACGTAACCCTCCGCGCACCGCGGTCGTCTAACCTCGCGGCGTGGACAAGAGCACCCATCTCGCCCGCACGACCGACCTCGGGCGGATCTCCGTCTCCACCGAGGCGATCGCGCAGGTCGTCGGCCACGTCGCCGCCGAGAGCTACGGGATCGTCGGCATGGCCGGGCCGCCGCTTCCCGCGGCTGCCCGGCCGCGACCGGCTCACCGACGGCATCGTCGTGAAGGCGCGAGACGGGGGCATCGAGATCGACCTCCACGTCGTCGTCGAGTACGGCCTCAACCTGGCCGAGGTCGCCGCCACCGTGAGGAACCGGGTCGCCTACGAGGTGGAGCGGCAGACAGGGCTCTCCGTTGCCGCGGTCGAGGTGCGCATCGAAGACGTCAGGCGCTCGTCGTGAACCTCGACCGCGCCCGTGAGATCGCCCGCCTCGCGCTCTTCAATCTCGAGGCCAACCAGCAGCGCATCGACGACCTCAACGTCTACCCGGTTCCCGACGGCGACACCGGCACGAACCTGACGCTCACGGTGCGGGCGATCGTCGAGGCGCTCGAGAAGTCGAACGCCGACGGGCACGAGGCTGTCGCGCGCGAGCTCTCGCGCGCCGCGCTGATGGGAGCGCGAGGGAACTCCGGCGTCATCTTCAGCCAGATCGTCCGCGGCTTCGCCGACGTGCTCGGCGAGAGCGACCCGATCGACGAGCCGATGATCGCGCGCGCGTTCCGCTCCGCGAGCGACGCGGCCTACCGCGCTGTCCGGCGCCCGGTCGAAGGGACGATGCTCACCGTGATCCGCGAGATGGCCGAGGCCGCCGAGTCCGACGAGGCCCGTGGCCTCGACCGGCCCGCGCTGCTCGCGTTCATCGTCGCCCGCGGCGAGGAGTCGCTCGCGCGCACGCCCGACCTCCTCGCCGTGCTCAAGGAAGCCGGTGTCGTCGATGCCGGTGGCGCGGGGTTGCTCGAGATCATCCGCGGCGTCCGTGCCGCCGTCGCCGGCGAGCCGGCCCCGGAGGCGCCGCTGATCCCGGTTGCGCTCTCGGTCGAGGCGATGCACCAGGAGCTGTCGGAGTACCGCTACTGCACGGTCTTCGTGATCGAGGGAGCGGGCCTCGACGCGGACGCCCTCGAGCGCGACCTCGAGCGGCTCGGCGACTCGCTGCTCGTCGTCGGCGACCCGACCGCCCTCAAGGTGCACGTTCACACCGACGACCCCGGAGCCGCGCTCAGCCTCGGCACGGCCGGGGGCACGATCGACGGCGTCGAGATCGCCGACATGCACCGGCAGACGCTCGAGCGGGAGGAGCGGCTCGCCACCGGAGCGCTCGAGGGCCTGCCCACGCTCGAGACGGGCATCGTCGTCGTGGCGCCCGGGGAAGGAAACCGCCGCCTCTTCAAGAGCCTGCGAGCGACGCGCGTGATCGAGGGCGGGCAGACCATGAACCCGTCCACCGAGGAGATCGTCGCCGCCGTCGATGCCACCCCCGCGACCGAGGTGATCGTCCTGCCGAACAACTCGAACGTGATCCTCAGCGCCGAGCAGGCGGTCGCGCTCGTCAACAAGCCGATGCGCGTCGTGCCGACCCGCTCCGTGCAGGCCGGCCTCGCGGCCATGGTCGCCTACGACGCCGAGCAGGATGCCGCCGACGAACGAGGCGGCGATGATGCGGGCGCTCGAAGGCGTCGCGACGGGAGAGGTCACGATCGCGTCGCGCGACGTCACGCTCGACGGGATCGACGTGCGCAAGGGTGCGTGGCTCGGGCTCGCGGACGGCGACGCGGTTGCCAGCGGGCAGAGCTTCGAGATCGTCGCCGGGGCCGTGGCGGAGCGGCTGCTCGATGGCGGCCGTGAGATCCTGACGCTCCTGACCGGCGCCGACGAGCCGCAGCTCGAGTCGCTCGTCAACGAGATCGGCGCCCGCCATCCCGAGATCGAGATCGAGATCCACGCCGGCGGGCAGCCGCACTATCCGCTGCTGCTCTCGGCGGAGTGACGATGACGGTCCGCGTGCTGCTCGTCGAGGACAACGAGGTGTACCGCTCGACGTTCGAGCTCCTCCTCGACGGTCGCGACGGGATCGAGGTCGTCGGCTCGGTTGCCGACGGACGCGACGCCGCCGCACGCCGCCGAGCGCCTCGACCCCGACGTCGTCCTGATGGACTTCCGGCTGCCCGGTCTCGACGGCGCCCAGGCGACGGCGGCGGTGCGGGCCAGGACGCCCGACGCCGCGATCCTGTGCCTTACGGCAGAGGCGACCGACGCCGATCGTGAGGCGGTGCTCGCGGCCGGAGCGGTCGGGCTGATCGAGAAGGGCAGCTCGATCGACGACCTCGTCAAGGCCGTGCATGCGGCAACCGAGCAAGGAGAGCCGAATCCGTGAACCTGAACGCCGAGAACACCGCCATCGTGCTCGACTCGACGTCCGACTTTCCCGACGCCGCGGACCGGTTCCCGAACATGCGGGTGGTGCCGCTCTACGTCAACTTCGGGGCGGACAGCTTCCGGGACCACGTCGACATCGGCTCGCACGACTTCTACGAGCGCCTGCGTGCGGCACCGGCTCTACCGACGACGTCGCAGCCGACGCCCCAGGACTTTCTCGACACCTACGAGCAACTGGCGGGCTACGAGCGGATCTACGCCCTGCAGATCTCGGCCAAGCTCTCGGGCACCTACCAGTCCGCTGTCACGGCGGCCGGCGAGGTCGGCGGCGACCGAATCCGGGTCGTCGACACCGAGACGGCGTCCCTCGCGGTTGGCCTGCTCGCGCTCGCGATCCAGCGCCGCCTCGCGCGCGGGACGACCGACGAGGAGATCGACGAGCTGATCGAGCGGTTCAAGGAGGAGAACGGCGTCGTCTTCACGGTTGCGACGCTCGAGTATCTCCAGAAGGGCGGGCGCATCGGGCGGGCCCAGGCGATGGCCGGAACGCTCCTCAACGTGAAGCCGATCCTGTCGGTGGACGACGGCGTCGTCCACCCGATCGGCAAGGTGCGAGGCCGCCAGAAGGCGCTCGAGGAGTTCGCCCGCGTCTTCACGTCGGCGACGGAGAACGGTCCCGGCCTGCGCATCGGGATCGCCCACGCCGACGCGCCGGAGTGGATCGAGGTGCTCACCGACCTCGTCGCGAAGGCGCGACCGCAGGCGGAGATCGAGCTCGTCGAGAATCTCGGCGCCGTCGTCGGCACCCATGCCGGCCCGGGCGCCGTCGGCTTCTTCTGGTTCCAGGACGCGCCCGCGCCGTAGGGGCGAGGCAAATCCCTCGCCCGCCTGATGCCCGCCGGACCACCACCGACGCCTCTCCCGCACTGCGGCTGACCCGAGGCCGGTCCTATACTCGGACCGGTGCCTGCGGCCCCCACAGAGATCGCGCTTCCCGTCGGCTTCGCCGCCCTGGCGCCGCCGCCCAGCTGGCCGCGTCCGCGTAGCGCCCCGCGGCCCGAGGCGCTCGAGCTCGGCGTCGAGACGCTGCCGCGTGTCGGCCCGGCGGTGCGCGCGCGGCTCGCGAAGCTCGGCCTGCGCACGATCGGCGACCTGCTCGCCCACCGGCCGCGCCGCTACGCGCCCGCCGTCGAGCTCCGGGCGATCAGAGATCTCTTCGGAGAAGAGGACGCCGCCGATCGAGGGCGTCGTCGGCGCGACGACCCTGCGACGGACCAGAGGCCGACGAACGATCTTCACTGCGTGGGTCGCCGACGAGACGGGGGAGATCAAGGCGTCCTGGTTCAACCAGCCGTGGCTCGAGACACAGCTGACGCCCGGGACGCGCGTTCGCCTGCGCGGCAAGCTCAACCGCTACGGCTTCCAGGTCGAGAGCTACGACGTCGGGGACGCGACCGAGACAGCCGACTACGCACCGGTCTATCCCGCGAGCGAGGCGCTCGCCCAGAAGCAGCTGCGCGCTCTCGTCGGCGCCGCGCTCGAGCTCGCCCGCGCCGACGGCGATGCGCTGCCGGCGGGGCTCGCCGCGGCAGAGCGGCTCCCGCTGCGCGCTGATGCGCTCGTCGCGCTGCACCGTCCCCGCTCACCCGAGGAGGCGGAGACGGGACGGCGCCGGCTCGCCTTCGACGAGCTCCTCGTGCTCCAGCTCGCACTCGCGCGCCGGACCGCCGAGCGGGAGCTGCTCGTCGCGGAGGCACTGCCTCCTGCCGCCGAGCTTCTCGTGCGGTACCGCGAGGTGCTCCCGTTCACGCTCACCGACGCGCAGGAGCGGGCGATCGCCGAGATCGACGTCGATCTCGCGCGCACGACCCCGATGCAGCGCCTCCTGCAGGGCGACGTCGGCTCCGGCAAGACGGTGGTTGCGCTTGCGACGCTCCTGCGCGCTGTCGAGGCCGACCGGCAGGGCGCGCTGATGGCGCCGACCGAGGTGCTGGCCGAGCAGCACTTCCTCACGATCGAGGGCATCTGCACGGAGCTGGGCGTCCGCGTCGCCCTGCTGACGAGCGCGCTGACGGCGAAGGAGCACGGGAACGTGCGCCAGCTGATCGCGTCGGGTGACGTGCAGATCGCCGTCGGCACGCATGCGCTGATCCAGAAGGAGGTCGGCTTCCGCGACCTCGCCGTCGCCGTCGTCGACGAGCAGCACCGCTTCGGTGTCGAGCAGCGCTCCGCGCTCGCCGAGGGGCGCTCTCCGCACGTCCTGCATATGACGGCGACACCGATCCCGCGAACGCTCGCGCTGACCGTCTACGGCGACCTCCAGGTCTCCGAGATCACGGCCCCGCCCGCGAATCGCAAGCCGATCGTGACTGCCTGGGTCACCGATGACCGCAGCTCCGAGGCCTATGCGCGCCTGACGCGCCATCTCACAGACGGTCGCCAGGCGTACGTCGTCTGCCCGCTGATCGAGGCCTCGGAGACGACCGTGGCGCGTGCGGCCGAGGACGAGGCCGAGCGCCTCCGCCGGGCCGAGCTGAAGGGATTCACGGTCGGCTGCCTGCACGGGCGCCTCAAGCCCGCGCAGCGCCGCTCGATCATGGCCGCGTTCAAGGCGGGCGAGATCGACGTGCTCGTCGCGACCACGGTGATCGAGGTCGGGGTCGACGTCCCGAACGCGACGATCATGATCGTGCAGGAGGCCGACCGCTTCGGGCTGGCGCAGCTCCACCAGCTGCGCGGCCGCGTCGGCCGTGGGGCGGAGCAGTCGTACTGCCTGCTGGTCTCCGGCCCGAAGGAGGAGCTCACCGATGTCGCGCACGACCGCCTGGAGGCGATGGTCACGATCAACGACGGCTTCGAGCTCGCGGAGCGCGATCTCGAGATCCGCGGCGAGGGGCAGTTGCTCGGCGCGCGCCAGTCCGGGCTCTCCGACCTCCACTTCACGCGGCTGCGGCAGGACACGGGCCTGCTGGAGCGGGCGCGCGCTGCCGCCCTCGCCCTTCCCGAGGAAGGGCTGCTGCACGACGCGGTCGAGACGCTGCTCGACGCCGACCACCTGGGGGAATCGTGAGGATCATCGCCGGTGACCGTCGCGGCGCGCAGGATCGCCGCTCCGAAGGGCGACAGCACCCGTCCGACCGGCGACCGTGTCCGCGAGGCGGCGTACAACCTGATCGGCCCGGTCGACGACACGGCCGTGCTCGACCTCTTCGCAGGCTCGGGCGCGATGGGGCTCGAGGCGCTCTCGCGCGGTGCCCGCCGGTGCGTCTTCGTCGAGTCCGATCGCGCCGCCTGCGCGGTGATCAGGAGCAATCTCGAGAAGCTCCGGCTCACGGGCGCGCTCGTCCTCTGCAAGGACGCCTTTCAGGCGCTGCGAGAGGAGCGCGGGGCCGGGAGAACCTACGATCTCGTGATCGTCGATCCGCCCTACGGCGCCTGGCCCGAGCTCGAGCCGCGGCTCGCCGAGGCGCTGCCGCCCGCGCTCGGCCAGGACGGCGTGATCGTCGTCGAGACATCCGCGAGGGTCGAGCCGGAGCTTCCGCTCACTGTCGTCACCAGCCGCCGCTACGGTTCTGCTCGAATCACCCTCTTCACCAGATGATCACTGCTATCTGCCCAGGCTCGTACGACCCGGTCACGCTCGGCCACATCGACGTGATCGGTCGCGCTGCCGCCACTTTCGACCGCGTCGTCGTCGGCGTGGTCCGCGACCCGCACCACAAGCAGACGCTGTTCACCGTCGAGGAGCGCGTCGCGTTCCTCGAGGAGGCGGTCGCGGGCTTCGCGAACGTCACCGTCGACGTCTTCCACGAGCTCGTCGTCGACTTCGCGCGCAAGCACGACGCCAAGACGATGGTGAAGGGCCTGAGGGTTATCGCCGACTTCGAGTGGGAATTCCAGATGAACCGCCTCAATCACCTGCTCGCGCCGGAGATCGAGACGATGTACGTGATGTCGAGCCCGCAATACAGCTTCATCTCGTCCAGCGGCGTAAAGGAGATCGCGTCGTTCGGAGGAAAAGTGGACGAGCTTGTGCCCGAGGTCGTGGCGCGCCGGTTCAGGGAGCTCTTCCCGAACGGCCGTCCCGGCGCCCCCCTCAGTCCCCAGGAGTAAGATCCGCCTATGGACGTACTCGTACTCATCGACAAGCTGGACGATCTCGTGCACAACGCGAAGGCGGTGCCCCTCACGGACCAGGTGCGCATCGACCGCGAAGAGATCTACGACATCCTCGACCAGATGCGCGCGACGATCCCCGAAGAGATCAAGCAGGCCCGTTGGATCGTCAAGGAACGGCAGGAGATGCTCGCCGAGGCGAAGCGCGAGTGCGACAGGCTGATCGGTGAGGCGCGCGAGCAGGCCGTGCGCGAGGCGTCGCAGACGGAGATCGTCAAGATCGCCGAGCGCCAGGCGCAGGACATCGTCGACGATGCGCGCCGGCAGGCGCGCGAGACCCGCCTCGAGATGGAGGACTGGGCCGACGGGATCCTCTCGAGCCTCGAGATCAATCTCGACAAGTTCCTCGTCGCGGTTCGCCGTGGCCGAGAGCGACTGCACGAGCGCTCGCAGGAGACCGTCATGTCGGGCATCGGCCCGATCGACCCGGTCGGGGCGCCCGTGGACGACGACTCGTACGTGTAGGGGCGGGACCTGTCCCGCCCATCGGCGTGCCCCGCGAGCTGCCTATCGCCGCGGCCGCAGGCTACGCTGATTTCGATGACGACGTACCCGCTACGCCGGCTCAAGCTCCGTCTCGGTGACGAGCACCAGGAGCCGGTCAGGATCGCCCTGCAGCCGTTCGATCTCGGCGGCGAGCGCTACCTGCCCGTGCCCGCGGAAGCCGACGCAATCTTCGAGGCGCAACGGGCCGCGAGCGGCGATGTCTTCCGGCTCGCCTTCAAGACGCGGCTCCACGGGCCTTGCATGAGGTGCCTCGGTGACGCTGTCGTCGACGTCTCGGTCGACGCGCGGGAGTACCACGCGATCTCCGACGATGCGCCGGACGACCTTCGCTCCGAGTACGTCGTCGACGGTGAGCTCCAGCTCTCCCAGTGGGCGCGCGATGCGATCGCGACGGCGCTTCCCACCCAGATCCTCTGCCGGAGCGACTGTGCCGGGCTCTGCCCCGTCTGCGGCAAGGACCTGAACGACGAGCCGCATGATCACGAGGAGACGGTCTCCGACCCGCGCTGGTCGGCGCTCGAGGCGTTACGCGAGGAATGACGGTGCTCTCTCCGCGCGCCCGCATCGTCCTGATCGAGCACGGCAAGGTCGCGCTCATCCGGCGCGTGCGAGACGGGCACACCTACTACCTCTTCCCGGGCGGCGGCGTCGAGGATGGTGAGACGCCTGAGGAGGCAGCCCGCCGCGAGGCGGTCGAGGAGCTCGGCGTCGAGGTCGAGCTGGGACCGCTCGTGCACCAGGAGTCGTTCGGCGGCACGATCTTCCTCTACTACGACGCGTGGATCGTCGGCGGCTGCTTCGGCACCGGCAGCTGGCCGGACCACGCATTGCTGACCGACCGTGAGCGGGAGCGGAGCGGCACGCACGAGCCGGTCTGGGTGCCGCTCGAGGAGCTGCCGACGCTGGACATCCGGCCGCGCGCGCTCGGCGCCCTGCTCACTCCGTAGGGCATGGCTTCTCCCGCCCTCCGGTATGCTGCGCTCGGCGCCTTGGCGCCCACCTATGACTGACTGAGCCTCCATCCACGTCTTTCGCCCGCCTCGAGTACGAGAGGCGTGGCTGTCTTTGACCGGAGGTTCGGAATGCGTCTTCAGCTCGTCGATGTCGCACGTCAACATGGCTCGCACGTCGTCCTCGACGCCGTCGGCCTGCAGATCGACCCCGGTACGCGCCTCGGCCTCGTCGGGCGCAACGGCTCGGGCAAGTCGACGTTGCTGAGGATCCTCGCCGGGCTCGAGCAGCCGGATACCGGCACGGTCGTGCGCGAGCCTCGGACGCTGACGGCCGGCTATCTCCCACAGGAGCACGATCGCCCCACGGGGGAGACGGTCCTGGGCCTGTTGGCGCGGCGGACGGGCGTCGCGGCGGCCGAGGGCGAGCTCGGAGCCGCAGCCGACGCGCTCGCGTCGGGCGACGATGCCGGTGCGCGCTACACGGCGGCGCTCGACCGCTTCCTCGCGCTCGGCGGCGGCGATCTCGAGCCGCGCGCGGCGGGCGTTCTCGCAGAGCTCGGGCTGCCGGTGGCGCTCGATCGCGAGGTCGATCGGCTCTCGGGCGGCGAGGCGGCGCGGCTCGCGCTCGCCGCGATCCTCCTCTCGCGCTACGACGTGCTCCTTCTCGACGAGCCCACGAATGATCTCGACTTCGACGGGCTCGAGCGCCTCGAGCGTTTCGTCGCGACGACGGAGTCCGCACTCGTCGTCGTCTCGCACGACCGGGCCTTCCTCGACCGCACGGTGACGCGGATCGCCGAGATCGAGGACGGCCGCGGCCGGGTGCGGGAGTTCGCGGGCGGCTGGACGGAGTACGCGGCCGCGCGCGACGCGGCGCGCGCAGGACAGTACGAGCGCTTCTCGGAGGCGCAGGAGCGGCGCCAGGAGCTCTCGTCGTTGCTCAGCGAGCGACGCAACCAGGCTCGGGCCGGAGGCGGCATGGCCGACCGGCGCGGAACCCACGCGCTGATGACGAAGGTGCGCCAGGCCGAGCGGCTGCTCGACCGCAACGAGCTGCCGGAGAAGCCGTTCGAGCCCTGGCAGCTCCAGCTCGGCCTCCGCGCCGGGACCCGCTCCGGCAGCCTCGTCGCTCGCCTTGCCGGGGCCGTTGCCACACGTGGCGGCTTCACGCTCGGCCCGATCGACCTCGACCTCGTGCCGGGCGAGCGGCTGGCCGTCACCGGCCGCAACGGCAGCGGCAAGTCGACGCTGCTGGCCGCGCTGCTCGGCGAGCTGCCGCTCGAGCGGGGCGCTGCGGGAGCTCGGGCGCACGACGGTGGTCGGCACGATCGGGCAGGAGCGCGTCCAGCACGGCGACACGCATGCTGCTCGACGCGTTCGTCGAGAGCACCGAGCTCGCCGCCGTCGACGCGCGGACGCTGCTCGCCAAGTTCGGGCTCGGCGCGGATCACGTCGGGCGCCCCTGGTCGACGCTGTCGCCGGGCGAGCGAACGAGAGCGCACCTTGCCGAGCTGCAGGCACGCAGCGTCAACCTCCTGCTCCTCGACGAGCCCACGAACCACCTCGACCTCGAGGCCGTCGAGCAGCTCGAGCAGGCCCTCCGCGCGTACGACGGCACGCTCGTGGTCGTCAGCCACGACCGAAGCTTCCTGGAAGCGATCGAGCCGACGCGGGAGCTCGCCCTGGGATGAGGTCAACGACGGCGCGACGACGGGCGAGGCACGCCTCGCCCCTACGGCGGATTCCGGTACACTGGGCGGCCGCTCATGGCAGTCCCCAAGCGAAAGACCTCGAAAGCCCGCCGCGACAAGCGTCGGGCCCAGCATGGCATCTCGGTGACGCCGGTCAACGTGTGCCCGAACTGCGGCTCGCCGACACGCGCGCACCACGCCTGTCCGACCTGCAAGACGTATCGCGGCCGGGACATCCAGCCGCTCGGAACTCCCGCCCCGTAGGGCGATGCGCCTCCGGGTCGCCGTGGACGCCCTTGGTGGCGACCGTACCCCGGATGAGATCGTTGCAGGCGCGCTCGCCTCTGCCGTAGGCGGCGTCACACCGGTCGTCTACGGCCCGGCCGAGCTCGACACGCACGGCCTCGAGCACGTCGTCACGAGCGAGGTCGTCGAGATGGACGACAAGCCCGCCGAGGTCGTTCGCAGCAAGCCGGACTCGTCCCTCGTGCGCGCCGTCAAGGCCGTCGCCGACGGAGAGGCCGATGCGGTCGTGTCGGCCGGGAACACGGGCGCCGTGCTGGCCGCGAGCCTCTTGCACGTGCGACGTCTTCCGGGCGTGTTCCGGCCCGGGATCGCGATCGTGATCCCGACCGAGCACGGCCCCTCGGTTCTGATCGATGCCGGCGCCAACGCCGAGGCTCGCCCTGAGCACCTGCTCCAGTTCGGTCACATGGGCTCGATCTTCGCGGAGGAGTGCCTCGGCGTCGAAAAGCCCCGCGTGCGGCTCCTGTCGATCGGCGAGGAGCCCGAGAAGGGGAACCAGCTCACCCTCGACGCGCACGCGCTGCTCGAGGCGAGCTCGCTGAACTTCGAGGGCAACGTCGAGGGACGAGCGCTGCTCGAGGGCGAGTGCGACGTGATCGTCTGCGACGGCTTCACCGGCAACGTCACCCTCAAGACCCTCGAGGGAACGATCCGGAGCCTGCTGCTCGCCCTCCGCTCGGAGCTCGAGTCGACGACGCGCGGGAAGGTCGGTGGGCTCCTGATCCGGCGGGCGGCGGGGTCCCTCCGGGCGCGGCTCGATCCCGAGACGACGGGCGGCGGGTACCTCCTCGGCCTGCGCGGAATCGTCGTCATCGCGCACGGCTCGAGCTCGCGGGTCGCCATAACGAACGCGATCGCTCTTGCCGGTCGCGGCATCGAGCATGACATCGTCGGCCGCTTGCGCCAGACTCTCCCGGAGCGCGTGGTAGAGTCGTCGCGCTCAACGAACCCGTCCGGAACAACGAGAGGTTGAAGAACAGTGGCACTGTCCCGTGAAGAAGTAGCCGAGCGCGTCAAGTCCGTCCTCAGCGAGCAGCTCGGGGTCGACGACAGCGAGCTCTCCGAGGAGGCCTCGTTCCAGGAGGACCTCGACGCCGACTCCCTCGACCTGGTCGAGCTGATCATGGAGCTCGAGGATCAGTTCGGAATCAAGATCTCGGACGAGGACGCGCAGAAGATCACGACCGTCGGCCAGGCTGTCGACTACGTCGTCGCGCACCAGTAACCGCGACCGCCCGGGGGAGGGGAGCGCGCTTGCGCGCCTGATCGAAGCCCTTCCCCCGGAGCGGCGCGCCCACGTCTTCACGCATCCATCGTGGGCGGACGACCGGGCGTCCTCGTACGAGCGTCTCGAGTTCCTCGGCGACTCGGTGCTCGAGCTCGCCGTCGCGAAGGTGCTGTACGACCGCTTCCCCGAGGCGTCCGACGGACGGCTGACGAAAATCCGGGCGCACGTGGTCTCGCGCCACAGCTGCGCCGGCGTAGCGCGAGAGCTCGATCTCGGGCGGATGCTGATCGAGCAGGCCCGCGACGTGCCCGAGCCCGAGCTGGAGCGCATCGGCCACAGCCATAACGTGCTGGCGGCGCTGCTCGAGGCAGCGATCGCGGCGGTGTACCTCGTGCACGGCTTCGAGATAACGGCCGACGCGGTCGTCGAGGCGTTCGATTCGAGAATCGAGTTCGCGCGCACGGGCACCGTCGACAAGAAGACCGAGCTGCAGGAGGCGCTCGCGCGGTCGGGCAACCAGGTTCAGTACGAGGTGATCGGAGTCGAGGGCCCGCCGCACGACCGGAAGTTCGTCTGCATCGCCGTGATCGCCGGCGAGCGAGTCGGGATCGGCACCGCCTCGACGAAGAAGGCCGCCGAGCAGGAGGCTGCGAGGCAGGCGCTGGAGGCGATGCAGGCTCGGCAGTGAGAAGCCACTCCCCGCCGCATCCCTGCGACATCCGTTCCCGCCGTTAGCGTTCGCCTGACGTGCATCTCCAGTCGATCAAGATCCGCGGCTTCAAGTCGTTCGTCGACCCGATCGAGCTCAAGCTCGAGCCGGGCGTGGCCGTGGTCGTCGGCCCGAACGGCTCCGGGAAGTCGAACGTCGCCGATGCGATCGTCTGGGCCGCCGGATCGCTGACGCCGTCCGAGCTCCGGGCCGAGAAGCCCGACGACGTCCTCTTCGGCGGCGCCGTGAACAGGCCAGCCGCCGATCACTGCGAGGTCGAGCTCGTCTTCGACAACGCGGACGGCGGCTTCGGCGACGAGGTCGACTTCAGCGAGATCGCGATCACGCGCCGCCTCGTGCGGGGTGGGGAGGGGCAGTACCTCGTCAACAAGGCTCCCGTCCGCCGTACGGATCTCGTCGAGCTGCTCGCCGACGTCGGCCTCGGCGGCTCGATGCACTCGATCGTCTCCCAGGGCAAGGTCGATGCGGTGCTCGCGTCGAAGCCGGAGGACAGGCGCCACCTCGTCGAGGAGGCCGCCGGGCTCGGCAAGTTCAAGCGCCGCAAGCACCGCGCCGAGCTCAAGCTCGCCCGCGTTGCCACCCAGGTCGAGCGGGCGAAGGACGTCGAGGACGAGGTGCGCAAGCGGCTGCGGCCGCTCGCGCTCCAGGCCACGGCCGCCGAGCGCGCGGAGAAGCTGGCTGTCGAGATCGCTGGCCTGCGCGCCCGCATCGCACAGCTCGATCTCGCTGCGGTCGGAGATCGCCGAGCCGATGCCGAGGCGCGTCGTGACGCCGTCGCGATCGCGCGTCGCGGTGCGCAGGAGAAGTTGACGGCCCTGCTCGAGGAGCGCCAGCAGGCCGAGGACGAGCTGTCCGACGCTGCTGGAGGCCGCGAGACCGCGCTCGGTGCGCTCTACCGGCTGCAGGGTGCGAGCGAGCGCCTGGCGCTGCGACGCGAGTCGGCGGCGGGCCTCGAGGAGCGCCTGCGTGGCGATCTCGCGGAGGCGGAGCGCGCGGCGGCCGATCGCAGCGATGTGGCGGTGGCCCGGCTCGAGTCCGCGGCGCAGATTGCGGCCGCGGCGGCACGCGACGCGGCCGAGGCCCAGGGCCAGGCAGCCGAGCGCGCCCGTCTTGCGCACGCTCGCGTGGCGGCCCACGAGCGCAGGCTCTCGACGGTCGCGGAGGAGCGGCTCGCCGGGCTGCGCACGGAGCGCGGCGGCGTCGAGGCAGCACTCGCCGGGGCGACCGGCGGCCAGGAAGGCGCGAACAGGCGCGTCGTTGCGCTCGGTGCCGCGCGAGAGCGTCTGGGGCTGCGGCAGGAGTCGGCCTCGGCCCTCGTCGAAATGCTGACGAACGAGCTCGAGGAGGCCCGTGCGATCGCCCGCCGCGGCGGGCTCACGCCCGCCGAGCTCGAGCTCGCCGCGAACGAGGCAGCCGCGGCGGCGCGGGCTGCCGCGACCGAGCGCGACGACATCGCCGAGCGTTCCCGGTCGGCCGGCGAGCGCCTGACGGCGCTCGAGCGGGCGCTCGGCGAGCGCGCAGGCATCCCGCCGGCAGCGAGCGCGCTTGCGGCGGCAGGCGAGACCCTGGCCCTCTCCGCCCTCGAAGCCGAGCCGGGCGCCGAGCGCGCGATCGCGGCCGCCCTGGCGTGGCGTGCCTCCGCCGTGCTCGCCCGCGACCCGAAGCGCGGTCTCGAGCTGCTCGAGCAGGCCCGCCACGATGGGCTCGGCAGCCTCGCGGTCGTCGTCGACCGCGATTCCGCTCCCGCCACGGCGCCGCCGGTTGCGGGGGCGCGGCCGCTTCGCGAGCTCGCGGCGGGCGATCCCGCCGCGCTGCGACTCCTCGACGGCATCTGGCTCGTCCCCGCTGAGCGCCTGCTCGATGCCGCACGCGGCATCGTGATCACGAACGAGGGGCACGGTTACGACGCCGAGCGCGGTGAGCTCTGGTTCGCGGGTGAGACCGCAGAGGCTGTGCTGCTCGAGATGGACGCCCGGCGGCGCGCGCTCGCCGACGAAGCGGACGAGCTTCGCGGCCGCGCCGAGGCAGCGGCCCACGCCGCCGCCGAGGCCGCCACTGCTGCCACCACCGCCGAGGAGGCGTTCGCCGCTGTCGCGCATCTGCGCGAGCGGAACGTCGACCCGGACGTGCTCTCCGGCTTGCTCGACCTCGCAGCCGCGCTCCGGAGCGGCTTGCAGCGTGCCCGCGACGCCGCCGCCAGGCTGGAGGAGCCGCTCGCAGCCCGCCTCACGATGGGCGCGGAGCAGGCAGGCGAGCTCGGCGCCGAGCTCCGCCGGCTCTCGACCCTCGAGGCCGAGGCCGCGCGCGACGCCAGCGAGGCGATCGCGCGGTCGCAGGCGGCCGAGGTCGTCGTTGCACGGCTCGGCGGCCGCATCGACGACCTGCCGCCGGAAGAGCAGGCGTCGCGTGAGGCGCTGCTCGCGGAGGCAACCTCCTTGCTGACGCTGTCCGAGGCCGCTGCTGTCGAGGCGCGTGCCGCCGCCGATCAGGCTCGCGAGGCAGACGCAGCTCTGCTCGAGCGCGCGCCGCGGCGCTCTGCGCTCGATCCCGACATGCTCGACCGGCTACTCGATGCCGTCGGCGGCCTCGGGGCCGGCCTCGAGCGTGCGGTTCGGCTTGCATCCCGCCTCGAGGCTCCGGTGCGCGCCCGCGTCGATGCGGGTGCCGAGCGCTCCGCCCGGCTCGGTGAAGAGCTGCGCCGCCTCGGTGCGGCCGAGGTCGAGGTGCGACAGCGCGCCGACGAGGCCAATGAGCGCGCCACCGCGATTCAGGTCGAGCTCGCGCGCCTCGATGCCGAAGCCGAGGAGGCGCAGCGCCGCTTCGACGAGGCAGCCGCGGACGAGCCGGCCGAGGGCGACGACCGCAACGAGCTTGCCGTCCGGACGGAGCGTCTCGACGCCCGCCGCGAGGCGCTCGGCAAGGTCAACCCTCTCGCCAAGGAAGAGTACGAGGAAGAGAAGGAGCGCCTCGAGGAGCTCGCAACACAGCGGCAGGATCTGGAGGCGTCACTCGCCGAGATCGCGAAGCTGCGCGACGAGCTCGCCGAGACAGTGCAACGGCGCTTCAACGAGACCTTCGAGACCGTCGCCCGCAACTTCGAGGAGGTGGCCGCCACGCTCTTCCCCGGCGGTGAGGGTCGACTTCGGCTCGTCGAGCCCGGCGAGGACGCCGACGGCAACGAGCTGGAAGCGGGGGTCGAGGTCGAGCTTCGTCCCGCCGGCAAGCGGATCACGCGCCTGAGCCTCCTCTCCGGCGGCGAGAAGGCGCTCGGGGCGATCTCGTTCCTGTTCGCGCTCTTCCTCGCCAAGCCGTGCCCGTTCTACCTCCTCGACGAGGTCGAAGCGGCGCTCGACGACGCAAACGTGACGCGCTTCGTCGAGCTCCTGCGCCGCTACTCCGACCGCGCCCAGTTCATCGTGATCACGCACCAGAAGCGCACCATGGAGGCCGCAGACGTGCTCTACGGCGTCACGATGGGCGGCGACGGCGTCTCGCAGGTCGTCTCGCGGCGACTGCCGCAGCACGATCGCGAGCACGCTGTCGCATAGCGCAGCGCGATTTCGCCGGTAGCGTTGCGGCGATGTCGAGAACCTGGGCAGAGCTGTTCGGTGACGAGCCGACCGCGGAGGACGAGCCGGAGCGCACCGGCTTCTTCGGCCGGCTGCGCGACTCGCTCGCGAAGAGCCGCCGGGCGCTGACCGCCGAGATCGCGGCAGGAACGTTCGACGCCGGCGACGAGGAGGCCTGGGAGCGGCTCGAGGAGGCGCTCATCCACGGCGACGTCGGCGTTCGCGCGACGGCCGAGATCGTGCGGCGGCTCGAGGCCCGCGGCGACCTGGACGACCTCGGCGAGGCGCTGGCAGAAGAGATCGAGCTGCTCTTCGGCGACGCGCCCACGTTCGCGCTCGCCGCGAAGCCGACCGTGATCCTCGTCGTCGGCGTGAACGGCACCGGCAAGACGACGACCGTCGGCAAGCTCGCCCAGAAGCTCCGCGAGCACGGCCGCAGCGTGCTCGTAGGGCGCCGGCGACACGTTTCGCGCGGCGGCCGAGGAGCAACTGGAGATCTGGGCCGAGCGGGCGGGCGCCGATTTCGTCGGCGCACCGGCCGGCGGCGACCCCGCAGCCGTCGCGTTCGATGCCGTCGAGGCGGGGAAGGCCCGTGGCCGGGACGTGGTGATCATCGACACGGCGGGGCGGCTCCACACGCAGGCCAACCTGATGGGGGAGCTCGCGAAGGTGCGGCGCGTGATCGAGGGTCGGATCGAGGGCGCACCGCACGAGACGCTGCTCGTCGTCGATGCGACGACGGGCCAGAACGGCCTCCAGCAGGCGAGGCTTTTCGGCGAGTCCGCAGGCGTCACGGGAGTTGCCCTGACGAAGCTCGACGGCTCGGCCCGCGGCGGCGTGGCGGTCGCGATCGCCTACGAGCTCGGCCTGCCGGTGAAGCTCGTCGGCGTGGGGGAGGGCCTCGACGACCTGCGCCCGTTCGATCCCCGGGAGTTCGCGCGCGCGCTCGTTGCGGGGTGAGCTGCGGTCAAACAGCGTATCGCAGCACCCTTCACCCGGAAACGAGCCATGCTTGCTGCCGCGCTTCGCGCGGATCCTGAAGCCGGGAACCTACGGTTCCCCGTCACCCCTCTCCTGACGCACGGAGGCGTCCGTCAGGCGAAGTCCATGACACGAGCCATCGGCTGCGCGTGCCGGCTGAGCTCGGTTCCGTCACTCTCTACGACGGCGTCAGGCTGCAGCCTGGAGGCTCGCCGACGGCGTACCCTCGCGTTGAGGCTAGCGCGACGGCCCAGGTGAGGTACGATGGCGTTTGTGCTGTTCACGCGCGTTCCCGAGCTCGACCTCAGGCGCTACGACCGGATGATGCTCGAGCTCGAGCTCGACGCGAACCCACCGGCAGGTGCGATCCTCCACATCGCGTCCGAAGGCGTCGGGAGCGTCAACGTCTGCGAGGTCTGGCAGACGCGAGAGGCGGCGGAGAGCTTCGTCGAGCGCAGGCTGCGCGACGCGGTCTCGCGCCAGGGCGTGAAGGAGCCGCTCTCGTACCGCATCGAGCCGTTGCACAACCTGTTTGCCCCCGACGTGGACATGATCATCCGCATCGGGGGCAGCTCGGTGGCGGCCCCTCTGATTCAGTCGGCGCGCGCGTCGTAGGCTCAGCTCAACCGCTATCCGGTCGGCGTCAGCTTCATGCTGTAGCCGCCGATCCAGCCGGGATTCGTCTTCACGATCTCCACGACGACCCCGATCGAGAACGCCCGCGTCTCGCCGACCGGCCAGTCCGGGTACTCGGCGGCGGCCCGGGCGACGGCTTCGTCCAGTGCCTTGTCGAAGCCGAGGTGGTGGGGCGGGGTGATCCGTTCGGACCTGCCCTCGAAGCTTTGCCTTTCTTCGCTCTCACTCATGATGCCTCCATCTCCGGTCGATGACGGAAGCCCACGATAGACCTCTTCCGAGCGCTTGAGAAGTCAGCGCAAGCCCTCTACGTGCTGCGCCCGGTGCGGCTCTCGTCGGCCATGCGGGCCGCGGCGATGTTTCCCTTGCTCTCGAACGAGCGGCGGGCGCGTTCTCGCGCGGCCAGGGCAGCGTCGCCTTCACCGGCCAGCTCGAGGGTCTCGGCGAGCGCCGCGAGCGCCTCACCCGTGAGGCTCGGATCGTCGCCGTCGCTCGGCCAGGGCGACTGCTTCGTGTGCCATCGTCGTTCCGTCCTCGCCGCTGCGTGCCGTGATGCGCGCCTGCGCGCTACGCCACTTCACCTGCCACGGGACGAGGTTTGGCGTCCGTTCGGCATCGACGGACGCGAGCGCGTCGCGCGCGTCGTCCGTTCGGCCGGCGGCGAGGAGCGCATCGGCGACGAGCGGGGCCTGAATCGCCTCGCCGCCGACAGAGGCGAGGACCTCGAGACCGAGTCGAGCCTCGCGCTCCGCACGCCTCGAGATCGCCCGCGAGGAGGGCGAGGGGACGCCCACCTGCGTCAGCCCGGCGAGCGCGAGGCGGAGGCCGAGCTCCTCGAACAGCTCCTTCGCCCGCTCGTAGGCGACCTGCGCGTCGTCGAAGGCACCGCGCATGCCCTCGAGGCCCGCGATGGCGCTGAGCACGTTGGCCTCGAGAATCGGCGAGGTGCGGGCGCGATCGAGCAGGGCTCGGCATTCCGCGAGCGCGGCCTCGACAGGCGTCGGCCCGTAGAGGAGGCTCGTGCACAGCGCATCGGCTGCCCGCGCCTCTTCCCGGCGGTCGTTCATCGAGATCGCGAGGCGCACTGCTTCGCGCGCGGCGTGCTCGGCGGCGCCGTAGCCGCCCTCGCGCTGCTCGAGCCAGGCAAGGCGCCGCCAGGCTCGCGCTAGCCCGAGCTCGTCGCCTGATTCCTCGAAGACCGAGATCGCCTCCAGCACCGCCGTCCGGTGGGCAGCGACGTCGTCGTCGAAGAGCTGCGCGTGCTCGAGCGCCAGGCGGGCGTGGGCCTCGGCAGTCCGGTTACCGGCGGCCTTCGCGTGCGCGAGCAACGCCTGCGAAGCCTCGTCGGCTCGCTCCGCCTCGCCGAGCTCCCACAGGGCCTGCGCCCGCTCGACCTCGAGCTCGAGGCGCTCCGGATCGCCGACCGGCAGCAAGGCGATCGCCCGCTCGAGCAGGAACGAGGCGGCGAGGAGGTCCTCGCGCGTCAGCGCCCGGCGCGCCGCCGAGCCGAGCCGGCGACCGGCCGTCTCGCCGAGCACGGCCGTCCGCTCGTCGTCGAGCCCGAGCTCGTGGCGGTAGCGCCACGCGAGCTCGAGATGGAAGCCGACGATCTCGTCGGGCGCCCCTGCGTCCCGCACCGGCGGCGCCGTCCACGCTCACGGCGAAGAGCTCGTGCAGCTCGGCCCGCTCCGCCTTCGCCAGCCCCGCATAGGCCGCATCGCGAATGAGGGCGTGCCGGAAGCGCGACACGTCGTCGAACGGCAGCGTCACCAAGGGGGTGGTGGGCTCGATCAGGCCCTTGCGCGTGAGCGCGAGGAGGGCCGAAGCGACGCGCGTGACGCTCGGACGCGGGAGTGAGGCGTGTTACCGCCTCGCGCCAGAACTCCTTGCCGACGACCGAGGCCCGCTCGAGCACGATCCGCTCGGCGATCGGGAGGCTGTCGAGCCGCGCGTCCAGCACGGCGGTGATCGAGGGCGGCACCTGGATCTCGGTTGCGCCTCCCGCACGCTCGTCGATCATCGCCGCGAGCTGCTCGATGAAGAGCGGGTTGCCGTCGGCCGCCTCGACGATGCGGCCGCGGAGCGCAGGGTCCGAGACGCCGAGGTCGTCGAGCAGCTCGCCGCACTCGCTCGTGCTGAGTGGCTCGAGCTCGATCATGACGGTGCCTGCCGGCGGCGGCCGCAGTCCGCTCAACTCGGACCGGGCCAGGCCGAGAAGCACCACCGGCGCATCCCGGCTCCAGGCGGCGAGATACTCGACGAGATCGAGCAGCATCGGCTCGGCGAGGTGGAGGTCGTCGATGCAGAGCACGAGCGGCCCCTCGCGCGCGAGCGATTCGACGGCGCGGCGAACGGCCCAGAAGATCTCGTCGCCCGGAACGGCTGCCGAGGAGTCCCCGATCGCGACCTCGAGCCTCTCGCGCACGGTCGGCGCGTCCGGGCCGGTGAGTGGCAGCGCCTCGACCCCACCGGCGGCGCGGACGATCTCGCCGAGGGCCCAGAAGGTGATCCCGCGGCCGTACGGGATGCAGCGGCCCCTGAGCACGGTGCCGCTGCCGCCGACGCCCGCGAAGAACTCGCTCGCGAGCCTGGACTTGCCGATCCCGGGTGGTCCGAGCACGAAGACGGGGACGCAGCAGCGCCGCTCCTCCGCCCGGCCGAGGGCGGCCTGAAGGCGTTGCAGCTGGCGGCGGCGGCCGACGAGCGGCCCGTCGCTGCGCCGGCGCACGCCTTCCGCCGTCGGGTCGACAGCGGTCACGCGCCATGCCTGGAGCGGCAGCGACTTCCCTTTCGCCGCGAGTGGCGGCATCGGCTCGAGCACGGCTGCTCCCGCCACGAGCTCGGCCGTCACGGCGCCGAGCAGGATCTCGCCCGGTCCCAGCCGCCTCCTCCAGGCGCTTCGCCGTGATCACGACGTCCCCGGTGACCAGGTTCTGGCGAGCGCCGGACGTATCGGCGACCACCTCGCCGGTCATGATCCCCGTGCGGACGTCGAGGCGGATCCCGGGCGAGCCGGCGAGCTCCTCGTTCAGTCGCTCGAGCTCCTCCTGGAGGTCGATCGCCGCGCGGACCGCCCGGAGCGCGTCGTCCTCGTGCACCTGCGGAACCCCGAACACGGCCATCACGGCGTCCCCGATGAACTTCTCCACGGTGCCGCCGTGACGCTCGAGCGACGCCTCGGCGAGCGCGAACCAGCGGGACATGACGCGGCGGAGCGCTTCCGGATCGAGTCGCTCGCCGAGAGCGGTCGAGCCGACGACATCGGCGAAGAAGACCGTCACGGTCTTTCGCACCTCACGGGACATCCTGCGAGTGTATGAGGCCGGCGGCGAAGGCGCTTCCCCCTGGAGACACGCTTCAGCTCTTGCGTGGGGTACCGCCCGTACACTTCACGGCCGTGTTCGACACGCTCTCAGACCGGCTCCAGGCAACGCTTGGCGACCTCGGCCGCGCGAAGCGGCTGGACGAGGACGCCGTCAACAAGGCTATGCGTGAGATCCGCCTCGCGCTCCTCGAGGCCGACGTCAACTTCCAGGTCGTCAAGGACTTCGTCGCGGGGGTGAAGGCCGAGGCGCTCGGCGACGACATCCTCAAGGGCCTCAACGCCGGCCAGCAGGTCGTCAAGCTGGTCCACGACCGTCTCACGGAGCTGATGGGCACGGGCGACTCGCAGCTCGCCTTCGGCCGCCCGCCGACCGTGATCCTGATGACGGGCCTCCAGGGCTCGGGCAAGACGACGACGTCGGCCAAGCTTGCCCTCCACCTGCGCCGGGACGGCCGCAAGCCGGGGCTCGATCGCCGCCGACCTGCAGCGCCCGGCCGCGATCGACCAGCTCGAGCAGCTCGGCAAGCAGATCGCGATTCCCGTCTACCGCACCGAGACGCAGGACCCCGTGCAGGCGGCAACGGAAGGCCTCGAGCGGGCGAAGGCAGACGGCCTCGACGTCGTCATCGTCGACACGGCCGGCCGGCTCAACGTCGATCAGGCGCTGATGGAGGAGCTGGCCCGGATCCGCGATGCGGTCAAGCCGCTCAACGTCCTCCTCGTGCTCGACGCGATGACCGGCCAGGAGGCCGTCAACGTCGCCGAGGCGTTCCAGGAGCACATCGCCTTCGACGGCGTCGTGCTGACGAAGCTCGACGGCGACGCGCGCGGCGGCGCTGCGCTCTCCGTCAAGGCGATCACGGGCAAGCCGATCAAGTTCGCGTCCGTCGGCGAGAAGCTCGATCAGCTCGAGGTCTTCCATCCCGACCGGATGGCCTCCCGGATCCTCGGCATGGGCGACGTGCTGACGCTGATCGAGAAAGCGGAGGCCGCGGTCGAGCAGGACGAGCAGGAGGAGATGGAGCGGCGGATGCGCGCCGGCGAGTTCACGTTCGACGACTTCCTCCAGAGCTACAAGATGCTGCGCCGGATGGGACCGATCAAGGGCGTCATGAAGCTGATCCCGGGCATGGGGCAGCAGCTCGACGGGCTCGACATCGACGAGAAGCAGATGGCGCGTGTCGAGGCCATCGTCCTCTCGATGACGCCCCACGAGCGCCGCGTCCCGCACCTGATCAACGGCCCCCGCCGCCGCCGGATCGCGGCCGGCAGCGGCACCTCGATCGACGAGGTCAACAAGCTCCTCGCGGCCCGCAAGCAGATGCAGAAGATGATGAAGCAGTTCGGCAAGGGGAAGATGCCGACGCTGCCACCCGAGCTGACGGGCGGCGCAGGCGGCAAACGGCGCCGATGATCGGCACAATCCCTGTCCAACAGGAAACGTTCGAAGGAGAAGAATGGCTGTTCGCATGAGACTGACCCGCATCGGGTCGAAGAAGAATCCGATCTACCGCGTCGTCGTGGCCGACTCGCGCTCACCGCGCGACGGTCGCTTCATCGAGATCATCGGTCGCTACAACCCGCAGACCGATCCGTCGACGATCGAGCTCGACGAGGCGAAGGTCAAGGACTGGCTTTCGAAGGGCGCCCAGCCGAGCGATCCGGTCGCGAAGCTGATCAAGGCCGCCGGCATCTCAGTCTGAGCGCCGTGGCCGAGCTCCTCGCCTGGATCGCACGGCACCTGGTCGACGACCCGGGCAGCGTCAGCGTCGAGACGGTCGAGCAGGACGGGGTCACGATCCTCCGGCTGCACGTCGCTCCCGATGACGTCGGCAAGGTGATCGGCCGTCAGGGGCGCATCGCCCGCGCGCTGCGCACGCTGGTACGGGCAAGCGGCGCACGTGACGACCGGCGTGTCGTGCTGGAGATCGCAGACTGACCACGGACGCGACGTTCGTGCAGGTCGGCCGCGTCGGCCGGCCGCACGGGCTCGATGGTGCGTTCGTCGTCGAGCGGGCCAGCGAGGACGCGAGTCGCTACGCCGTCGGCCAGGTGCTCCACGTGGACGGCGAGCCCGCCACGATCGTCCTTTCGCGCAGGGTCGGGCGCGGACGGCCCGCGATCAAGCTCGATCGCGCGGTTGAGCGTGGCGCGATCCTGACCGTCCCGCGCGCCGCTCTGCCGGCGCTGCCCGAGGGTGAGTTCTACGCCTTCGAGATCATCGGGCTGCGCGTGGAAGAGGAGGGGGGACGGGCATTCGGCGTCGTGCGCGACGTGCTGCCAGGCCCAGCCAACGACAACCTCGAGCTCGACGACGGCACCCTCGTGCCGATGATCGAGGATGCGATTCACTCGATCGACCCGGCCGGAGGCGTCGTGCTTCTCAACCCGGGCTTCATCGACTGACCGATACCCTGGCCCGGATGCGCATTGATGTCTTTACCCAGGTTCCGCATGCCTTCGGCTGGCTGACGGAGCAGAAGCCGCTGGCCACCGTTCTCGGCACCGAGCTCGACCTTCGGCTCTTCAACTACCGGGACACGACGCCCCTCCGCGCGGGCCAGGTGGACGATTCCCCCTACGGAGGCGGCGCGGGCATGGTCTTGCGCGTCGATGTCGTCGCAGCCGCCCTCGAGGCAGCCTATGGCGGAGCCCCTCCGAAGCGGGTGATCGCGCTGACCCCGCAGGGCCGTCAGCTCGATCAGGCGCTCGTCGAGGAGCTCGTCGCGGAGCCCGCGATCGCCGTGCTCTCCTCGCGTTTCGAGGGATTCGACGCGCGCATCGTCGACAACCTCTGCACCGATGCGATCTCGATCGGCCCCTACGTCCTCTCGGGTGGCGAGCTCCCGGCGATGGTGCTGATCGACGCCGTCGCGCGCCGGCTGCCGGGAGCGCTGGCGGAGGGCTCGGGCGAGAACGAGACCTTCAGCGCCGCCCTCGACGGTGGTCTCGAGTATCCGCACTACACGCGTCCGGCGGAGTTCCGCGGCTGGCAGGTGCCCGACGTGCTCCTCTCCGGTAACCATGGCCAGATCGACGGCTGGCGTCTCGAGCAGAGCCGCGCGCGGAGCGTTGCGTGAGCGGCGTCGAAGACCGGCCGGAGGACGTCGAGCGCCCGTCTCCTCCCGAGGAGGCTGATGGCGCCGGTCGAGCAGCCGGCGGTCCCCGATTGCCCCTTCGAGGGAGCCCTCTCTCGCGCCGGAGCCCGACAGCACGCCACTTCCGCCTGCGTCGGTCGACGACAACGGTTGGCCGATGCCACGGGCCACCAATCCCGGAAGCTCGTTCGGCCCGATCTCGACGGAGCCCCAGGAGGCCACGCCGCCGCCTCCCGAGCGTCCCGTGCGGCACTCGCGGAACCCGGTCGACCGCCTCACGCGTGGCCTCCCCGATCCGGCGCGGATCGCGATCGACTGGATCGTCACGATCGCAGGCGCGATCGCGATCGTGCTGATCGTCAAGGCGTTCGTCGTCAACCCCTACCGCATTCCGTCCTCCTCGATGGAGCCGACGCTTGCACTGTGCCCGGCAGCGAGCCAGGCTGCGAGGCGCGGATCTCCGACCGGGTGCTCGCGAACAGGTTCCTCTACCGGCTGCGCGATCCGCGCCGCGGCGAGATCATCGTCTTCAAGACGCCGCCCGCCGCTCAGATCAAGTGCGGGGCAGGGGGGACGTTCGTGAAGCGGCTGATCGGGCTCCCCGGGGACACCGTCGAGGTGAGGCTCCGAAAGGGAAACGGCTATGTGTACATCAACGGGAAGCCGTTGAACGAGCCGTACATCCAGCTTCAGCGTCGCGCGGCCGTTCAGGGCTTCGGCCCCGTGAAGGTCAAGCCGGGCAACTACTTCATGATGGGCGACAACCGCTCCCAGTCGTGCGACTCGCGCATGTGGGGCACGGTTCCACGGAAGAACCTGATCGGCAAGGTCTTCGCGACCTACTGGCCGCCGAACCGCATTTCCCTGCATTGAGCTCTATGTCCGCAGATTTGGGGATCCGCTAGCGCGGATCGCTTGATCGCGAGAATCCCTGAAGCCGGGAACCTACGGTTCCCAGGGAACCTCCCTTTGGTGCGACGCCCACTTCCCAGGCACCTCCCTTTGGTGCGACGCCCAGTTCCAGGGAACCTCCTTTGGTGCGACGCCCACGCTGAGCGAGAGCTTCAGCCTCTCGGCAGGGCTCCCTGCAGCTTCCGCTACACTCCGTCGCCGCGGCACCGCCGCCCCTTTTCCCATGAGCACCATCATCCAGAGCATCGAGCAGGCGCAGTTGCGCGACGTCCCGGTCTTCAAGGCCGGTGACACCGTTCGCGTTCACTTCAAGGTGATCGAGGGCAGCCGGCAGCGCGTGCAGGTGTTCGAGGGCGTCGTGATCAAGCGCCAGGGCTCGGGCGCGCGGGAGACGTTCACGGTGCGCAAGCAGTCGTTCGGCGTCGGCGTCGAGCGGACGTTCCCGCTCCACTCGCCGAAGATCGAGAAGCTCGAGGTCGCGATGATCGGCGACGTCAACCGGGCGAAGCTCTACTACCTCCGCGGTCGCGTCGGCAAGAAGGCGCGCATCCGCGAGCTGCGCCAGCCGTAACCCTGCGCTAGCTTCGCTCCATGCGACTCGCCGGGCTCGCCTCGCTGCTCGCCTGTTTCCTGCTCCTCGCGGGCTGTGGGAGCGAATCGCCGCGTCAGGCGGACGCCAGAGTCGCCGTCCAGGACGAGATCCCGGCATCGCTGTATGAGATCCCGAAGACGCGCTGCACCGACAACCCCTCGGCCTGGTTCGTCGAGCGCGAGACGACGGTCTTCATCTGTGCCGCACACCGTCGCAAGGGCGGCTGTGACTGGTACAAGGCCACGCTGAAGAACGCTGGCTGGGAGGTCCTTCCCGACGAGCGCAACGCCGGCTGCGTCCTGCCTTTCTGAGCCCGTCACGAACGCGGCACGAAGCCGGCACGAACGCGTTCCGGATCGGCCGATATCCTCGGGCCGTGAGCACACCCTCGGGACAGCGCCTGCTCCGCTACGACCGCCGCCTCGGCGTGCGCTTCGTCGCCGGGGCAGACGAGGCGGGACGAGGCTCGCTCGCCGGTCCGCTCGTCGTCGCGGGTGTGCTCCTCGACTACGAGGCGCTGCACGGCCACCGGACGCGGCCTCTCGCGCTGCTGAACGACTCGAAGCAGGTGGAGCCCGCGACGCGCGAGGTGCTCCTCCGTTCCGTTCTGGCCGCCGCGACGCAGGTGTCCGTCCGCATCATCCCTGCCTGCGACATCGACCGGAACGGCCTCCACCGCTCGAACCTGAAGGGGCTTCGTGACGTGCTCACCGACCTGGCGCCGCGGGCGGAAGTCTGCCTCGTCGACGGTTTCCGGCTCGGCCCGCTGGCGCCGCCTCACCGTCACGTCGTGGACGGCGACACGAAGAGCGCCGCGATCGCAGCGGCGTCGATCGTCGCCAAGGTGACCCGCGACCGGATCATGCGCCGCCTCGACGCGCTCTACCCGCGCTACGGCTTCTCGCGGCACGTCGGCTACATCACGCCCGGGCACTCCGCGGCGGTGCGGGCCCACGGGACCTGCGATCAGCACCGGCTCTCGTATGCGGCCAAGTGCTACGCGAGCGAGGCGGAGCTCGAGGCTGCCGCGGTGACCGCCGCGGCGTGAACACGGTCGAGAGGCGATGAACGCCGGCGAGCGCCGCGCCCTCTGGCACTACCGCCTCCGCGGCTACCGGATCCTGGGCACGAACGTCCAGGCCGGCCGCAACGAGCTCGACCTGATCGTGCGGCGCGGCAAAGAGCTCACGTTCGTCGAGGTCAAGCAGCGCCGCGGCAGCGGCTTCGGCGGTGCCGTCGGTGCCGTGAATGCAGAGAAACGACGGCGCGTGCGCCGCGCCGCGCAGGTGTGGCTCTCGCGCAACCCGCAGCGGGACGACGTGCGGGTCGGGTTCGAGGTGGTTGCGGTGGAGGAGGGACGGCTGGCGCGGATTCCGGCGTCCCTCAGCGACGATCCGCCGTGGCATGGCGACAGGCTCTAGCCTGTCGCATGCAGCGACGACGACCTGGAGCTCCGGTCACACGCCGCTCCAAGCGCCAGGGCCGTGTAGCTCTTAACATCGCGTCAACAGAGCCTGGGGGTATCGTCTCTCACGAGCCGGGGGGCACTATCCCCAACGGGCGACTCTCGTCAGAACGGTGCCTCCGATGCGGCACCCGGGATCGCCGGCCCTGTCCCCGTCGACCTTCCAGCGACGAGGGCGGGAGAAACCTCCGGCTGACAGCTCAATCGTCAGCCGGAAAGGAATCTCACATATGACTACGCGTTTCCGCACCTGGGTGCTCATCGCCGGGTTGAGTGCGCTCTTCGTCTCGCTCGGCGCCTTCGTCGGCGGCACAGGCGGATTGATCCTCTTCCTCCTCATCGCCGTCGGTTTCAACTTCGCGATGTACTGGTTCTCGGACCGGATCGCGCTGAAGGTGAGCCGCGCTCACCCGCTCGAGCGCGCCGATGCACCGACCATCTACGCCGACGTCGAGGATCTCTCGCAGCGGGCCGGCCTGCCGATGCCGCGCCTCTTCGTGATCCCGTCGGACCAGCCGAACGCGTTCGCGACGGGCCGGAGCCCGAAGCACGCGGCGGTGGCCGTCACCGAGGGCCTCATGAGGAACCTCCCGCGTAGCGAGGTTCGCGGCGTGCTGGCGCACGAGCTCGCCCACGTGAAGAACCGCGACGTGCTCGTGACCACGATCGCCGCGATGATCGGCGCCGCGATCACAGCTGTGGCGCACTTCCTCCAGTTCAGCTGGCTCTTCGGAGGAGATGACGAGGACAATCCGCTCGGGATCGCCGGCACGATCGCGGCGATCCTCATCGCGCCGATCGCCGCGATGATCCTGCAGCTCGCGGTCTCGCGTCAGCGCGAGTACCTCGCGGATGCGACCGCCGCGGAGCTGCTCGGCGAGGCGCGCCCGCTCGCCTCGGCGCTCGAGTCGCTCCAGCGTGGAGTGCAAGCGGTGCCGGTCGCAGTGAACCCTGCGACGGCATCGCTCTACATCGCGAACCCGCTCTCCGGGGCGGGGATGGCGGCGCTGTTCTCGACCCATCCGCCGATGGAGGCGCGCATCGAGCGCTTGCGGGCGATTGACCGTGCGGCCGGGAACGTCTGGTAGCGCACATCGAATCGAGGTGGCGGGGGTGACCCCTGGCGGTCGACGCCTGGCTTGAGCCAGGCGTCGACCGCCGGAACGGCGCAGTCGTCTCCCACGCGACCCGGTGAGCGTCCTCACGGCCGGGATCGGAGCCGCATGGGGGGAGCGCGAGGAGACGGGCCGATGCGGCGAACCGGACCGTGTGGCGGCCACCCAGGAAGCGCTTTACCGCGAGCACGATCTCGAGCTGTCCTGGTCGGAGGCCTCGCTCCCGGAGCGCGAGCGGACGAAGCACGTCCACCGCCTTCACCCGTACCTCGGCAAGTTCATTCCGCAGCTCGTCGAGACGCTGCTCGAACGTCACGTCCCGGACGGCGGCCGCGTGCTCGATCCGTTCTCGGGCTCGGGCACGACGCTCGTGCAGGCGCTCGAGTCCGGCTATGACGCGACCGGCGTCGACATCGCAGGCTTCAACGCGCTCCTCGCCCGCGTCAAGACGCGCCCCTACAACCTCGAGGCGCTGCGTCGCGACCTGGTCTGGGCGCACGCCGAAACAGATGCGTTCGAGCCGAAGGGGCGCTATCCGCGAAAAGCCTCCGCCTACGTGCGCGCCTGGTTCGCGCCGGCTGCCGCCGAGGAGCTACTCCACTTCGGCAGCCTCGTCGACCAGGTCGGCTCCTCCGATGTGCTGCGCGTCATCCTCGCGCGGTCGGCCCGCTCGGCGCGCCGAACCGCCCACTTCGACCTCGAGTTCCCGCGCGAGCCCCAGCTCGAGCCGTACTGGTGCTACAAGCACCGGCGCGAGTGCAAGCCGGTCGAGGCGGCCCGCCGCTTCCTGCTCCGCTACACGCTCGACACGCTGGAGCGGATCGAGGCGTTCGCCGCCGTGCGGGCCGATGGCTGCGTCGCGCGGATGCTGCACGGCGACGCGCGCGTGATCGACCTCGAGGGGCCCTACGACGGCGTGATCACCTCGCCGCCCTACCCGGGCCTGATCGACTACCACGAGCAGCACCGCTACGCGTACGAGCTGCTCGGCGTCGACGAGCGTCGTGACCTCGAGCTCGGCCGTCCTTCGCGAGGAACGGGTCGCGCCGCTATCGAGGAGTACGTCGACGGCATCGCGCGCGTGCTCGAGAACGCCCGCTCGTCGCTCGTGCTCGGCGGGCGGATGTGCATCGTCGTCAACGACCGGCGCGACCTCTACCCCGAGATCCTGTCGCGGGCAGGGCTCCGGCTCGTCGACCGCCACGAGCGTCACGTCAATCGCCGCACCGGCCGGCGGGCCGGCGAGTACTACGAGTCGATCCTCGTCGCTGTCGCTCGCTGAGCGAGCAAACGGTCGGCAGGCCGAGCGGTTCGCCGCGAATACCGTTCGGCATGCGAGGGCCGTACGAGCGGAGCTCCTCGAGTCGATGTCGGGTGCTCTTCGGCGCTGACTCGACACAATCACGGTTGCTTCAGGTGACAACATTCCACGTACCGTCCGTGGTGTGCTCGCCCGCGCTCTCACCTCCGCCGTCGTCGGCCTCGAGCCGCGCCGTGTCGAGGTCGAGGCGGACCTCGAGTCGTCCGACCTGCCCGTCGTTCGCCATCGTCGGGCTCGGCGACCGCGCCTGTCAGGAGGCGAAACACCGCGTCCACAGCGGCATCGTCAACGCGAGGCTCCCGTGGCCCGGCCGAAACCGGATCACCGTCAACCTCGCCCCTGCGGCACTGCGCAAGGAGGGATCGGGATTCGATCTCCCGATTGCACTGGCGCTTCTCGCCGGCTCGTTTCAGCTCCCAGCGGAGCGGCTGCTCGAGTACGGCTGCGTCGGGGAGCTTTCGCTCGACGGCCGCGTCCGCCCGGTCGCTGGAACGATCGCGGTCGCCGAGGGTGCGCGCCGGCAGGGCCTGAAACGCCTCATCTGTGCGGCCGAGTCGGCGCCCGAGGCTGCGCTCGCGGGGATCGACACCGTCCCCGTGCACCACCTCGCCCAGGCGGTCGCCTACCTGCGTGGCGAGGAGGAGATCCCGTTCGCCGCACCGCCCGGCACGGACGAGCTCGAGGAGCCATACCTGCCCGACCTCGCGGAGGTCAGGGGCCAGGAGCGCGGGCGCCGGGCGCTCGAGCTCGCGGCGGCGGGAGAGCACAACGTGCTCATGGCAGGTCCGCCGGGAACGGGCAAGACGATGCTCGGCCGGCGGTTGCCGGGCATCCTGCCGCCGCTGACGCGGGACGAGGCGCTCGAGGTGACGCGGATCCACTCGGTTGCCGGGACCTTGCCGGCGGGACGGCCGATCATCCTCGCGCCGCCGTTCCGGGCGCCGCATCACGGCGCCTCGGCGGCGGCGATCGTCGGCGGCGGCGCCGTGCCGCGGCCCGGAGAGGCGAGCCTCGCACATCGCGGCGTCCTGCTGCTCGACGAGCTGCCAGAGTTCCCGCGACCCGTGCTCGAGTCGCTGCGACAGCCGCTCGAGGACGGCGTCGTCTCGGTCGCACGGGTCGGAGGGCACGCTCTCTTCCCGGCCCGCTTTCGCCTGGTCGCGACGATGAATTTGTGTCCTTGCGGAGGCCGCGGCGACCCCGCCGCCGATTGCGCCTGCAGCCCGCAGCGCATCTCGGGCTACCGCGAGAAGGTCTCGCGGGCGCTTCTCGACCGCTTCGACCTCGTCGTCGCGATGCCGCGGCCGCGAGCGGAGGAGCTCGCGGCGCCGCCCGGAGAGGCGTCGGCTGCGGTCAGGGCACGGGTGATCGCGGCCCGCGAGCGGCTGCGCGACGGTGACGTCCTCCGCCGCACCGAGGCGGCATCGGCGCTGCTTGACCGCGCTGTCGAGCGCGTGCCTCTCTCAGGCCGAGGGCGGGCGCGTGTGGCCCGCGTCGCTCGCACCGTCGCGGCGCTCGGCGGGGCGGACGCGGTGCTCCCCGAGCACCTGGCCGAGGCGCTCTCCTACCGTTCGCCGGTCGGAATCGGTGGCGGCGCGTGAGCACGCGACGGCTCAAGCGCAGCGAGGCGACGTATCCGCCGCTCCTGCGCGCGATCCACGATCCTCCGCCCGTCCTCTGGCTGCGCGGCGACGCCGACGCCGAGCTGCTCTCCCGGCCCTCGGTCGCGATCGTCGGTGCCCGCGCCTGCTCGTCGTACGGCCGCGCCGTGGCTCGCTCGCTCGGCCGCGAGCTTGCCGGGGCGGGACTCGTCGTCGTGAGTGGCATGGCCCGCGGGATCGACGGAGAGGCACACCGCGGTGCCCTCGACGCCGGAGGCGTCACCGTCGCCGTTCTCGGCTGCGGCATCGACCGCGACTATCCAGCGGCGCACCGCGATCTGGCGGGCCGGATCGTCGAGCGGGGGTTGATCGTCTCGGAGTACGAGCCGGGCATAGAGCCGGCACCCTGGCGATTCCCGGCGCGAAACCGGATCATCGCCGGTCTCTGCGGCGCGACGGTGGTGGTCGAGGCCCGCGAGCGGTCGGGCGCGCTGATCACCGCGGACTTCGCGCTCGAGGACGGTCGGGAGGTGATGGTCGTGCCGGGTGAGATCACCTCCGCCGTATCCGCCGGGTCGAACGCCTTGCTCCGGCTCGGCGCGACGCCGGTCACGGCCGCCGCGGACGTGCTCGAGGCCTATGGGATCGAGCCGACCGTCGAGCCTGCTGCCGCCCCGGAGGGCCTCTCGGGCGATGTGCTCACTCGGCTGGCCGAGGCGGCCGCGAGCATCGACGAGCTGGCGCGAACCCTGGGCGTCCCGCCCGGGCGAGGTGGCTGCTGCATTGATCGAGCTCGAGCTCGCGGGCCGGGTCAGCGAGGGCGACGGCGTCTATCGGATCACGGTGACGGGGTGAGCAGATGAGCGACGTCAGTACGATCGGCGCGTGCTCCACCTCCCAATCGGGCTCGACCGGCGGCGCGCGGCCCTCGCGCTCGTGCTCCTGCTCGTGCTTGGCGCCGCCGCTGCGGCAGCGCTCGCTCCGCCCGCGGCCGCCGCCGACCGCCCCGTCGCGGTCATCGTCGTGCCACGCTTCGACCCGTCGGCATACGCCGGCCGGGGCGCGGTCGGGCTGTTCGTGCCCGGCGCGGGCTCGACGGTCTCGCGCGAGCGGGCGCTCGCCTCCCTCGTGCGGGGGCGGGTCATCTCGTCGCTCGTCGATCTCGACGGAGAGCCGAGCCTCGGGCTCTCGGCGACGCCCGCGGCCACCACAATCTATGTTGCCCTCCCGCCTCCCGGGGATCATCACAACGTCGTCCGTTACCCCGTCGCAATCGTCGGGCCGGAGTACCACGGGGTGCTGACCTCGAGCTCGACGCGCATCGACGGGCTGGTCTCCCTCGCCGACATCGCCCCGACGGCGAAGGCGATCGCCGCCGGCCAGACCCCGAGGATCCGCTCCCGCGCCGACAGCTCGGCGGCAACGACGCTCGAGTAGGCTCGACGAGCAGCTCGCCAGAGCGCACGACGCCCGGACAGGAGCCACGCTCGTGCTCGTCGGATGGCTCGTGCTGTTCTCCTCGCTCGGCATCCTCGCGCGCTCCGCGCTCGCTGGGCGGGCCGCCGTGCTCGTGGCGCCGGTCGCGCTCGGCGCCGCGCTCGTGCTCCGCGCGGTCGGCGTGGACGACCCGACGACGGTCGTCGTGGCCCTCGCGGTCGTCACGGGCGCCGGCTCGCTGCTTCTCGGCCTCCGGCAGGCGCTGCTCGTCCCTGCCGTCGTGACGTTTCTTGCCGCGTTCCTCGTCGTCCTTGCAGCGTGGCCGGATGTCAACGCGCTTGCCGCGATCGGGCCGCATCCTGACGGCGGCGGCAGGTTCTTCGGCGTCACGAACCAGGTCGAGACGCTGCTGCTCGCGCCGTCACTCGCGGCTGCTGCCGCGGCCGGCATTGCCGGGGCCGTGGGCATCGGGCTGCTCCTGCTCGTTCTCGTCGGCTCGAGTCGCGCCGGTGCGGACGGTGGCGGGCTGCTCGTCGTCGCCGGCGGCATTTGCGGTGCTGCTCGCCGGGCTTGCCCGCATCCGGCTCACCCCGGTACGCGTCGCCGTGGGCGTGGCGGGCGTGCTCCTCGGTGGGCTCGCACTCGTCGGCCTCGATGCACTGCTCGGTGCGCTCGAGCCACGTCACCCACGCGGTCGGCGGCGGCCCCGGGACGCTGTTCGACGACTTCGACCGGCGCCTGCGAATCTCGTGGGCCGGCGCCACGTCGGCCACGCACACCGCGTTCCTCTGCCTTCTCTCGCTCGGTGGTCTCGCCTGGCTCGGCATTCGCGGCCGGCAGAGGCCCGCGATCGTCGCGATGCTCGTCGCGATCGGCGTCTCGTTGCTCGTCAACGACACCCCGATCGACGTGCTCGGCTACGGCGCGCTCGGCTGCCTGGCGCTCACCGCGTGGGAGGAGACCCGCGCCCGCGATGCGCTCAGCGAGCGCAACGCGGCTTCGAGCCGCCTTCCAGAGCCGCAAGAGCGCCCTGCGCATTGACCGACAGGTCGAGGCGCACGACGCCGGCCCGCGCTGTCGTCAGCCGAACGGTTCCGTCGGCGCCGCGAGAGAGGCATCCCACGCCTGTTGCCCAGTAGGGTGACCAGTTCGTGGCGACGCGGTAGCGGCCCGGCCGGGCAAGATCGACGGTGATCCTGTTCCGTCCAAGAGCGAGCACGACCGCCCGGCCGGGACCGGTGACGATCCGCCGCGGGGAAGGAACGGCGTACACCGTCGTGTGGGCTGACCGGAACGCCGACGACGAGGCCCGATCGACCGCCTGTGATCAGCGCGCCTTCCGCCCTGGCGCTGTAGTCGAGCGGGGCATCCGGCAGCACGACGTACCGCACGCCGAGCGAGCGGAGCCAGGCGAGGTAGCGGCCACGATCGAGCTTGGTGTAGAGGACGCCGTTCCGGGGGAAGTCGTCCTGCCGGAACCAGCCTCGGGCGATCGGGATGTTCGCGGCGGGGAGGTAGGCGGCGGGCCAGTGGCCGACGGTGTCGACCGCCTCCACCCGGTACGACGGCGAGAGGTGCGTATGGAGGAACTGCACGGTCGGCGCCCAGTAGGCGGCATTGGCGGCCGGATCGGCGCTCGTCTTCACGAAGCTCCCGGCGAGCGGGGTCAGATTCCACGCAACGGCGAGGGAGAGCGCGAAGAGCGCAACCGGCAGCGGTCGCCAGCGTCGCAACGAGAGCGTGAGAATCGCAATCGGGATCGCCGCGTAGCGCAGGCGTGCGATGTTCTCGCCGAGGCTCGAGGGGACGAGATAGGCCGTGGTGCACGCGATCAGGTAGACGACGTAGGTCCAGCGCAGCACGGCGGCGGTGGCCACGCGCCAGGTGAGCAGGATCCCGAGGCCACAGAACACGCATGCGGCGGCGAACTCCGGCAGGGAGAACGGGAAACGCCCGCCGGCGGGGAAGAGACGCAGCAAGACGAGCTCGACCGCGGTGGCGAGGGCGAGCGTCGTCAGCGGCAACGCGAGCTCGGTTCGCCGCGGAGCGCGCGAGAGGCCGATGCCGGCGAGGATCACGGCGAGGAGAACGAAGGCGACCGGGCTCGCCGCGAGCGCGAGCACGGTGAGAAGCGCAAAGCGTCCGCGGCGACCGGCCTGGAGCGCCCACAGCGCGAGGAGCGCGAGCGCGGCGCCGAGCGCAAACGGGAAGGCGCCGGACAGGACGATCCCCGCCCAGACGACGGCGAACGAGCGGTTCGACCAGCGCGACGCAGGGCCCCATTCGCGTGACGCGATGACCCCGAACGCGAGTGCCGCCGTGGCGATGCTCGCAACGGCGAGCAGCCGGATCCCGAACAGCGCCGCCAGCGGGTAGTAGAGAAGGCTGTAGGTGACGAAGCTGTAGCGGCCGGCGTACCAGAAGTTGTTCCAGATCCCGAAGCCGTGATCCTCGAACACGCCGCTCTGGTAGAGGTGCGCCGCGAAATCGCTGCCGGGTGGCCCGAGCCAGGCGAGTGCTGCGGCGAGAGCTGCGGCGACGCCCGCTGCAGCGACGGCCTCGCGGGGGATCCCGCGCTCGGGCTGGGCTGTGTGCGTCATTGTCAGAGGAGGCATTGTCCGGCTCTCGTCGATCCTAGTCCTCGGGGGGTTTGGCGGCGCCGCTCCCGTAGGATCCCCCGCATGTCTTCCGTACTGGCTCAGCGAGCCCTCCTCGCCGCTCCCGAAGAACCGCGTCGACGACCCCGGAGGTGGTCGTGGTCGGCGGTGGCGTCACCGGTTGTGCGGCGGCGCTCCGGCTCGCCGCAGGCGGGCAAGCGCGTGCGTCTCTACGACGGTCGTGGGGTCGCCGAGGGCGCAAGCGGGCGCAACGGAGGCTTCGCCCTCCGCGGCATGCCGGCCGCGTTCGACGTCACCGCCGAGTCGGTCGGCCAGGCCACCGCCGCCGAGTTGATGGCGTGGACGGAGAGCGCCATCGACACGATCGAGTCGCTCGCCGGCGACTCCTTCCGTCGCGTCGGCTCGCTCCGGATCGCGGTCGACGACGAGGAGCGAGATGAGCTGCGCACCGAGTACGACGCCCTCGTCGGGGCCGGCTTCGCGGCCGAGTGGATCGACCACTTCGAGCCGCCGCTCGCAGGTCGCTTCACTGCGGCGCTCCGTCACGTCCCCGACGGCGTCCTCCAGCCGGCGCGCTGGGTGCGGCGACTCGCAGCATGCTCGCGGCCGAGGCCGGGGTGGAGATCCGCGAGCACGAGCGCGTTGCGTCGCTCGACGAGCTCGGCGGCGCCACCGTCGTCGTCTGCACCGACGGCTACCCGAGCGGCCTGCTCGGGCCGATCGAGGGACTGATCATCCCGACGCGTGGGCAGGTGATCGCGACCGAGCCCGTTCCCGAGCGCTTCTTCGAGGTCCCGCACTATGGACGTCACGGTTACGACTACTGGCACCAGTCCGAGGACGGGAGGATCGTCGCCGGTGGATTCCGCGATGTGTCGTTCGACTCCGAGTTCACCGCCGACGAGGAGCTGACCGATCCGGTGCAGACCGCGCTCCAGGGCTTCGTCAACGGCCTCATGGGGCGTGAGCTACGGGTCGACTACGCCTGGGCGGGCATCTTCGGGATGGTGATGGACTTCTTGCCCGTCGTCGGCCGCGTCCCCGATCTCGACAACACCTGGGTTGCGGGCGGCTACTCGGGGCACGGCAACGTGCTCGGCTTCGCCTGTGGCGAGCTCGTCGCGGCTGCGGTTGCGGACGAGGATGCCCCGTTCCTCGACATCTTCGACCCGGCGCGGCTGCTCAACGAGGACTGAGGCGTCGTCAGAGAACGCGTGCGACCGACTCACGCGGATGCGGGCGCCTCACGTGATGCCGACTGGTCGCCGCGCGCACGCAGGACGGCGACGATCGCGATCACCAGGTAGCCGAACGCCGCCACCTTCGGGGCGAGGATTGCGAGCACGATCACCGCGACGTAGAAGCCCAGGTTCGGCGTTGCGGCCCGCATGATCGCGCTGACCTCCGCCGAGCTCACGCCCGGCTGCAGAAGGGAGCGATCGCGGGCGACGATCGCCCAGAGCACGCTGAGGAGAACCTGGATCACGAGCAGCGAGAGGCCGTAGAAGATCACGGCCGCGCGCTCGGCGTCCTCGTTGTGGATCGCCTCGGCCAGCAGCCGAGTCGGGAAGGGGAGGAACACCACGGCCATCAGCAGGAGCAGGTTCACCTGCATCACACGCTGGTTGGCCCACTGCAGGCGCCGGAACATGGCGTGATGGGCAAGCCAGAGACCACCGATCGTGATGAAGCTGGTCGCATACGCGAGGTACGACGGCCATTGGTCGATGATCCCGCGCCAGAGGTCGCCGAAGGCCGATTGCGGGACGTGGATGTCGAGCACGAGGAGCGTGATCGCAATCGCCAGCACGCCGTCGCTGAACGCCTCCAGGCGGTTCGTGCCCCAGCGGTTCTCCACGGGCACGGCTTCCACGGCGTGGGCGGCGCTCCTGCCTCCGGCTCCTTCGGGCGTGCGCGCCGTCCTGCATTTCTCACGCTGGTCGTGTCCGCGAGCGTCGCCTACCGCGATCCGCTCGAGTAGCGGCCGCCTAGCGTCACTACGGGCGTTAGAGATCGAGCCGTGGCAGGTCGAGCTGATCTGCCTTCGCGGCCGCCACCTTGGCGATAGCAAGATCCTGGATCGCCAGCCCCGTCGAGTCGAACAGCGTGATGTCCCGCGCGCTCCTGCGGCCCTCGGCGTCGCCCGTGAGGACGAGGCCGATGTCCGTCACCCGGTCGCGCGTCACGACTCCTGCCGCGACAGCAGCCGCCAGCTCGCCGCCGTGGCTCGCCTGCTCCCAGTCGTCGCAGAAGAGGTCGGCGCGGACGATCTCGGCGACCGCCACCTCGGACTTTCCGGGGCCGTCCGCGCCCATCATCGAGACGTGTTGGCCGTCGCGGAGCGACCCCTCGGGATAGAGGACGTCCCGCCCCGGGGTCACCGTCACGACGATGTCGCTCTCGAGCGCCTCCTGCTGTGAGGACGCGACCGTGGCGCCGAGGCGATCGGCGACGAACGCGGCGCGCGCAGGATCGATATCCCAGAGGAGCACGTCGCTGCCGAGCGCGCGGAACATGCGTGCCGTCTCGGCGCCGTTGACACCGCAGCCGATCACGGCTGTGCTCTCCGCCCCGGATCGGCAGAGGTTCTCCGCCGCGATCACCGCTGCTGCAGCCGTTCGCAGCGCCGTGACGGCCGCCGCGTCGAGCATCGCGACAAGCGCGCCCGTCTCCGAATCGGACAGGAGCACGAGCCCGGTCACCGTCGGCAGCCCCTTGGCCGGGTTGCCGGGGAACGAGGTCACCCATTTCAGAACGGCGTGCCCACCGCCGGTTGCCGGCATGGCGCGGAAGTCGCCGTTCTCCGAGCTCGTCACGTAGAGCTTGGGCAGCATCGTCCAGTCGCCCTTCGCGTGGGCGATGAAGGCGGCCTTGACGGCGTCGTAGGCCTCGTGCGGCGAGACCGCGCGCTCGACATCGGCCCCGGAAAAGAACGGCACGGTCACGGGGTGGAGCTTAGAGCACCGCCTCGGCATGCACTTTGTGTTGAATCAACACAATCTCGGCGCCCGGGGCGTCGCGCTGCGCCTTCGACGAGGTTTGTGTTGAATCAACACAAAGTCTCTGTCGCAGCCGTCAGGCGACCGCACCGCGCTTGTGTTGAATCAACACAAAGTCGTCACGCGCGCTCGCGCCCGGCGCGCCTGATCCGGGCAGGTCGGAAGGCATCTCTGCCTCGCGAACGACCGCCGGATCATCCGCAGGAATGACGCAGAAACCGTCGAGCGGCCGATGCCGACGAGGGCCCGGCCGTCCAGGCTGCAGGGCATGCATTGCGTCACCCTGATCACTCGCCCGGGACGGGCTGCCGCCCTCGTCGTGACGGTCGGCCTCCTCTTCGGCCTCCAGAGCACGCTCGCGCTCGGCGGCTCCGCTGCGGCGGCCGGCTTCATCCTGATCGCAGCGCTCACCGCGACGACCATCGTCGTCGGCGTGTTCGCGCCGCTCCATAGCCGCTCCGGCTCGATCGCCGTCGCGATCGCTCGAACCGGCCTCGCCCTTGCGATCCTCCCTGTGGCGGGCTCGCTCGCGGTCGACTCCACGATCTGGTTGCCGCTGCTCGCCGCCGCTCTCTGCGTCGCGGCTCTCGGCATGGCGTCCCTTGTCCGGGCGCGACGCCACGAGGGCGACATCCCGGCGCGGCTCCTGACCCTAACCCTGGCGGGCACCCTGATCGCGATCCTGTTCGCTCCGGTCGGAGGCGGTCTGGTCGCCGCCATCCTCTGGCTCGCCGTCGGCGCCGCGCTTTGGAGCGCCTACGCCGCACCTACGACCGCCGCGACGAGTTAGAGGCTTGATGCGCATTAGGAGCACGTCTGGATGCGGCCCTGCACGCGGCGGATCGCGTCCGCCGAGGTCATCATCAGCGCAACCTGCCTTGACGACGCCCTCGTCGAACACGCTTCCTGGTGCAGAACCGCCCCAGCCGCACTCTCAAGACGCATCAAGCCTCTAGTACAGCCCCTCGCGGCGCGCGTACCGCTCGGCGCGCTCGACGTCGTACTGCTTGGCGTCGATATCCGGGTTGAGGCTGCGGAGGATCGCTCCCTGGCTCGGCAGCTCGTCGCGCTCGATGTGCTGCTCGGGGTTCCAGAGGTCGGAGCGGATGAACGCCTTCGAGCAATGCGTGAAGACCTCGTCGACCTCGATCAGGAGCGCGAGCTTCGGCGCCTTGCCCTCGACCGCGAGAGCCTCGAGCAGCGTGGCGTCGGTCGTGAGCGTGGCGCGGCCGTTGACCCGCAACGTGTCTCCGACGCCGGGGATGAGGAAGAGCAACCCCACATTCGGGTTCGCGAGGATGTTGCGGAGCGAGTCGGCGAGCTTGTTACCGGGCCGCTCGGGCACGAGGAGGGTTCGCTCGTCGACGATGTGGACGAACCCTGCCGGGTCGCCGCGCGGGCTCACGTCGCAGGTCCCGTCGCTGGAAGAGGTCGCGAGCAGCATGAACGGCGAGCGCTCGATGAACTGGCGCGTCAGCTCGTTGACGCTGTCGCTGATCTTCGAGTGGACGACGTCCGTCGGCAGGCCGATCAGCTCGCGTAACTCTCCCTCGGTGGCGATCGTCTCGGACACTTCCGAGAGTCTAGGGAGAGCTCTCGTTGGGTGCGGTCCGGCGGTGACCGGGACTCAGGTGAGGCGAAGCCTCGCCCCGCGTGCTCTCCGTTGTTATGTCTGCTTGACGGCGGCGATCAGCTTGACGACGGAGTCCTTCGCGTCGCCGAACAGCATCGTCGTCTGCGGCTCGAGATAGAGCTCGTTGTCGATCCCCGCGAAGCCCGGGTTCATCGAGCGCTTCATCACGATCACGCTCGCGGCCTTGTCGACGTCGAGGATCGGCATCCCGTAGATGGGGCTCGAAGTGTCGTGCCGCGCCGCGGGGTTCGTGACGTCGTTGGCGCCGATCACGAGTGCGACGTCGGTCTGCGCGAACTCGGGGTTGATCTCGTCCATCTCCTTGAGCACGTCGTACGGGACGTCCGCCTCGGCGAGAAGCACGTTCATGTGCCCCGGCATGCGGCCGGCCACCGGATGGATCGCGTACAACACCTCGACGCCCTTCCCCTCCAGCACCTCGGCCAGCTGGCGGACGTCGTGCTGCGCCTGCGCCACCGCCATCCCGTAGCCGGGGACGACGACCACCTTGCGGGCGAACGAGAGCTGCACCGCGACGTCCTCCGGCGTCGTCGCGCGCACGGTGCGCCCGTCGTCGGCGCGGAGCGCGGAGCCGGTGCCCGACTGGATCTGCCCAAACGCGCCGAAGAGGACGTTCGTGACGGACCGGTTCATGGCCTTCGCCATCAGCAGCGTCAGCATCGTGCCGGAGGCGCCGACGAGCATGCCGGCCACGATCAGGACCGTGTTCGACAGCACGAAGCCGGTCGCCGAGGCGGCGAGGCCGGTGAAGGCGTTGAGCAGCGAGATCACGACCGGCATGTCGGCGCCGCCGATCGGCAGGACGAAGAGGATGCCGAAGAGCAGCGCCAGCGCGACGAGGAGCCACAAGACCCATTGGTCGTGGACGCCGGCGACGAGCGCGACGCCGAGGCCGACCGTCGCGACGAGGACGGCGATGTTGAAGATGTTCTGGCCGGGGAAGGTGATCGGCCGCCCGCTGAGGAGCTCCTGCAGCTTCGCGAACGCGATCATCGAGCCGGCGAACGAAATCGAGCCGATCAGGGCCGAGAGCACGGTCGAGACGGACGCGGTCGTCGCGAGGCCGGCGGTCGCGATGTGGAACTCGGCCAGCGCAACGAGTGCTGCGGCGCCGCCACCGACCCCGTTGAACAGGGCCACCATCTGCGGCATCGCCGTCATCTTCACCCTGCGCGCGCCGACGAGGCCGACTGCGGCGCCGATCACGCCGGCGATGATGATCAGGGCCCAGTTGCCGATCCCGTCGAGCAGCAGCGTGCTGACGATCGCCAGGATCATCCCGACGCCGCCGATCCAGTTCCCCCGCCGCGCGTACTTGGGGGAGGAAAGGAAGCGCAGCGCGAAGATGAAGCAGATGATCGTGACGAGGTAGAGGAGCCCGATCAGGTTGGAGCCGGGGGAGATCACGGCGATCACGTCTCGCTGCTCTCCTTCTTCGGCTCCGGGCGCTTCTTGAACATCTCGAGCATCCGGTCGGTCACGAACCAGCCTCCGACGACGTTCGCCGTCGCGAGCACCATCGCGATGAAGCCGATCACCTGCAGGAACGTGTCGTCGGCCTCGCCGAGCACGATGATCGCGCCGACGATGACGATGCCGTGGATGAAGTTCGTCCCCGACATCAACGGCGTGTGCAGCATCGCCGGCACCTTCGAGATCACCTCGAAGCCGAGGAAGATCGCGAGGGCCAGGATGGTGAGCTCGATCACGAGCGAGAGGTTCATGGTGATTCCTCCTCCTCGGCGGCGGCCGGCGCTTCGGGCGCGGCGGCCGGCTCGGGCTGATCGACGACGTCGGGCTTGCCGGCCACGCAGGCGCCCGCGGTGATCTCGTCCGTCCAGTCGAGCGTGAGCTCGCCGCCCGGCGCGAGATGCTGCAACAACGAGACGACGTTGCGGGCGTAGAGCTGGCTCGTGTGGAAGGCCATCTGCGAGGGCAGGTTCGTGAAGCCGACGATCGTGACGCCCTCGCGCACGGTCTCGATACCGGGCTGCGTGAGCTCGCAGTTGCCGCCTGCCTCGGCGGCGAGATCGACGATGCAGCTCCCCGGGCGCATGTTCGCGACGGCCGACGCAGGGATCAGAAGTGGCGCGGGACGGCCCGGGATGAGGGCGGTCGTGATCACGACGTCGAAGTCGGGCACGCGCTCCACGAGCGCCGCCTGCTGCTGCGCCTGCTGCTCCGGCGTCAGCTCCTTCGCGTAACCGCCCTCGGTCTCCTCACCGTGCACGCCGAGGTCGAGGAACCTGGCGCCGAGCGATTCCACCTGCTCCTTCACGGCCGGCCGCACGTCGAACGCCGACACGACCGCTCCGAGCCGGCGCGCGGTTGCGATCGCCTGCAGGCCCGCGACACCTGCGCCCATCACGAGCACCCGCGCCGGCGCGACCGTGCCTGCTGCGGTCATCATCATCGGGAAGAGCCGCGGCACCCTGTCGGCGGCGATCAGCACCGCCTTGTACCCGGCAACGTTCGCCTGCGACGACAGCGCGTCCATCGACTGCGCGCGCGAGATCCGCGGCACCGACTCCATCGCGAATGCGATGACGCCTTGCCGGCGAAGCCGCTCGATTCCTTCGGCGTCGGTGAGCGGGGAGAGGAATCCGATCAGCACCGTTCCCTCGTCCATCGCCGAGACCTCGTCGGCCGTCGGTCGCGCGACACGCACGATCGTGTCGACGCCATCGAGGAGAGCGCCGGCCTCGCGCAGGGTTGCGCCTGCTTCGGCATAGCTCTCATCGGGATATCCGGCTGCAGCGCCGGCGCCGCGCTCGACGACGATGTCGAACCCGTCCGCCAACCGCGTAATCGTCTCGGGGACGAGGGCCACCCGCCGCTCGCCGGCAGCCGCCTCTCGTGGAACCGCAATGCGCATCCCCGGAATCTACGGGAAGGGATTTCCGCTTGCGAGGGGAACCTCACCGAACGTGACCAGGCTCTCGATCTTCACGGCCGCGATGACCGTCTGCGACCCGTCGCTGGAAGGGCATGCGACACGCGTCGCCGCGCACGCCGAAGCTGTCGCGCGTCGGCTCGGCTGGACGGACGAGGCGATCGACGATCTCCGTCTCGGCGCCGCGTTGCACGACGTCGGCAAGGTGAACGTGCGTCCCGGCGTGCTCAGCAAGCCGGGCCGCCTCGACGATGCGGAGCTGGCCGAGGTTCGCGCCCATCCGGTCGAGGGCGCGTGGCTGATCGCGGGCGTTCCCTCGCTTGCGCCCGCGCTGCCGTACGTCCTGTTTCACCACGAGCGCTGGGACGGCGGCGGCTATCCGACGCACCGGGTGGGGATCGAGATCCCGCTCGAGGGGCGGTTGCTCGCCGTCGCCGATGCCTTCGACGCGATGACGTCCGCGCGCCCGTACTGCGACGCGCGCGCATTCGACGGCGCCGTCGCCGAGGTCGAGCGTTGCTCCGGCACCCAGTTCGACCCAACCATCGCCGGCGCGTTCGTCGCGGCGTACGCGGCGGGCGAGATCGTCGCAGCAGAACCACTCTCCGTCGCGGTCTAGGACACGCGCGCGGTGGTGTCTGGCTTCAGCCAGACGCCGGTTCGATCTCAACCCAGATCGGAGCGCAATCATTGCCCGGCGATTCTCCGGGATTCGCCGCACCCGTCAGCTTGCGCGCTCCGAAATTGTCGCGTAAAATACCCCGCGAACAATTCAGTTACCCAACACGTATGTCGGGCGTATTCCAGGCGCATCGACTGAGAGGAATGATCGTGGCAAAAAAGACCATTCTCGTATGCGACAACTGCGGTGCGGAGGTCGAGGAAGGCCGCGGCGCCGCCATGCGCGTGACGTTCACGGATGCACGTCGTGGCGCCAAGGCGGCAGATCTCTGTGACGGCTGCGCGGGCACGATGCCCGGGAACGCCGTCGCCCGGCGCGGCCGCAAGCCGAAGGCTGCTGCATAGCGAATCGAGCAGGCGGGCGAGAGCCGGGCGTCGCACGCGCCTCGCCTGCCGCTCTTTCCGCACTTTGCGGCGAGGTGCTGGAGCGTAAGGAAGCCGCCTCGGAGGCCGAGACTACGATGGGCTGATGGGTCTCTCGCTCGTCGTCGGCCCGGCACATGCCGGGAAGGTCGCGCTTCTGCTCGACCGGTTCGTCGACGCCCTCGACCGCGATCCGTGGCTGATCGTCCCGAATCGCGTCGACGTCGATCGCGTCGAGCGCGAGCTCGCTGCCCGGAAGGGAGCGCTACTCGCGGGCACCGTCGGCACGTTCGACACGCTGTTCTCGTTCCTCGCAGGTCCCGGCCCGGCACCCCGGGTGCTCGGCGAGGCAGAGCGGACGATCATCCTGCGGCAGCTCGTCGCCGCGGCACCAGCCGGATCGCTCGGCCCGTCGGCCCGCTTTGCCGGCTTCACCGATTCGCTCGCCGGTGCGCTCACCGAGATCGAGGCGAGCCTCCTCGATCCTCGAGACCTCGCTCCTGAGCTGGCCGCGATGGCGCAGTCCTACCGTGCCGAGCTGGAGCGGCTGGGCGTTGCCGACCGCGGCATGCTGCGTCGGCGCGCGGTCGAACGGCTGACGACGGAGCTCGGCTCCTGGAGCGGCGCGCCGGTCTTTGCCTACGGGTTCGAGGACCTCACGGGCGCGGAGTGGCGCCTGATCGAGGCGCTTGCGGCGCGGGGTGAGGTGCACGTATCGCTCCCATATGAGCCCGCCCGCGCTGCGTTCGCCTCGCTACAGCGCACGTCCGACGACCTTTCCGCGCTTGCGAAAGGCGACATCCTCGAGCTGCCGCCGGGCTCCGAGGCCTACCTGCCGCCGGGGCTCGCTCACCTCGAGCGCCATCTCTTCGACGACGACTCGGCGCCAGCCCCGCTCGACGGCTCGATTCGCTTTCTCGAAGGGGCAGGGCGCCGGGCCACCCTCGAGCTCGTCGCCGAGACCGTGCTCGAGCTCGTACGGGGCGGCACGCGGCCCGAGGAGATCGCCATCGTCTGCCCGTCGCTCGACCGTTCGCGGGCGTCGCTCGAGACGGCGTTCGGCTCGCTCGGCGTCCCGATCGCCGTCGAGGCGCGGCCACGGCTGGCCACGACCGCCTTCGGGCAGGCGCTCCTCTCGTTTCTCCGCTTCGCCTGGAGCAACGGCACCCGCCGTGAGCTGTTCTCGTTCCTCCGCACGCCGTACGGCGGCCTCGGCCGCTCCGACGTCGACTTCCTCGAGGGACGACTGCGCGGCCGTGCCGTGCTCCGCGGCGACCGCACGATCGAGGAGACGACGAAGCTGCGCACCGGCCGGCCGCTGCCGATGCTCGAGCTCCTCGCCTCCGAGGAGGAGCCGCTCGCCGCCGCTGGAGTGGTCGTGCTCGCGATGCTCCGAAACGCGTACGGGCTCGGCGCCCCACCCGCAACTCCCGCCGCGAAGCGCGACCTCCGGGCCGCGGACGCGGCGACCAGGATCCTCGACGAGCTGGAACGCCTTCGCGCCGCCGGGCGTCACGGTGCACGAGGACGACGTGCTCTCGGCGCTCGACCGGGCGACGGTCCGTGGCGATGCCGCCGGCGAGCCGGGCCGTGTTGCCGTGCTCGACCTGGCCCACGTTCGGACGCGGAGCTTCGAGGCGGTGTTCGTGATCGGCCTCGAGCAGGGATCGCTACCGCGCCGTGCGCCCACCTCCCCGTTCTTCGACGACGAGACGCGCCGTGAGCTCGACACCGCGCGGGGCGCGCGCTTGCAGCGACCCGACGCGGCAAGCCGGGATCGGTATCTCTTCTACACCGCGTGCACCCGTCCGCGGAAGCTCCTCGCGCTCGTCCGCGAGGCAGCGACCGATGACGGCTCGCCGCGTGAGGCGAGCCCGTTCTGGGAAGCGGTGTGCGGGCTCTTCGACCCGGACGACGTTCGCCGCCACACGACGAGACGCCCACTGGCGCGCTTGACCTGGCCGATCGAGTCGGCTCCGACGGAGCGCGAGCGGCTGCGCTCGCTTGCGCGGCTCGCTGCGAGCGATCCGCGCGAGGCCGACGCGCTCGCCTTTGCGAACGGCTGGCAGCGCAAGCTCGGGCGCGCGAAGCGGGCGTTCACGCGCCCGACGGCGATCAGGCATCCCCGCGCGGTGGCGTTGCTCGCGAGCCGGGAGACGTTCAGGGTCACCGATCTCGAGCGCATGGCCGGATGCTCCTCGGCCTGGTTCGTCGAGCGCTACCTCCGGCCCGGCGGGATCGACCAGGCAATCGACCCGATGATGAGGGGCTCGATCGCCCACGTCGCTCTGCAGCGCTTCTACAAGCAGCTGCCGGCGGAGATTCCGGGGGCCGAGCGTGTGACACCGCAGAACGTCGAGGCCGCGGTCGCGCACATGCACCGCTGCGTGGCCGGAGCGCTCGATTCGGGCCTGCGGATCGATGCGGACGACCTCCAGCGCCGCGAGCTCGGGCAAGGGCTGCAACGCGACCTCGAGCAGCTCGTGCGGGCGGAGGCTGCGGCGAGCTCGACATTCGTGCCGCGGGAGCTCGAGGTCTCGTTCAAGGACTACGAGCTCGCGCCCGGCGTCGCGGTCGGCGGCAAGATCGATCGCGTCGATGTCGACCCGCACAGCGCGCGGGGGATCGTCGTCGACTACAAGTCCGGCGCGGCGCCCTCGGCGACGCAGATCCACGATGAGGCGCGGCTGCAGATCCCGCTCTATCTGCTCGTGTTGCGCGACAGGATCGGGCTCGAGCCGATGGGCGGCGTCTACATGCCGCTCGGCGGCGGCCGCAGGCCGCGAGGGATGCTGCGGGCCGGAGCCGAGCAGGTGGCGGGCTTCGCCGCGGGCGACTACCTGGACGGGTCGGAGTTCGAGGCCGAGATCGAGCACGCCCGTGCCGGCGCGGTCGTTCTCGCCGAGCGGATCCGGGCCGGCGACGTCTTGCACGACCCGCGCGGCGGCGACTGCCCGGCGTGGTGCGACCTCTGGCGGATGTGCCGCAAGGAGCGGCCGTGAGCGGGCGAGCAGTGCGGGAGAGGCTGAAGCCTCACCCGCCCGTCCGGAGGCTCGGATGACCACCCCGAACCCCCAGCAGCAGGCAGCGATCGACGCGCGCGGATCGACGTTCGTCTCCGCCGGCGCAGGCACCGGCAAGACGACCGTCCTCGTGGAGCGCTTCGCCCGCTCCGTGATCGTCGACGGCCTCGACGTCGACTCCCTGCTCGTCATCACCTACACCGACCGCGCCGCCGGCGAGCTGCGGGCGCGGATCAGATCCCGCCTGCTCGAGCTCGAGCGGCCCGATCTCGCGCGCGACCTCGACGGCGCCTGGATCTCGACGATCCACGGCTTCTGCCGCCGGCTCCTGACCGCGTACCCGCTCGCAGCGGGCATCGATCCCCGGTTCCGCGTGCTCGACGAGTCGCAAGCGCGGGTGCTGCAGGGCGAGGCCTTCAACGCGGCCCTGGAGGCGTTCTGCGCCGCCGACGAGCCCGACCGCTGGCAGCTCCTCGCCACCTACAAGGCCGCCGGGCTCCGCAAGATGCTCGTCAGCGTCTACGACACGCTGCGCTCCGCAGGCCTCGATCTGACACTCGTCCCAGCCGTGCGCGAGAGCCTCGACGACGCGATCGCCGAACTGCGCGGCGAGATCGATGCGCTGCTGCTGGATGCCAGGGCCACGGAGCCGCAGAAAGACGCGGCGGCCGACGTCCTCGATCTCCTTCAGACGACGAGCCTCCCGGAGCGCCTGATCGAGCTGCCGTCCACGACCGTCCGCGGCGTGCGTGCGGCGGCGTTCAGCGATGCGCGCAAGAACGTGCACGCGATCGCACTCGAGGAGCTCGCGTCGCGCGACCGCGAGCTCCTGCAGGAGCTGCTGACCGGCTTCGCCGAGGCCTATCGGGAGTCGAAGAACCGCGAGTCGGCACTCGACTTCGAGGACCTGCAACTTCGCGCGGTCGAGCTGATCGAGGCGAATCAGTCGATCAGGGAGCTCGAGCAGCTGCGGTTTCGCTCGATCATGGTCGACGAGTTCCAGGACACGAACAAGCTGCAGACGAGGCTGATCGATCTTCTGTGCGCCGGCCCCGCGAAGGAGCTGTTCTTCGTCGGCGACGAGTTCCAGTCGATCTACGGCTTCCGGCACGCCGACGTGGCGGTGTTCCGCGACCGGCGCGAGGCGGCGCCGCACGTGCTGCCGCTGACGCTCAACTACCGCTCGCGGCCCGAGGTCCTCGCGGCCGTGAACGAGCTGTTCGACGACGAGTTCGGCGAGAGCTTCCAGGAGCTCGACGCCGGCCGAAGGCTACGGCGACCCGGTCTTCGGGACACCCTTCGAGCTGCTCGTCACGGACAAGGCGTCGTACGCGGACTCGGGTGTCCACTGGCGCCGCGCCGAGGCGCAGCACGTCGCGCGGCGCGTCCGGGAGCTCGTCGACGCCGGCGTCGCCACGCCCGGCGAGATCGTCCTCCTCTTCGCGGCCGGGACGGACGCCGAGTGGTTCGAGGAGGAGCTGCGGAAGCTCGACCTGCCGACGATCAGGTTGACCGGTCGGCGCTACTTCGGCCAGCAGCAGGTCGTCGACCTCCTCTCGTACCTACGGCTGCTCCAGAACCGCTACGACGACGAGGCGCTGCTGACGGTGCTCGCGTCGCCGTTCGTCGGCGTCTCGAACGACGCGCTCGTCCTCATCCGCGCGAGCGCCGAGAAGCGGCCGATATTCAAAGGCATCGAGCGCACCCTCCCCAACGACCTCGCCGAGGACGACCGCCGCCTCGTGCGCGCGTTCCTGCAGCGGTACGAGCGGCTCGTCGAGAGCTCCACGCGACTCTCGCTCGAGCTCCTCTGCGAGCGCATCCTCGTCGAGCACGACTACGACCTCGCCGTGCTGGCGCGACGCGACGGTCAGCGGCGTTACGCCAATCTCCGTAAGCTCGCGCGCCTGGCGCGCTCGTACGAGGAGCTGCGCGGCCCCGACATCGAGGGTTTCATCCGCTTCGTCGGCGAGCAGGACGCGGTCGGCGCGCCCGAGCGCGACGCCGTCTCGGAGGAGGAAGGTGCCGACGCCGTGCGGTTACTGACGATTCACGCCGCCAAGGGCCTCGAGTTCAAGGTTGTCGTCGTCGCGGATGCAGGCCGCGAAGGATCGCGCACCGACGAGATCCTCTGCCTCTCGGACGGCCGCTTCGGTTTCAAGGTTGCTCATCCGGGCACGGGCTCCCGCGTCAGCACGACCTCGTACCAGCAGGTCAAGGAGACGCAGGACGAGGCCGAGGACGCCGAGCGGCTGCGGCTCTACTACGTCGCAATGACCCGTGCCATGGACCGGCTCATCGTCTCGGGCTCGGTCGACCGCTCGAGCGTCCGGGACGAGCGAACGCCGATCGGGTGGGTGCTCGGCCGGCTCGGGCTCGGCGAGGAGCTCGACCGCACCGACGCGCCGGTACCGCTCGAGGTCGAGCGGGGGAATGCGGCGGTCGTGCTGCGGATCGACCGGTTCGACCCCGACGCCGGGCTCCCGGTCGTCGAGACAGCCGCGACCAGTGCGGGCGAGGAGGTCGGCCAGCTCGCGCTCTTCGAGGGTGCCGGCGAGGAGATTCCGGCTCCCGCGCCACGGCTGCGCGAGCTGGTGGAGATCCCGGCGCCGCCGCCCGCCGTTGTCACCCGGCTCTCCTACAGCGCGATCTCGCTCTACGACCGCTGCGGCTACCGCTACTACGCCGAGCGGATCGCCGGCATGCAGCCGGCGCCCTGGGAGCCGCGGATGCGGTGATGGCGAGGCCGGGCTCCATCCGACCGAGATCGGCGACGCCGTGCACCGCCTGCTCGAGCTCGTCGACCTCGCGAGCGCCCATCAGCGCCCGACCCCGCGGAGATCGCGGCGCTCGTCGGTGCCTGGTATCCGGGCGTCTCCCAGGACGAGCTGGCGCGGATCGACGATTTCGTCCGGGCCTACACGCGGCTCGGCGCTCGCCTCCCGCATCGCGGGGCTCGAGGGTGTCCGGCCGGAGCGCCCATTCGCATTCGAGCTCGACGGAGTGCTCGTCAACGGACGGCTGGACGTCCTCTGGCTCGAGGGCGAGCGTGCGCTCGTGCTCGACTACAAGACGAACGTGCTGCTCGGCCGCGACCCCGCGGAGATCGTCGAGGAGGAGTACCTGACGCAGCAGGTCGTCTACGCGATCGCCTGCCTGCGCGCCGGCGCGCGTGAGGTCGAGGTCGTCTACCACTTCCTCGAGGATCCGGATGCCGTCGTCTCCAGGGTCTTCACGGCGGACGATGCGCAGCGTCTCGAGGAGGGCCTCTCGGCGTCGATCGCCCGCATCCGGGCGGGAGAGTTCCGCCCGACGCCGAGTGCATTCGCCTGCTCCGGCTGTCCTGCGCTCGACGTCGTCTGCGCGGGGCCGCGCCTCGGCGGCGTTGGGGAGCCCGAGCCCGAGTACGCCTGGACGCAGTAGCCTCGTAGCGGTGCGAGTCGCTGCGCTCTACGACGTTCACGGCAACCTGCCGGCGCTCGAGGCCGTGCTTGCCGATCCGCGGCTCGTCGAGGCGGATCTGATCGTGTCCGGCGGAGACCTCGTGGCGGGGCCGATGCCGTCGGCGTGTCTCGACCTGATCGGCAGCTACGGCGCTCGCGTGCGTTTCATCCGCGGGAATGCAGACCGGAACGTCGTCGAGCGTGGCGAGACCCACGGGGCCGCCTGGTGCGCAGACGAGCTCGGCCCCTCGCGCCTCGCCGTCGTCGCTGAGTGGCCGCTGACGATCGAGCTCGACGTTGCCGGCAGTGCCCTCTTCTGTCACGCGACTCCGAGCTCTGACGAGGAGATCGTCACCCGGCTGACGCCCGACGACGAGCTCGCGGCGGTGCTTGCCGCCACACCCTCGCCCCTCGTCGTGGCCGGGCATACGCACATGCAGGTCGACCGGCTTGCCGGGAACCACCGCTTCGTGGTCGCCGGCAGCGTGGGGAGGCCCTACGAAGGGGCTCAGGGTGCTTTCTGGGCCCTGCTCGGGGACGACGTCGAGCTGCTGCGAACCGATTACGACATCGAGCGGGCCGCGGCCGCGATCCGGGCGAGCGCGTTTCCGGACGCCGAGGAGCATGCCGAGACGCTGCTCGATCCGCCCCCGCCCGACGAGGTCTCCGCCTACTTCGAGAGCCTTCGTGGCGCGTAGCTACGTCTCGGAGGCGCGCCGGCGTGGCCTCGGGACGCGACGGGAGCGGATCGGCCCCATCATCGAACGCCTCGCCGAGGAGCATTCCGACGCCGAGATCGCGCTCCATTTCGGAAGCGACGTGGAGCTGCTCATCTCGGTGATGCTCTCTGCTCAGACGACGGACGTGAACGTCAACCGGGTCACCGAGAAGCTGTTCGTCAAGTACCGGCGGCCCGAGGATTACCTCGCGGTGCCGGTCGAGGAGCTGGAGCAGGACATCTTCCAGACCGGCTTCTTCCGGCAGAAGACGAGGTCGATCCGCGGTTCTATGCGGATGCTGATCGAGGAGTTCGACGGCGAGGTGCCGCGCACGATCCCCGAGCTGTTGCGGCTTCCCGGCGTGGCCCGCAAGACGGCGAACGTCGTCGCGGCCGAGCTCGGGGAGGCACAGGGGATCGTCGTCGACACCCACGTGCGCCGGCTCTCGCAACGGCTCGGGCTGACGCGCGAGGAAGACCCGGTCAAGATCGAGCGCGACCTTGTGAAGATCGTGCCGAAGGCCGACTGGCATCGGTTCCCGCATCTGCTGATCTGGCATGGCCGCCGCGTCTGCGATGCCCGCAAGCCGCGTTGTGAGGACTGCGTGCTGGCAGATCTCTGCCCGTCGAGCCGGCTGCCGCTCGAGGGAACACCGGCAGGGCAGCCCCGGCCCGACCCCCGGCTTTAGCCTGGCGTCGAGCGTCTACGTGGCAGCGTGCGCCAACTCAGGGACGCACCCAATGCTGGAGCCGTAACCCATCGCCGTAGCGGAACTGCCGCAGCAGCGCGTAGCGCGGCGTGCGGACGAAGGGCCGCGCAGCGGTGATCGCCTCCGCGGGCGTCGGGGCGATGACAGCGATCCAGGCACCGTCGCCGCGGGCATAACGCACCACCGGCACGTAGGGCGCGTAGTACGCGAACGCGTCACGTGAGCTGGGCGGCACGAGAACGACCGTCTCGTGCTGTCCGCGAACCCGCCTCACGGCCGTCGCGAGCGCCCTCCAGTCCTCCGTCGGTGGCGTGGTCAGCCGGACGGCGAGCGTCGCCGCGGACGAGACGACGAGCAGGGCGAGCCCGGCCCAGATCAGGCCGCGCGCACCCGTGAGTAACCGGACCGCCGCGCCTGCGGCGAGAGCAACGCCCGGCGCGCTGAGCACGAGGGCACCCGTGTGTACCGGTACGGCGACGTCCGCGAGCAACGTCGCGACGAGCGGCGCCGCGATGAGCGAAGCCACGAGCACGCCACGCCAGCGACCCGGGTCGCCGCCGTCACCACGGAAGAGGACGTAGAGGCCTGCAATCGCCGCGATCACGAGAACGGGATTCCAGCCAACCGGCTGGGCGAGCCCATGCGCCAGCCTGTCGAGGTCGAGCGTTCCGGCGCCGTCCGCCGCATCGGCGCGATCGGCGGCCATCCAGGCGAGCAGCACCCCTGCGATCACCGTTGCGGAAACCAGAGCGATGCCCGCACGGCGAAGATCCTCGCGCTCGCGCAGCGCGATCAGGGCGGCGCCGTGCGCCGCGAGCACGGACGCGGCTAGTGGATGCGTAAGCGGGAGAGCCGCGGCCACGATTGCGTACGCGATCCACCGCCAACCGCCGCCTCGCTCGAGCGCCACGACCAACAGGAGCGTCGCGACAACGATGCCGAGCAGCCCGAGCGCAGCGGGACGGGCCTCGCGCGCTGCTTCGACGACGCCGGCATTGAGCGCGAAGACGACCCCTGCCACGAGCCCCCCGACCCGACCGAGGAGCATCGTGCCAAGCACGACCAGCAGCCCTGCCGCAAGCGCGACCGCGATCGCGGAGGGAGCTCTCAGCGTGAGCTCGTCGTTCCCGACAGTGCTTGCCAGCGCGAGCGCCAGCAGGCCGCCGGCCTGATCGGGTGCGTCATGGAAGATCCGCGACAGCACCGTGCCGAACGAGCCCTGCGCCTGCGCGATCGAGCTTGCCTCGCCCGTCGAGAGTGAGCGGTGGCCGAGCGCCACGGCACCGAGCGCGAGTGAGCCGAGAGCGACGCCGAACGGCGCCAGCAGCCACGCGAGCCGGGCGGTTGCGCTGCGCTCTGCGGCGGGTGCCGTGGGTACGGCGGCGATGCCCTCGGTCACGGATCGAGGCTACCTGCGGCCACGGCTGCCGCTGCTGTGAACCCGAATCATTCTGATCCGGTTCTAGGACGGAGGGCCGAGGAGCAGCACGCGCAGGCGATCGCCGAATCGGCGCTCGCGCAGGAGCGGGCGCGGAGCTGCGCCGAGGACCTTGGCGCGATTGAAGGCCGCATCCTCCTCGGTGCCCGCGCGCAAGACGAGGAGCGTGCGTCCCGTGGGCGGGGAGAAGACGACCGGGGTGGTCGGGTTGTAGTACCGGAACGCCAGAATCGCCCAATCCGGCGCCATGATCACGGACTCGTCCGGGCGTCGCTCGCGCGCGACGTACGCGGCCGCGCTCCGCCAGTCCTCGGGCTGGCTCCGGTACCAGTCGACGATCCGCGGACCGGGAATCGCGACGATGGCGACGAGCGCTCCGGCGACGACGAGCAGCCGTCCACGCGCGAGAGTCGCGAGGAGCAATGCGCTCGCGAGCGCGAGCCCGGGGGTGAGCACGATCGCGTACCGCGCGACCACGATGGGCTGGCGCACCTCTGAGACGATCAGGGCGAGAACGATCGGAAGGACGATCCAGCCGCCGACGAGCGCGAGGCGCCAGCTAGCCGTTCTCGTTCTCGTGCGGGCCGACGCCTGGTAGACGAGCACCGCCAGGCCCCCGATGGCTGCGATCTGCAGCGCGACGTTGTGACCGGTGGTCACGGTGACGAGGTTGCGGAGCACGCTGATCGACGGATCAGGGATCCACTCGAGCTGGCTCCGCGCCGCGTGGACGGTGAAGAAGAGCGCCGGGCCGATCAGGGCGAGGAACACGACGCCGGCCTCGACAACGCGACGCCGCGACGGTCGTTGCGGAGCGAACGGCACGCTCGCGAAGTGGGCGACGATCACGAATCCCGCCCAGAAGTGGCAGTACACCGCGAACGCGGCCGCGACGGCGTAGAGCAGCCAGTTGCGGCGCCGCGGGTCGTCGAGCGCCCGCACGAAGAGGATCGTCGCGACGACGACCGCCAGCGTGACGAGCGCGTAGGTGCGCGCCTGCTGCGACCAGCGGACGACGAGCTCGTTGGTTGCCAGGAGGACACCCGCCGTGACCCCCGTCGTGCGATCGAACAGGCGCGTGCCGAGGGGGACGAGGAGAGCCGCGGCCAGCGCTGCCGCTGCGACCGACGGCAGCCGCAACCAGAGCGTGTTGTTCACCGTCAGCGCCGCCCACGCCTTCAGGAGGACGAGATACGCGCCCTGGCTCATCTCCGTATGCGAGACGAGCAGCACGAGGTCGTGCCACGACGACTTGATGTGCTCGCCGTTGAACGCCTCGTCGTACCACAGCGACTTCCGGTCGAGCGTGATCAGGCCGAGGACGAGCGAGAGGAGCCCGACGCCGACGGGGGCGGCCAGGGTAGAGACCCGATTCTTCACGGCGCGGGCTCGTAGATGCCGACCGCGAGGCCGCCTCCAAACGGCTTCTCGGGTCCGATGTGACCCGTCGTGCCACCGGTGATCTCGCGCGAGCTTGCGAGATGCTCGGCCTCCGACCCGCCGTAGAACACGATCAGCGTCCGGTGCCGTCGAGCGATTTGCTCGATCGGACGGTCCGGGTCGTAATAGGAATAGGCGATGCGCGAGAAGTACGGGGTTACGACGACCGCATCGCCGGCGCGAGCCTCGCGGGCGACGTAGGCGGCCGCGCTCCGCCAGTCCTCCCGTGGCTCGTCGTACCACCTGGCTATGCGGTAGCCGGAGATCGCAACGAGGGCCACGATGGCGGCGACGCCAACGGCCGCTGGTACCCGGCCGCCGTGGAGAGCTGCCGCAATTGGCACTGCCGCCGCAAGCGCAAGGGCCGGCGCGATCACGAGCAGGTACTGGGGCGTGAGAATGTTCTGGATCTGGGAGACCAGGACGCCGAGAACGACCGGCAGGAGGCACCAGAAGCCGATGAGCGCGAGCCGCCAGCGATCTCGAGACGTGCCCATCGCGGTCCGATAAGCAAGGAGGCCGAGGCCGACGGCCGCCGCAAGCGCCAGCACCCCGTTCTTGCCGACGACGGTCTTGAGGGAGTCCGCGACGAAACGGGGCGATGGGTCGGCGATCCACTGGAGCCCGACGCGGCTCCCGTGGACGACGAAGTAGAGGGCCGGGACGATCAGGACGATGAAGACGATGGCTGCCTCGATCACGCGTCGGAGCGGTGGTCGTGACGGCGCAAGCGGCAGGCTTGCCATGTGCGCCACGATCACGAATCCGGCGTAGAAGTGGCAGTACACCGCGATCGCCGCCGCGATCGCGTAGAGCAGCCAGTTTCGGCGGCGAGGGTTGTCGAGCGCATAGACGAACGCGAGCGACGCGACGACGACCGCGAGGATGACGATCGCGTAGGTGCGAACTTCCTGTGCGTGCTGGACGACGAAGGCGTTCGTGGCGAGGAAGACTCCCGCGAGCGTCCCCGTCGTCCGGTCGAAGAGCCTCGTTCCGAGAGGGACGAGAAGGGCTGCCGCGAGCGCGGCAGCCACCACTGCCGGGGCGCGCAGCCACACCTCGCTGTCCGGCGTCGCTGCTGCCCAGATCTTGAGGCCGACCAGGTATGCCCCCTGGCTCATCTCCGTGTTGCGGATCAGACGCCCGAGGTGCTCCCACGAATTGCGGACGTGGACCGCATCGAACGCCTCGTCGTACCAGAGTGACTTGCGTCCGAGCGTCGCTGCGCCGAGTGCGACAGAGAGAAGCCCGACACCGAGCGCCGGCAACCAGCTCCGGCTCTCGCGCAGGCGATGCATCCGCGAGAGCCTACTGCGCTAGCGCCTACCCGCTACTGGAGGCGCTCAGCGCCGCGTGTCGCTGGTCGCTCAGGAACCGCTCGGCGTCGAGCGCGGCCGCACACCCCGATCCGGCAGCCGTGACCGCCTGCCTGTAGGTGTGATCCTGGACGTCGCCCGCGGCGAAGACACCCGGGATGTTCGTCTCGGTCGACTTGCCCTTGGTGAGCAGGTAGCCGGTGTCGGCCTCGTGGTCGAGTTGGTCGAGGAACAGCGCCGTGTTGGGGTCGTGGCCGATCGCGACGAAGAAGCCGTCGGTCTCGATCTCGCTCAGCTCACCCGTGATCGTGTCCCGGAGCCGGACGCCGGTGACCTTGGGGTCGCCGAGCACCTCCTCGGGCACCTTGTTGAGGACGAACTCGATGTTCTCGCTCGTCCTGGCCCGGTCGACCATGATCGGCGAGGCCCTGAACTCCTCGCGCCGGTGGACGAGGTACACCTTGCTCGCGAAGCGGCTGATGAACGTCGCTTCCTCGAGCGCGGAGTCGCCGCCGCCGACGACCGTGACGACCTTCTCCTTGAAGAACGACGCGTCGCAGGTGGCGCAGTAGGAGACGCCGCGGCCCTGGAGCCGGAGCTCGGACTCGAGCCCGAGCTGGCGGGCGCTCGCGCCGGTGGCGACGATGACGCTGTCGGCCGCGTACTCCACGTCCCCGATGTAGACCTTGAAGGGGCGCTCGGAGAAGTCGACCCGGGTGACGTCGTCGGTCAGGAACTCGGCGCCGAAGCGCTCTGCCTGGCGCCGGAAGTCCTGCATCATCACGGGCCCCATGACGCCGTCGGCGTAGCCGGGATAGTTCTCGACATCGGAGGTGATCATCAGCTGGCCACCCCAGTTGAAGCCCTCGATCACGAGCGGGTGCAGGTTTGCGCGCGCTGAATAGAGCGCTGCGGTGTAGCCCGCGGGGCCGCCTCCGATGATGATCACATTGCGTACGTCGCTCACTGGTGTCATTTCTCCTTGTGGGGAGCGGCTTCAGCCTCTCCTCTGGGTTTTGGTTTCTACGTTAATCAACGAATCGCGAGTGTGGGCTGTTCCAGCCCGGACGACCGGCTGAAGCCTGTCGCCATGCGCGGGCGCCCGGCTTAACCCGCGACACGACAGGCCGCAACCTCTCGCCATGCCCGGCGCCCGGCTTGAGCCGGTCGTCCGGGCTTCGCGGCTCAGGCAGCGCTGATATCGGCCGCACGGATCTCGAGCGGGATCGGCCCTTCCGATGCAGACGCATCGGCAATCAGCTCCTGGGCGCTCAGCGCCCGTGTCTGGCGGTCGACCTGCTGCAGCTCGGGCGGCTCGATGCCGGTGATTCCGTGCTGCTCGAACCGGCGCGCCTGCGGCAGCACCTGGCGCTCCAGCGATCCGACCGTCTCGTTGTAGGACTTGACGGCGCCGTCGAGCGACCGCCCGAGCTTGGAGACGTGTGCGCCCATCGTCGCGAGCCGCTTGTAGAGCTCCCGGCCGAGGTCGCTGATCTCCCGGGCGCTCTCGGCGATCCGCTCCTGCTGCCAGCCGTAGTGCGCAGCCCGCAGGACGGCGATGAGCGTCGTCGGCGTCGCGAGAATCACGTGGTTCGCGAGGGCGTGCTCGTAGAGCTCCTGATCGGCGGTCAGCGCGGCGGCCAGGGACGACTCGTCGTGCATGAACATGACCACGAAGTCCGGCGTGCCCGGGAGCTGGCGCCAGTACGCCTTCTGGCTCAGCCTCTGGACGTGGTCGCGCACCTGCCTGGCGTGATCGGTCAGCCCACGCCGTCGCGCCTCGTCATCCACTCCTTCCTCATGCGCTCTCAGGTAGCCGCTGAGCGACACCTTCGCGTCGATCACGATCGACTTGTTGCCGGGCAGCTTCACGATCACGTCGGGGCGGAGGCTGGCACCGTCATCCCCGAGGATCGTCTGCTGCTCCTCGAAGTCGCAGTACGGCAGCATTCCCGCCATCTCGATCACCCGGCGAAGCTGGAGCTCGCCCCAGCGCCCGCGCGTGTGCGACTCGCCCTTGAGAGCGCTCGCGAGATTCCCGGTCTGCCGGCTCAGGCCCTCGTTGCTGAGGCGCGAGAGCTCGAGCTCCTTGTGGATCTCGCCGTAGGCCCGCTGCCGCTGCTGCTCGAGCAGCGTCACGTTCACCTCGACCTTCTCGAGCGACTTCTGCAGGGGCTCGACGAAGACGCCGAGCCGGCCCATCGCCTGCTCCGTGAAGGCGTTCGCGTTCTCGCGGAGCGCCTCGGTGGAGAGTGCCTTGATCGCGGTCTCGACCCGGACGTCGAAGGCGCCACGCTCGGCGGCGAGGGCGCCCTCGGTCTCGGCCAGCGCGAGCTGCGCCTCGCGGGCGTCGGAGACGGCGCCGTCCCGGTCGGCAAGCGCCCTGCGCAGCGCGACGAGATAGACGCCGGCGGCGCCTGCGACGAGCCCGATCAGGAGAGTGACGATGGCCATGAGGGCGACATACGGTAGTCCTGCCCCCGGACGGCACCGGCTGGCAACACGGGCGAGGCCGCGCGAGGCTCGAGAACAGCCGCATCGCGTCGGGGTCACAGGCTACGATCCCGCGAATGCCACCGCAGCCACGATCCCAGGGACCGAAGAAAAAGCCGAACGTCAAGGTCCCCGGAAAGCCCGGCGGGTCCGACGACGGCGACCGTCGGAAGCTGTTGCTGATCGGCGGCGCGGTGATTCTCGTTGCGATCCTCGGAGCGGTCGCCTACGCCGCGTTCGGCGGCGGCGGTAGCGGCAAATCGGGCACCGATGCGATCGCGCAGCTCGAGGCTGCGGGCTGCACCGTGGAGACCAAGAAGGCGGCGACGCCTCGCGACCACTCCGTCCTGACGCCGTCGGGAACGTCGAAGAAGTGGAACACCGTCCCGCCGACGAGCGGGCCGCACTACCAGACTCCGGCGATCTGGGGCGCCTACACGACGCCGCTCTATCCGGCGCAGGTCGTGCACAACCTCGAGCACGGCGGCATCTTCATCCAGTACGGCCCGAAGGTGCCACAGGCCACGGTCGATCAGCTCAAGACGTTCTACGACGGCCACCTGAACGCCACCCTCCTCGCACCGCTGCCGAGCCTGGGCTCGAAGATCGCGATGGGCGTGTGGACGGCGCCCGCCAACTCGCCGGACAGCGGCACCGTCCACCTCGCGAAGTGCACGTCGTTCGACGACGCTGCCTACTCGGCCTTTTTCAAGGCATTTCAGTTCCAGGGCCCGGAGCGGTTCCCGGCCAACACGCTTACGCCAGGCACGTAGCGACCGCGCGTATGCCGGGGCTGGGACTCGAACCCAGACGTCCCGAAGGACACCCGATTTTAAGTCGGGCGCGTATGACCAGTTTCGCCACCCCGGCGTGAGCCGAGTGTAGAGCGCGGCCCGCGCTGAGGTCCTACCGATCGGCGCAAGTAGACTGCGCGCGCCATGGCGAGCATCCACGAAGCGCACGCGCACGAGCCGCTCGAGTGGGATTCACCGCTCTACCGCACGGCCGTGGCCCAGTTCGACCAGGCCGTTCCGCACGCCGACATCCACCCGGATGTCGCCGAGCGCCTGCGCTACCCGGAGCGCGCGTTCATCGTCAGCTGCCCGGTGCGGCTCGACAGCGGCCGCCGGGTCGTCTATCCCGGCTACCGGGTGCAGCACTCGAGCGTGCTCGGCCCGACGAAGGGCGGCATTCGCTACGACCCGGAGGTGACGCTCGGCGAGTGCGCGGCTCTCGCGGTCTGGATGACGTGGAAATGCGCCCTGCTGCGGCTGCCGTACGGCGGAGCCAAGGGCGGGGTGCGATGCAGCCCGCGCGAGATGTCGCAGCCCGAGCTCGAGCGGCTGACCCGGCGCTTCACCTCCGAGCTGTTGCCGATCATCGGCCCACAGTGGGACATCCCGGCGCCGGACATGGCCACGAACGAGCAGACGATGGCGTGGATGATGGACACCTACTCGATGCAGAAGGGTCATGCCGTGCCGGAGATCGTCACCGGCAAGCCGATCTCGATCGGCGGCTCGGTGTTCCGGCACGAGGCGACGGGCGCCGGCGTCGTGATGACGATCGCGCGCGCCTGCGAGCGGCTCGGCTGGAAGCTGAGCGACCAGCGCTGCGTCGTCCAGGGCTTCGGCAACGTCGGCGGGATCGCGGCCCTCGAGCTCGTCGAGCGCGGCGCGACCGTGCTCGGCGTCTCTGACGTCTCCGGCGGCGTCTACGACCCGGTCGGGCTCGACATCGCCACGATGAGCGCCTACGCCGCCGAGCATGGCTCGCTGGAAGGATGGCCGACGGGCGTCAGGGTCACGAACGAGGATCTGCTCGAGCTCGAATGCGACATCCTCGTGCTCGCCGCGCGCGAGAATCAGGTCACCGATCACAACGCCTCCCGCCTCCAGTGCAAGCTGATCGCAGAGGGCGCGAACGGCCCCATCTCGCTCGGGGCCGACGCGATCCTGAGCGCCCGTGCGATCCCGGTCCTGCCCGACATCCTCACGAACGCCGGCGGCGTCACCGTCTCGTACTTCGAGTGGGTGCAGGATCTCGGCGGCCTCTTCTGGGGGCGGGACGAGATCCGGGCCAGGCTCGCCGAGAAGATGAGCGACGCCTTCGACCGCGTCTGGGAGATCTCGATCGAAAAGAGCCTGACGCTGCGGACGGCGGCCCTCGTGGCCGGCGTCAGGGACGTCGGGGCGGCGCTCGAGGCCCGCGGGCTCTACCCGTGACGACCGACCGCGTCCGCGACGCGATGATCTCCGACCCCCGCGCGCTGCCCGGGACCGCATCGGCACAGGAGGCGGGAGGCGTGCTGACGCCGCCCGAGGTGCGCGCCGTCTACGTCGTCGACGCCGACGGCGCCCTCACCGGCGTCCTCACGCGCAAGACGCTCGTCGCGAAGGTCGTCGCCGCCGGGCTCGACCCGGGCCAGACGGCAATCGGCGGCCTCGCCGAGCAGCCGTACTACACGATCGACGCCGACGCGCCGCTCGACGAGGCCTTCCGCTTCCTCGAGGAGCACGATGCGGAGCGCGTGCCGGTGGTCGAGCGGGGCCGCCTCGTCGGCGTGCTCTCGCGCAGCGTCCTCCAGCGGCGGCTCGCCGAGGACGAGGAGCCCGAAGCCACGGCCGAGGAATGAGCATCGACGTCGCGCGGGCGCGGGCCGAGACCCCCGGCTGCGAGGACGTCACCCATCTCAACAACGCCGGCGCGGGGCTGATGCCCGACGTCGTCCTGCGGACGGTGATCGAGCACCTCGAGCTCGAGGCGCGGATCGGCGGCTACGAGGCCGCGGCCCGCGAGGAGAGCCGGGTCGAGGCGGTCTACGACTCGGTCGCGCGCCTGCTCGGCTGCTCCCGCGACGAGGTCGCGATCGTCGAGAACGCGACAAGGGCCTGGGACATGGCGTTCTACTCCTTCGACTTCCAGCCCGGCGACCGGATCCTCACCTGCGGCGCCGAGTACGCGTCGAACTACATCGCTCTCCTGCAGGTGGCGCGGCGGACAGGCGCCGTCGTCGTCGTGGTCGGGGACGATGAGGCGGGCCGGGTCTCGCTGCCGGCGCTCGAGGCGGAGCTGGCGCGCGGCGCGCGGCTCGTGTCGCTCGTCCACGTGCCCTCGCAAGGCGGGCTGGTGCAGCCGGCGGCCGAGGTGGGGCGGCTGTGCCGGGCGGCCGGAGTGCCGCTCCTGCTCGACGCGTGCCAGTCGGTGGGCCAGCTGCCGACCGACGTGGGCGAGCTCGGCTGCGACATCCTCTCGGCGACCGGGCGCAAGTTTCTCCGCGGGCCGCGTGGCACGGGGTTCCTCTACGTGCGGCAGGAGCTTCTGGAGCGGCTCGAGCCCCCGTTCCTCGACCTTCACGCGGCCGAGTGGATCGATGCCGACACCTTCACGATCCGCGGCGACGCCCGCCGCTTCGAGAACTGGGAGACGAGCTACGCGACGAAGCTCGGCCTCGGTGCGGCGGTCGACTACGCACTCGCGTGGGGCTTGCCGGAGATCGCCGAGCGGGTTCAGGAGCTTGCGGCGTCGATGCGCGAGCAGCTCGCGGCAGTTGCCGGGGTGGAGGTGCACGACCGCGGCGTGGAGAAATGCGGGATCGTCACGTTCACGGCCGCCGGTTTGTCCGCGAAGGAGATCGCGGCGCGGCTGAGCGACGCGAGAGGGTCAACGTCTCCGTCACGCCGATGACCTACAGCCGGCTCGATCTCGGCGCGCGCGGGCTCGACGCCGTCGTGCGCGCGTCCGTCCACTACTACAACACCGAGGCGGAAGTGGGGCGGCTGGTGGAGCTCGTGGGCGGAATGGCGGGGTGAGCGAGGCCCCTACCCCGAGCCGGGAGCTGGCCGGCGCTGCCGTTCTTGCCGACCCGCTCGTGCGGGAACTCGTCGAGCTTCGCCTCGTCGCCGTGCTCGCCACGAACGAGCCGGACGGGACCGTGCATGCAATACCTCTCTGGTACGCCCTCGACGGCGACACGATCGTTCTCGCGACGGGGAGCGGGAGCCGCAAGGTGCAGAACATGCGCCGTGATCCGAGGGCGACGCTCGTCCTCCACGACTCGCGCCCTGGCTTCGAGGTCTGCGGCGCGTCGATCCGCGCCCGAGCCGAGCTGGTCGAGGGCGAAGCAGCCGCGGCGCTCGTCGCCCTCGTCCACCGCCGCTACGTCACGGAGGCCGGCGAGCAACTGCCGGCAGCGGGCGAGTTCCTCGCGTCGGATGACGTTGCGGTGCGCCTTCATCCTGTCGCCGCGGTGACGTGGGACGAGCGCGAGAGCGAAGCCGCGCGCGAGCTGCGCGATGCGGATGCAGCGCTCCAGCTGGAGCCGACTGCTCCGCGAGGTAGTCGCCTCTAGCCAGTCGCAAGATGGCGGGCGGCGGTGACGCTTGCCGTCCCGACGCGGGTGTGATTGGCTGCGGCCCGTGCGCCCCGCTTTCCTCATGCTCCTCCCAGTCCTCGTTGTCGCTGCTGCGATCGTCGGGACCACGCCGGCGAGCGCGAAGCCGGCGTGCACGACGACCGGGAAGAAATGGCTCTCCTACGATGCGCACGGCGGCGCCCACCCGAAGCTGAGAGCCACGGGCACGACGTACTACATCAGCTTGATCGGCGTCACCTGCGGCTCAGCCAAGGCGGCGCTCGCGAAGATGTTCCCGCGGATGCAGCGGGCCCCGTACGGGAAGACCCTGACGCTCCCGGGCGGGCCTGCCGGCTTCAACTGTCGGTCGCAGCCGGGCAACCGGCCCGACGTCGGGTTCGGAGGCCAGTGCAGCAGCCTCGCGACCCACAAGCTGTTCCAGTGGGCTCCGTACGATCCGAGCGCGTAGCGCCGCGTCGTCAATGCTCCGCCTCGCAGAGATCCTCCTCGAGCCGCGCCCCACCGACGCCTGGAAGCAGCTGCGCCAGCTCGGCATCGATGAAGCCGTCGGCGTGCTCCCACGAGGCACCGTCGACTGGCGCGCGCACGCGCCCGAGCAGCCATGGGAGATCGGGCCGCTCACCCTCTACCGGCAGCAAGTGGAAGACGCCGGCTTCCGGCTCACCGTGCTCGAGGACAACCCACCGATGGACCGGATCCGGCTCGGCCTCCCGGGCCGCGACGAGGAGCTCGAGGCGGTGCTCGAGCTGCTGCGCGTGATGGGGAAGCTCGGGATCGGGGTGTGGTGTTACAACTGGATGGCCGTCGTCCCCTGGTCGCGCACGTCAACGGCGCTGCCGGGCCGCGGTGGGGCAGAGGTCACCGCCTTCGACGCGGCGGTGTGGGACGACGCCCCAGCGCCCGGAGCCCCCGTCGAGGAGGAGAAGCTCTGGGAGACGCTCGCCTGGTTCCTCGACCGCGCCGTTCCCATCGCCGAGGAGGCAGGCGTACGACTGGCCCTCCACCCGGACGACCCGCCGCTCTCGCCCGTCCGAGGGATCGGCCGCATCATCACGAGCCTCGACGCCTACGATCGTGTCTTCGAGCTCCAACCGAGCCCAGCGAACGGGATGACGTTCTGCCAGGGCAATATCACGATGATGACCGGCGACCTGCCAGGCGCCATCACGCGCTTCGGCGATGCCGGCAGGATCCACTTCGTCCACTTCCGCGATGTCCGCGGCATGCCCCGCAGCTTCGTCGAGACGTTCGTCGACGACGGCCCTACCGACATGGCCGCCTGCATCCGCGCATACGTCGAAGCGGATGTCGACGCGCCGCTGCGCACCGACCACTCCCCGTCGCTCAGCGGAGACACGACACCGGTTCCCGGCTACCCAACGCTCGGCCGCCTGCATGCGATCGGCTACGTGCAGGGGCTCATCGCGGCTAGCCGCCTCTAGTCCCCGAGACGGTACGACCCGGCTACCGCTCGCTGTTCCGCGCCGGTCGACGACGACGCCGTGGAGCTGCTTTGAGGCCACGCGGTCCGTAGCCGCGCCCAGCAGCACGGCCGGTTCGGTGACCACGAGAGGCTTCGCACCAACCAAAAGGTAAAAATGCCTCTTTGCAGCATGTTTCATGAAATTGACGCTAACGTCAAAAAATGGGGTACCGAGAGAGTTTCCCTGCAAGACACGAGGTTTTCCCCATACCTCGGGCCGCCGCCCTGGAAACGCGGATCGGGCTAGAGAAGCGCCCATGGTGCCCACGACGGCGACCGCTCGCCTCTGAATTCGCCGCAGGGCTGGTCTCGTTTCCTGCGCGACGGGTCACGGGAACTCGACGCCGCGAGCCCCGGTCGCGCATGTCGTGCCGGTCATCGCGCGGCTCCGGTTTCGACGTCGATGCGCTAATTACGTCCCGTCCGTGCCATCTTGCGGGACCCGTCTACGTCGTCTGTCGCTCGGAGGTAGCCACCGCCCTGCTCGCAGCGGTCGGCTGGCGGGAAGCCCACCGTCGGCAGCGCGTGGCGACGGGACAAACAAGGGTTGACCTCAGAGGACGTTGCTCGCGACGCTGGGTCACCGTCTCGGCGCCGGAACGGTCCGTCGGCCGTGACGGACGAGGAGGACACTCCGACTGCGCCCGGTGGTTGTGAACCCGCCGTCGTTGCGGCGTCCGCCGGGTGGGCAAACGGAGTGAACGCCGACACCGGCCCAATGCATCGGTAGCTCTATGCGAGTGTAGGCGCCACATTCAGGCCGACGGCCGGCCCGCCACGGAAACTGGCGCTTTGCAGGAGATACTCTAAACTTGACGTCAACGTCATGATGAGCACCGCAAACGAGCTTTCCCTGCAAAATGGCCGATCTCTCCGAATCGGGGAGGTCGCGGCCCGCACGGGCCTCACAGCGCGCACGATCCGCTACTACGAGGAGATAGGGCTTCTCCCAGGCGGAGCCGAGCGCTCGAAAGGAAGGCATCGCCATTATGACGCCGACGATGTCGACCGCCTCCGACTGATCGCCGGCCTCCGCGATCTTCTCGGCCTCTCGCTCGAGCAGCTGCACACGCTCGTCGCCGCCGAAGGAGCGTGGCTCGTGCCACATCGTCCCTGGCGCGAGGACGAGTCAATCGCCGAGCGGTCGGGCGTGGTCGACCGGGCCCTGGCCCAGATCGACCGTCAGCTCGATCTGCTTCGCGCGCGAGAGGCTGTCCTCGCCGAGCTCGCCCAAACGCTGCTCGAGCGACGACAGGCGATCGCATCGAAGCGAATCACCGGAGACTGATCGCGTCAGTCCGTGTCTTGCGAACTGAGTCGAGACAGAGACGCTCGCCGCTTGCGCCAGCGGTCGAATCTTCACCCGTGACCGACGCCGTTTCAACGCTGGTCTACTAGGCCGATACCGCCCAATCGCACACGGTCACAGCCAGCCTCAAGCGGCTGGGAGGAGCTCCGGACTCCTCGGCGGTTATCGCGTTCGCTGCGTCATTCAAGGTGGGGGCGCCGCCGCGCCGTGGCAGCTACAGCCGGCTTCCAGCACCTGCGAGCGGCGCGAAAGGCTCTTCGTCGAACTCCCGCCGTACCTGAGCGAGAAGGTCGTACGAGCCGCGCCACAACGTCCGCGGCCCGCCCCGACGTTTCACATTCCGTACCGCGGGGTATCTGTTACGGTGACGATCCTCGGTTGCGTCCTTGCCGTCGGACAACGCGCTCGGGGAATTATTCAGGGGGCCACGCCTCGAGCGTGGCGACAACGCCGCCGGCCACGCCAGCCGACGTCGCCATACCGGAAGGGGCTGTCATCCTGCTTGACATGCCAAACCACGTGCCAATCGTGGACGCGCACAACCCGGATCCGACCTCGAAACGCGGCCTTTCTCGCGTCAGTCGCCTCCGGGCAACAGGGAGCTGGGGAATCGATACTCGCTCTGGGTGCGCTCTCTCGTGATCCGCGCACTGACGCTCCTCGCGCAGTTCTTGCGCGCCTACGCAACGTTCTGGCGCGTGGTCACCCAGCCCTTCAGTTTTGGCACGAGGCGGCCCGAGCTCACGACCCCAAGGCGGCTCTTTGCGACGCTGGGCGACGATCGCGAACGACAGCTCTTCCGCGTCGTCGACTGGCATAACTGTTGGCTCGAGGAGGCCAAGCCCAGCGTCGAGCTGACACGAACCGGGAAGGTCGGCCACCGGCCAGTCACGAGGCGTCTGGTCGTGACGGTCGCGACTGTCACGACCGCCCTGGTAGCGAGCCTAGCGGCCCTCGCAGACCGTCCCAGCCTGTCGGCCGCCTGGCAGACCGCCTCCGGCATCGGCGGCTCCATGACCTCCGCGAGTAGGTCTTCCGATGCCTCTCCTGCCAGCGATCCACCGCGCCCCTCGACCCGGAGACGAGGCGCCGTGGTTGGACCGTGGTGCGGTCCGGCCCGAACCGCGTGGACATGGCCCAAGACCACGAGCCGAGGCAACGCGGTCGGCGCGACCACCGTGCCGACCCCAGCTCCACCCGATACCACCGCAGCCCAGACGACAGTTGACGAGCCCACCGCCCCGCCGCCGGTGGGCGGAACCCCCGTCGACGAGGCGCCCGTCACGACGGATCCTCTCGACCAGACGCCCGTGACCGCCGAGCCAACCACCCCTGACACGCCGGCAGCCGACCCGCCCTCCAATTCGCCCCCAACCGAGACGACACCCGCCGCTGGAGCGGACCCGAGCGACAACGCTGGGCAGCAGCCAGTCCCCGCTGCTCCTGCTCCGGCTCCCGTTGTAACGGCACCTCCCGCTCGAAACTCCTGCACCGCCCGTTGCAACTCCTGCACCGGCCCCTCGACTCCTCCCCCTTCACGCCCGCTCCGACTCCCGCCGCCCCTCCTGTCGCCTCCCCGCCCGCCGGACAACCCGTGTCGACGGCGTCAACGCTGACCTCGGCGCAGTTCGCGGCGCTCGTGAAGCCAGGCGCGTACATCTCGGACGTGAAGGTGACGGGAAGCATCAGCTGGAACGTCCCGAACGTGACACTCCGCAACGTCCAGTTCGACACGGTCGAGCTGACGCCCGGCGCCGACGGAGCGAAGCTCCTCGGCGTAAAGGGCCGGGCGTTCTACATCTGGGGCGTCAGTCACTGGGAGATCGGCGAAGCCAGCGTCTTCGACGGCGGGGGAGTCACCTCAGATTCCAAGCTTTGGGACAGAGGTGGCACCGTCGGAACCGACTGGGTGATCCGCGACTCGACGTTCCGCAACTTCTATAGCTCCGACCCCGCCGATCACAACCAGGCGATCTTCGTCGGCTCGTCAACGAACGGCCTGATCGAGAACAACGACTTCGAAAACAACGGAAACACAGGACACATCTTCGTGTCGTCGTTCGGTACGAACGCGATCACGGCCGGTGCGACCGCAGTGACGCCGTCTGTCTGTATTCGAGGAAACACGTTCGGGCCTACGCACGGTGCGTTCTTCTCGGTGAACGTCCATCCGAACGAGATCCCCGACTTCGCGCAGATCAGCATCGAACCTGGACAGTCGTCGCTGGTGGAATTGTCCTCCAACCCGGCATTCGTCCACGTCTGCCCGCCGCGATGAGCTGTTGCAAAACCGCGGTTTGAGGGCCGAACGCCGCGGGGAAGAACCAGGATGAACCAAATCCGAGGCGGCATGCCGGTGCGCCTTCGACCGGCTCCGTCCGACGGACGCGCTATCGTGTCCGACTGCCGTCTCGATAGCATCGCCGCTTAACTCGTTCAGCTGAAAGAGGAGTTTTTTGAGTTCGTCCCCGAGCCGGCGCCCGCGTCCAACCCGATCCACCTATTCCGCTGCTGATCGCGGCGATCGCTCTTTTGGGCGCGCTGACGCTCACCGGCCTCGCGTCCGGGCAGGGCGCCGCGGTCTCGAGGACCGTTAAGGGGGATCAGGGTCGGCGGCTCGCCGGGCCGTTCTGTATCTCGAACACGTACGGCTACGTCCGTGTCGTTAAGGCGGCGCAGGAGTGCTATTCGTGGGAAACGCGGAAGTACGGCTTGAAGGTCCCGAATGGCGGTCAAGGGCCCCGTGGCCCCGCCGGCCCGCGAGGCCCGGCCGGGCCCCGTGGCGCCCCTGGCACCTCCGGGGGTGGCGCCGGCGCGACGGGCGCTCAGGGCCCGACGGGAGCGGCCGGCGCGCCAGGACCTGCGGGTGCGCAAGGACCCGCGGGTACGCAAGGGTCTGCCGGTGTGCAAGGACCTGCCGGCCCCTCGGGCGCGGCAGGCGCGCCTGGTGCAGCCGGGGCGCAGGGCGCCACCGGGCAGCAGGGCATTACTGGCCAACAGGGCATCACCGGCGTGGAGGGTCCGACGGGCCCGCAGGGGGTAACGGGCCAGCAGGGGATAACCGGTGCGCAAGGCCCGTCAGGAGCTCAAGGGCTTACCGGAGAGCAGGGCGTGACCGGCGTCTCCGGCCCGCAGGGCGCGACGGGCCAGCAGGGGATTACGGGTCAGCAGGGTGGGTCAGCAGGGTGCGACGGTGTGGCTGGGCTGGCGGGTGCGACCGGTGAGCAGGGTATTACCGGTGTTCAAGGCCCAACAGGTCCGCAAGGGATTACCGGAGCGCAAGGCGTCACTGGCCAACAAGGCGTCACCGGCTCGACCGGGCCACAGGGTGTGACCGGCCCGCAGGGCATCACGGGTCAGCAGGGGATCTCCGGTCAGCAGGGTGTTACGGGCGTTTCCGGCCCGCAGGGCGTCACCGGCGCGACCGGCCCGCAGGGGATCACGGGTGTGCAGGGTCCGACAGGCCCGCAGGGCGTGACCGGGCAGCAGGGCGTTGCCGGCGTGACCGGCCCACAGGGGATCACGGGTCAGCAGGGTGTTACGGGCGTTTCCGGCCCGCAGGGCGCTACCGGCGTGACCGGCCCGCAGGGGATCACGGGTGTGCAGGGTCCGACAGGCCCGCAGGGGATCACCGGGCAGCAGGGCGGTGCCGGCGTCCACCGGGGCCGCAGGGCGCCACCGGCCAGCAGGGCGTTGCCGGCGCCGGGTCCGACAGGTCCAGGGCCCGCGGCCAGCACGGGGAGTCACCGGTCTGCAGGGTAAGGTCCCAGGGTCTTACCGGTCAGCAGGGCGCGACGGGTGTGACTGGCCCGCAGGGGATCACGGGCAGCGGGCCACCGGCCGCAGGTCCAACGGGTCAACAGGGGATCACCGGTCAGCAGGGTGTTCACCGGCGCTTCCGGCCCGCAGGGGATCACTCGGCCCGCAGGGCATCACCGGTGTCCAGGGTCCGACAGGCCGTCGGGCGCCTCCGGCCCGCAGGGCGTTACCGGCGCGACCGGCCCGCAGGGGATCACGGGTGTGCAGGGTCCGAAGTCCGCAGGGCGTGACCGGGCAGCAGGGCGTTGCCGGCGTCACCGGGCCGCAGGGCGCCACCGGCCAGCAGGGCAGTACCGGTGTGCAGGGTCCGACAGGTCCACAGGGTCCGACGGGTCAGCAGGGCGCGACGGGTGTGAGCGGCCCGCAGGGTCCGACGGGTCAGCAGGGGATCACCGGTCAGCAGGGTGTCACCGGCGCGAGCGGGCCCCAGGGGATCACTGGTCAGCAAGGCGTCACCGGCGTCACAGGGCCGAAAGGCGCGTCGGGCGCCTCCGGCCCGCAGGGCATCACGGGCGTGCAAGGACCGACGGGCGCGTCCGGCGTTTCCGGCCCGCAGGGGATCACCGGTCCGCAGGGGATCACGGGTGTGCAGGGGCCGACAGGTCCGCAGGGAATTACGGGTCAGCAGGGGGCGACAGGTGTGACCGGCCCGCAGGGGATCACAGGTCAGCAGGGCGTCACCGGCGTCACAGGGCCGAAGGGCGCGTCCGGTGTCGCCGGTCCACAGGGTGCCAGCGGCCCGCAGGGTCCGTCAGGCGCGAGCGGAGCGCAGGGTAACTCCGGCCCGCAGGGTCAGGCAGGCGCGTCCGGCCAGCAGGGTCAGGCGGGCGCGTCCGGCCAGCAGGGTGCGTCTGGTCCTCAGGGTCCGTCCGGTCCCCAGGGTCCGTCCGGTCCCCAGGGTCCGTCTGGCGCCTCTGGTCCTCAGGGGATCACCGGCCAGCAAGGCCCGACGGGCGTCTCTGGTCCGAAGGGCGCCTCCGGCGTAGCCGGCCCCCAGGGTGCCTCTGGTGCTGCAGGCCCGCAGGGGATCACCGGCCAGCAGGGCCCGACGGGCGTCTCTGGTCCGAAGGGTCCGACAGGCGCGGCTGGTCTCGGCGCCACCGGCCCGACAGGTCCCTCCGGTCCGACCGGCCCAGCCTCGTCGGCCACGATGGTCGCGGTAACGGCGACCGCCGCAGCCACGACTGCGACAGTCGATTGTGGCGCCACGCGACACGCGATCGGCGGCGGAGTCGCACAGCTCGGCACGTTCGACGTCGCGGACCATATGGTTGCGAGCTACCCGTCCGACGCGGCAGGGGCTGCGGTCGCAAACGGAACCGTCAACCCGCGCTACTGGACGATGCGCATGGAGCCGCACACCGGCGGTTGGACCGTCTACTCGGTCTGCGAGCCGAACTAGGATTCGACGACTTCGCCGTTCCGTGCGTTGGTCGCAGACCACCCGATCTCGCCCGGTGGTTTGAGTGACGCGAGCTGAGGGACGGGCGCATGACGAGCCTGCCCCCTGAGAATCGTGGGTCTCGAGAGCCGCATGGGTCGGCCAGCCGGAAATGGGCCAGATGCAGGCATATCGTTCAAATTGACGTTCACGTCAAAATTTTCGGCCCGAACGGCTTAGCCTGCAAAACAGCAGGATTCGAGTCGGCCGTGCCGTGACCCTCATCCGGTTCGACCGCTCCGATTCACCACTCACGGCGTCGAGATTGGCTCCAGTCGGCGGTGCCGGCATGCGTGCGGCGTCTGGTTGCGTGCCGCTGACGTCGAGCGCATGACGGCGACCCACCGTCACAGCATCCGGACGTGCACCGTGAGTTCGTGACCACGAGCACCGCAGATGTCCCGGACCACCGTTCGGGCGAGGAGAACCGCTCGGCGAGTCGAAGAGGCAGCTGGACATGAGGCAGCTGGACATCAAGGGACGACGGAGGCCGAAGGCCAGGACGTGGCACGCTTGCACGGCCGAGACCACCAACGCTCCTATCGCCTCCAACAACTTGTCGTTTTCGATGACCGCCGAAGCGTGTAGGCTGCATCGACGATGAGTGGGACTCCCAGCAGCCGGAAGCGTTACCGGGCCGTTCTCGGGGGCTTTGCCGTAGCGATCGGCGCCCTCTCCTTGGCCAGTCTCGCGGCGGGAGCCCAGGGTGACGCGTCATCCGCCGGTGCGCAGTCGAAGCCGAATGTCTACTGGGGCTGCGTGCCGCTCGGTGCAAAGCCACCGATCGGAAATATCCGGCTCGTCAACCCAAACACGAAATGCGGCAAGAACGAGCGACTGATCAAGTGGAACCAGACCGGATCGCCAGGCCCGGCCGGCCCTAAGGGAGCAAACGGAGCGAACGGAGCGAACGGAGCCCAGGGTCCCGCCGGCCCGCAAGGTGCCGCGGGTGGACAGGGAGCTCCAGGTGCGCCAGGTGCAAAGGGCGACACAGGTGCCTCGGGTCCGTCGGGCGCGACTGGGCCACAGGGTGGGACCGGCGCGACGGGTCAGCAGGGTCCGACGGGTGTTCAGGGTCCCGTCGGGTGTTCAGGGTCCGTCGGGTGCTTCGGGTCCGCAGGGCGCGACCGGTGTTCAGGGCGCGTCGGGTGTTCAGGGTTTGACGGGTGCCTCCGGTGCGCAGGGTGCGTCGGGTGAGCAGGGGCCGACAGGTGTTCAGGGTCCGACGGGTGCTTCGGGTCCGCAGGGGGCGACCGGTGAGCAGGGTGCGACCGGCGTTCAGGGTTTGACGGGTGAGCAGGGTCCGACCGGTGCTTCCGGTGCGCAGGGCGTGACGGGTGAGCAGGTCCAACGGGTGCCTCTGGCGCGCAAGGCTCGACCGGTGAGCAGGGTGCGACCGGTGAGCAGGGTGCTTCCGTGCGCAGGGCGTGACGGGTGAGCAGGGTCCGACGGGTGCCTCCGGTGCGCAGGGCGCGACGGGGGAGCAGGGCCCGACGGGTGCTTCTGGCGCACAGGGCGCGACCGGGGAGCAGGGCCCGACCGGTGTGCAGGGCCCGACGGGTGCCTCCGGCCCACAGGGTGCGACTGGCGTACAAGGCGCGACAGGTGTGCAGGGTGCGACGGGTGTCTCAGGTGCGCAGGGTGCGAGTGGCCCGCAGGGTCCGTCCGGCGCAGCGGGTGTTACAGGCGCGTCGGGTGCGTCCGGCCCCCAGGGCACCGCTGGTACGGCCGGTACGGCCGGCGTGCAGGGTCCGTCCGGCGCGTCCGGCCCGACAGGGGCAATTGGCCCAACGGGTGCGTCCGGGCCGATCGGCGCCACTGGCGCGAGCGGCCCGAAGGGTGCTTCCGGTTCGTCTGGCCCGCAGGGCAATTCGGGCCCACAGGGCGCCTCTGGGGCGCAAGGCATTGCCGGCACACAGGGCACCTCCGGCGCGCAGGGAGCGACGGGTCCGCAGGGTGGTTCGGGTCCGCAGGGCGCATCGGGCCCCACCGGTCCCTCGTCTGTCGGTGGGTGGGAGCTGATCCTCGCGACCTCGGCCAACAACAGCACCGACAAGAGCATCACCGCCAGTTGCAGCGCGGCCACCAAGAAGGTCATCGGAGGCGGCGGCTCCGTCAGTCCGACGGACGGTTCGGTTAACTTGGCGGCGAGCTTCCCAACGGATGCAGCGACCGATACGTGGACGGTGCGAGCCGACGAGACTAACTTCGGGACCAACAACAGCTGGACCGTTTCGGCGTACATCATCTGCGCGAACTAGCGCAGCACGCTTCACGTGGTGTCACTGACTCGCGGTAGGCCCTAGCGTCTGTTGTGGTTCCTTGTCTCGCTCGCTGTGAGACCTGTCTAATGCGGTCACGCCTCGAGCAGCGTTGAGGCTTGTTCGAGCGCTGCTCTCGCGGTGGCCGCGTGGTCTGCGGCTTGGAAGAGACCTCGCCGTGGCGGAGGCGACCGGACGGTTGGGATCGCGCGGCGCTTGGCTCGTTTTCTTGACGGTTTGACGAAACGCTCGGCCGACGATGCGTCGTCGAAGCTGGTCGTGTTGGTCGGATTCGGCGCAGGCGCCCTCGTTTTTCGACGTCCGAAAACTCGCTATGATCCTCCCTGCCCTCACACGAGCAAGTGCCGTGGCGCCACTTTTGCCGAGTCCGTGTAACGCTCAACAAGTGGAGCGCATTGAAGATGAGCCGTAACCCCCGGATTCGGCACCGCAGTTCCGTAATTCTCGGAGTAATCGTTATGGCGATCGGCGCCGTTTCGTTGACTGGTCTCGCGGCGGGTTCCCAGAGCATCGCGGTGACCGCCGGCGCGCAGTCGAAACCTAACGTCTACTGGGGTTGTGTGCCTCTTGGCGGCAAACCTCCAGTCGGGAACATCAGACTCATTGACCCCAACACGAAGTGCGGCAAGAACGAACGCCTCATCAAGTGGAACCAGAAAGGCCCAGAGGGACCTGCCGGTCCGAAAGGAGCGCCGGGACCTTCCGGCCCGCCAGGCCCGCAGGGTCCCGTCGGTCCACAGGGGGCCGCCGGTGCAAAGGGCGACAAGGGTGACGCAGGTGCATCGGGTCCGTCGGGTGCGACTGGCCCCCAGGGCGAGCCCGGCGTGGCAGGTGAGCAGGGACCGACGGGTGTCCAGGGTCCGACGGGTGCTTCTGGCCCGCAGGGTGCCACTGGTGTGCAGGGTGCGACGGGTGCCTCTGGCCCGCAGGGTGTGACGGGTGTCCAGGGGCCGACGGGTGTCCAGGGTCCGACGGGTGGTTCCGGCCTGCAGGGCGCCGCTGGTGTGCAGGGGGCGACTGGTGTGCAGGGTGCGACGGGTGTTTCCGGTCCGCAGGGTGCGACCGGTGTGCAGGGTGCTTCTGGCCCGCAGGGTGTGACAGGTGTGCACGGGTGTGACAGGTGCAGGCGTGTGACAGGTGTGCAGGGTGCGACGGGTGCTTCTGGCCCGCAGGGCGCCACTGGGTGTGCAGGGTGCGACGGGTGTTTCCGGTCCGCAGGGTGTGACCGGTGCGACGGGTGTACAAGGCCCGACGGGTGCTTCGGGCCTTCAGGGCGTTCCCGGTGAGCAGGGCCCGACTGGTGTGCAAGGCCCGACGGGTGCTTCCGGCCCGCAGGGCGCCACTGGTGTGCAGGGTGCGACGGGTGTTTCTGGCCTGCAGGGCGCGACTGGTGTGCAGGGTGCGACGGGTGTTTCTGGCCTGCAGGGCGCGACTGGTGTGCAGGGTGCGACGGGTGTTTCTGGCCTGCAGGGCGCGACTGGTGTGCAGGGTGCGACGGGTGTTTCTGGCCTGCAGGGCGCGACTGGTGTGCAGGGTGCGACGGGTGTTTCTGGCCTGCAGGGCGCGACTGGTGTGCAGGGTGCGACGGGTGCTTCCGGCCTGCAGGGCGCTCCCGGTGTGCAAGGCCCGACTGGTGTACAAGGTCCGACGGGTGCTTCTGGCCTGCAGGGTGCCACTGGTGTGCGGGGTGCGACGGGTGCCGCCGGTCCGCAGGGTTCTAGCGGCCCGCAGGGTCCGTCCGGCGCAGCAGGGGTCACCGGCGCGTCCGGTGCGTCCGGCCCGCAGGGCGGTGCGGGCATGGCCGGTCCGCAGGGTCCGTCTGGCGCATCTGGCCCACAGGGCATCACCGGTCAGCAGGGCATCACGGGTAGGCAAGGCCCGACCGGGCCGCCTGGTCTCGGCGCAACCGGTGTAACCGGCCCTCGGGGCGCCACCGGCCCGATCGGCGCCCAGGGTCCGTCTGGTGCTTCCGGCCCGCAGGGTGTCACTGGTGCGCCTGGCCCTTCCGGTGCGTCCGGTCCTCCGGCGGCACGGGCGCCTCCGGCCCCACGGGTGCGACCGGCGCGAGCGGGCCGACGGGTCCTGCAGGACCGGGGGCGGCAGCTAGCGCTGTCCAAGGCATTGCTACCGCGGTCTGTTACGACGAACGACCCGGTCTACGGCCCGCTGCTCGATGGGCCATCAGCGACGGTGACGGTCCCGGCGTCCGGGCAGCTGATCGTGATTCTGACGGCCGAGGCAAGCGGAACCTCCTCAAACAACGGTGGCCCGACCTCCACGGCTTTCATGTCAGTCAGCCTCAACGGCAGCGTTGCTTTGGACGCGAACTCGCTTCGAGTGTCAGGCGAGAATCCAGTCCGGGCGAGTATCACGGTCCTCATCACCAATCTGACCCCTGGAGTTACGATCAACTTCAGCGCCGTTTACAAGAGCGTCCCGATCTCTCCGGCGGATCTTCACCGCCACGTTCAATGCGAGACAGATCATCGTGATCCCGTCCTAGCCGTTACCACCGCGAGGTGGCGCCACCTACTGCCGCCGTACGCTTAGCCGTTGGTTCCGGTGGTGGCGGTGTAGCTGGCTTCGAGGGCCGCGCTCGCGGTCCGTTCGTGGTCGGCGCGGGCGTAGAGGTGAGCGTAGACCTCGAGGGTAATGCTCTGGTTGGCGTGACCGAGCTGGCGGCTGACGAAAACGACGTTGAGGCCGTTGGCGATGAGGAGCGAGGCGTAGCCGTGGCGGAGTGAGTGGAGGGTGAGCTTGCCAGGGGTCTGAAGCTCCGCGGCTCCGATGGCTTTCCGGAACGCTATGCCGCGGCCGAGCTGCTGGTGGACGTCGGTGAGCTTGGCGGGCGCCCGCACAGCTCTGCGGGCTCGGTTGCCTTTCGGCGTTGGGAACACGCGGTCGGCTGAGCGTAGGTGCAGCCTCGGCGGACGACGTAGCGGCAGATCTGACCGAGCGTGATTAGGGCGATCAGTGGCCGTGGTGGCGAGGACGAGTTCGTCCGCGGCGGTCGCCGCCTCGCCTTCCTGGCGACGGCAGGCGGGGTCGCTAGCCGGCACGGGCCTCGATCCAGTCCAGGCTCTTCCCGCACAGCGAACGGGCATCGGCGGCTCGCACCTCGGTCACGGGAAGGTCTGCAGTCGTGCGACTGAGGACGAGCGGCCCGAGTGCGAACTGGACGCCGCCGCTCCCCGGGTGCAGGTCGGGGCCGCCGTAGCGGAGCGTGACCTCGTGGGTGCCGCGAGCGAGTCGGGTTACCGCTAGCGGCGTGTACTGGCCGTAGTTGTTCAGCTGGTTGCGTGCTGTGGCCACGCGGTTCCCGTCGACGAGAAGATCGAGGCGGTCGCGGAACGCTCCGCCAACCCAGATCCCGTAGCGACCGGACGCCGGAACCTGGACGGACGCCTTGACCGTGCCGGCGCCGACGGGTGTCAGCTCGCCCGACTGGCCGAGCACCCAGTTCGGCGGATGGGACACCTTGGAGAGATCGACGTCGACTGCCGGGGGACGCTCGACGGCGGCCAGGAAACCACTGCTCCCGGCAAGCCGTGCGAGGCGCAGCACATCGGCGCAGCTTGGCACGGCCGCGGGCTGGAGGTCGGTGCCGAGCGGCAGGTGCTCGAGGATGCGGCCCGTGAGCGGCTCGGGTCGCTGCCAGACCTCGTACCACTTGCCTTTCGAGACCAGCCGATAGACAGACGGCGGTCGGCTTTCCACGGGGGACGTCCTGAGAACGAGGGTCCGGTACACGAGGATCCCGTCGAGCTGGAAGTCGTCGATGTTGGCGGAGAGGCCCTTGTCGAGCATCTCGCCGTTGCGAAGTGTCACGTGACGGAAGCGGAGCTCCGCAGCCCCCTCGGGGTCGAGCTTGCGGAGGAAGTGTCGAACGCCGTAGGGCTGATACTCCGTCATGAGCGCAGGCGCATCGCCTGCGAAGCGATCGCCGATCGCAGACAGCTCGCCGAGCTGGCTTCGCGGGGCGAGCCAGGCGTCGTGGTACTGGAGCACGTTCGTCCAGAGGACGCCCCGACGACCGCGACCGCGAGCACCCCGCCCTCGATCGAGCCGGCCACGCCTGACGAGCAGCACGCACGCGATCAGCGCCGCGAACGGGATCGCCGGCGAGGCGGTGGCGAACGCTTTGCCGGCGATCCACGGGCTGCTCCCCCAGTAGAGGCGAGCGCGCTGACGAGCGGCGCCGACGACGTACAGCGGCACTCCCAGGTCCCTTGCGGATCGCCCAGATCACGGCCGCCGCGGCGGCAGCGAGAGCGACAACGGCGAACGCATACGTCGTCGCCGACAGCTGGGGGGTGTAGCGGAAGTCGCCGACGGGCCAGATGCCGGCGATCTGGAGCGGGTTGAGCGGCGATCAGGTTCGCGAGCGGGTCGAACGAGACGATGTTGGAGAGAGGAAGTCGGGAAGCACGACGATCAGCCGGCAGCGAGAGCAGCGCCGTGAACCCCACGAACGCGCCGCCCGGCGCAGGAGGGCGCCTGCGCCGCGGGTGCGGAAGATCGCTACGAGCGCGAAGAGCGAGGGCGGGGACGAGCCAGGCCAGCGCACCGGCGTTGAGGACGCCGAGCAGCAGCGCGGTGACCGCCGCGAGCGGAATCAGTGCGCGCAGACGCTCGGAGCGCACCGCCGGGACCACGAGCGCCACGAGAAGCGGCACCGCCCAGGCCGTACCAAGCTCCTTGATCCCTCCCCAGAGCGCGTAGCCGTAGAGCAGCGCCGACTGGGCGGCGATGAAGGCGATGAAGGCGCGCATCCAGCGCGAGTCGGTCACGGGCGTCGTGGAGCTCGTAGAGCGAGAGCGAGAGCATTACCGCCATGAATGCCATGCCGGCTGGTACAGCCACATCGCATCGCCGCCGACGATCGCCGCTACCGACGCCGAGGGGCATGAACGTCGCGAGTGGATAGCCCTGGGTGAGCAGGGCCGAGCGCACGGAGGTACGTCGACGGCTCGAGGCCGGAGAGGCCGCGACCGTGCGTCATCGCCCGGTCGGTGAGCGCGAGAAGGGTCGAGTCGTCGTCGAGCTTGATCTACGCCGGCGAAGGTTGCCGCGACCGGAGAGACGATCGGCGCCGCGTACGCCGCGAAGCGGCCGATCGCGGTCGCCGAGCGCCCAGAAGTCGGGCCGCCGCGCGCGCCGGTGCAAGAAAGGGCGAACCCGATAGCCGCCGTTGCGAGCACCGCGGGCATTGCGAGCCGCGCTGTCGAGCGCACATGGTCGCGAACTGCGCAACGAGGGCGAGCACCGCGAACCCGCAGGGAACGACGAGCGTTCCGGGCAGGCGCAGCCCCGAGACGCGCTCGAGCAGGAGCCCGCAGCCGAACGAGAGCACGGCCAGGACGGCGGGAAAGGCGAGCCAGGGAACGAGCAGTGTGCTCACGGCGTCACTATGAGGCTCAGGTCCAACCCGCCGGCCGCCGATCGTCCGTCGCGCCGGCGAGCGCTAGACCGCGACGACCTGGCCGCTCGAGACGAGCCTCGGGGGCACACTCGGGTGCGGGTCGTAAACCTCGACCTGGGTCTCGGAGCCCTGGTAGGCGAGGTGGACGTTCGTCCCGTTGCCCTTGGTGTAGACCGCGATCCCGTTGTTCGGCAGCTTGATCGTGACCGCGTTCTTGTCCTTGGTCGCGCTCTTCGTCACCGCATACGCGTGCGCGAGCGGGTACGTCGCGATCGTCAGGTAGGGGTTTGAACTGCCCACCGCCACGCCCGACGGGAGGTAACGGACGTAGGTGCGCCCGCTCGCGGTTTGCGTCAGCTCGAGGGTGGTGTTGGGCCGTGGTCCGGCCCAGTACACCGGATGGCCGAGGGCAGCCGCGAGGATTCTCAGGTCGTCAGGTGTGGCCGCCACGGGCCCGTGGGCCTGTGCCGCTGAAACCGTCGAGCCGCCGAGGACCGTCTGAAGGCTGCCGCTCGTCGCAAACCGGAGAGCCTTCGCCGGAGTCGGGTCGTACACCTCGATCTGATAGTTCGACTTGGGGAACGCGACGTAAACACTCGATGGGCGTGTCGTGCTCACGATCGCAATGCCGCCACCGGGAACGGTGAGCGGTTGCGCGCCGGCCTTGATCGAGCTCGCGTGCATGACGTTGTAGGCGTTCTTCATCGGGTAGGTGCCGACCGTCAGGCGAGCGGTCGCATCGCCGGCTGCGACCCCCGCCGGGAGATAACGCACGAGAACTCCGGTCGAGTTCTGCGTGAACTCATACGTCGAGTTCGGCTCCGCGCCGACCCAGTACACACGCTGGCCGGCCGCGGCTGCCTGGGACTTCAACTGCGCCGCTGAGGACGCCACGGGCGGAGTGGCCGTGGCAGGCTTCGGGAACGAGCTCCCTGTCGACTCGATCACGACCCACGCCACGAAGGCGAACAGCACGACGACGGCGATGACGCCGCCCACGCCGACACTCTTGCGGTGGAGAAGGCCCGTCGATGCGTCGGCTTCCGTCGGCGGTGCACTGCCGGCGGCGGGAGGGCCCTGTTCCGACGTGACGTTGCTCTCGCTCATCGTCCCGACTATATCGCCATGGCCGGTTGGCTCCCGGCTGGACCCGAGCGCCTGTTCGTGTCGCGAGGCGAGCATCCCCTTTTCCGACTCTTCGCTCCTTCCGCGAGCGTGTCCTCCCTGGCAGCAGCCCCGTAGCAAGGGGCCTCGAGCGACGCATTTGGGGGCACCGGACGCCCCTTGCGTGTCTCCCGAAGCCACCGTGCGAATAGCCGATCACCCATCTAATGTGGGCCGCGTGGCTGTGTCATCGAGGCGCGTAGAAAGGGTTGGACCGAGCCAGTGCCGACGTACTCGCTGGTAATCCCTGCCTATAACGAGGAGGCCGTGGTCGAGGAGTTGGTCACGCGGCTGATCGAGGTCATGGGCTCCCTGGATGCGGACGCCGAGGCGATCCTCGTCGATGACGGCAGCACCGACCGCACCTACGAGTTGATGCTCACAGCCTCGCAGGGTGACCCGAGGTTCAAGCTCGTCCGCCTGTCCCGGAATTTCGGACACCAGATCGCACTTACGGCAGGACTCGACCTGGCCGTTGGCGACGCCGTGATCGTGCTCGACGCCGACCTGCAGGACCCGCCCGAGGTGGTGCTGGAGCTAGCCGCGCGCTGGCGTGAGGGGTTCGACGTCGTCTACGCCGTGCGCGAGGAGCGGGAAGGGGAGACGCGATTCAAGCGTGCTACGGCATCGGTCTTCTACCGTGGTTTCAATCGCATTTCGGACGTGCAGGTCCCCCTGGACGTGGGCGATTTCAGGCTCATCGACCGCCGCGCGTTGGATGTGTTCTCGCAGATGCGCGAGAGCAACCGGTTCGTTCGAGGCATGTTCAGCTGGATCGGCCTCCGTCAGACCGGCGTCGCGTACCGCCGGGACAACCGTTTCGCCGGGAAGACGAAATATCCGATCCGGCGGATGCTGCGTTTTGCGTCGCAGGGAGTGATCAGCTTCTCGGACGCACCGTTGCGGGCCGCGCTCAACATCGGCTTCCTCGTCTCGCTGGCGGGATTCCTGTTCGCGATGTTCGCGGTCATCGCCAAGATCACCGGTGCCTACACGATTCCCGGCTGGACATCAATCGTCTTGGCGACGACGCTGATCGGAGGCGTACAGCTCATTATTCTCGGCATCATCGGCGAGTACATCGCCGATATCCATACAGAGGTGAAACGACGACCGCTGTACGTCGTCAGCGACCTCGAGAACTTCCCGGCGAATCCCTCGGTGCCCTCGCGCGGGATCCTCGTCCCCCCTCCGACCCGCGCACGGAGCGCCGAGCGCTGACCGACGCGCAGGAGTTCGACGAGTACCAGCACAGCTACCGGGACGCGGTCAACTCGTCGATCGGATTTATCGGGCAGGATGTCGACTTCTTCGCGAGGCTCAAGGCCGACGACCTGGTCGCGCTCGTCGAGCGGCAGGTCGGCGATGCGACTGCCGTACATGTCCTCGATCTGGGCTGCGGTGCTGGGGTCACCGACGCGTGCCTGGTCGGGCGGGTCGGCGAACTGCACGGTGTCGACATCTCGCAGGGCCTGCTCGATGCTGCGTCCGCGGCGAACCCGAGCGTGCGGTACCGGTCGTTCGACGGGGTCACGCTGCCGTTCGATGCCGGCGCGTACGACATCACATTCGCAGTCTGCGTCCTGCACCACGTCGAGGCGGGCAGCCGCGCGGCGCTGGTAGGTGAGATGGCGCGGGTAACGCGGCCCGGCGGCCTCGTGGCGCTCTACGAGCACAATCCCTTCAATCCCCTGACCCGCCTGGCGGTGAGCCGGTGCGACTTCGACAAGGGCGTCGTCTTGCTCCGACCGTCCGAAACCCGGCGCTTGCTGACCGATGCCGGGGCGCACCCCGTTGAATCGCGCTACATAGCCTTCTTCCCGTGGGAGGCTCCCTCGCTGCGCCGGCTCGAGCAGAGGCTCGCGCGCGTGCCACTCGGTGGGCAGTACGTCGTCGCCGGCCGTGTCCGTGCATCCGATGAGTAGCGTCCTGAGCCGGCGCCACAGCGTCGACCTCGTGTGCTTCCCGCTCGTGCTCGCGGTGTACCTTGCGCACCTCTTCACGTCCGGTTACGACGTCTTCTACTACGACTCGGCGTTCTACTGGCAGCTCGGCCAGAGCTTCGCGAGCAACGGTCATTTCTCGCTGTTCGACTACAGCGGCGCGGAATACCACGGCTACTCGATGCCGCTCGTGTGCCACATCCTTCAGGTCACGGCCTCGGCACTCGGGATCGGCTCCGTGACGATCGTGAAGCTCTTCGGGGCGCTGCTCGCGACAGCGCTCGGCGTGATCGTCCTGCCGCGACTGGCGCGCGAGCTGTTCCCGAGCGCCACGCTCGGCATCGGTCGCGTTCTTGCGCTCAACGCCCTGATCTTTCTCTTCTGGCGCGACTACTTCAACTTCCCGCTCTCCGATTTCCTCGCGCTCCTGCTCGGCACGACAGGCCTGCTGCTCCTCCTGCGGGGCCGCCCCACCGGCTACCTCGGGGCCGGCATTGCCGTTGGTCTCGCGGTGAACATGCGCCCCGCCTACCAGCCTGCCCTGATCGCGACGCTCGCGGTGGCGGCGCTCCTGCCGCTGCGGCCGTGGAACTGGAGGCTTCGGGGCACCGCCGTAGGCCTCGTGCTCGCGGGCCTGCTCGTCGCTGCGCTGCCGGCGATACTCATCAACCATCACCAGTTCGGCAAGTGGAGCCCGTCCCTTCCCGGTGGCAAGGTTCTCGCGATGCAGCAGCTCTCGGACGGGCTGATCGCGCAGAAGTACGAGACGTACGTCGGGCCCGCATCGAAGTATCCCCAACCCGAGGTCTTCTACTTCGACCCGGCGACACAGCACGTCCTCCAGGAGGAGCATCTCTCGACGACCGACAAGGCATTCGGGCAGTACACCGCGATCAAGAGCTACGGGCAGTACCTCCGGATCGTCGTCAATCACCCGGTCGAGCTGGCGGCGAGCTACGTACGCCACGTCTTCAACGGCCTCGATGTTCGCTATCCGAGCCCGTACGTTCGCGACCTCGGAGACACGTCGATCCTGCTCTCGCTGCTCCAGTACACGCTGATGTTCGTCGCGATCGCGCGGCTGCTTCTCCCGGGGGCGCGGCGGGCGCTCGGAGGCGTCCGCTGGGTCGGCATCGTCGTGCTCCTGAGCCCCTGCATCACCGCGTTGCCCAGCGAGGCCGAGTCGCGATACTTCCTGCCGGTCCAGATGCTCGTCTACATGCTGGTCTGTTTCGGCCCTGCCACGCAACTCTCGTTCCTCGCGTGGGAGCACCTCCCGCCGGGTCGGTGTCGCGGTGTCGTACGCTGCCTTCGTCGTCGTCTGCCTGACGCTCTCATCCGCGACCCTTGCGCAGCGCGAGTTCTCGAACGAGATCGTCGGCCTGGGCGCCGCACAGCATGCGACCCCAACGAGATCGGACGCCGCATGAGCGCCGCTCCGACGGGCGCGAATCCGGCGGCAGCCCTCCCAACGCGTCCTGCCCGTGCATCGGATCTGGGAGGGCGCTTCAGGGTGGAAATCGTGTGCTTTCCGTTCGTCGCCGCGGCCTATGCCGCCCATCTCTTCCTGTCGGGCTACGACCGCTTCTACTACGACTCGTCCGTGTACTGGCAGCTCGGCCACAGCTTCCACCACAACGGCCATTTTTCGCTCGTCGGCTTTCAGGAAGGGGTTCCCACCTACCCTCGTGGCTACTCGTTACCGCTGCTGAACCATCTCCTGCAGGTGATCGCGTCGGCCGGGGGCCTCGGGTCCGTGACGATCGTCAAGATCTTCGGGGCGCTGCTTGCAGCCACTCTCGGTGTGATCGTCGCGCCGAGGCTGGCGCGGCAGCTGTTCCCGCGCGCTTCGACCGACGTGGGGAGGGTGCTTGCGCTCAACGCGCTGTTCTTTCTCTTCTGGCGGGACCACTTCGACTTTCCGCTCTCGGATTTCCCGGCTCTGCTCGTGGCGAGCGTCGCGCTGCTCGGGCTTCTCCGTGGGTCCCCTCGCGGCTATCTGGTTGCCGGCGTCGGGTTCGGTCTCGCGGTGAACATGCGTCCTGCGTACCAACCCGCGTTGCTGGCGGCGCTCCTCGTCGCGGCGCTGCTGCCGATACGGCCGTGGAACTGGCGTCTGCGCGGTACGGCGGCGGCCCTCGTGCTTGTCGGCGCGTTCGCCGCATTCCTGCCGCAGATGATGATCAACCATCACCAGAACGCCACCTGGACGCCGTTTGTCTCGGGTGGCAAGAACATCTCATTCCTGCAGCTCTCCGACGGGATGATCGCCCAGAAGTACGAAACGTACGTCGGAACGGCCGAGGGCTACCCCCAGCCACAGGTGTTCTACCTCGATCCTGCGACAACGAATGTTCTGGAGCGCGAGCACCTCTCGACGACGTTGATCGACGGCCAGAACGCGTCGATCACGAGCTACGGGCAATACATCCGGCTCGTGTTCGATCACCCCGCCGAGATGACGGCCAGCTACCTGCGGCACATCTTCAACGGGCTGGACGTGCGATATCCGAGCCCCTATGTGCGCAATCTCGAGAACAGCTCGATCGTGCTCTCGTTGCTCGCATACACGCTCATCTTCCTCGCAATCGCGCGCCTGCTGCTGTCGGACGCCCGCCATGCGCTCGGCCGGGTACGTTGGGCCGGGCTCATCGTGCTGGTCAGCACATGCCTGACGGCCATCCCTGGCGCTGTCGAGCCGCGCTTCTTCTTACCTCTCCAGCTGCTGATCTACATGCTCGTCTGCTTCGGGCCGGCGACGCGCGCCACGATTTTCGCTGGGAGCGTCGCGCGTCGAGCAGGAGTCGCGGTTGCCTACGTCGCATTCGTGCTCGTCTGCGTGACCCTCTCGTCGGAGACGCTGTCGCATCTCGAGCACCCGGGGCCGACGCTCGGGGCCGGCGCTTCGGTGCACGTCGCCGGCGGCTTACGCCCGGAGGCTCCTCGGCGGGTGGCCCACGCAGCGGCCATTTCGAGGAGGAGCGATGACGGCCCCCGGGGCTCCTCCACCGGCGGTGCCGTTCAACGACACCGGACGGCAGTACCGCGAACTGCGGACCGCGGTGGACACAGCCGTCGCGAACGTTCTCTCGAGCGGATGGTACGTCCACGGCGGCGAGCACCGGCTGTTCGAGCACGAGTTTGCCGACTACGTCGGCGTCGCCTCCTGCGTTGGCGTCGCGAACGGCACAGATGCACTTCTCCTCGCCCTGATTGCGATCGGCGCCGAAGCCGGCGACGAAGTCGTCACGGCGGCCAACGCCGGCATGTACGCGACAACCGCGGCGCTCTGTGCCGGGCTGAGCCCGCGCTTCGCGGACGTTGATCCGGACCTCCTCACGCTGTCGGCTACAACGGTGGAGCCGGCGCTCGGGCCGAGGACGAAGGCTGTCGTGGTGACGCACCTCTATGGCCAGCTGGCCGATGTCGAGCCGCTCGCCGCGTTATGCCGGTCGCGTGGCGTCGTCCTGATCGAGGATTGCGCGCAGTCGGTCGGTGCTCGGCGTAATGGGAAACTGGCCGGCGCGTTCGGCGATCTTGCGACGTTCAGTTTCTATCCGACCAAGAATCTCGGCGCGGCCGGGGACGGCGGCGCCGTGGTCACGAACGACGAGGAGCTAGCCGAGCGCGTCCGTCGACTGCGCCAGTACGGCTGGGCCGAGAAGTACCGCTCGGTTCTCGCCGGTGGTCGCAACAGCCGTCTCGATGAGCTTCAGGCCGCCATCCTCAGGGTGAAGCTGCCCCATGTCGATGGCTGGAACGCTGCGTCGCCGTGAGATCGTCAGCGAGTATCGGGCAGCGGCCGGCCGTCGAATGCGGTTCGTGGGCTCGCCGGAGGCGGATTTCGTCGCTCACCTGTGCGTCGTCCTGGCCGAGGATCGGGCGCAGCTCGAGAGGGTATTTGCAGCAGCGGGGATCGCGACGGTGGTCCACTACCCGCTTGCGGATCACCAACAGCCGGTGCTCGCAGGCACACCGCAAGCGAGCGTGACCTTGCCGGTGACCGAGCATGCCTCGGCACATGTCATTTCGCTGCCCTGCTTCGCGGAGTTGAGCTGACGACGAGGTGGAGCGGGTCTGCGAAGCTCTGCGGGAATGCTGAATGACTGACATCGAACGTGTCTACGACTATTCGATCGTCGTTCCGGTTTACCGGAACGAAGCCACACTGGCGGCTCTCGTCGAGCGCCTCATAGCGCTCGACGCGAAGCTACCGGGTGAGCTCGAGCTCGTTTTCGTCATCGACGGCTCCCCGGATGCAAGCGTCCTCGTCCTTCGGAAGCTGCTGTCAACGGCCACGTTCGGGAGCCAGCTCATCAGCCTTTCGAGGAACTTCGGCTCGTGGGCCGCGATCAGGATGGGACTGTCGGCCGCCCGCGGCCGCAACATCGCCGTGATGGCCGCAGACATGCAGGAGCCGCCCGAGCTCGTGGAGCAGTTTTTCGAGGAGCTCGAGACAGGCCAGTACGACGTCGCCGTCGGCGTGCGCACGGGGCGTAACGACCCGTTGCTCAGCTCGTTCGCCTCGCGAGTCTTCTGGGCCACGTACCGGCGGTTCATCCAACCGGAAGTTCCGCGCGGTGGCGTCGACATCTTCGCATGCACGGCACAGGTCAGAAACAGCTTGCTCGAGCTGCGCGAGTCGCATTCGAGCCTGATCGGCCTGCTCTTCTGGCTCGGATTCCGCCGGGTCGAAGTGCCCTATGTTCGCGCGCCTCGCACCGAAGGGCGCAGCAGCTGGACGCTCCGGCGCAAGGTCAAGTACCTGCTGGACAGCGCGTTCTCGTTCACGGACCTGCCGATTACACTGCTGATCGGCATCGGCGCGGCAGCGCTGGCCGTCTCGGTGATCGTCAGCATCGGTGTGCTCGTCGCCTGGCTTGCCGGCCAGATCGATGTGCCGGGCTACACACCGTTGATGTTGACCCTGTTGATGTTCTCGTCGGTGATGGTTCTCGGTCTCGGCCTCGTCGGCAGCTACGTGTGGCGGACGTACGAGAACAGCAAGGGACGCCCCGACTTCGTGCCGATGCTCCGCGAGGAGTTCGACGGCGATGGGTGAGCGGATCTCGCTGGAGCGCCGCCGCGAGCTGCTCCGGTTCCTGATCGTCGGGGCTTCCAACACCGGAGCCACGCTCGTTCTCTTCGCTCTGCTCACGTTCGTGATGCCGGTGGCGCTCGCCTACACCTGTGCCTTCGCGGTAGGCCTCCTGTACACGACGATCATGAGCACGCGCGTCGTGTTCAAGGTCCAGGCGACCGCGAAGCATCACGCGCATTTCGTCGCCTGGTATCTACTGGTCTACGTCGTGGGGCTCGGCGTCGTGAGCCTGCTCGAATGGGCTGGTGCCCCACGAGCAGCGCTCATCGTCGGAGCGGCTGCCGTCACCGTCCCCCTGAACTACTTCGGAGGCCGTCTCACACTGGTGCGCGGTCTCGCGTCCACGAATCCCGACGACCGGCTTGACACGGTCACCGCCGATTGCCCGCCCAAGGAGGCCTGAGTGAGCCACTTCGTCCACGACCAGGGGATTTGCGAGAGCGAGAGCGTGGGGGAGGGCACACGGATCTGGGCGTTCGCCCACGTGCTCCCGGGGCGCGTGATCGGGCGCGACTGCAACATCTGCGATCACGTCTTCATCGAGAACGACGTCGTCGTCGGTGATCGCGTGACGGTCAAGTCAGGCGTGCAGCTCTGGGACGGCGTTCGGCTGGGGTCGACGTGTTCGTCGGACCGAACGCGACGTTCACGAACGACCTCTACCCCCGGAGCAAGGCATATCAGGACGCGGTGCTCCTGACCCATGTCGCCGATGGTGCGTCTCTCGGCGCCAACTGCACCGTGCTTCCCGGCCTTTGCATCGGCCGCAATGCGATGGTAGGCGCGGGTAGCGTCGTGACGCATGACGTCCCGGCCCACGCCGTCGTGGTCGGGAACCCGGCGCGGATCGTCGGCTACGTCGACACGACCTCGGCGACGACAGAAACGGGCCCGCGGCGCCTGCCGAGCCCCAGCAGGTGGTCGAGCCCCCGTTCAGGGCGTGACGCTGCACAGGATGACGCGGGTCGACGATCTTCGCGGCAGCCTCGTGGCAGGCGATGTTCCGGCGCAGGTTCCGTTCGTCCCGCAGAGGTTCTTCGTCGTCTTCGGGGTCCCGTCCAAGGACGTGCGCGGCGCTCATGCACATCATTCGTGCGCTCAGTTCCTCGTCTGCACGGCGGGCAGCGTCTCGGTCGTGGTCGACAACGGAACCTCACGACACGAGTTGACGCTCGACTCGCCCGATGTCGGGCTGTACCTCCCACCGCTGACGTGGGGTGTCCAGTACAAGTACTCCGACGGCGCGTCGTTGCTCGTCCTCGCCTCCCACCCGTACGACGCAGACGACTACATCCGCGACTACGACGAGTTCCTCGCGATCGTCGAATCGCGATAGGGCCGCGCCGTCATGTCACATCCACCGTGCCGAGGAGGTGGAACGCTCTCGTCTGAGCCTCTGCCGCCGGGCTGATGCCGACGCGAGAAGGACGCGTGCGACCCACGGCTCAAAGCGCGAGGGCGCCAGGTCGGCAGAATAAAGAACCAGTCGGCAGCTTTCGCGGAGCTGGATCTAGCCGTTGGCGCTGCAGTTCTTCGTCACCCAGGCGGTGATCTCGGCGTTCGCCTTCGTGAGGTCCTGGTTGTTGAGGCCCTGCGCCGCTTTCGCGAGCTTCGCGATCGTGGCTGCGTCCGGCACCTGGCCCGCCTTGAAGTCGATGCCCTTGATCGCGACGGCGTATTGCGCGTAGGCCTTTGCGAGCGTCAGGAAGGCGGGGCGGATCTCTTCCGGGACCTGCTCTGCGAACGCTTCATAGGCTTTGGCGGTCTTGTCGAGGTCGGTGGTGCCGTTGGCTCCGGCGGCGCTCAGCGCCTTCCCGAATCCGACGGAGAGGTCGGCGACTTTCTGGCAGCCGGCGCTGAGGCCCGTCGGGGTCGTGAGGGCGTCGGTCGTCGTGTCGGTTTCTGTCGTGTCCTCGGAAGCGGTCGTGTCGGTCGTGGCAGTCGTGTCCACCGCGGTGGTATCGGTCGTTGCCGTCGTGTCGGCTGCCGTGGTCTCGGTCACGACCACGGTGGTGGTTCCAGCGGCGTCGTTGCTCGAGCTTCCGCAGCCGACAGCGAGAACGACGGTCAGTCCTACGAGCAGTCCCGCGATGATGCCGCGCATCGTTCCCTCGCCTTCGCCGTGGTGTTCAGGCCCGGGAGGATTCTCTCACAGTCGGGCGATGGTGGTATCAGCCGCCAGGAAGCTCGCGGAACGAGACGATCTTGTAGTCGGGGTCGATCGTCGGGAACCAGGGCGGTGCGAGGTACGGGAGAGTGGGATCGTAGAAGTAGTCGCGGTTGTCGAACCAGCCGGAGAACGAGCCGCCGTGCTCGAGTGTGGCCGAGCCGCGGTGTCTCATCCGGTTGCCCGTGGCCGGCGTCGTCGAGCAGCCGCTCGATGTCGAGGCCCAGCCGGTGTTGCCCCAGGCGCCCCAGGTCTCGGTTTCGGAGAGCAGCGCGGCGTGCCAGTCGATGTTGCCGGTGATCCAGCAGGGGATGATCACTTCGTTCATCGCCTCGAGCCCGAGCACGTCCTGCGCGGAGCCTGCGGGCGTGACCGAGATGTCGCCGTTGTCGCTCTTGTAGAGGAGGGTGCCGCCGATGATGATCCTGTTCGGCGTCGCGACCGTGACGCGGCCTCTCACCGTTCCTTGCACGATGACGTTCACCTCGGAGTAGATGGCGCCGTTCGACGGGACGGGCTTGGGAGAGCCAACGGTGGTGCAGGTGGGTGAGGTCGAGCTCGTCTGGGGGTTCGTTGCAGAGCAGCCTTCGACCTTGATCGTCCCGTCGTTGATGAACGTCAGACGCCAGGAGGCATAGCTCGAGTCGAGGTAGATGCCGCCGCCGGTCGTGTCGGCTGCCGCTCCGGAGATGTCCGAGAAGGACGTGAGGAACGTGTTGAAGTCGATCGGGCCCGTGAGTGGGCTCGGTGCCGCGAACAGGTTCGTGTACGACGTGCTCGAGTCGCCGTCGTAGCCACACGGGCCTCCCGCGACGCACGCGCCTGTCCCTGGCGGCGTCCAGTTCACGTTGCCCGTGACGCTCCCCACGGCGAAATTGCTCCCGTAGGCGACTCCGGGCGTGCCGGAGCTCGGCCAGTTGATGTCGTGATTGGAGTAGATGAGCCCGTAGGATGTCGCGCCAGAGCCCCAGCCGATGTCGCCGTCCGCGATCTCCTGGAAATCGGTGATCGAGGACTGCTTGACGACGGCCTCGATGACACGGACGTCGGACGGGTTCGTGATGCTACGCCCGGTGGACACGATCGTGACTCCGGTCTGGGTCGCGGATGGTGGCGTGATCTGGAGGTCGTACTCGAAGCCGTTACCGAGGCTGCACCAGTGGTCTTTCCCTTTCGTGTTCCTGTTCCATGTGGCGCCCTTCGTCCATGCGACGGGCGCCGGCTTCGTCTTCGGGTCGCGGCACCAGGTGCTGGGTGCGGGGGAGGTACCGCTTGGGGAGACATAGGCGCTCGAGCCGCCGGAGCCGTCGTCCTGACGCGTCGACTCGGCTGGGTGGACCCAGTGCAGGTAGTACTGGCGGTCGTCGGCGAGTTTCGCGACGTAGTCGTCCAAACCCGATTCGGCGGCCTCGAAGGCGGTCTGGCGGCTGACGGCCTTCACGCCGCGGTGGGACTCGTCGGTAACGGTGTCCACGAGCAGCACCGAGAGGGTCGAGAGCACTGCGACGGTAAAGACGACGAGGATCATCGCGACGCCCGCCTCGTCGGTGGTTCGCCGCAGAACCCTTCGTGCTCGATTGGCGACGCTACTCATGCGGCCGCTCGCAGTGATACGCGGGTGTCGTAGGTGAACTGGCGCAACGGCTCGAGCGCGGTCGCGGTCGTCACGACGATCCGGATCGAACGGACGTTGGCGGGCACGGTCGTCGCGGTTCCGAAGGCGTCGAAATAGGAGAACACGGGCGTTGCGGTGGTGACGACGCCGCCGAAGAGTTTTGCCCAGGCGCCGAGCGCGGGGATCGACCACGGCGCCGAGCTGGCGGTGCTGACCGCGAGTGCTTTCTGAAACTGCCCGGAGCTGACTCGGTAGGAGATTCGCCGCAGATGCATCGTTGCGCCGCGGTCCGGTGCGGTGAAGGTCAGCTGGGTGCTCGTCGCTGTCGAGATCCGCGTCAGCGTTCCGTCGCCGGCGATCGTGGCCTGGCGGAGGTCGGCTGCCATCGCATCGATCGCGGCCCGCGCCTCGGTCTGGCTAACGGCTTCCTCCTGGATCTGTGAGCCATGTTTGATCGACGACCCGACAACCGTCGCGAAGGCTGCGAAGAAGATCCCGAGGATCGCCATCGTCACGATCAGCTCGAGCAGCATGATCCCGTCCTCGGCCCGCACGTCGACGCGCTTGCTCATGGCGTGGCAACGCAGGTCGTGGTTTTCGTCCCGAAGGTGACGGTGGGTGTGGCGTTCCCGGCCGCGACGCTGACACCCGTTGTCGTGCCGGTCTTGTAGGTGTTCGTCGAGCCGCAGGGGTTGAGGGAGACCTTGACGGTGTAGACGTTGGTGCCCTGCGGAACGGTGATCGCTCCGGTGAGGCCGCCGCTGGTCGTGGTGAAGGTGCCGCCCCAGCTCGGGAGCGCAGTCCACGGTGCCGATCGGGGCCGCCGGTGATGCTGACCGTGACGGATTTGCTTGCGAGCAGGGGCGCCGGGGAGCCGGTCCGGCCCGACGGTGATCGTGATCGTCTTGGTCGGCATCACGGGAGTCGATGTCTGCGTCGCGCCGGCGCCGAGGGTCGAGACCGTCGCGTTGGCGGAGCCGCCACCCTTGCTCACGGTCACGGTGTACGGGAAGCTCGAGGTCGTTGCCGGCACGGCGACGTTGGCGACCCCGGTGCCGTCGAGCGTGCCCGTATAGGGCCCCGCGTCAGGGCCTCCCGAAATGCTGACGTTCGCGCCGGCCGGGCATCTGCCCGGCCCAGCTCGTGCACGCTCGCCTTGATCGTTCCCGAGGGCATGACGAGCGTTGCGCTCGATGTCGGGAAGGTTGTGAAGGTCTGGCTGGTCAGCGTCTTGGTCTGCCCGTTCTTGGTCGCCGACAACGTGTAGCCCGAGCCGGTCGGGACGTTCGTGAATGTGACCTGACCACTCGCGCCGGTTGTCGCGGTGATCCCGGTGAGCGAGCTCGGGCCGCCCGAAAGCGTCACGTCGGCGCCGTTGACGTTGGCGCCGAGCCAGGTCACGGTCGCGACGAGGGTGATCGGGAGAGGCACGATCGTGGTGGTGGTCGTGCTGGCTACGATCGTCGGGCTGGCGGTGCCGCTCTGCCCGCTCTGGGTCGCGGTGAGCGTGTATCCGGTCCCGACCGGCACGTTGATGAACAACACCTCGCCGTTGACGTCCGAGGTCCCCGAGAGGGAGATGCCCATCGGGCCGCCTGTGAGCGTCACCGTGGCGCCGCTCGTGACCGTTCCGTTTATGGTCACGCGGGCCTTCAATGTGCCGGTCGGCATCGCGAACGTGAGGTTGGTCGTCGCGCCGCCGCTGACGGACGCCGTCTGGTTGGGCGCAGAGAGGCCCCCCTTGGCAGCTGTCACGGTGTAGCCGCCGCCGGCAGGAAGAGACGAGATCGTCGCGACGCCGCTCGCGTTTGTGGTGGCGGTCTTCGTGGCGATCGACCGAGGGCCTCCGGAGACGGTGACAGTGGCGCCCGAGACGGGGCTGCCGCCCGAGGTGACGGTGGCGCTGACCGATCCGAGCGGGTCGGCAGTGACCGTTCCCGTGGCCGCGAGGGTAGTGGGATAATCCGAGAGAAGCGCGGGCACGCTCTGGGTCACCGGGTCCGTGTAGAAGCTTGCGGCAGCCTGATTCGTGACCGTGATCGTGTACACGGCTGGAACGAGCTGCTCTGAGGCGCCGGTGGTCGAGTTCGTGATCGTCGTGACGGAAACAGGCGTTCCCGTGTAGGTGTAGCTCTTGGAGCCACGTGAGTTCGAGACCGTGAAGACGACCGTCCCCACAAACGGTGTGCCGTCGCTGTTATTGAACCTCGCGGTCAGGGTCACCGGCTTGTACACCAGCAGGACCTTCGGGCCTATCTGAGAGGCCGCCGCGATCTGGAAATGGGTCACGCTCGGGTCGGGGAGCTGGATGTAGCCGCCGCCGAACGGAGCGATCACGAGGTCGTAGTAGTTCGAGCCCGTCGCCGGGTCGAGCGCCGGGAACCGAATCAGTCCCGCCCGAGTCGCTCGTATCGGCGAGCGGCGAACTGGGGCCGTTGCTCAGGTTTACGAGCACGCCCCCCCTCGGTGCGTTCGGGTAGAAGTCCTGCACCTGGACGTTGACGATGCCCTTGTTGATGCCGCCGTAGGGTGCCCGCTGGCGTGGCCCGATCTGGGTGCTCTGAACGGAGAGCACCTTGGAGTCGCGGGCGCGGAAAACGGTGACGGTGACGTTCTTGTAGTTCGCCTTTGTCGCCGGGCTGGTGGGGATCGAATCGTCGACCCAGGAGATCTTGATCGAGACCGCATAGTCGGAGGGAACCGTCGGGCCGCCCTGCGCCGATTGGTCACCGGCTGCGTCGACGACGCCACTCGGGTTGCCGTTCACGGTCAGTCCGACGTTGGCATAGGAGATCGATCGAACGAACTCGAGCTGGCTATTCGCGACCTGCTCGGCGCCGGTACGGTCGCTCGCGATCGAGCGGGCGCCGATCGACGAGGTGAGGACGCCCGCGAGCGCAGTCGCGACCACCGCGAAGATCGCCATCGCCATCACGGCCTCGATCAACGTGAAGCCGTGTTCGTCCGCGACGAGACGAGGCCTCCGGCGAGGGCCTTTAGTCAGGGACTGCCACCATGGAAGCTGGGCCACACGAGTCATCATCGGCAGCCGCGCGTTCCCGTCTACCCCTCGATTGGGGTAGCGCCGGCGGGCGTTGAGGTGGCCGTGCGTGCCCGGGACGGCTTGTGGGCGACCGCGCGCCGTTTCGTAGAGCCCGGTTCAGCTCTGGCGCGAGTCACTCGATCGAGGCATCAGATCCCCCCTTTCTGGGACTCGTGGGCAACACCGGTCTGCTTAACGTCAGCTGCGTAGGCGACAGCGTCCGCGGGGGCGCAGGAACGAAGGAGCGGCATGATGCGGCAGAACCACCTTAGGCGGCGCGTTGGCGTCGGCACGAACGGCGCGTCCACCCGGGCGAATGCCCTCTGGGGCAAGGGGCGGCGTCGCTACCCGCTGCTGACGCTGACGCTGACGGTTGCGGTCGTGGCGATCGCCGCGGGCACCGTCGCCGCGTCGCCCGATGCTGCGCCGAAGAAGGGCTTTGTGCCCGATTCCCTGCGCAAGGCGGCGAAGAGTGATCCGACCGGGACGTTCCAGGTCATCGTCCAGGCATCCGACTCGTCTCAGCTCGACGCTCTCGGCGACGCGGTCGACAAGTCCCACAAGAAGCATCCAGGCAAGGCGAGAGGGCTCAGGAAGAAGTTCAAGCTGATCCCCGCGGTGTCGGCCGAGATCAACGGCGACCAGTTGGACGACCTCGCGGCCTCGGACGGCGTGCTCGCGGTGACCGAGGACGCCCCGATCCATGCGACCGCACTCGGAAACACGCAGAACTGGACGGACGAAGTGGGTGTCCAGTGGGCGCCGGCGCCCAGGAGGGCGTCATATTCGACGTCATATCCGACGATCGCGATCGTCGACTCGGGCGTTCAGAGTCGAGGGGACTTCGGCAGGCGCCTCGACAAGCAGGTCGATTTCACCTCCGGCGGCGGGAACTCGAGCGGCGACGGGTTCGGCCACGGAACGCTGGTGGCAGGTCTCGCCGCCGGCGGCAAAGACGGCTTCACGGGGGCGGAGCCCAACGCTCATGTCGTCTCGCTCGACGTGCTCGATGACACGGGTGCGGGGAGGGTGAGCGACGTCGTTGACGCATGCGACTGGATCCTGCAGAACAAGGACAGATACAACATCCGGATCGCGAACTTCTCGATCAACGCCGGCGGCGGCGTCGGTGCCGGCGATGATCCCCTCGACCGGGCGGTCGAGAAGCTGTGGCTGAACGGCATCGTCGTCGTCGCAGCAGCGGGCAACTATGCCGTCGACGGCGCCGAAAGCGGCGTCGGGTTCGCGCCGGCCAACGATCCGTTCGTGATCACGGTCGGAGCGGCCGACACGGGCAGCAGCGGTGACACCGAGCGATGACTTCGCAGCGCCCTGGTCGGCCTGGGGCCTGACCCAGGACGGCTTCCGCAAACCCGAGCTCTCCGCCCCGGGTCGCATGCTCAACGGCCCTGTGCCGCTCGACGCGGCGATGCTGCGGCAGTTCCCCTCACGGGCGGTCGGCCCGGGCTATATGTGGATGTCGGGCACCTCGTTCGCAGCTCCGATCGTGGCCGGCGCGTCGGCAAGCGTGATCGCACGGCACCCCGATTGGACGCCCGATCAGGTCAAGGGCGCTCTGATGAGCTCCGCGGCAGTACCGACCGGCTACAACGCGCTCGGAGCGCTCGGCGTCGGCATCGTCAACATCGCGAAAGCAATCGCCGCCGACGGCCGAGCGAACCCGAACGCCGCCCTCGACAACTTCGTCGTGACCGACAGAGCGACCGGCCTGAAGACCTTCGACGCCGACACCTGGGCCGCCACGGCAGCATCCGACCCGGCCTGGAACCAAGCCTCATGGTCGAGCGCGAGCTGGTCGTCGGCTTCCTGGTCGAGCGCGAGCTGGTCGTCGGCTTCCTGGTCGAGCGCGAGCTGGTCGTCGGCCTCGTGGTCGAGCGCGAGCTGGTCGTCGGCTTCCTGGTCGAGCATGTTCGCCGCCGAATAGGGCAGCAGGCTCATGGCGGCGGGTTCGTTTCGAGGGCCCCGGATGCCCCGGATGGGGGAGACGGTAGACACGGTTCCGGCCGTTGAACTGGGTGGAGATCGTTACATGGCTGCCGAGATCGCCCCCACCGATAATGGCCGGGCCCTGTCGCGCCCTCGTGGTGGGCTCTCGCTCTCTGCGTGGGCGTTTCTCGTCCTGATCGCGGTCGGCGCGGCCCTCCCGACCTGGTTCGCGCTTCCGCAGATCGGCCCGCTCTCGGCGAAGGAGTGGGCGGCATTCGCGCTTATCGCCCTCGGGGCGGCGCTGGCCCAGATGTTCCCGGTCGTGACGCCTCGCGACCAGTCGTACCACACGACGATGGTCGTGCTCGTGCCGGCGGCCCTGCTCCTCCCGACATGGCTGCTCCCTGCCGTCGTCCTCGCCCAGCACCTGCCCGAGTGGCTCAAGCTGCGGTACCCGTGGTACATCCAGACGTTCAACGCGAGCAACTACCTGGTCGACCTCTTCGCGGCGGCGGCCGTCGGACGGTACGTGCTGCAGGCGGACGTCTTCATCGGCAACCGCGAGCTCAAGTTCGCAATCGCCGGTTTCGCTGCCGCAGTCGTGCTCGTGATCCTCAACCACCTGATTCTCTCGGTCATGCTTCGGCTCGGCCGCGGCCATTCGGTCAACGAGTCCGGCCTGTTCTCGTTCGAGAACCTCTCGACCGAGCTCGTGCTCGCCGCGCTCGGGGTGCTCGTCGCGTACTCCTGGTTGATCAACCCGGCGTTGATCCCGTTTGCAATCGCACCACTGCTCCTGATCCACCGTTCGCTCGCGGTGCCTCTGCTCGAGCAGGAAGCCCGGCTCGACCCGAAGACCGGTCTGTTCAACGTCCGCCACTTCAGCGCCGTCCTGAACGAAAAGCTGGAGCTGTCGGTGAGGACAGGGCAGCCGCTTGCGCTGCTGATGATCGACCTCGACCTCCTGCGTGAGATCAACAACACCTACGGACATCTCGCGGGCGACGCGATTCTCGAGCGGATCGCCGATGTCTTTCGCAGCAGCCTCCGGGCGGACGACATCGCTGCCCGATTCGGGGGCGAGGAGTTCGTGGTCCTGTTGCCCGACACCGAGGCCGCCGCGGCGTTCGCCCTGGCGGAGCGCATCCGGGAGACGATCGGTCGGCAACGGGTTCCGATCGGAGAGATCGGAGAAGTGCTCTCCGCGACGGTCTCGATCGGCGTTTCGATGTGCCCCAGAGACGGCACGGACACCGCCGCTCTCATTCACCGGGCCGATCTCGCCGTCTATCGCGCCAAGATCCAGGGGCGCAACCGCGTCGTCGACGGGGTCGTCCAGCCGCTCGGAGAGCTCGAGCCGAACTCGGAGTGGTGGGGACCGAAACCGAAATCGACGCCACAGGACGCTGACGCCGCCGAGGCCGCGACAGCGCAGAAGCAGTTGGACGAGGCCGCCTCCCGAGCAATCCCCGACGGGCCGCAAGGTCGCCCTCCGGGCGTCGTTCATCGGGCTCGCGCTGACCGCGGTAGGCGTCTGTGTGACCTATGTGCAACGGCCGTCGGACATGGTCGCGCTGCTCTCGCTGGCCGCTCTCGTCGCCGGCGGCCAGGCCCTCGCACTCCGGGCCGAGGCGGGCGCCGTCTCGGTAGGCGCCGTCGGCGCGCTCGCGGGCGCAGCGCTCATCGGAGGAGGCGCCGCGGTGGTGCTCGCCCTCGCTGCTGTGCTGACCGATGCCATCGTCCGGCGTCCTCCGGTCTACACCTCGATCTACAACCTCGGGAGTGTTGACGGCTTCGGGGCTCGCCGCTGCGCTCGTGCTGGGCCTCGGTCCCGGCAATGTGCCGATGCTCGAATCGGTCGCCTTCGGTATTGCGGCCGGCGCGGTGTACTTCGCCGTCAACACGAGCCTCCTCAGCTTCGTGATCGCGGCCGAGGAGGGAGCGCCCAGGATGACCGTCTGGAAGCAGAACTTTGCCTGGCTACTGCCCCACTACCTTGCATACGGGAGCGTCGGCGCCATCGTCGCGATCGCCTACGAGCAGGTGCACCTCTATGCGCTCGCGGTATTCCTCGTGCCGCTCGTCCTCATGCGCGCGACACAGGTCGGGCAGCTGCGAATCTCGCGTGAGAGCGAGGCTCGGCTCCAGGACGCGGCGAGCACGATCCACCGGCAGAACATCTCGCTCGAAGAGGCCAACAGGCTCCTCCGCGAACGGTCGACCGAGGCCCTCGAGGGTCTGAGCGCGACAGTCGACGCGCGCGACGCGTACACGGCCGGCCATTCCCGCCGCGTTCGCGAGATCTCCCTGCGGATCGGCAACGAGATCGGCCTCTCACGGGACGAGCTCGAGATCCTCGGTCACGCAGCGCTCTTCCACGACATAGGCAAGATCGCCGTTCCGGACGCGATCCTGATGAAGCCCGGCAACCTCACGGATTCCGAACGGGCAGTGATGCAGATCCATCCCGAGGAAGGCGCCGAGATCGTCGGCCGGCTCGGCTTCCTCGCCGACGCGGTACCGGCGATCCTTCACCACCACGAGAACTTCGACGGGACGGGCTATCCGGCCGGTCTGACCGAGCTCGAGATCCCGCTCGGTGCTCGCATCATCCACGTGGCTGATGCGCTCGACGCGATGATGAACGCCCGCGTCTACCGGCCGGGCCGCTCACTCGACGAGCGCGCTCGACGAGCTTCGCGAGCGATCCGGAACCCAGTTCTGCCCGCGCTGTGTCGAGGCGGCCGTGTCGGTTGCCGAGAGCGGCACCTCGGTCGAGGAAGCGCTCGCCACGGTGGCGTGAGCGAGCGGACGTCGGAGAGCCGCTCTACACAGCTCTGAGAGTTGCACGAAGACCGCGGACACGGTTGCCACGCTCGATCCGCAGCTGAGCGATCTCCAGGTGCAACTGCAGCCTCGCTTCGGAAACCTCTCGCTCCTCACGCTCGAGCTCTTCACGCGCAACCGGGTCGGATGCGCCGTCGCCCGGCGCCGGGATGCCGTCGAGCTGATCGTGGAGATCACGCCGGTGGCGCGACAGAGCCTCTTCCTTTTCCTCGAGATCGCGGAGAAGCCCGAGGAGAACGTTGTTCGGCAGGGCCTCGAGAGGATGCGGCGGTTCGAGGTAGGTGCTCACGGTCTTCAGATCGGCTGAACCGTTCGCGACTGAATGCCCCTTAGGGGTGAACGAGCGGGGACGTCAGGAGACGGAGCAGACGGGCGTCGGCCCCTGCGTCCAGCGGGAGCCCCTCGCGGGCGCGCCCGGCATGACGGTGCAGGTGGAGCTGCCGCTGCCGCCACCGCCGGTCGTGACGATCGTCGCGGTCCAGGTCGTGTCGGCAGCCTGCTTGAACGTGATCGCGCTCGTGTAGTAGATCCCGTAGGCGGTGTGGCTGCTGAAGGTGCACTTGCGGGTGAGGTTCGTAGCCGGTACAGGAGACGTTGCGGATCGTCCAGCCGGGATCGGTGAAGTTGATCGGCATCGCGCGGAGGATTGCGAACTCGCGTTGCGCCGAGCGCGCAGCGGTTCGGGATCGGCCGTCGGCGGGCGGCGGAAGTGAATCGCGCAGACGCGGGGGTCGCCTGGATCGCGGTCGTTGCCGGGCAGGAGGCGAGGCCGGTGCGTGCTGGCGCAGTACTTGCCGCCGGGAAGCGCCCTTGCCCAGACGGTCGCGCTGGCCGTTGTCCCAGGTGGCGGCGCAGCGGAAGGTGGTGAACTTCTTCCCATGGGCGGGCGGCAGGCCCGCGGCAGGAGGTCGCGGTGATCGTCGAAGGAGCGCTCGTGTTGTCGGTCGGGATCTGCGGCACGAGGCCGTGGATCTCGGGCGCCCATCGCCTTTGGCGTGACGTAGGCGAGCGGCGGTGGCGGCAGACGCGCGAGGACGCTACGGCGACGCAGGCAACGCCGACCGCCAGCCCGAGCAGCAGCACGGTCGCCTGGGCCGAGCTCGCCGGAGGCTACTGCGTGTCATCGGGGTAGAGGCGCGGCGCGGTCAGCGAGGTGCCGATGCTCTGGAACACCTCGCTGAGCGTGCGCCGTTCTGACACGGCTCGCTCGACTGCGAAGGTGTCCCGACGCAGAAGAACTTCGACGGAGTCGATCTGGCGCCTGACGATGTTCGCGCGATCTGCGCCAGCGTGTGGTACGCGGTGATCGCCCTCCGGGTAAGCCGCTGTGTCGCTCGCGGGTGCCGGTCGGGTACTGACAGTACGAGTCGGAGCTCGAGGACGAGACCGAGACGTTGTAGGCGATCGAGTAGAACCATGTGCCGACGGCGGCGGCGTCCTGCGCGGCCTTCATCGCGGTGGTGCATGGGTTGGCGGCCCCGGTGTTGGCCTGACCGTCGCTGAGGAAGATGATCACCGGCTGCGCGCCGCGCGGGCGGGCGGCCTGCTCGGCGGCAAGCGCCTCCTGGGCCGCGACGAGCGCGCCGGTGTAGTAGGTGCTGCCGACCGCGTTGACGCCGTAGTAGGTGTTGCCGGGATATCCGGTAGAGGTCTCGGACGCGATCCCGTTTGTCGACCCTCCGGGGCACGACGCCCACGTGATCGCCTTGACCAGCAGTCGAGCTCGCGTTGAGGCCCGGGGCGTCCGACGTCCTGAAGTCGTTCGAGAGGGGGGCGAAGGTGTAGTTCGGGTCGACTGCGGGTGAGCCGGGTGAGCCGGTGACGCCCGTCGTGATCTCGTCTGCGTCGATGCTGCCGCTGTTGAGGTTGTCGTTCGCGTCGAAGTCGACGTCTCCGAGGGAGCTCGCGAAGGTGACGGTCCAGACCGGGTTGGCGGCCGTTCCTCCGGGACCGGAGGTGACGGTGACGTTGCCCGCGCCGACGATGGTCGTGATCGCGGTCTGGATCGCGGACCGTGGTGGTCGGCCAGTTGACGCGCGCGCTGGTGGTCGCCGTTCACGTCCAGCGTGAAGTAGCCGCCGTTCGGGCTGCTGCTGACCGTCAGCCGGTCGACCTCGCCGACCGCCGCGACCGCGGGCACGGCCGCCGTTCCGTACCCGACGTCGGACTCTGGCATGTCCAGCAACCAGTTCGGGGAAGTTTTTCGATTGCGACTGATACCAGCTCGGCCACGTCGACGCTCCGACGGGCGCGAGCAACCCATGGCTGCTGTCGAGCATGAGGTTGGTCCGCGACGGCGCCACGGCGGGTGAGCCGGGTGAGCCGGTGACGCCTCGGGGTCTCTGGTTGCGTCGATGCTGCCGCTGTTGAGGTGCTCGTCGGCGCCGAAGTCGACGTCTCCGAGGGAGCTGGCGAAGGTGACGGTCCAGATCGGGTTGGCGCTGTGCCTCCGGAGCCGGGGCGACGGTGACGTTGCCCGACGCCGACGGTGGCGGCGATCGCGGTCTGGATCGCCGGCTGTCGGTGGTCGGCCAGTTGACGTGCGCGGTGGTGGTGCCGTTCACGTCCATGGTGAAGTAGCCGCCGTTCGGGCTGCTCGCGTCACGGTCAGCCGGTCGACCTCCTGCAGCGCCGGAACCGGGGGGACGGCGGGCGTTCCCGCATCGTGGTTCTTCGCGGTCGGCGCGTTGAGCGGCGGGAAGACCATCAGGCCGACGTTGTCGAGGGGCTGTGCGCTCCCGCAGGCGCCGCTGATGCCCGGGTTGCATGGGAGGAGTCCCTTGAGGAGCTGCCGCACACCGTCCTTCGCGCAGTCGAGCTTGGTCGAGTTGCTGCTCGAGATGATGACCTTTCCGGACGCGTCCTTGACGCTCGAGTCACAGTCCTCCGCCATCGACCCTGTCCGGTCGAGCACGATCATGATGTCGAACGGGTGCGGGACGCCGCCCCGCATCCCGACCGTCGAGCGCGCAGTGACCTTGAACTGTGGGATGAACAGCCGCGCGAACGTCGTTGGCACGGTCGCCGTCTGCGTGACCTGAACGGCGTTGCAGCTCGCGACGGAAGTCGTCGTGCCGACGCACTGCTTCGACGGAGCGGCCGGATCGTTGTTCGTCTGGCACGGCACGTTGTTGTTCACGAGCGTCGTCAGGCATTTGAAGGTGATCGTCGGAGCGGCTCGCGGTCATGCTGAGCGGGTGCGCGTTCTTCCCGACGGCGCTGTAGGCGATCGCCTCGGCGCTCGCGCTCGTCGAGTTCGGCAGCGTCTGGCCGGCCACGAGCGCGGCCGCATCGACCGCTTGTTGGAGCTGTCGCTGCGCGACGTACGCGCGCCCGACGTCGATCACGAGACCGACGAACCCGAGCAGAACGACGAGTGTGGCGACCATCAGGAACAGTGCCTGGCCGTCTCTCCCAGACTCCGTTTGTGCGCCGCCCCCGCAGCGGAGTCTTCATCGCTACTCGATCGCTTCGGTGGCTGACGCACTCAGCGTGCAGCCGGGATAGAAGTCGATCACCGAAGATGACGAGGTTGCAGGGGTAGCTGGCCGAGATCTTCGCCGCGTCGCCCTGCACCAGGTTTCCGTCCGTGGTAGCCACCGCTGATCGGGGTTCCGCAGGTATCGGGGGTCAGGAGCGTGACGGTGACCTGCGCTGAGGTGAGGTTGAGGCTTGGCTTGGCCGCGCTGATCGTGCGGGCGATGGCCGGAGTGCAGGGATCGGTGAGGCCGCGTCCGAGCGCCAGTTGCCGGGAGCCGACCCGAACGGCATCCGTCAGCGTGATGTAGTTGTTGTAGAGCAGCCCGAACTTCAGGATGCCGAGCAGCAGCAACAGCAGCACCGGCATGATGAGGGCGAACTCGACGACCGCCTGGCCGTCCTGGCGACGGAAGGCGTGCGTCTGGTGTGGGAGGGATCCCTGGGCCATCCTCCGTCTATCGGGTCGTGGCCGGCTCTCCCTTGAGTGAGGCGTCGAGGCGCTCTGTAGGCGTGCTCGGCCGGTGCCTGCGTGGTTTAGGGCCGCCGACCGTTCACGCTGTCGAACGGCTCCCAGCGCGGCAGCGAGAAGCGCAGGGTGGTTGGCCCGCCGCTGCGGCTGTCGATGTCGAACGAGCCCCCGAGCATCCGCATCCGCTCGCCCATGCCGACGATGCCGAGCCTGTCCCCGCTCGGCGGCGAGCGCGAGCGGCGCGGTTCACCTCGAATCCATGGCCGTTGTCCTTGACCCGACACATTCGACGGTGCTGCGACGCACGTCGAGTCGAACATCGACGGCTGGTCGCACCGCTGTGCTCTCTGACGTTCGAGAGCGACTTCCTGGATCGCGCGGATACAGCGCGATCCGCTGCTGAGCGCTGAGCGACTCGGGGTCGCCGTTGACCGCGATCGTATGCGGCGATGCCGGACCGTTCCCCGAACGCGTCGATTTCGCGGTGCAACGATCTCGGCGAGTGGGCCGGGAGACGATGCTTCGCGACTCGAGGGAATGAGCGGTCTCGCGCAGGTGCCGGTCGAGGTCGACGAGGCGGGCGACGAGGTCGTCGATCCGGCCGCGCACGAGATCCCGGTGGCTGTCGAGCACGAAGGGATAGACCTCGTCGCGCAGGCGCGTCAACTTCCGCCCCGAGGGCGAGTACCTCCTGCACCGGCCCGTCGTGAAGGTCGAAGCCGATGCGGGTGAGCCGCTTCTCGGCGCTCGCGGTCAGATGTCGCTCGCGCTGGGCGTTGCGCTCGAGCAGCAGCTCTCGCTCGAGCACGGGCTCGAGCGCCGCTGCATGCCGTCGAGATAGGCGCGGACGTCCCGTCCCGGGTCGCCGGGAGGCGGGCGACGACCGCGGCGTTGGTGACGCCGACTCGGCGAATCGTTGCGGTGCGAAGTTGGTTCGCCCGCAGGCGTGATCCCGGACGCGGCCTGTGATCGCGACGCTTGGCGTGCGCCGCGCACCTGCCGGTCGGCCGGATCGGCGGCGAGAGAGAACGACGCACTCGATCCGCCGGCGCTCGTCCGCCACCACAGCGAGATCTCCGCGAGCGACATCGAGGTGCAGAGGATCCGAAGCTGGATCTCGGCGGCGACGAGCGGCGGCAGCTCGAGCAGAGCGGGGCTCGAAATTACGCGAAGGAACAGGTCGAAGGAGGCAGCGGCGAGCGGGATCGCGCACGCATCTGCGAGGGCACCTGCCATCACTCGCGTGTCGTTCGATCCAGCTCGCCCTCGGCGGCAAGTCGCGTGATGACGTCGCCGGCGTAGACTTTCGTGGCGAGCGCGTCACTGCGTCGTTACTGGCCTCCGCCGGCCGCGATCCGTGCTGCCCGCGGTAGGCAGCCGTCGAGGATTGGACGCGCCCGCTCGGTGGCGCCGCTCGACGACGAATTCGTGCACTCGGTCGAGCCTGGACGCCCGGCGCGGCACGGCCGACGCCCGCCAAGGCGAGAGAGCGCGACTATCGCATCCGCTGTGTTCGCGCCCGGCAAGCGACGCCATTACTCCCCCAGCCTTGCGTCATGCCACAAGATCCCTCATTCCACGGTCATCCGGCCTCCCCAGCCGGTCTGACGTCCGCATGAAGTCAGCCTCCGTATCATGCGTGCGCCCGGGTGTTTGTGCAAGACCATGATCGATTCCTCAGTCCTGGAGGCTCGTGCTGCCGCTCAACGCGACCTCGACGGCATCGATGGCCTCTCCGTCTCGTTCCACTTGTCGTAGATGCGGACGCTGGAGAGCGCGTTGCGTCGGGTCCTCGGCCACGAGGACGACCGGTAGCCCAGGATGTTCGGTCTGGACGTTCTTCAGCGCGCGAAGCCCGTCGCCGAGGCTCTGCCCGGCGTCGAGTAGCACCGCCCGACATCCGCCTCGGCAAGCGAATCCGTGAGCGCCGCAGGGCTCGGGTCGCTTCCGACGGTGATCCCTCGGTCCCTCGAGCAGGAACCGCGACAGCTTCACGAATCGCTGATCGCTGCTCGCAACGACCACCGTCCCACGCCGGTCTGGCGCGGGGAAGGGGCTCGGTTCGATCGATGGCTCGACCACGTGCTGCGCGAGGCCCAGGCGATGCGGTCACCGGCGGCGAGCCCACGCCGCTCGCATTCGCCTGCGGCGAGCTCGACGACTTCGCGTGCGCCACGACAGGAGGCCGTCTTGAACGGACGCAGGCCGGCTCGACCCGCAACACCGTCTGCTCCGGCGTCGATGAAGACGACGTCGATCGCGAACTGCATGAACGCGGTATGGATCGACCAGGCGGGGCGGAGAACGATCCCCTCGCCAGCTCGTGAGGCTCCGGCGGCCGAGCAGCCCGCGCATCCGCCGGTGCGTGCTTGTCTGCGACGGCGACGGATTCGCAGACGATCCGCCCGTCCTCGCGGCGGAGAGTGAGGGTTCCTCTTCTTGCCCACAGCCTGCTACCCGAGCGAATTCGAGATCTGGAGGAGCGCGGGAAGCAGCAGCACGACGAACATCGCCGGGAAGATCAGGAAGACGAGCGGGAACAGCATCTTGACCGGCGCCTTCTGAGCGAGCTCCTCGGCCGTCGCCTTGCGCTTCTTGCGCATCTCGTCCGCCTGGTTGCGAAGGATCTGGCTGATCGAGACGCCGAGGGTCTCTCCCTGGATGATCCCGCGCACGAAATTCTTCACGCCGGGCGTATCGACGCGATAGGCAAGGTTATCGAGCGCTTCGGTCGTCGCGAGACCCATGCTCTGCTCCTGCAGCGTCAGGCGGAGCTCCTGCGCGAGGGGGCCTTCGAGCTCCTGCGCGGCGAGCCGCAACGATCCGTTGAAGCCGATTCCTGCTTCGATCGTGACCACGAGGAGATCGATCAGCTCGGGCAACTCGCGATCGATCTTCTCGTGGCGCTTCGGGTGCGGCGGTTGAGAACGATCGAGGGCAGGTACCAACCGAACACGGCGCTGACGATGATCCCGAGCACGTAGATGAGAGCGCCGGCACCTGCCGCCGCGCCGAGAACAGGAACGCGAACGAGGCAACGATCGCGCAGATGAGGCGAGTAGCCGGTGAAGGCGGTCGTCGTGGTCGAGTACCAGCCCGCGGCGACGAGCCGACGCCGCAGAGCCGGCCTCCTTGCGGTTGCCGAAACGGGCGCTGATCCATGCTCCGATTGCGCTCGGAATCTCGCCGATCGAGCGGCGATCATCCCGGGTCGTCTCGTCCTCGCGAGCGACGAATCCCCTGAAGCCGTAGGCGCCGATCTGGCCGACGATCCTGCTCCGGCGACCGGCCCGACCACCGCGCGGACCAGGATGGCGACGGACAGCGCGAGCAGGACGAGTCCCGCTATGAGGATGAATGTGGTCATCGCCTAGACCTCGATCTCGATGATTCGCTTGATGATGAGCGATCCGGTGACGATCATGATCACCGCGGCGATCATGGCGACGACACCGATCGGCTCCTGCCAGAGAACTTGAGTGTAGTCCCGATTGACGAGGTAGATCCCGATGAAGAGGAAGACCGGGAAGGAGCGAGACGATCCAACGTGCCATCCGCCCCTGCGCTGTCAGCGTCGTCACGAGGCGCCGTAGCTCGAGCCGCGCACGAACGTTGTCGGCCACCTGGTCGAGCACGTCGGCCGCGTTGGTGCCGGCATCGCGCTGCAGCTTGGCGACGAGCGCCATCTGAACGACATCGCGATTCTGCATTCGATATGCCGTCACGTGGAGTGCCTCGTCGATCGGCACGCCGAGCTGATCGTCGGCGATCACACGGCGGAACTCGCCCTTCGAGGGCTCGGCGGCGTCGTCGACGCAGACCGCGAGCGCGCCGGGGAAGCTGTGTCCCGATCTCAAGCCGGAAGCCAGCACGTCGAGGTTGTCTGGCAGCTGGTCGCCGAACGCCTTCCGCGTCGAGCGCAGCCGCCGAGCGACGATGGCCTTGGTGATGAACGGGGCAGCGACGATCGCCAGGAGCCCGATCGGCGATCCGAGGATGATCGAGACGGCGATCCCGAGAGCGAAGCCGCCGAGAGCAGTGAGGATTGCGATTGTCCTGACGGGCGTGTCGATCCTCGCGACCTCCAGGTCGTACTCGAATCGCTTCAGCCAGCCTGAGCTCTCGCGTCTTCTCGTCCACGGCGAGGAGCTCGGCCACGTCCACCTGCCGCTCCTTTGCGCGCCGCTCCTCCTCCGGCAGCGTGACGAACTGGCCGATGCGGCGCTTCAGGTCCTGGTCGGGTCGGTAGAGAAACTTGAAGACGGCGTACCCGAGCAGCGAGACGGCCGCGAGGATCACCAGGATCAGTGTGACCGTTGAGCGAACGATCTTGTCCCAGGTGGACTGGCCGCCCGGTGCGGCCACCGTCGGCAGGGCCGGTGTCGTGTACACAGCTCTAGCTGTCCCGGGGATCCCCTGTACCTGCACCACGACGTTGGTCTTGACGTCGGGGCCGGCAAGCGATCGGTAGCGGAGGAGATACTCGTTCGACAGGGTGTACCCGAGCTGGGAATAGATCTGCGTGAGCGCTGCCGAACCTGACGCTTCGGTATAGGAGCCCCCCGTTGTTTCCGATATGGCCTGGAGGGTGGCCGGGTCGGACTGACCGGACGTCAGGCCTACCGCGAAGACGCGGGTCTTGGTATCGGCGAGGCTGGAGATCGCTGTCGCCTGGTCGACGGTGCTGCCGACGTCGTTGCCGTCCGACAGAAGCACGATCGACGAGGTCGAGACCCTGGCATTCGCGAGGAGTTGGCCGGCTTCCTGGATGGCGTCGTAGATGTGCGTGCCGGCTGCGAGCTCCGGATTCTGCGCCAGTGCCTTCGTAATCGCCGCCTGGTCGTTCGTCAGCGGCAACACGATGGTCGACTTGTCGTTGAAGACGATCAGAGCGAGCTGCTGGCCCGGGTTACGACGGGCTGCGAACGCTCGCGCGGCGGCCATCGCCTGGGCGATGGGCTCGCCTTTCATGCTGTTGGATGCGTCGATCACGAGCACGACCCCGACATCCTCGGCTCCCGGCTTGGCAACCGTGACGTTCTGAACGCGGCCACCGTTCTCGGTGACATGAACCTGCGCGGCGGTGAGCGGCTGCGGCTTCGGCAAACCGAGCGTGAACGCCATATCCGGGAAGTGTGAGATTCCCGCCTCCGCGATCTGGAGCCCCGACGCACTGCCGGACGCGCCGGCAGCCCCCGCAAGCGCCCCCCCGATGATGAGGCCGGCGGCAACGAGCGTCGCAGCGGCCCGTGTTCGCCGATTTCTCATCGATTCCCTCGAGCGACCTCTGCCAGCTGGGTCGGCGGCTTGCCGAAGAACTTCGCAGGAAGCTCCATGCCGTGCTTCTCGAACTTCTGCGAGGAACGTCGGCCGCAGGCCCGTCGGCCGGACGGCGCCGACGATCGTCCGGTCCGCCAGGATCGAGTCGATCTGGAACTCGAACAGGCTCCTGCAGCGTGATCACGTCCGACTCCATCCGCTGCACCTCGGTGATGGACGAGACGCGGCGGGAGCCGTCCTCGAGCCGCTCGAGGTGGACGATCAGTCGAGCGCCGACGAGACCTGCTGGCGGATTGCGCGGATCGGCAGGTCGATACCCGGCCATCAGCACCATCGTCTCGACGCGGTGAAGCGCGTCGCGCGGGGTGTTCGCGTGGATCGTCGAGAGCGAGCCGTCGTGGCCGGTGTTCATCGCCTGGAGCATGTCGAGCGCCTCCGCGCCGCGAACCTCGCCGACGATGATCCGGTCGGGACGCATGCGCAACGAGTTGCGCACGAGCTCGCGGATCGGGATCTCGCCTTCGCCCTTCGATGTTCTTCGGCCGCGACTCGAGCCGCAGCACGTGCTCCTGGTTCAGCCGCAGCTCGGCCGCGTCCTCGATCGTGACGATCCGCTCGTCTTCGGGATCGCGGCCGACAGCGCGTTGAGCAGCGTCGTCTTGCCCGAGCCCGTGCCGCCGGAGATGAGCATGTTCAGCTCGGCGCTGGACGCACACGCTGAGGAACTCGACCGCCTCCGGCGAGATCGTCCCCAGCTTGATCATGTCGTCGAGCGTCAGCCGCTTCTGCGGGAACTTGCGGATCGTGATGAGCGGCCCCGTGAGCGAGAGCGGCGGGATGATCGCGTTGACGCGGCTGCCGTCGGGCAGGCGCGCGTCGACCATCGGCGACGACTCGTCGATGCGACGGCCGACCTGGGCGACCATCTTGTTGATGATCCGGCGCAGGTGCCACTCGTCGTTGAACCGGACGTCGTCTCGTAGAGCCGGCCCTCGCGCTCGATCCAGATCTCGTGAGGGCCGTTGACCATGATCTCCGTGATCGAATCGTCGGCGAGGAGCCGCTCGAGCGGGCCGTGGCCGAGGATGTCGTCGGCGATCTCCTTGCGATCCGCTCGCGGTCGTCGCGCGAGATGCCGTCTCGACGGCGAGCTGCCGTCGGATGTCCGCGAGCACGCGCTCCCGCAGCGCGGCCGGATCCATGGTCACGTTGAAGAGCTGCGGGCCGAGGTCGCCGATGACGGCGAGATGGACTGCGTCTTCAGCTCGGCGAACGGCTCGCGTGCGCCCTGGGGCGTCGGCCGTCGAGATGTGTGAGTCGCTCGTGGAGCTCCATCAGTTCTTCCTCCCGAAGAGGCGCCGACGGCCTGCTGCGGCGCCCTGTCGATTGTCCGATGTAGAGGTCTCGGTCGCATCGCCCTCGAGCGAAGAGCGATGCAAGTTGCCGGAATGCGGCAGCGGCCTCGGATGCCGGCTTGGCAAGTGTGATCGGTACGCCTTCGTTGACGGCTCGAGGGATCTCTCGGTCGCTGGGGATAAAGATGTCGGGGCTGCGCCCGAGGACGCTCGCGACGTCGCCTTGGGTGATGCCGACCTGGCTCTGGGCCCGGTTGAGGACGAGCTGTGACGATGTCCGGTTCGCAGCCCATCAGCTCGAGCGTCTCCAGGCCGAGCTTGGTGTTCTTCAACGAGAGCGAGTCCAGCATCCCGACCATGACAAGGTCGGTGGCGGCGTCGATCGTCGCGATCACCTCGGGCGTGAAGCCCGGCGGTGTGTCGACGATGACGACGTCGAACGTCGTGCGGAGCGAGGCGTACATGTCGCGGATCAACTCGGTCGAGATCGCGCTGGCCTGATCCGGTCGTGTTGGCGCGAGCAGAACGCGGAGACCGGACGAGTGTGCCATCAGGTACGCGTCGAGCTTCTGCGCGTCCAGGGTGCCGCCGGCGAGCGCCAGGTCATGAGCGGTGCGCTCCGGAGCGAGCCCGAGGCAGAGGGCGACGTCGCCGAACTGGAGGTCGAGGTCGACGATCGCGACGCGCTGGCCCGCTTCCGCGAGCGCGACGCCGAGATTGACGCTCACGAGCGTCTTGCCCGAGCCGCCTTTCGGGCCGAGGACGCAGACGAGGCGGCCCTGGTGTCCGGGGGTTCCGTCAGCCTTGCGATTCTTGCGGGCAACCAGCTTGAGGATCGAGAACCGGACCTGGTCGGGCGACTGGGGCAGCATCAGAAAGTCGTCCGCGCCGGCTTCGAAGGTTCGGCGCACGAACCCGTTCGGGGATGCGTACCCGAGGACGAGGACGGGGCGTTGTGGATTTTGCTTGACGGAGCTGTCGATCAGCGCCAGTACCCGTTCCGAGTAGCCTTCGCAGGCGACCACGAGAACGTCGCACGAGCTGTCCTGCAACGCCCGCCAGGTTTCCTCCATACCGTTGATGACGCCGACGACGTTGATGTCGGCGTCGCTCGTGACGGTATTCGCGAGCTCGTGGGTATCGAGTCCAGAGTCGACCGCTACGAGCGTGCGCAACGCTCCGGCCATGCGGCTAGCCCGTCCTGCTGGTCGCGTTGACGGTCGTGAGATCTGCGAGCGACGGGGCCGAAGGCGCGAGGCCGGAAGCGGGCCGGATCACGAAGTAGAGCGTCGTGTTGTTTGCCGCGAAGAGCATGTCCGAGGCGTCTCGCGAGTTCACCTTGAGGACGACGCTTCCGCCGGCTGATCCGGGCGCAAACAGCACGAGCACGTTCGATCGGAAGAGCTGGACCGCGAGTCGCCCGGCGCGGGTGACCTGCGTATAGATATCGATGTGGTCGCCGGTAGCGACGTTCGCGAGGCTGCCGCGCACCGGGTCGATCGAAAGTGTGACCGCGCGCTCTCGACCCGAGATCTGCGCGTTGAGGGCACTCGATGCCTCGGCCGTGAAGTTGGCGGTTGTGAGCTGTGTTCCCGGGTAGATATTTGCGATCGCGAGTCGTCCGTTCAGGACGGCCGGATCGCTGATCGATCCCGGTTGGACGGTGTCGGCCGGCACCGATGTGCTCTGGTAGCGGCCCTTGGAGACGACAACATTGCCCGGAGTTCCCTTCGGAATCACGGTTTTCGCCACCAGGACGGGGACGGCCGCGGCCGTCGAGTCGACGCTCGACTTGTATCGACTGATGTAGATGATCAGGAGGATCGCGGCGATGACGGCGACGGCGATTCCGACGGCGATCGCGCCCCCACGTGACGTGGTCACTCTCTCCCTCAGTGAATTCACCATCGTGCCAGGCTCCTTTTCATTACGCCGTTACCGTACTTGGGGCTCGCCTTTGCGGGCCGTGGACTTCGCGTTAAGATTGTTCGGCAATTCGGCCGCGATTCTGAAGGCCGATCGGTGGACGTTCGATTCCTCGCATTTCGTTCCTGACGCCTCGTCTCCTCGCCTCGTTTCAGCGAGCAGTGCGAAGGCGGTTCCATCTGTACCGCCCGACGCTGCTAGAGCCGCGAAGTGGGGTCGGACAAGGTCGCCACGACCCCACTTCGCGCCGGAACTCGAACCTACGCGACGTTGTTCAACGTGTTTCCGGCATTGCTGAACAGGTCGTTGAGCTTACCGCTGAGGAAGGCGAGCGCGACGAGCGCCCCGAGCGCGATAACGGCGATGATCAGTGCATATTCGACCAGCGTCTGGCCGGACTCCTCGTCGCGGGCCGCGAACCACGCGTTCTGAGCCCGAACACAAATCGCATCGAAGAACCGCATCCCAATCCCCCTCTCTCGTAGTAGTCCCCCGCCGCCGTCTTTAGGTGGCGTTGTTGAGGACGTTCCCTGTCTTGTTGAACAGGTTGTTGATCTTGCCGCTGAGGAAGCCGAGCGCGACGAGCGCTCCGAGCGCGACCACAGCGATGATCAGTGCGTACTCGACCAGCGTCTGGCCGGACTCCTCGTCGCGGGCAGCGAACCAGGCGTTCTGAGCGCGGACGAAGATGGTGTCGAAGATGTGCATTTCCCTACTCCCCCTCGTGTGGTTGAACCTACGTGTTGTCGAACCTGAGCCGGGCGTCCCGGCACCCCGTCGCCGTGTTTAGGTGGCGTTGTTGAGGACGTTCCCTGTCTTGTTGAACAGGTTGTTGATCTTGCCGCTGAGGAAGCCGAGCGCGACGAGCGCTCCGAGCGCGACCACAGCGATGATCAGCGCGTACTCGACCAGCGTCTGGCCGGACTCCTCGTCCCGGGCAGCGAACCAGGCGTTCTGGGCCCGAACGAAGATGGTGTCGAAGATCCGCACGCTCTACTCCTTGCTGTTTGTGGTACATGGCAAATCCTGCCGGGCTGAGGCCGCAAAGCCATTCCGCAGGCTGACACTAGGAGCTTGCAATCAAGGTCATGAGTCGTCAACTGGCCGATGGTCCAGTACACGAGCCACGTAAAGCTGGTTCTCCGGACGCACGTCGGGTGGGACATCGGGGCGTGAACGCAGGGTCTCGAGTCGCGCGCCGGCGAGACAACCTCAGCCCGGCTGAGGTAGGAAGCCGGTATCGAGGGCACGGCGCGGATCCCTCGAATCTGCGATTGCCTGCATGCCGAGGGCCAATACAAGCGGCTCAACGTCCCGTGGAACCGGAAGGGGCTTGGCTCCAGAGCCAATCGCGCTGGTCTATCTGGAGTGCCGCACCAACACGACGAGATCATGGTCGGAGAACGCCACTCGCGTTCCAGCCGCCAGACGCAACAATCGCGTTTGTGCTCGTGTCTCGGCCTGGTTGAGCGCCAACACGTCATAGCCCTTGACGTTTTCTGCCCATCCGGGGTGACGACGCTTGAAGTCGACGATCGAGCGAATCTCGGCGGCCGTGAGCAACTCGAATCGAACATCCCACGCCATGTGTCCACGGAGTGAAGGCTCCTTCCACAAGAGCCAGTCCGCATACCTGTCGCTCGGCCACACGCGAGAGCCTGGGCCGCCGGCAGCTGTCGCGCGTGCAGTGGCGCGCGCGGCTTTCGCGGGCCACGCCTGCTCATACCAGCTGTCGGCGCGAGCGGCCGCGTACACGCCGGCCACGACGACACCGAGTCCCATGCAGCCGATGAGCCCGAGTGCGACGCGTCGGTGGACCCGGGGGGAGCCGGCCGGCGCGAGCCCATCGAGCGCGAGCGGCAGCAGCATCGCCGCTGCGATCGTGAACCAGACAATTCCTCTGCCGCTGCGGAGTGCGCCGGCCAGCGTCAACGCCAGCACGGCAAGATCGTAGAGCGACAATCGCCGCCTCTGCCAGACAGCGACCACCACTGTCGCGGCTGCCACGACGAAGAAGACGAGGAGGTAGCCGTGTGGTGTCGGCGCTTTCCATTCCTGGACCGAGCTCGAGACCGGACTGTCGAACAAGAGCAGCCTGTAGTACTCGACCAAATCGAGCCCATATGGTGAGGCGATGACGCAGAGCCACGGTGCGATCAGGAAGAGGATCGGCCGCCACCACGTGGTTCGGTCGCGCCCTGCGCCCGCCAGGCTGACGAGACCGAAGACACCAACGAGCGACACGAGCGCTGCACCGAGGATCACAGAGCCATGCACGTTCGCCCAGAGGATCAGAACGGGAAAGACGAGGTAGCTGCGCCGCAAGCAACGGCGCCGATCGGTTGCCATCAGAGCCAGTGTCAGAGCGAACAGTGGCAAGGCGACGGATTGCGCCCGCAGCTGCCACGACCAGGGGGCGACGAGCAGACCAACGATCGCAGCGAGAAGTGTCATCCGCGCCGAAGCACCCCGAACGCGCGAGGCAACGACGGTCACGGCAAGAGCGCCGGCGACCATCACCGAGTGAAAGACGACCGTGAGACCAAGTCCGCCGAGCCGGTCGAGGCCGTAGAACATCAGCTGCCCGAGCCACTGCTGATCCGTCCAGACCCGCCCGCGGGCGATCGTCGTGATCACCTCGTGATGAGGAAGACCGTGCTGCGCGATCTCGCGGCCCGAGACCAGTGTCAGCCAACTGTCTGCCACGAAGAGCTCGGGTCCGATCAACAGCAGCACGATCGCAACAAGGAAGATCAGGGCTACCAGGAGGTTGTTGTCAGCGGCAACTTCGACAGCCCTCGAGGGTGCCGACAGCGGGCGATCCGTCCCCGTCGGCACGAGCGCGCTCCCACCTCGATCAGCCATCTGTCGTCCCCTCTCGCTTGAATTGTTCAGGCGAGCCTCGCACGGTTCGCCGCGCTCCTCAGTTCGCGGTCCGACACCTCGTTCATGCTACGCACGTGTGCCGGCCCGACCGCTTCCTCGTGTCGACCACTTGACCTCTTCGAGCCCACTGACCGAGCCGGCCCGCTGGAGAGCGCGACCGGCAGTCGTCCTCGTGACGATCGTGGTCGTTTCGACGGTTGTCTGGGGAGGGCTCGCGATGCTCAGCAAGAGCCCCTGGATCTTCGCCGACGAGGTTATCTACGCCGACCTGGCCCGATCGATCGCATCCGGCGCAGCCCCCTCGATCCGAGGCGTTTCATCGCACTCCTTCGGGATCGTTTACCCGGCCCTGATCGCGCCGGCCTGGCTCGCCGGCTCGACAACCTCCGCCTACCGACTCATCCATCTCATCAACGCAGTCATCATCTCGTGTGCTGCCGTGCCTGCCTTCTACCTCGCGCGCCGGTTCGTCTCGATCAATGGTGCGCTGACGGTGGCCGCGTTCTCGGTCCTGGTCCCGTCGATGGCGTACACGTCGACAGTTCTGACCGAAGTGGCGTTCTATCCACTCTTCGTGCTCGCCGTCGCCGCTGCGGTGCGTGCCCTCGACACGACGACGCCGCGGGATCAGGGCCTTGCGCTTGCTGCGATCGCGCTCGCCGTTGCTACCAAAGTGCTGGCGATCGCGTTGATCGGGGCGATGCTGCTCGCAATCCTCCTGTTGGCAATGCTTGCCCGTCGCTACGACCGTGTCCCGATTCGGGTCTCCCTCCGCCATTTCGGCACCACTCTCGTGACAGTCGTCGCGCTGACAGCGCTTCTGATCACGCTCTCGGTGGCACGCGGAGCGTCGCCGCTGGAGTGGTTCGGTGCCTACGCAGGTGCGGTCAGGGGTGTCCAGTTCGCGGCCCTTCCGGGCGAGTTCGGCCAGCACCTTGCCGTTCTCTCCCTCTACACCGCCGCGATCCCGCTGGCAGCCGCGGCACTCCTGATCCTGCTGGGCCTCGGGCGCTCAGCCGATCGGCAACTGCGACTGTTCGGCGCGTTCCTCGCGGCCACCTTGATCTGCACGATCGGAGCAGTGTCGGTCTTCGCCGCGTACGCGTCGAGCATCGACTTCACGTCGACTGGAACCCCGGCGGCCACACCGGTCTACGAGCGGAATCTGTTCGTCGTGACCCCGCTCCTCCTCGTCGCCCTGGCGCTGTGGATCGAGCGCGGCATGCCGCGCCCTCGTGTTGCCGCGCCGGTGGTCGCGGGTGGAGCAGCCTTGTTGATGCTCGTCTACCCGTGGCGGCTCATTCCCCGTGCGGCGAATCCCCAGAACCTCGCGCCGATCCTGTTGACGGTGGTGCCTGCAGCGAACTGGGTCAGTGCGCTCGTTGCTCTTGGATTCGCGGCGCTCGCGGCCGTCGTCTTTCTCTACAGCCGCCGCGACAGGCCACGGATTCTGTGGGCGTTCGTCGGCTCCTGGTTCGCGATCGTCGGCATCATCGCCGTGACCGTGTTCACGGGCGCCTCGCGGTACGTCGTTCGGACGAGCATGGCCAATCCCGCCGATTGGGTGGACCGCGCAGCCGGATCGGGCGCACGCGTAGCGGTTCTTTGGACGGAGCCAGGCACCACGGCGTTCGCGCGTCCGTCGGAGCGCCAGCGGACTGCCTGGGTCGCAGAGTTCTTCAACCGCAGCATCGATCGCGTCTATGTTCTCGGCCCCGCCTTCCCGTTTGGGTTGCCACAGGTTCGTGTCTTTCGACGGGATGGAGGCCAGCTCGTGACGGCCGCAGGTCTTCCCATGCGGGCCGACTTCGTGCTGGCAAAGTGCCGCGCCGGTGTCACCGCGCCCCTCGTTGCCCATGACACGAAGACCCAGATGGGGCTTTATCGGACTGCGGGGCCTGTCGCGCTCCGGCCAACGCGCGCCACTTGCTCAGGCGGGCGGAACGCACGCTGAGCCGGCGGGCGCTCAACGCCGTTCTTACGTGAGATAGCGCTCGTCGCGCCAAGCGCGAAGCGCGAACACTGCGAGAAGGATCGTCGGGATGAGGACGACGACCGCGACGATCGCCCCGCTGCCCGTGGGCGTGAAGAAGAATCCTGGCTCCCGGGACCGCGCTACCGGCGGGTGCGGAATCGTGTAGCGCGCGACCGCGGTGCCACCGTCGATGCGGATGTGGACGCGAACGTCCTTACCGGGCTTCGTGAACCGTGAAGCGTAAGAAAGAAGGTATTGGTGCGAGAGGGTTCGAGCGACCTGGGCGAAGGCCGCCCGCAATTGGGGAATCGAGTTGACCTTCAGCACGGAGCCGCCGGTCGCGGCTGCCAGATGCGTCAGCCTCTGACGTTGGAGTGCTCCGCCCGGCCCTGCGATGACGACGAAAACCCGGACTCCCGCATTCTGAGCTGCTCTTACGGCCTCCCTGAGAGGAGTCTTTGTCGTATCCCTCTTCCCGTCGGTGAGGATGACGATCGCCTTGGCCGAGGCTCGTCGCGACTGAAGCCTTTGGCTGCCCAGAACGACGGAGTCCCAAATTGCCGTCCCATAGCGGATTCTCAACGAGTTCACGAACGACGCGAGCGTCCGCTTGTTCTTGGAGAAGTCCTGGACGGCAAACGGCCCGGCGGCGAAGCCGAAAAGCGCGAGCTCGGATCGCGGCGGCTTGTTGGCGATCAACACGCTGGCGGCGGTTCTTGCAGCATCGAAGGGCGTCCCGGCCATCGTCAGGCTTGCATCGAGGAGCACGACCGCGCTGAACGGGGTGGCCTTGGGGCCGATTGGGGTTACGTTGGCGTCGACGCTCCGACCATTCTCGGTCACCGCGATCCTCGTTGGCGCTTTATCTCTTGGCAGCGACAGCGCGTAGACACGGACCGGGAACGGAACGTTCGGCTGCATCGACAACCCAAGACGCGGCGCGGCGGCGGCGCTCGCGGCCGGCAGGGCGAACGAAACGCAAATGATCCCGACCGTCATCGTCGAGATAAACGAGGCTAGCGGTCGCTCGCGCGAGAGGCCCCCGCGAACGCGACTCCCCCGTCGTCCTGACAACCGCCGCATTGGCCCATCGTGATCATATCCGGCGGTTTGCGCAATGCATCCCGTCGATCGGAGGCTGCCGGCCGATAGCGGCAGTCGCAGGGCCAGCACGCGTGCTTCGGCGTCGCCGCCAGGACGCCGCGCCCTTCGCCTGACGGAATCGTTCCTGGGGCGCCGGAGGCCGCCTCGCTATTCGTCGTCGCCGAGCAGCGGGCTGTCGACGAGCCCATACTGCTGGGCGATCCGCGTTGCCTGCGTCCGGTTCTTGGCGCCGAGCTTGCGATAGATGTTCGTGAGGTGGAACTTCACCGTCTGCTGCGTGACCCAGAGCTCCTTCGCGATCTCCTCGTTCGAGAGGCCGCGCGCGAGTGCCTGCAGGATCGCGCTCTCGCGCTCGGTAAGGCCCAGAGCCTTCGCACTCGCGTTGTCCTCCTCGGTCGCGGTCATGCTCCAGACGTTCCCGTCGAGCACCTGCCGCAGCGTCGAGGGAAGGTCGCTCGGGTCGACGCTCTTCGCCAGATACGCGCTCGCTCCCCGGCGCAGTGCCGCCGCGATCAGCTCCGGTGAGGTCGAGGCCGAGAGCATCACGACCTTGATCTCGGGGAAGCGCTTGACGATCTCGTCGAGGCACTGGAGCCCGTCCATCCGTGGCATCCGGACGTCGAGGAGCACGAGGTCGGGCTTCGTGCGCGAGACGATCGGGAGCACCTGGGCGCCGTCGAGCGTTTCGCCGACGATCTCGAAGCCCTCGTCTTCTTCGAGCGCCTTGCGGATCCCGTCCAGCATGAGCCGATGATCGTCGGCAATGACTACGCGCATAGGCAGGAGTGTCGCAGAGAGATCTGTCGGAAGGTCCGGTTCAGGCGAACGCCCCCGAGTACCCGTTCAGTGCCGGCTGGCCGCCGAGGTGGGCGTAGAGCACCCTCGAGCCGGGCTCGATGCGGCCGTCCTGGACGAGGTCGATCAGCGCCGCCATCGACTTGCCCTCGTAGACCGGGTCGGTGAGCATGCCCTCGAGCCGGGCGCACAGGCGGATCGCCTCGATCGTCTTCGCGTCGGGGATGCCGTAGGTGCCCGCGTGCCACTCGTCGAGGAGGACGATCTCCTCGTCCGCGAGCGGGCGGCCAAGGCCGATCGCCTCCGCGGTGCGCCGCGCGATCCGCGCGATCTGATCCCATGTCTTCTCGACCGTCGCCGAGCCGTCGATCCCGAGCACCTTGCGCTCGCGCTCCTGCAGCGGCGAAGCCGGCGATCATCCCGGCCTGCGTCGAGCCGGTCACCGAGCAGACGACGATCGTGTCGAAGAAGACACCGAGCTCGGCTTCCTGCGCCTCGACCTCGCCGGCCCAGCCGGCGAAGCCGTGGCCGCCGAGCGGGTGGTCGGAAGCGCCGGCCGGAATCGGGTAGGGCGTGCCGCCGCGCTCGCCCGACGTCGTAGAGCGCCTCCTCCCAGCTCTGGCGGAAGCCGATGTCGAAGCCCGCGTCCGACAGCCGCACGTCGGCGCCCATGATCCGCGAGAGCAGGATGTTGCCGACCTGCTCGTAGCCCGGGTCGTCCCAGTCGACCCAGTGCTCCTGCACGAGCACGCACGCGAGGCCGAGGTGCGCCGCGACGGCCGCGACCTGGCGCGTGTGGTTCGACTGGACGCCGCCGATCGAGACGAGCGTGTCGCAGCCCTGCGCGAGCGCGTCGGCCACGAGGTACTCGAGCTTGCGTGTCTTGTTGCCGCCGTAGGCGAGGCCGCGAGTTGCAATCCTCGCGCTTGGCCCAGATCTCGACCTTGCCTCCGAGGTGCTCGCTCGAGGCGCTCGAGGCGGTGAACCGGGGAGGGGCCGAAGGTGAGCGGGACGCGGGGGTAGTCGGCGAGGGAGGGCATGCCGGGGACGTTACTGACGCCCCCGGCCGCCGCCACTAGGCTGTGGCCCTCCGTCAGGCTGGCTCGCCGGGAAAGCGATCTAGAAGGTGCTGGACACTCTCGAGCCAGTCCTGCTGACGGTATGCCCGGAACATCTCCCACGTGCAGAGCGTCGCCGGGTCGTCGACCCGGTCGGGGAAGAGGATGCCGTCGAGATGATCGAGCTCGTGCTGCATCGTGCCGGCACTGAGGCCACCGAACCGCTCGAGGTGCTCTCCGCCGCCGACATCACGGTAGGCGACCTCGACCTCGGCCTGGCGCCGGAGGAGGCCGCGGAGATCCGGGATGCTGAGGCAGCCCTCGTAGCTGTCGTACCTCTCGTCGCTCAAAGGCCGGACGACGGGATTGACGAGGATCCGGAGACCGAGCCGCGGCTTGTAGGGATAGCGCGGGTTGTCGCCCACCTCGACGACGAAGACGCGGAGCGGGATGTCGACCTGGGGTGCGGCAAGGCCCGCGCCGTGGGCGGCGCGCATCGTCTCGACGAGGTCATCGCAGACCTGGTGCAACCCAGGCGAGCCGAACTCGCCGTCACGGACCTCGCGAGCGCGCTCGCGTAGCGTCGGATGTCCGATCTCGATGATCGGAAGAGCGGCCATGACGGCGAGCCTAGCGCCCTTCGAGAGGCCTTCGAGCTCCCGGCGTGGCATCAAGGCCTCCCAGGGCGCCGCCGGCCGCTCAGATGCCGGGCACGAACCAGAAGGTACGACGTACCTGGGCACGCGCCTCACGGATCGCGGCGAGTTGCACGTTGAGCCGTGCCCGCGTCACGGCGAGCCGTCCCGTCGCAGCGTTGAGTCGCTCCGAGGCAGCCTCGGCTTTCGCTGTGTGCCGCTCGATCTCGGCCATGACGGCGCTGATCCGATCCATCTCGGCGGTGATCTTGGCGCCGGACCGCTTCGCCTGACGGTAGAGCAGATAACCGCGAATGACGCAGAACGCGAGGCCGGCGACGATCGCGACGGCGAGGATCGCGAGGGAGATCCAGAACACCATTCCCCAACGCTACAGCCTCAGCATGTTTGCCCGAGTAGGCCGCGTGGGTATCGATGCCTCTTGCGCTTCGAGCGACGAGCGGAGAGGATCCGGTGTGAGCGCAGAAATGGCTCGTGCCGTATGGGGTAAAGCGGCCCCGGGTGGTAGGCTCGGCACGTTTTCCACGGCAGGGAGTCGCGAGTGGGTGACGCCACAGAGGCACTGCAGATCGCGATCTCGCGTCCGTTCGCCAATGTCGTCCTCGTCGTTCTCGCGGGCGAGATGGACCTCGTGTCCTCCGGTGACTTCGCGCGCCAGCTGGCGGCAGTCGTCATCGAGCCCGACGTTCTCGTCGTCGTCGAACTTGCGGGGCTCACGTTCATCGACTCGAGCGGGCTCCATGCGCTCGTGCAGATGGCGCGGCAGGTGGAGAGCAACAGCGGCATCGCCGTGCTCGCAGCACCGGCGCTTGCGACGCGACGTGTCTTCGAGATTGCCCGGATAGGCGACGTCGTGCCCGTCGCGCAATCTCGGGACGAGGCCTTCGCGCGGCGATTCACTGCAGCTCCTCCCGGGCCGACGGACGGCTCACGCTGACGCCGTCCGACCGCAGCCCCCGGGATCGTGAGGATCGCGCGAGCGGCCTCGAGACCGTGTTCGGCCGTGGCGCCAGCGCGTTCCGCCGGCGCTTCGCTCTCGGTGCGCTGGCTGTCATCGCGCTGCTCGTCGCCTTTGGGTCGGTGCTCGCCTGGCACGAGTACGACGACGGCAAGCGGCGGGCCTTGCAGGAGATGCAAACCCGAGTCGTGCTCGCATCGACCGTCTTCGACACCTACTTCGCCGGCCAGCTTTCGACCCTCAGCTCGATCGCGGCGGCGCCGTCGGTCGTGCGGGTCGACACGCCCCAGATGGCGGCGTACTTCTCCTCGTTGCAGGGTGGGACGAAGCGGCAGCTGTTCACCGGCGGGCTCGGCTGGATCGATCGCGCCGGGAAGTCTCGAGTCTCCGACACGAGCCCCAAAGGCTCCGGGGTGAGCGTTGCCGACAGGGCGTACTTCAAGGCCGTGGTCTCAACGGGGCGGCCCTACATCAGCGAGGGCTTGCAGACGCGTGTCGGGCAGCGACGCGTCGTGATCATGGCCGTCCCGACGCGCGACGCCCGTGGGCGGATCACCGGCGTCCTCGCGGGTGCCCTCCAGATCAGGCCCTCGCGCACGAACTCGCGCACGACCGACCTCGGATTCGAGGGCCTTGTCATCGTCGACCGGGCCGGGCAGGAGCTGACGCTCACCAACTTCGCGCGCCCGCAGAACCTGGCGCTGCTGAAGCGGCTGAGGAGCGGGGACGGCGTCGTGTCGGACACCCGCGGTCTCGACGGCTCATCGGATCGCGCGGTCGCGTTCGCGAACTCGAAAGCGCCTGACTGGATAACCATTATCGACCGCCCGCGAAGCATGGTGTTCGCATCGGCGAGGCACAGCCTGTTCCTCGAACTGGCGTCGATCGCAGCGGCGTCCCTCGTCGTCCTCCTGATCGTCGGCTGGGCGATCGTGCGCTCGCGGAGGGAGTTCGAGGAGGAACGCCAGCAGGTGCGGAACTGGGACGAGCTCGCACAGTCCCTGGGCGAGGCAGCCGCGGCCGCCGAGGTCTCGGCCGCCCTCGGCGCGGCGGTCGTGAGCTCGTTCCCCGAGGCCGAAGTGATCGTCGCGCTGGAGTCCGAGGACGGGCGAGCGATGCGGACCTGGACGTTCGGGCCCGGGAGTGATGCACCCGTCGACCAGCGCCGGGAAGATGCGTTGGAGATCGCCCGCCTTGCGTTCGATGCGAATGCGCCCCTGAAGCTTGCGGGCCGGGCAGACGCCGACGGCCAGCGCGTCGAAGACGACCCGCTCGCCGGCGTCTCCGGCTCGGTCTACGCCATCCCGATCCAGGGCGACGACGGCGCCGCCATCGGGTCGGTCACGTTGCTCTTACCGCGCGGGCACGCTTTCGGCGATGCCGACGAGGCACTCGTCCTTGCACACACCGACCATGCGGCCCGGGCTCTGACCCGCGCGAGTCGGCACGAGCTCGAGCACGACGTCGCAGTCTCCCTCCAGCGCAGCCTCCTTCCGGAGGAGCTTCCGACCGTCGATGGTCTCGAGCTCGCGGGACGCTACATGGCGGGTGGCGTCGGTCTCGAGGTCGGCGGCGACTGGTACGACGCCGTACGACGGCCCGATGGGATTCTCCATCTCTCCGTGGGCGATGTCTCCGGACGAGGCATTACGGCCGCGGTGTTGATGGGCCAGCTCCGTAATGCGTTCCGGGCTCTCGCCTACGAGCACACGTCGCCCGTCGAGATCGCCCGGCGCCTGACGCGCCTCGTCCCGGACAGCGCTATGGCGACGGCCGTCTTCATCACCCTCGACCCCTACACCGGCGAACTGCGCTACTCGTCGGCCGGGCATCCGCCGTCGATCCTGCTCGACGGCGTCACCGGAACGACGATCCTGCTCGACCAGGCTGCGTCGCCGCCGCTCGGCTGGACCGATCCGAAAGCGATGCCGGAGGCCGTTCTCGCCCTGCCGTCGCAGATGACGCTGCTCGCGTACACGGATGGGCTCGTGGAGCGGCGTGGCGCCGTGATCGACGATGGCATCACGCGCCTGGTCGACCTTCTCCAGGAGCGTCCGGAGCTCGGTGCCGACGCGACCTCCGACCGCCTGCTCCGGGAGGTCGTGGCGCCGCTCTCGGCGACGGACGATATCGCCCTCCTGCTCGTGCGGATCAACGAGGTGCCCGCCGTGATGCGCGTCGAGATCCCGTCGGAGCCGTCCGTGATGCGCGGCCTGCGGGCCCGCCTCGAGCTCTGGCTCGGGCGTCGGGGCCTCAACCGGGATCAACGCGCGGACACGATCCTCGCCGTCTCGGAGGCATGCAACAACGCCATCGAGCACGGCTACCGTCAGGGAGCAGGGACGATCCGGATCACGCTCGAGCACCGCGCCGGCGCACTGCGAATCGCGATCGAGGACGACGGGACGTGGCGGCCGCCGATCACCGATCCAACGCGGGGGCGGGGCATGACGATCATGGAGGGCACGATGGACTCGGTCATCGTCACGCCCGGCGAGACGGGGACCCGCGTCGACCTCGAGATAGAGCTCGCGGATCACGACCGCTGAAGCGAGCTGCTATTCCCCGAGCGCTTCCTCTCGGGTGTCGGTGATCTTCAGCAGACCCAGCACACCGCTGATCTCGAGCGCGCGGCGAACGACGGGTGAGGGGCCAAGCTGGAGCCGCACCACCCTTCCAGCGCTTCGCAGCGAGCCTGTTGACGCGAAGGAGCACGCCGATGAACGCGGAGTCGGCGAAATCCGTGCCGCTGAGATCGACGACGACGAGGTCGTGCGCGGTTATCAGCCCTGCGACGAGCTCCTCCGTCTCGTCCGCCGTCACGAGATCCTGACCGCCCTCCAGCACCACGACTGCGATGTCGGGCCGATGGTACGTCACCTCGGCGGTTCGCCCGATCATCGTGTTTCGCCTGCCTGGATCACGTTCTCGAACACCTGTCGCGCGTCGAAGGAGCGTTGCCAACGCGGCCCTCACAAGGGGCCCGCCGGCTATCCGAGGCGCTTTCTACCACAGTGCCGCACCGACTTTCAAACGCGTGCCGTGGCCGGGCGGTCGGCCCTCGACCCCGCCGCTCACACGGCGGAAACGGACGGTGCTATTCTGTATGCCGCGTCGCGGGGTGGAGCAGTCAGGTAGCTCGCCGGGCTCATAACCCGGAGGTCGCAGGTTCAAATCCTGCCCCCGCTATGACAGAAGGCCCTGGAAACGGGGCCTTCTCGTTTTCGCATCCGCAACGCCTCGGCGCGATCTCAGGGAAAACCTCAGGTTGCGCGCCTCAACACCCCAAGTCCGTGCACCGGGTTGGCCGCGCCGCGCGCAGGTGGGGCGCGCCTATGTCGGCGGGTCACCCGCCCGCCACCAGGCCCCGCCCATCGCATTGCGACCGGAGGGGAGGGGAGGGGGTCGGGTGCAGCCAGCACGCTGGCCCACGCCAGCACGCGGCCACCCCTACCGCCCGCTTGCGGGACACGAGGCACGATACGACCATGCACACGTCACAAGTTCAGCCCGCGGTGGATGCGGTTGTGTCCTCTGCGTCAGAGCTTGGTCTGAGCGTTGAAGATGCCAGCGTCATCCAGAACTCGAACCGACTCGCTCTGCGACTGCGGCCGTGTGGTGTGCTTGCTCGCGTCGCGCCCCCGGTTCGACGGAACCATGAAGTTGCAGCGTTCGAAGTCGAGATGGCACGGCGGCTTGAGGAGGCCGACTGCCCGATCGCTGTGCTCGAGCCTCGGGTGCAGCCTCGCGTTCATGTACGTGACGGCTTCGCGATCACATATTGGACGTACTACGAGCCCTTGCCTGCGGCCGAAACCGCGCCGGCCGAGTACGCGCAGACGCTCGAACGCCTGCATGCAGGCATGGGCAGCTCGATGCGCCTGCACCACACTTCACGGATCGAGTCGAAGAAGCGCAATCGATCGTCCGAGACCGTTCGCAGAGTCCGGAGCTCATCGACGCAGATCGGGAACTCCTGACCCACTCGTTGCGCAGCCTTCGCCGGGCCGTCGTCGACCGCGGCGCGGACGAGCAGCTGTTGCACGGCGAACCGCACGCCGGCAACCTGCTGAGAACGACCGGCGGGATGCGGTTCATTGACCTCGAGACGTGTTGCTACGGGCCAGTCGAGTTCGACATCGCCCACGCACCCGACGAGGTTGGCGATCACTACGCAGCCGCCGATCCAGTCCTGCTTCGCGACTGCCGGACCCTCATGCTTGCGATGGTCGCAGCGTGGCGAGCGGATCGGGACGATGACTTCCCGAACGGGCGCGCGGAGCGTGATGCCCTGCTAAGCATGATCAGAGAAGCAAGTCGGCTCAAGGGTCATTCGTGAACGCTCGCGCGGCCCAGTGCCCTGTTCTTAGACCGCGTCCGGCTATTCCTCACCTTCCCAGTAGTCGAGCTCGGGGCCTGGACGGCCGAACATGATGGGTTCGCCCGCCACGCTGCGTGCGGCCACCTTCCCCGTATCGAGGAACTCGACGATGTCTGGGACGACGAGTGTCGAGAGTCAGGGCTGCGACCTCTGCGTCGTCCAGCCGGCGGATCCAGGCCGCCTCCTGCGCTGTCACCGTCGGCCTTCGCGACCCGCGCCTGCTCCGACCAGCGCGCCCGTTCCTCGGCGAATGCCGTCCTGCGCCGCTCTGTGAAGGCCATGGACTCGTCGTCAAGGCCGGCATTCTGCAGATCGGCGAGTCGCAGCGTTGCCCGCCGCGTCTCGAGAACCGCTGTGCCTGCAGCCATCTCGGCTCGCGCGCTCGGCGAGCTCGTCGGCCGTCACCGGCTTGAACCGCAGCCGATCGAACTGCCGCAGCAGCCACGGCCTTTCGGCCGAGTCGGCTCCGTAGCCGCCAGACCGGCACCGTCCGGCCGACGAGCTGGTAGCCGCCGGGACCCTCCATCCCGTAGACGCACAGATAGATGCCGCCGATGCCGACGGCGTTCTGCGGGCGTCCAGGTGCGGGCGGGGTTGTACTTCGTGGTGACCAGCCGGTGCCGCGGGTCGAGCGGCACGGCGACCGGCGCGCCGAGGTAGACGTCGCCCAGCCCGACGACGAGGTAGGTCGCCGTCGTGACGACGTCGAACACCTCGCCTCGCTCGCCAGGTCGTTGACCCGGCGGATGAACTCGACGTTGTCCGGGACACCAGGGCGCGTCCGGCGCGCACCGACGGTCTGGTAGCGGGCCATCGCCTCGTGCGCGAGCGGGTGGTCGAGCGCCAGCGGGCAGGACCACCTCGCGCACCGGCAGCTCGACGGACGTCCAGGGTCGGGTAGCGTCGGCCACGCTGCGACGACCTTCGCCGCGAGTTCCCCGAGCGCCAGCACGTCGGCGTCGACGCCGATCAGCATCGAGCGCACGCCCTCGACCAGCTCGATGACACCCGCGCAGGGCGCTCGCCGCAGAGCCCGCGCGAGCAGATGGATCCCCAGCCGTACCGGTCAGGTCGAGCAGCGGCGGGCCCGCCTCGACGCAGCACGTGGTGGTCACCGGCCGACGCGACGGTGAGCTCGTGGCCGGGCGCCGTCGGCAGGCGGCCGACGGCGAGCCGCCCGGTCGCCTGGCGGTCAGCCGTGTTGCCTGGGCCGGCGACCGCGGCGGCGCCCGGCCAGCACCGCGCACGCTCGGCGTTGGCCTGGCGTCGGCCGCCTCGGGCGTCGACCGGGACGAGCCGGACGCGGTCGCCGGACGCGAGCTGGCCGAGCTTCCACCGGTCGGCCTCGATCACCACGAGGCCGGTACCACGAAGCCGCCGAGGCTCGGGCCCGTCGGGGCCGACGATCACCGGGGTGTCGCCGGACAGCATGATCCCGCCGACCGGGTAGGCGCTGTCGTGCAGGTTGGACGGGTGCAGGCCGGCCTCGCCACCGTCGTCCGGACAGCCGGGTGCCGGGCCGACCAGCCGGATCCCGGTGCGGTCGGAGCGATGGTCGACGGTCCAGGTCGGCCGCGAACAGCTCGTCGACGCCGTCCTCGGTGAGGTGGTCGGGCGCGCCGTGCGGACCGGGGATGACCCGCAGCGTCCACTCGGCCGACAGCGTCGGGCAGCAGCGGCGGCGACGTCGGTCGGCGCGCCGATCCGTCCTGCGCGCCTACCGGCAGGTCGTCACCCTTGCGCAGCGCGCGCCCGCGAGCCCGCCGAACTCCGCCGAGCGGAACGTGGCCCGGCTGCCCAGCACTCTCGGGCACGTCGATCCCGCCGCGACGGCGACGTACCCGCGCAGGCCCGGCGCCGCCGAGCGGCCCTAGGTCGAGCACGCCGACCGGCCTGACCGACGACGGCACGCCCGGGCGGCACCGGCGCTCCGTCCAGCGTTGCGGCGGCTGCGGCGCCGGCTACGGCAGACCAGCGTCCGCGTCGCGAAGTGCAGCCGGGCCCGCGGAGCACCGCCTCCAGCCCGGCCGCGTCGGCGGCGTCGCCGACGGCCGGTTGGCCAGCCCGAACGAGCGCTCGTCCAGGCGCCGGAGGGCGGCACGCCGACGTCCCAGAGCCCGAGGCGGCCGGCAGTCCTGCACGGTGGTCTGCGTGCCGGGCGGCGACGACCTCGACCGTCGACCGCGACCTGCGGGCTCGGGCTCAGCGAGCGCGGTCACGCCCCCAACCCGAGCAGCTGGACCGGCGTGGGGTCCTAGCCGTTGCACGGGTTGTTGAGCTGCGGGCAGTTGCTGATCAGCACGAGCATGTCGCGGTCGGCCCGCAGCTCGACGTACTTGCCGGGCGCGGAGATGCCGTCGGCGAAGTTCAGCCCGCCCGTCGGAGGTCACCGGCACGTTCATGAAGAAGTTGACGTTCTGCGCGAGGTCGCGCCGTCGACCCGTGCCCCACTGCGTGCGCCTTACGCGCAGGAACGTGTTCGGCACGCGTGCTGGTGCCGCGTGTGTTCGCCGTAGCGCACGACGTTGCTCTCCTGCGGCAGGCGCCGCCGACCGTGTCGTGGTGGCCGCAGGCGTCGCCGACGATGGTCACGAGCGCGTCGAGATCCAGTCGAGCAGCGCGCGATCCGGTCGTGAGGTAGACGGCGCCCTGCTCTCGCACGGTGTCGACGGCGCTGTAGCGGTTGGTCGTAGTCGTGCGGCGTCGTAGAACAGCGTGTCGACGGCCTGGTTGCCGTGCAGGTCGACGATGCGCAGCCTCTCTCCCGCCGTGACCTCGCCGGTCCATCCGTCGCCGGGGCCGACCGATGTCGTCGAAGAGGACAGTCATGGCGTGACGCCTCCCGCCAGCTGCAACGACCGGGCGGACTCGTCGCGGAACAGTGCGGACGGGTCGTCCGGCTCGGGCGGGTGCACCGTGCGACAGCCCGAGCCGCAGCGCCTTGGCCTGCCAGTTGACGGCCGGGTCGAGGGGGTGGACCCACGCTCGAGAGCACCATGAGCACGTCCTGGTCGGCGCGCAGCCTCGACCCAGTCGCCTGCGGCGGCGTGGTCCGGGACGAACGTCAGCGTGCCGCGCTCGTCGTCCGCCGGCACGCACCTTGCTGAACCAGTTGACGCTGGCGTGCAGGTCGCGCGCTCCCAGGTCGTGCTTCCAGAGCTCGTCGAGCAGCCCTCGGCGGGCGCTTCTGCCGCCACGAGTTGCGGTCGACCGCGTAGGACGACTCGCCGAACCGCTCCTGCACGAAGGCGTCGGTCGAGTGCCCGGTCAGCGCGTCGTGCCAGTCGAGCGACGAGCCGGTCACCGACATCAGCGCGCTCCCCGAGGTGCGACATCAGCACCATGGGCGGCGTGATGCGCGAGGACATCTGGGCCTTGAGCGTGTCGGGCACGTTGAGCCGCTCGTGCGTGCGCGGGTAGGCGTAGAGCAGCATGCTCGCGTTGCCGCCGCGGCCGAGCGCGGTCAGCCGGGCGACGTCGTGCGCTGCGACGACGACGGAAATAGCCGCGCCGCCAGGGATGTCGTACGGTGGACCTGGTGCGGTCGTGGACATGACGAGCTCCCAGGGGACCGAGGCCCTGACGGGACGGGCCGATCAGGTCTCCCGGGCTTTTGTCCCGCCGTGGAACACCACCGGGGTGGTGCCTGCGTCTCTCGGACCAGCCCGCCTCCTGACCCGCGGAGTCGGCGGAACCCTAGACGCGCCCCGCCTCTCGAGCGGGTCGAGACGAGCTAAGCCACCGCGTGTGTCTGCGACGCACCCGTGATGTTTCCCCTCGGTAAATCCCTGCGACAACCGGGAAGGTCCCTCCCATGAACGTGTTCCTCACCGGCGGCACCGGCTACGTCGGCAGCGCGCTGCTGCCGCGTCTGCTCGCCAACCGGACACCAGGTCACCGCGCTCGTCCGCTCCGAGGACAAGGCCGCGCAGGTGAAGGCCGCCGGAGCGACACCCGTCCTTGGTGACCTGACCGAGACCGACCTGCTGGCCGAGGCGGCGTCCGAGGCCGACGCGGTCATCCACCTGGCCTCGCCCGGCGACGCGACGAGTGCCACGGTCGATGCCGGCGTGGTCCAGGCGTTCCTCCGTCACTGCACGGCACCGGCAAGACCTACCTGCACACCAGCGGCATCTGGACCCACGGCGACGGCAGCGACCTCACCGAGACCACGCCGTTCGCCCCGCCGGAGCTCACCTCCTGGCGGCTGCCGCTCGACGCCCGGGTGCTGGACGCCGCCAAGGACAACGTGCGCAGCGTCGTCATCACACCAGGTGTCGTGTACGGCCACGGTGGCGGCCTCGTCAACCTCATCCTGCAGGGCCCACGTACAGAGGACGGCACGCTTCTTGTTCCCGGCAGCGGCGACCAGCACTGGACGACGGTCCACGTCGACGACCTCGCCGCTCTACGTCGCGGCCCTCGACAGGCGTCACCGGGGGACGGCCTACCTGGCCGCGTCGGGCGACAACCCGACGGTCCGCGAGATCGCCCTCACCGTCGCCGACCGGGTCGAGGCCGAGCCGGCCGAGCAGACGCAGGCGCGCCTCGGGCGGACTGCTGGGCGCCTTCGCACTCGACCAGCAGGCCCGCGGCGACAAGGCGCGGGGCGAGCTCGGGCTGGGCGCCCGAGAAGCCGTCACTCCTCGACGAGCTGCGCCGCTGACCCGGGTGCGATGATGCCCGGGTGAATCCCAGCCAGCGCCTGCTGTCCCGGTCGACCCTTGCCGCCGCCTCGGTGCAACCCCTCGCATCGGCCGACGACGTAGGCATCGTGCACCTCGGCATCGGTGCGTTCGCGCGGGCACACAGCCTGGTCTTCACGGCGCGCGCGATGGCGGCAGCCGGCGGCCGCGGGTGGCGGGCCACCGCGGCGTGACCCAGCGCAGCCGCGACGTCATCGACCAGCTGGGGCCTCAGGACGGCACCTACTCGGTCCTCGTCCGCGACGGCTCACACTCCCACCTCGAGGTCGTCGACGTCGTGCGTGAGCTGCTGTTCGCCGCCGAGCAGCCCGACGAGCTCCACCCGACGGCTCGCCGCGCCGTCCACACGCGTGGTCACGCTGGACGGTCACCGAGAAGGGCTACCGCTACGACCGCGCCGCTGCCGGCCAGGAGACGTCGTCCGTCGTCGGTCAGCTGGTACGGGGCCTGGCAGGCCAGGCGCCGCCGCTGACGCAGGGCCCTCTCGTTGCTGTCCTGCGACAACCTGGCCGGCAACGGTGAGGTCCTGCGCGCGGCGGTGCTCGACTACACCGACGCCGTCGACCCTGCGCTCGCACGTTGGATCGGCGACAGTGTCGCCTTCCCGTCGTCGATGGTCGACCGCATCACCCCCCCGACCACGCCCACCGACCTCGACGAAGCGGAGCAGCTGCTCGGCCTGCGCGACGAAGGAGTCGTGGTCACGGAGCCGTTCTCGCAGTGGGTCGTCGAGGACTCCTTCGCCGCCTGCTGCTCGGCGCGGGCAGCATCCGCGGGCGTGACCCTGACCGACGACGTGACGCCGTACGAGATGATGAAGCTGCGGCTGCTCAACGGCTCTCACTCGGCGATGGCCTACCTCGGACTGCTCGCCGGCCACACCTACGTCGCCGATGTCGCGAGCGATCCCACGCTCATGGCGGTCGTGAGCCCGCCTGCTATGCGCGACGACGTCGAGCCCGGACTACTGGTGCCACAAGGCTTCGACGTGCGCGCCTACGAGGACCAGCTGGTGGCGCGCTGGCACAACGAGGCCGTCCGCCACCGGCTCGCCGAGATCGCGATGGACGGGTCGCAGAAGATCCCCAACCGCTGGTTCGGCCCCATCCGTGAGCGGCTCGCCGCCTGCGGCTCCCCCGAGGCGACGGCGCTCGCCCTCGCGGCGTGGATGCGATTCGTGTCGGCGCGGACGACCGGCGACGGCCGCGCTCTCGATCTCGACGACC